>NZ_NPIH01000246.1 GCF_012275575.1 Paraburkholderia sp. SG-MS1 | reverse complement strand
TGCGAGATGAAAGAGATCTACTGGACGTTGGGTGAATATGACATTGTCACGGTCATCGACGCCGCCGACGATCAAAGCTTCACCGCTTTTGGTCTGGCATTGGGCTCGGCGGGCAATGTCCGCACGCAGACAATGCGCGCCTTCACCAAAGATGAAATCGGTTCGATTATTGGTCGGCTCCCATAATTAGCCGGCTGGCACAGGGGCTGGCGCAATCGGTTCTCGCGTGACCCTCTTCGGAGATCAAGATGAATGCGGACAACACAAGCGACGTGCAGGCTTTCGTACAAACAGCCGAGCAGACTGGCGCGTACGTGTGGGTGATTACGCTGGTCGACTTCAAGAGCCGTGAAGTGAAACGCTCGCTCGTATCGGACGGTACGTACGAAACGCGCGCCGCCGCGAAAGACGCGGGCGAGGCCCGCCTGAAAGCGCTGGCTGTGGATCATTAGGCTCGCGAGCCGCTTTCGCCTGACGGCTGAAGCGCGTATCACGCGGACATTGGCCGCACGAGTACTTCCATTCGACGCACACGCCTGTGAATCAAAAATCGATCCCCGAGGATAACGAACGACCGGGCAGCGCCGACCACGCGAATGGCACGTCGTGCGATTGCGTCCGGGCCGAACCGGCTCATACCCGCCGCAAGTTCACGGCCTTCGGATCGGCCGTCACGTGGCTGGAACAGGTCGATCCCGGTACGCATCGCCGGATCAAGGGCCTGCGGCTCGTCACCGCCTACGGCATTGCCGCCGCGCTCGGGACGTTACAGGACATCATGCACAATCTGCCCGGCGCGATGTCCGTCGGGTCGCTGGCCGCTGGTTTCGCGCTGTGGGCAAGCGTGTCGGAGGCGCGGCTCACGCGGCCCGAATCCAGCCGGGATCTGACGCTTCTGTGCGCCGCGGCCGCACTGGGCGCGGCAATGTTCATCGGCTTTGCGCCGCTCCTGCAGGCTCTTGCGAGCGCGGGCCCCGAACTGACGCTCGTGACGGGAGCGTTCCTCGTCGGCTATCTGAAGCGTTTCGGCATTCTCGGGGCGGGAATCGGCTCGCAGGTCTACATCGGGCAATTGCTTGCCTACGGCGCGCATCTGACGCCCGTGGACCTGCCGGCGGTCTTCGTCGCTGCACTGATCGCGATGCTCGCATCGATCGTTCCGCGCATGCTCAGCGGCCCGGCTGAGCGTCCGGCGACCACCGTGCTGTCACCCGTCGACATGCCGGGCCGTTGGGCACTCGCGCCCGAACTGATCATGGGCTTGCAGGCGGCAAGCGGCGCGTTGATCGTCGTGGCCTTGAACGAGGCGATCGGTCTCAAGGAATCGGCGTGGGCGATCACCGCGTGCACCTATGTCGTCGCGGGATCGGCGAGCGGCACGGCGGCGCGGGTGCGTCGGCGGATCATCGGCACCTTGATCGGCGTTCCGCTGGGTCTCGTGTGTTTGCCGCTCGTCGAGCACGCGCCGTTGCTGGCCTGGGCTGCCGCCGCGCTCGCGATGATCGTCTACGCGATGGCGCTGCCCGAGCGCTACGACATCGCCTCCGGCGCATTCGCCTTCACGCTGATCGTGACGTTGGCGATCGGCGGTGAGCATTCGATTTCGCTGCTCGCCGCCCGCGCATGGGAGACGCTCCTTGGCGGCGCGCTCGGGCTGGCAGCGGCGAAACTGATCTTTCCTTTGCGATCCTGACGAGTTGGTGCGAAGGTCGCGATGATTGTGTGGCGATCAGCCAAGGTTTGCCGCGCGGCGTTGCTTGCGGTATGCGGTCATATAACTAGTTCAGCAGTATCGGTTGGGGGGAAGCTTTACTGCGTCGTGGCCGCTGCGGACCCATCGCCAGGTCCGGCCTTCACTTCACTTGCCCGTTGGACGAAACCATGCTGACCATCGACGACATCCGCACTGTGCCCCTGTTCGCCACCCTCGATGACGACGAACTGGCGCATCTCGCGCATACGTCCGCCGATCTCCATCTGTGCGCCGGTGAGTTCGCGGTTCATGAAGGCGGCGAGCGCGCGCTGTATGTCGTTCTCGCGGGCAAGATGGAAGTTATCAAGACCTTCGACGGCGTCGAGCGCACGCTCGGCTGGCGCTTGCCGGGTACGCTCTTCGGCGAAGTGCCGCTCGCGCTGAGTTCGCCGTTTCCGGGCGCCTATCGGGCAGCGGAGCCCTCGCGTGTGATGCGTGTGGACGCACAGCGCTACTATCAGCTGGCCGCCGCGTCGCCCGACGTTGCGCTGAAGATGGGTGCGCTCGCACGCGAGCGCATCGGCGGTTTGCAGGGCCTTTCCGCCGAACCGCCCAAGATTCGCGTGACGATGGTCGGCAGCCGCTGGGACGGCGCCTGCACGGCGCTGCGTCAGTTTCTTGCCCGCAACCAGATCAGCTACGACTGGATCGCGGTGGACGCGTCCGAGCTGGCGGCGCGCTGGCCGGGGCTCGTTCCGGCAGAAGAGGACTGTCCCGCGCTGCGGCTGGTCGACGGCACCGTGCTGAACCGGCCCGCGACACGCGAGCTGGCGGAGTTGCTGGGCCTGCAAACGCAGCCCCGCCTTGCCGAATACGACACGATGATCATCGGCGGCGGGCCGGCCGGTCTTGCCGCGGCGGTATACGGCGCGTCCGAGGGCCTGCGCACGGTGGTGCTGGAGCGCGAAGCGCCGGGCGGGCAGGCCGGGACATCGTCGCGTATCGAGAATTACCTGGGTTTTCCGAACGGCGTGTCCGGCGACGAACTCGCAAGCCGTGCATTGCAGCAGGCGAGGCGCCTCGGCGCCGAGATTCTGGTGACGCGCTCGGTGGCTCGAATCGATGTCGACAATCGACAGGTTCATCTCGACGGCGGCGACGTGATTGGCGCGAAGACGATCATTCTCGCGACCGGCGTGACGTGGCGGCGTCTGATGATCGATGGCTTCGACCGTTTCATCGGCAAAGGCATTTACTACGGTGCGTCACGCAGCGAAGCGAGCGCCACGCACGGGCTCGACGTTTATCTGATCGGCGGGGGCAACTCGGCTGGCCAGGCTGCTTTGTATTTCGCCAATCACGCGCGCATGGTGACGCTTGTTCTGCGCGGCGATTCGCTCGAGAAGAGCATGTCGCGCTACCTTGTCGAGCAGCTTCGCGGCAAGTCCAACGTGAAGGTGCAATTGCGGGCGGAAGTTGTCGGCGCGTACGGCGATACGCATCTGACGGCGATCGATGTGCGCAGTGCGCTCAGCGCAGAAGTGAGCCGGCACGATTGCGGCGGGTTGTTCGTGTTCATCGGCGCCGATGCGCAGACCGATTGGTTGCCCGAGGGAATCGCACGCGATGCGCGCGGCTATGTGCTCACCGGCGACGATGTCGTGAAGGCCGGACGCTGGTCTCGAAGCCGCGATCCCTATTTGCTCGAATCGAGTGTGCCGGGTGTGTTTGCCTGCGGCGACGTGCGGCTGAGTCCGGTTAAACGCGTTGCGTCCGCGGTGGGGGAGGGCAGTATGGCGATTGCGTTCGTTCATAAGTATCTGCAGAACGACGCTGGATAGAGGCGAACCGGCACTTTCAGTGCAACGGCTACGCGCTATCGGCCTGTTTGCTGTGAGCTATTCCGACCGCCGATTCAACGCCCGAGCCGCCGCGCGCTTTTTTGACGTTGTCGTCCCAGCCAGCATCAGCGCATTCGGACTCCCGATGCATGTGCCCGACATTGTCGCTGCTGAATCGTCGATCGCCTGAGACAGTGCCGGTTCGATAGGAAAACGTACGGGATCGAAGATAGGCTTATGCCAGTCGATCTTCTGTACATCGAAGATGTTCATTGATAGCGGCTCGCCGGGCGATGCGTAATCGTGGTGCGCAACGTCGGGAAGTATGCCAGCATCTGGGGAGGGGAGCGCAACTAGCCTTATCGGCATTCACAGCAGCGACGCAATGTACTCGCGCCTTTGAAAAATTACCCGTCAGCATACCGATATAAGTTATAAAGCTTAAACGGGCAGGCATCAAGCGGGAGAACAGGAGGACGATGATGAAACGCGCATATCGTTACGCCCCGTCGACCCAGTGCGGCGCAATGTTTCCCGGCTGCGCGCGTTCGATCTCCATGCAATACCTGCTGAAAGACCAGCGAGCGGCTTCCACCTGTTGTCTCCACCACGCGCGCAAGTTCATACCATTCGTCGAGAAAGACCTGAACGATTGACCTGCTCTCATGGTAAATTGCCAGCGCTACTGTGCCGACCGCGTAAGCCGTCCATAGCGAGCGACCATACGTGGATAGCTGTTATGCCTTTCAATCGTAATTCGAATGACTGGAGAACAAGAAATGCTTTTTAACGGTGGTTTTACATTCCCGAATTTTCTGGCCGACGTCTTTTCCGTTTTCATGTTTATCCTGTGGTTCTGGTTGCTCATCACGGTATCGGGCGATCTGTTCCGCCGCAGTGATGTCTCCGGTTTAGGGAAAGTCGGCTGGGTCATCCTGCTTATCATCCTGCCTTATATCGGCATATTCGCTTATCTGTTGACACAAGGCCGGGGCATGGCCGAGCGCGATCAGGCGCGCGCCAAACAGGCTCGCGAAGACCTGCGTCAGGTGGTGGGCTTCAGCGCCGCGGACGAACTGGAAAAACTCGACCGGCTGAAAGCGGCGGGATCGATTTCGGCAGAGGAGCACGCGCGCCTGCGAGCGCGGCTGGTGCAGTAATCGGCGATACCCAAGGCTTCGAGCTTCGCCAATGGCGTCACCTCGAAACACGAGTACGGCGTGAAGGTGACGTGCGGATGAAATCGGCGACGCTGAGATTTCAGGTGCATTCAATGCACTACGCGACGTAACTGGAGGAATCCATGCTCACCCGCTCTGCTCGTGTTGTCGATTGCGTCGCGCCGGCGGCGCGGCGATCCACGCCTTTGCGCCGCGCGGCGGTGATCTGCGTCGCGGCGCTGACGCTGGCAGGGTGCGTACAGCCGTGGCAGCAATTCCATGCGGGCCAGGATCAGTCTGCGATCATTGCCCGCATGGGACCGCCTCGCGAAATCCATCAACTACCGGACGGCGGCCGCCGTCTCATGTGGCCGACCCAACCGATGGGCACGACGACAGTCGCTGCCGACATCGATTCATCCGGCCAGATCGTGAACGTACGCCAGGTATTGCAGATCAGAGAATTCAATCGTGCAGTGATCGGCACATGGACACGTGAAGACGTACTGATCAATTTCGGCCAGCCCGCGCAGACCGCATTTTTCCGTCTGTCACAACGGGAAGTGTGGTCGTATCGTTACGTGGAGAACAACATCACGCATCTGATGTTCAATTTCTCGTTCGACACCAGCGGCGTGTTGCGTGAAACGCTACGCACGCCAGATCCTTTGCGTGACCGGGACTTCCGGCGGTTCTGATTGCTGATTGCTGCGGTCGGGCAGGCCTCACCAATTGCGCCAAAGACTGCCGCGCAATTGGCGAGTTCTCACGCGTTGAGCGTGTTCTTATAGATTTTCCCGTCCTTCATGATGACGAGCAGGTTCCTGGCCGGATCGGCGACGAGCGCGAGGTTCTCGAGCGGATTGCCGTCGACCAGCAGCAGATCGGCAAACGCGCCTTCTTCGATCACCCCCAACTTGCCCGGATACGGATTGCGCGGACCGGAGAGTTCGAGCAACTGGCCATTGGCCCCCGTGGCCATTTTTAACGCTTCGGCGGCGCTGTACCAGCGCAGCAGGTGCGTCAACATCGTGCCCTGACGCCTGGTGAGTGCGGGTGAGAACAGCAGGTCCGAGCCGAATGCCGTTTTGATTCCGTGCTTCTTGGCAAGCGTATAAGCATTGTCGGTGCCTGCGAAAACGGCGAGCATCTTCTCCCGGCTAGGACCGCTCAACGGCACCGTGTCTTCTTCGCTGACGAACGGTTGAATGCTCAACCAGGTGCCGTTCTTCGCCATCAGACTCGCCGTCGCATCGTCCATCAGATGAGCATGCTCGATACACTGGGCACCGGCTGCGATTGCTCGCTGAACTGCATGCGGCACATAAGCATGCACCATCACGTAGGTGCCCCAATCCGCGGCGGTTTCGACGGCCGCGCGTAATTGAGGCTCCGTGAAAGTGAGCATGTCCAGCGGACTGCGCGGGGTGGAGACGCCGCCACTGCCCACCAGTTTGATCTGCGATGCGCCTTGCAGGAACTGCTCGCGCACGCGCAGGCGAACTTCATCGGCGTTATCTGCGACGATGCTGCCCCCCGTCTGCTCGGAGCTGCTGATCCTGGCGCCCGATCTCGGCAGATCCGTCAGCGAGCGGAAATCGCCGTGACCGCCGGTGGTGGTGATCATCGCGCCGGAAGGGTAAATGCGCGGACCCGAGATGAGGCCCTCGTCGATCGCCTGTTTCAAGGCGAACGCCGGGCCGCCCGCATCGCGCACCGTAGTGAAGCCGCGCATCAGCGTCCGCTCGGCTTCGGCGCTTGCGGCGAGATGCACGTAGGCGATATCGGCGGTCAGCACGACCGGGAGCGGCAATGCGGCGATGATCGTATGCCAGTGCATGTCGATCAGGCCCGGCATCACGACCCGGCCGCCGCAGTCGATCACCTGGGTGCCGTCGGGAACGGCAGGTTTGCTCTGAGTCAGCGTGCGAATGCGATTGCCGTCCACGAGCAGAAAGAGCCCGTCATGCAAGGTGGTGGCTTTTCCGTCGAATAGACGAAAATTCGTGAAGAGAATAGGGCGAGTTGGATTCGCAGGTGGAGGCGCGGTCTGCGCACTCGCGAGTTTCGGCAAAATGAGCATCAACGCGGAGGCGGCCATGCCGGTGACAAAGCCGCGCCGCGTAAGACCGGCGCTGATGCGGTTATTCAGAAATTCAATCTCGGACTTTTGACAAAAGCAGGCAAACGGATGATTCGCGCCATCTTTATCGCCAGGTTTGCGAGAGAACATCGATCCCCCTTCAGAAAGTTTTGATTTCTGTACGTCGGCCAGTGGCCAGTATAGACAGATGGGATCAAAAGAGGAACGCGAGTTTTGCCGCTCGGGACAACGTCGAACGCCCACTGCCATTTGCAAGGCATTCAGATGCCAACTGAAAGCCCCGATCATCAGAATCCCTTATTGGCGGCCCCCCGTTGTCCCCCCCGTTAAAGGCTTATAGAAGCGACTCGATTGGCAGAATCGACAGCATCCAGATACCCATTCGCCCGTACCATGTCGTATTGGGTTCCGTGTCGTGCCGGATTTCCGTGTCGCCGTTTCGCTCGATCCAGAAGATCTTGCCATTCGGATCGAGCTGCACCGAATAGGCGACTTGCGGCACATACGCGAGGAAAGTCGCCTCGATCTGGCTGGCCAGTTCGGGGCTGTCGATCACGAGGCCCAATTCCGTATTCAGATAGGCGGAGCGCGGGTCGAAGTTGAACGACCCTACGAACACCCGCTGCGCGTCCACCACGAAAGTCTTCGCGTGCAGACTCGACCCGGAACTGCCGAACGGACCCGGCGACTGCTCCTTCTTGTGATGACTGCCCGGCAAACGACGCAATTCATACAGACGAACCCCGCCTTCGAGCAGTTCGACGCGCCGGTTCGCATAGCCGGAGTGAACCGCGGCGACGTCGGTCGCTTCGAGCGCATTCGTCAGCACGCGCACGGTGATGCCCTTCTCGGCCAGGCCGGTCAGGTACTGCGTGCCGGTCCTGGCCGGCACGAAATAAGGCGACACGACGTCGATTTCCCGGGTGGGATCGCCGAGCACTTCCCGCATCTGATGCGAAATGAGCGCCTCCGGCGGCGCGTTGCGCAGGCCTTTCGCCGGGTCGTCGCTGATCATGTGCGTCGTGGCCCAGTCGAACGGCAACGTGTTGTCCAGCATCTTCTGTATGACGTGCGGGCCGCGCAACGCTTCCATATAGGCTTCGGCTGCGGGATCTCGCTCGATGGCCTGCGCTTTGCTCGCGAGCACGTCGAGCTGATCGGCGCGCGCCTGCGGCAGAATCCGCTCGACGGGGTAGGACGACGCGCTGGCCCAATAGCGGTCGAAGTCCCGCGCGACATCGGCGGCGGCGGGTCCGACCGCCAATACGTCGAGGTCGGAGAAGACGATGCCGTCGGTGGCATCGAAGTACTCGTCGCCGATATTACGGCCGCCGAGTATCGTCGCCGTGCTGTCCGCGGTCAGTGACTTGTTGTGCATGCGCCGATTGGCGCGCGGAAAATCCGTCAGGAAGCCGATGAATTTGGGTTTGCGCACGACGAACGGATTGAACAGGCGGACCTCGATGTTCGGGTGCGCTTCGAGTGCCGCGAGCGTCGGGTCGAGAGACGAGGCAATGCCGAGATCATCGAGCAGTAGCCGCACGCGCACGCCGCGGTCGGCGGCCTCGTGGATTTCTTCGAGCAGCAGTGTGCCCGTCAGGTCATCGCGCCAGATGTAGTACTGGATATCCAGCGTGCGTTGCGCCGAACGGATGAGGTCCATACGCGCGGCAAACGCCATATGCGCATCGGAGAGCGGGTAGATGCCCGCCAGGCCGGCGTGCGTCTCGAGGGCGGGCCTGACGGCGCGGCCGAGATCGGTGGAGGCGGCCTGCGCGGGCGTCAACGAAGTTGACTCGGTGCGGTTCTCGAGCGATGGCAACGCGCAGCCGGTCAGCAGGCTTGCGCATAGCAGCAGCGCTGAAACCCCGCCAATCGGTCGACGAATTGCGTGGAACGGGTGGTGTCTCAGCGCTCGCTTACGATCCATAGTGTCCTTCGGGCCAATTGTCGTCCATCGGGTTTTACAATCAGGCAAGCCATTACGCGAGCCAAGCAAACATGGCAATATCGCAACGACCATTTACCGCTGATCACCGGCCGATGCGCGGGTGGTCGTGAAGGCTCGAGGCGAACCCGTGCGTTGCGTTGTGCGGTCAGAATACTATGTCTGGAAGATTGCCGAAATTCGCGGGGTAGTCTGCCGGTTGCGAAATCAGTGTGCCTGATGGTATCGGCGGGTCGCGCAAATTCGAACGGGGAGCAACCCTGGCTCCGCTCGGGAGCCGCGTGGCGAGAAATCAATCGAGCGGTTTGCACAATCAGGAGTCGCGCAAGTGAAGGTATCCCGATTGCTGTTTGGCAGTGTCCTGCTGTTCGCGATTGGCGCGGCGCTGCAAGCCGTGTGGCCTCTGTCGCAGCCGGCTTCTTATCATCACTTCGCCGACGAGCGCTCGATAGGCGTGCTTCACAACGCGTCGGACGTGCTGTCGAACCTCGTCATTCTGGTAGCCGGTCTGCTCAATCTTCTCTGGGTGATACGGCATGCGTCGCGTCAGCCCGCGCAATTTCCCGGGATGCTGGTGGCGTCCCTCGGGCTGATCCTCACGGCATTCGGCTCGGCCTACTATCACGAGATGCCGACGGACGCGACTCTCGTATGGGATCGTTTTCCGATGACGATCGTCTTCGCCGGCATTCTGGCGATGCTGTGGACGTCGGCGACCAAACAGCGTGTGGGCTGGGTGCAGATGCTGATACTCGTCGCCGTCTCGGTGGGCACGGTGGTCTACTGGCAGGCGTTCGACAGCCTGTGGCCCTATGCGATCCTGCAGTTCGGCGGACTCGCGCTCGTCGTCGGCATGACGCTCATACGGAAGGTCGAGGCGCTGTCCGGTTGGTGGCTGGTCATCATTTTCTATGCGATCGCCAAAGTCTTTGAAACGCTCGACTGGCAGGTGTGGGCGCTATCGGATCATCTGGTCGCCGGTCATGCGCTCAAGCATGTGGCGAGTGGGTTCGCCGGCGCCGCATTGCTGCTGATCGCGAACGCGTCGCTGCGATCCGGCGGGTGGCGTGCCGGCGCGTGGTGACCGTGGTGACGGGCGGCGCCGGAGATCGACCTCGCAAACGACGGATGCGGATGCGTCACCTGGCGATTGCCGTGCAGCCCGCGCCACGACGTGTTGCGGGTTGGCGTGCCGCGCAGTGCGCTCGCCCATGCCATGGCGCTCGCCCCCGGCAATAGCCCCTACCCCTTCCTCAAAGCTCCGATTCGATCGGCAATAGCCCAAGAAACCAGATGCCCACGCGTTTCAGGCCCGACACGCCCGGCTCGTCGCCCTCCGTCTGCGTACCGTCCGCATTCGTGTCGATCCAGACGATTCGCGCCGTGCCGTTTGCGCTGGGGCGCGCTTCGAGCCGCCACGCGATCTGATCGAGCTTCGGTTCGACTCCGTTCACCACCTCCGAGGCGAGCGCATCGCTTTCGCAATAGAGCCCGATCTCGGTATTCAGCGTGATCGAGCGCGGATCGAGATTCATCGAGCCGATGAAGATGCCGGATTGGTCGAACACATAAGTCTTGGCATGCAACGAGGCTTTCGACGACCCCAGTATCGACTTCTTTTTTTGCCGCGGATCTTCAGACGCCGCAGGCTTCAGTTCGTATAGATGCACGCCCGCCTCGAGCAGGTCCTTACGATAGCGCTGATATCCGGCGTGAACGGCGGCCACGTCCGTGGCCGCCAGCGAATTGGTGAGGACGGTCACGCGAACGCCGCGGCCGGCCTCCTTGCGCAGCCACGCGACGCCTTCCTTTCCGGGCACGAAGTACGGTGAAATGATGAGCATCTCCTTCTGCGGTTCAACGCTCAGGGTCCTGAACTGCGACAGCAGATGCCCGGTCGGATCGTTCGGTGAGCGCGTGATTTTCGCCGGATCGTCGTAGAGCAGGGTCGCCTTGCCCCAGGACACGTCCATTTCGCGCATGGCGATTATTTCGGCATAGCGGCGCGTGGCCTGGGTCACGTAGGGCGTGTCGCGTTGCGAAGCGACGAACGCCGCCAGCTTCGCGCGGTACGCGGCGAGCGCGCCGGGGTCGGCAGGATGACCCGTCAGCCGCTCGATCGGATACGCCGCGTCCGAGTTCCAGAACTGATCGAATGCGCTCGAAATGTCGCGCACCACGGCGCCATACGTCAGCACGTCGAGGTCGCCGAACGAGACGTCGCTCGACGCGCCGAAGTACTCGTCGCCGATGTTGCGGCCGCCGACGATCGCTGCTTCGTTGTCGGCGATGATCGACTTGTTGTGCATGCGCCGGTTCACCCGGCTGAACTCCATCGCGGAGCCGAGCATCTTGAAGCGGCGGTTCGCGACCGGATTGAACAGCCGTATCTGAATGTTCGGATGGGACGCGATGGCGAGCAGCACCTGGTCGTCCGCGCCAGTGCCGAGATCGTCCAGCAGCACTCTCACTCTGACGCCGCGATCCGCCGCGCGCAGCACCGCGTTCGCCAGATGCCGGCCGGTCAGATCGTCGTGCCAGATGTAGTACTGCAGGTCGAGCGTGCGGTCCGCCGCATCGGCGAGCGCCACGCGGCTGAGCAACGCGTCGACGCCGTCGGGCAGCAGATGGAACGCCGTCTGATCCGGATGCTGGCGCTCCTGAGGCACGAAGGCCGCGCCAAGACGCGTGCTGTCCGATGGTTCGATCGCATGCGTTTCGACGCGCCCGGTTTGCGGCGGCAGACTCGCGCAGGCTGACAGCAGCGCCAGAAGCAGAACGGCGAGGGCGGCGCGAAACGTTGCCATGGCTAGACCTCTGGATGCTGGGCTTTATGCTGCGAAATCGGCGGCCATGTCAGCATCGGTACGCGCCTGAAGCTGGCCGTTACGGCACGCGTCGCGAAATTTCTCGTAGTCCTGCTCGACCTGATCGGCATAAGCGCGCGAATAGCTGGCGAGCGCTTCCACCATCTGGTCGCCGTTGCCCAGGTAGCCCGTCACCTCGGTCGCCTGGCCGCCGGCTTTCGCGTGGGCTCGTGCGAGCACCCAGCCGCACAGGCTCGCATACTCGCGAAACGTCTCCTTCGAAAACAGTTCGAGCGTGGCCGAGACCTTCATGTCGCGCAACTGACGCCCGTAGATGTACCGCCCGAACGGGCCAGACGTCCAGCCGAGAAACGGATCGCTCGCGCCCTGCATGAGGCGCTGGCCGTTGACTACCCGCTGGCCTTGATGCCTGGGAGACCGCGCGTCGAAATATCGCGAGACGACGGAAGTCGAGGCTTCCTTGAACTGGATGAACAGCGGCTTCTCGTGCGGATCGACCATCAGCAGGATCAGGCATCGCGTGCCCACGCTGCCGACGCCGACCACCTTGAACGCCACGTCCTGCATCGAGAAGTGCGCGAGCAGATTGCCGCGCACCACGCCGAGGGACTTCAGGTAGTGCCGGTAGATCGGCTCCATCAGATTGCGCCAGTCGCCGAGACCGAGCCAGTCGTCGTCGTGGGTGAAAAGCGTGGTCTTGCCGTGCACGTGGAACACGCCGGGCGGCGCGTCGCGAATCTGCCAGACGCCGTCGCGGTGGCTGGCGAGCTTGGGGAGCATGGTCTCGTGCGTGCGGCGCGATGCGCGTTCGACGCTGTTGCGAACGTGCTGGCGTGCATCGTCCGAGGTCACGGTCTGTTCGAGGCGATCGAACGTGATGAGTTCATACCAGAGTTCGAGCGGGCTCAGCGCCGAATAATTTTCGGTCCATCGCTGATAGCTCTGCACGGCGAGTGCGACGACTTCGTCGGCCAGTTTGTCACCGTGCCCGAGATGCCTCACCGCGATGTAGAAGCTTGCGGTCAAGCGCTTGAGGTCCCACTCCCAGGGCCCGGGCGCGGTTTCGTCGAAATCGTTGATGTCGAAAGCCAGCGCGCGCTCCGGCGTAGCGAAACCGCCGAAGTTCATCAGGTGGCAGTCGCCGCAGATCTGGAAATGAAAGCCGCTGTTGGCGGTGCCGTGGAGATCATGCGCCTGAATGATCGCGCTGCCCCGATAGAACGTGAACGGCGAGGCGAGCATGCGGCCATAGCGCAGTGGAATGAGCGCCTCGACGCGTCCCTGGCTGCTCTCCCGCAACAACCCGACCGGATCGCGATCGGTGTTGCCGATCTTGGTGTGCGCGCTGCGTGGGGTGTTCTTGCGCGCCTGGCGGCCGAGCGCGCGGCGTGCCGCGAGCGAGTCGGATGGCGTCATCGTTTTCTCCTTCGGTAGCGCAAATCGGATCGGCGTGTCGAATTCTTGTCAGGATTTGCTGCGACGGCCAGGGCCGGCTGGAGGGCGATCATCCCGGTGACTGTTTGCACAGCCATACGCTGTCTTGCCCGGAGACCAGTCAGTTGCTTGCGCCCGCGTGCCGCGGCGTAGGCGTGCCGCCGGCTGCTGATAGGCGTTTTACGAGTGCCACGAGAAAGCGGACTGATAAAAGACGGTGTAACGGACGAGTCCGTTTGCCTGTTCAAACTCTAACTGGTCTAACCGGATATTTCCATAGTGCCAGCCCCGAGTGCGGAGCCTGTCTTGCGCCGGTTTCCTCAATCCGTGCCGTCGAGCACGTCGTCCCGCCCGGAAGAAGCGCGTCCCTGGACGCTCAGCAGATGGTCGCGCATGGACCGGGCGGCCGCCTCGCCGTCACGTGCCTTCATCGCACTGACGACCGCTTGATGCTGGCGGGCAAAGAATTGCCGCGTTGCTTGCGCCGCCGTCTTCTCGCGCACGTCCGGTTTGACGCGCATGCCGTTGATGACTTCCATCAACGCGATGAGCGCCGGGTTGCGGGTGGCCTGTCCGATCAGCAAATGGAACCGGTGATCCCATTGCTGCCACTCTTCATCTGTTTTGGCCGCGGCGTTTTTCCGCGCGCATTTCTCCAGTTCCAGCAAATCGTCCCGGCTTGCTTTCGTCGCGGCAAGCTGCGCGAGTGCCGGCTCGAACAGCAGGCGCATTTCCGCGATGTCCGCCGGACTTGCTCCCGCGCGAAGCCCGCGCAGGGTGGGGGCGAACTTCAGCGGCCGCGCACCCAGGTAGGTACCACGGCCGACGCCGCGCCACACCTGGCCGGACGCTTCCAGCGACGCAAGCGCGGCGCGCAGTTCCCGTCGGCTGACCCCGAGGTCTTCGGCGAGCTTGCGTTCGGGAGGCAGTGCGTCCCCGTCCCGCAGTTGATGCCCGGCAATATATTTCAGCAACCTGTCCAGCATCGACTTCCCCTATCTTCTGGATGAACCAATGTAAATTGGTATCAAAGATAGCAGAATCACCGGACTCGCCGGGCTCGCGTTGATTATTTTTTTATCTTGTATTATTGGGCAAATAACGGGTTAACACGGGGCTGAAGTCCGCCGTGCTTCGCCTTATTCTGGCGTGTTGTTTTTGCTGAACCTTTGTTTATTGGTTCAGTTCGTCATTGCCGTTCGTCGCAAAAGGAGTGATGCATGTCGTTTACAACCCGTCCCGAGCTGCTCGGTACATTCGGCATGGTGGCCTCGACCCACTGGCTCGCCAGCGCGTGCGCGATGGCCGTTCTCGAGAAGGGCGGCAATGCGTTCGACGCAGCCGCCGCAGCCGGTTTTGTTTTGCAGATCGTCGAGCCGCATCTGAATGGACCGGGCGGCGAACTGCCGGTCGTGTTCTACAGCGCGCGCGAGGACCGGGTGCGCGTGCTGTGCGGCCAAGGCGTGACGCCGGCGGCCATGACGATCGAGCGCATGCGCGGGCTGGGGCTGGAGGTCGTGCCGGGAACGGGCTTGCTGCCGGCCGTGGTGCCCGGCGCGTTCGGCGCATGGATGGCCATGCTGCGCGACTACGGGCAGCTGCCGATCGAAGACGTGTTGAGTTATGCAATCGGTTATGCGGAAAACGGCTATCCGGTTCTGCCGCGCATGACCTCGTCGATTCTGGCCATCAAGGATTTCTTCCAGACCGAATGGCCTACTTCGGCCGAGCAATGGCTGCGCAACGGCGACGCGCCGCAACCCAACCACCTGTTCGCCAATCCGGCGATTGCGCATACGTACCGGCGCATCCTGCGGGAAGCGAATACCCGCAGTGACCGGGCCGAGCAATGCGAACGCGCGCGCGAAGTTTTCTATCGCGGCTTCGTGGCCGACGCCATCGACCAGTATTTCCGCTCGACCCCGGTGCTCGACACGTCCGGCCTGCGCAACCACGGCCTGCTCGACGCGGACGATCTGGCGCGCTGGGAGCCGACCTACGAGGACCCGGTCTCCTACGACTATCAAGGCTTGCGGGTTCACAAGACGGGCCCGTGGGGACAGGGGCCGATGTTCCTTCAGCAGCTCGCGCTGCTGAAGGGCTTCGATCTTGCGGCCATGGACCCGCTCGGCCCCGACTTCGTGCACACGGTCATCGAGTGCTCGAAGCTCGCGTTTGCGGACCGCGACGTGTTCTACGGCGACCCGGACTTCGCGCGCGTGCCGATGGAAACGCTGCTGAGCGACGCCTACAACGACGAACGCCGTCGGCTGATCGATCCCGCGCGCGCGTCGTTCGAATTCCGTCCCGGCGCGCTGGAGGACAGCGAACGCCGCGCCGCGCTGATCATGGCCAACGCCGGCAAGCAGCAGTCCGGCGGCTTCGGCCAGGGCGAGCCGACCTTCGCGCCGCTGCCGGAACTGCGCGGCGACACGGTTCATCTCGACGTGGTGGACCGCTGGGGCAACATGGTGTCGGCGACGCCGTCGGGCGGCTGGCTGCAGGCGTCGCCCGCCGTGCCCGGTCTCGGTTTCAACGTGACCACGCGCGCGCAGATGTTCTGGATGGAAGAGGGCTTGCCGTCGTCGCTCGGTCCGCGCCGCCGTCCTCGCACGACGCTGTCGCCGACGCTGGTCACGCGCGACGGCAAGCCCTACGCGGCGTTCGGAACGCCGGGCGGCGACCAGCAGGATCAATGGTCGCTCCAGCTGTTCCTCAGGCACGTACACGGCGGCATGAACTTCCAGGCTGCCGCGGACGCGCCATCGTTCCAGACCGCTCATTTCCCCGGCTCGTTCTATCCGCGCTCGATGCAACTCGGCAAGATGTCCGCCGAATCGCGCTTCCCCGAACACACGCTGGCCGAGTTGCGCGCGCGGGGACACGACCTGACCGTGGCCGAGCCTTGGGCTTTGGGCCGTGTCTGCGCGGTGGGAATCCGAAACGGCTTGATGCGTGGCGCGGCGACACCGCGTCAGATGCAGGCATACGCTGTCGGCCGATAGATTTCACGGCCCGCCAAACGTATTCATTCCTTGGGAGAAAACGCCGTGTCCGCTGTCGCCGCCCGCCTCGAGAGACTGCCGATCTCGGGCTTTCATCGCAAGCTCCTGCTCATCGGCGGGCTGGGGTACATGTTCGATGGACTCGATTCATCGTCGCTCGCGTTCCTGCTGCCGGTCGTGAGCAAGCTGTGGCATCTCACGAGCGCCCAGAGCGGGCTCGTCGCGAGTAGCACGTACATCGGCTACTTCTTCGGCGCGTTCCTGTCGGGCGTGCTCGCGGATGTGATCGGCCGGCGCCGCATCATGATGTCGGCGCTGGCGATCTACTGCGCCGCCTCGCTCGCGAGCGCCACCGCCAACGACTGGCACACGTTCTTCGCGTTGCGCATCGTCGCGGGCTTCGGCTCCGGCGCTGAGACGGTGGTGATCGCGCCGTTTCTCGCCGAATTCGTGCCCCGGCGTTACCGGGGCATCTTTTGCGGCGCGCTGGTGGGGTTCATGTCGTTCGGCTATCTGGGTTCGGCCATTCTCGGTTTCAGCGTGGTGCGCAACTTCGCCGACGGCTGGCGCTACCTCGCGGTGGCGACGTCGTTGCCGGTCGTGATGCTGCTTTGGTGGCGCAGGACGCTACCCGAGTCGCCGCGCTGGCTGGAAAGCCAGGGACGGCGCGGCGAAGCGAACCGCATCGTCAGCGAAATCGAGGCGTGGTTCGCGAGCCGGGGCATTCGTCTCGCGCCCGCCTCGGTCTCCGCGGTGCTGCCCGCCGCCGCGCCGATCAAAACCGGCGCGTGGCAGAACGTGCTGACGCTGTGGTCGCCGCGCCTCGCACGCACGACCGCGGTGAGCTGGCTGATGTGGTTTTCGGTCGCGTTCGCGTACTACTCGTTCTTCTCGTGGATTCCAAGCCTGCTGCTTAAGGAGGGGCTCACGATGACGAAGAGCTTCGGCTATTCCATCGCGATCTATGGCGCGCAGATTCCGGGCTATTTCTCGGCGGCGTGGCTCAATGAACGGATCGGCCGTAAGGCGGTGGTGGCGTCCTACATGCTGCTCGGCGGGATGGCGGCGATCGCGCTCGCGTTTTCGCATACGGGTCTGCAGATCATGGCGGCGGGCATCGCGCTGTCGTTCTTCATGAACGGCGCGTTCGCCGGGGTGTACGCCTACACGCCCGAAGTCTTCCCGACGAGCGTGCGTGCAACCGGCACCGGCTCGTCTTCATCGTTCGGCCGGATCGGCTCGGTGAGCGCGCCGATTCTGGTCGGCCTCGTCTATCCCACACTCGGCTTCCTGGGCGTGTTCGCGATGACCACGTCGGTTCTGCTGATCGGCGCCTGCGTGGTTTTCTTCCTCGGTATCGAGACCCGCAACCGTTCGCTCGAAGACATCGAAGTGCAAGGCGCGGAGGCGGCGCCGGACCTTCGCGGCCCGCTCAGCTCCACTGAAATGCGCGGTTGAGCGGCCTGCATTTCTCAATTTGACACACCCACTATGCAAGCCACGCAGATCGAAGCCGCACCGCCAGCCATGAAGGCGCTCGAATTATCGGACCTTGAAAGTCTCGCAATGGCCATGCGCATGAGGGGCCAGCCCACGGACATCTTCCGCGCGGTTCACGCGGTGGCGGCGCGCGCCATCGGCGCGAAGCTGTTCACCATCATGTCCTATGATGCGCGGCGCCACGAGGTCGAGCGCGTTTATACCAACATGCCGGATGTCTATCCGCCTGGCGGGCGCAAGAAAAAACGCGGCACGGCGTGGTCGAAACAGATTCTGGAGGATCTCGAACCGTTCCGGGCGGAAACCGCGCAACACATTCGCGATGCGTTCGACGATCATGCGGTGATGACCGGCATGGGTCTTGGCTCGATCCTGAACATCCCGATCGCGTACGACGGGGAATGCATCGGCACGATGAACATGACGCATGTCGAAGGCTGGTACAAGCGAGGGCATGAGGCAATAGGCTTGCTGATCGGCAGCTTCCTTGCGCCCGCTTTGCTCACGCGGCAAGCGCGCGCCGATGGCGCCACGTCTATCTACCGCTAACTACCGCTAACGAGAACTATGGCTTCCATCACACCGACCACCGCGGGCACGGCCTTCGAAGCGCAGAACCGCTGGCTGCTCGTCTTTATCCTCGGCTACCTGGCGCTCTTGGCCGATGGCGCCGATGTGATGATGTACGGCTTGACGCTCACGCGAATCAAAAACGAATTCGGACTCAGCAATGTCGAGTCCGGCGCATTGGGAAGTTTGACGCTGGTGGGGATGGCGATCGGCGGCATTCTGGGCGGCTGGGCGAGCGATCGGCTGGGCCGCGTGCGGGTCGTGGCGTGGGCGCTAGCGCTCTTTTCGCTGGGCGCAGGGTTGCTGGGGCTCACCCATAACTTCCTGGAATTCGCGGCGGTGCGGTTTATCAGTTCGCTCGGCATCGGCTGCATGGTGCTGGTGACCACGCTCGTCGCCGAATACGTGCCGACTGCGCGGCGCTCGCTGATTCTCGGCGTGTTGCAGACCGGCATCTCGGCGGGCTATATCGTCGTCATTGCGCTGAGCAACTGGATTTTGCCGCACTACGGCTGGCGCACGCTCTATTACGTGTCGGCGCTGCCGGTGCTGCTCGCGCTCGTGATCAAATTCGTCGTGCCCGAGCCGGCAAGCTGGCAGGCGAGTCGCGCTGCCGCGCATGTCAGCGAACGCGGGCTCGTCAGTAACCGCTACTACGCGATCTTCAGCAGTCGGCAGTCACGAACCCTGTTCATTCTGTGGACCCTGATTTCCGTTTTCTCACTCTCCGGGTTTTATGGCCTGAACAACTGGCTGCCGACTTACCTGGAAAAAGAACTGCATGTGAAATTCAGCGCGATGGCGGGATACATGATCGGGACGTTCGTCGTCGCCTTCATCGGCAAGATTTTCGCCGGATGGCTCGGTGACCGTTGGAGCCGTCGCGGGGTGTATGTGCTCGGTTGCGTCGGCGCGGCGCTCTTTCTGCCCGTCATCATCTTCTGGCATACACGGGAGAACATTGTCTATCTGATGCTGCTCTTCGGCTTTCTGTACGGTGTGCCGCTTGGCACGGTGGGTACATTCATGTCCGAGAGCTTCGCTACATCGATTCGCGGTACGGCAGTAGGCGGCTCTTATAACCTCGGCCGTTTCTGCTCGGGTGCGGCGCCCATCGTGATTGGTTACCTCGCGACGCAGTTTTCAATCGGCATCGGCTTTCTGGTGGTCGGCGGGGTTTTCTTTTTGAGCGGTATCACGGCGCTGTTCGTTCCCGATCGCCTGTATGACACGCAGCGTTAGGAGGCTGCGGCGTGCATAACGGGCGCGACGTTGCACACCGCGGTTGGGAAGCCGCGTCACGTTCAACTTGATGATCTCTTGCGATATCGGGAGAAAAGATCGTCAAAAGATCATTTTCTATCTCCTTCATCGCTATTATCGACAAACGGCGAGTCGGTGTCGCTGCCGCCGGCGCGCAACACCGTGCGCGCTTCTTCAGCCAGTTTTTCGTAATGTTTGCGAAACCGGCTCAGGTCTTTTTCCTCGAGTTCTTCGAGATCGAGCAGTGCATTGTGTGCGCCCTCGATTGCGCGAATCAGCTCGTCGAGCTTGATCTGCATCGCGGCCGTATCGCGGTTTTGAGTGTTCTGGATCAGGAACACCATCAGGAACGTGACGATTGTGGTCGACGTATTAATGACGAGTTGCCACGTGTCGCTGTAATGAAAGAGTGGGCCTGTAATCGCCCACAGAAGCACGAGCGCGGCCGCCAGCACGAAGGTGGAGGGCCTGCCGGTCATCGTGGAAAGGTAGCTGGAGAAGCGCGAAAACCATTTGCCGGTCATGATGATCTCCTGTGTTCAGGGCGATATTCGGGACGACTTTGCGCCGGTATGGCGCCGCATTTTCCACCAGTTTGCGATGGCAGACGGTTTGCGTGCTGCCACGCACAAGATGTGCGTTGCACATTTCGGGCCCGTTGTTTTCTTACGCATATAACGGGCGCTCGTTGGTCGCGGTTGTAAAATGAATGATCACGGTAAGCGCAGGGCGGCACATTCCGGACAATGCCTGGCGCGATACCCTTTGCCGCGCAACGGGCCTTCCGCGTGAGCGGGCCGCGACGCAAATGCACCGTTCCTCAGGATTTTGCGCGGCAGGGCCGCGAGCCGCATGCCTCGTCACAACCCGATGCCATGACGTGAACCAGCCCGCACCACTTACCCTCGAAGCCCTTCTCGCCGACGTGCGTGCCTGTCGCGCCTGCGCGCACGATCTGCCGCTGGGTCCGCGGCCCATCGTGCGTGCCGCGGTCGACTCGCGCATTCTGATTGTCGGCCAGGCGCCCGGTGCAAAAGTTCACAGCTCTGGCATTCCCTGGAACGATGCCAGCGGCGAGCGCCTGCGTGGGTGGCTCGGCGTCGATGCCGCGTCGTTTTATGACGAGACGCGGTTCGCCATCATTCCCATGGGTTTCTGCTATCCCGGGCGAGGAAGTAGCGGCGACAAGCCGCCGCGCCGCGAATGCGCGCAGTTGTGGCTGGATAGCCTGCTGGAGAGATTGAATAAGATCGAACTGACGTTGTTGATCGGCCAATATGCGCAACGTCATTTTCTCGGTGAACGCCGCGAGCCTTCGCTAACGGAAACAGTGAGGGCATGGGCGGACTATGCACCGGCCTTCATTCCGTTGCCTCATCCGTCGCCGCGCAATCAGGCGTGGTTCAAGCATCATCCGTGGTTCGACAACGAAGTGGTGCCGATGCTTCGCACAAGGGTGGCAGCGCTCACGGCTGAATAAAATCAGGTGAGACAGGCCTTATAGAACATTCTGTCGAGCGGAGATGCCTATGCCGCATGCGAGCACCAGGAATCTGAAGATTGTCATCCAGCGCGCTTATGAAGTGCCGGACCCGTCGGACGGTTATCGTGTTCTCGTCGACAGGGTATGGCCGCGCGGACGCAGCAAGGAGACGCTCAAACTGAACCAGTGGGCGCGTGAACTCGCCCCGAGCTCGGCGTTGCGCGAATGGTTCGCGCATGATCCGAAACGATGGAGCGTCTTTCAGCAACGCTATCGTGACGAACTTGGCAGTGACGAGATGTGCGCGCGGATGCGGCAACTTCTAAGCGATGCTGCTGGTCAGCCAATCACGCTCGTCTATGGCGCCAAAGATGAGGAACACAATCAGGCGATCGTTTTGCGGGACGTGCTTTTGCATCTGCACGACAAGACAGTTCGACCGTTCAGTGGCGAGCGCCGACGGAAATAGATGGCAGTTCTATTCGCGGCGAAAAGGCAACAAGAAGCGGAGCGGGCTTTCGAATCGGGTTATTCGGAATTGAAACCGGCGCGGTTACATTCGCGCCGATCCTGGAGGACGCGCCGACCGGAGCGCGTGCTCATTTCTCCGTCGAATCGTCGACTCAGCGGCTAAGAACGATCTGTGCAATCACGCCGGTTGCGACGGCGGCAAGGACATAGTCCCCGTTGATACCCACCCAGCGATAGCCGCGCGGCGGCGCCTGGAGGTTATGTTCATGCCAGTTGTCGATGACGTACTGGCGGTCGCGGTAATCGGACGGCAGATGATCGCCGCGATGCCATCCGCGCGGGCCACCATGGTCGTCGAAACGGTCATTGCCTGCATGCGGAGATTGCCGGTCGGGACCAGGGCGATGGTCCGGTCCGCCATGATTGGCGTTATCGACGTATCCGGTGTTGTGTTGTTGACCGGCGTACGGACCGTGATTATCGGGGCCGCCTCGCGAGTTGTTTTGTGCGAACGCGCCGGACGAAAGACCCGTGGCGGCGCAGAGCGTGAGGATAACGAATTGCTTTGCTTTCATAGGAAGTAGAGTGCTGGCTTATTGACCGGATTGAAGATTGGACGACTGAAGCGAGAGTCGAGCAGTGTATCGATTCCGTCGCCCTGCAGGAGTAAATAATTGTTAATAGCGCTGTGCCGACAGCAACAGCGTTGACGACAACAGACGTTGGCCGCATGTTCATCCGGCGAATGACCGAACCTTGATGCGCGAATTACTGGTATCGCTCGGCCCAGCGCCGATCGTCCGCAACGAAGCTCACCAATTCGACGCGCCGATTCGGCTGCAGACATTGCACGAGTCCGGGCCCCGATGGGCGATTGCACTGGGCGATCGGATCCTGCGCGCCCAAACCAACGGCCCGGATCTTTGCTGCGGGAACGCCTTGAGCGACCAGCGCCGACTTGATAGCGTTCGCCCGCTGCTGCGAAAGATTCATGTTGTAGCTATCCGAGCCCAATCTGTCCGTGTATCCGCGAACCTCGACGTGGCTCGCACGGCTGCTGCGCAGACGAGCTGCGATTTGGGCGATATCGGCGCGCCCGGACGCGCTGATGTCGCCGACATTGCCCCGGTCGAACGGAAAGAGCGCGTCAGCCGAGAGACGTTCCACGCGCGGCGCAGGCGCCAGCGATGCGCGCTCGAAACGGTCCGGGTATGCATGGCGCGCGTGCACGTCCGCCGCAGTCCAACCGCCCGGTGTCCACGCGTATCTGCCATGTTCCCATTGCCAGTAGCCTTGCTGCCACGCATAGCCGGGCCGTGGCGCGGGTGCCTGCTCGTAGCGTGGCGCAGGCGCGGGAACGAGCACGACCTGGGCGAATGCGGCGGGGGCAGTTGCGCCAAGGAGCAATATGGGTGCGAGGAATCGAATCAGGCGTGGCCGACGTGATATCGATGGCCGCGAAAGAGGCGTTTGTTTTGCGCTTTCAGGTGAGGTCCGGTTTGTCATTTTCTTATCCCAGTGATTGGATGAACGGGCTCGTGTCGTAAGCCCTTCTCTGCACTGTACGGCTATTGAATATGACAAGCGTTGTCGGAGTGTAACGAGAGATCTGTCTCGTAATGATCGCGTAGTGGTCGCGTACAAGGACACAAAATGGTCATGTCATTCCTGTGAAACTAAATCTCGAGAAAGTGCTGGGCCGTTCAGCCGCCATGTATGGCGGTTCGCGCGCTATATGCGCAAATGCTTGCCCCGGGCGTCGCAATGAGAGATCGGCGCGGCGCTATCCCTTGTTGAACAGACTCAATAGACGGGACGCGGATTTCGCTGCCAGAACGAGCAATGCGCCGGACAGACTGTAGTCGACGTTGCACATCAGGTTGGTCAAATAGAACACGGACAGGGCGACGAACGGGTGGTACATCGCAAGGCTGATCAGGCGTTTCATCGGCATCTCACGCTATGTCGTTTGCGCGGAACCTGTAGGTCACATAGCGTGAAACGGTCAGCACAAATCGGGTGACGCAGCAGCAAAAGAATTCGCTGCGAAGGGACTGACGCTGATCTGCCCCGTCCTGCGATGAACTTTGCCTTTCGCAAGGAGCTGCCGTCCTGCCCGCGCGTCGATGTTTTCTGCCCGATCGTCCACGTATTGCCGGCGTTCGGCCCACTCATTGCAGGACGTCCGGAATCGTTGCCCGATCGTCTTATGCAAGCGTGTGATTTATATAAGCAAGCAACGGCATCGAGCATCATCCGCGGGGCGCAGTGAAAACCCCGTAAGGGATTTGTCGGCGACGCCGCCGGGTATAGTATTGACACCTCGACCAGGTTAAAAAAACGACCACCTGTCCTGGTCTCCTGCTGGGGGAGCCGCACTTCAAGCGAGCTACTTATGGATGCAGTTTCTGACGTGCTGCGCGTCGTTCGCCTGAGCGGCGCGGTGTACCTCAATGGCACGTTCACGTCTCCCTGGTGCGTGATAGGGCGCACCGATGCTGCGCTCTGCGCCGCCTATCTGCCCCGCTCCGAGCGGGTCATCTCGTATCATCTGATCATAGAGGGAAGCTGCTGGGCGCAGTTGGCGGGCGCGCCTGCGTCGGCCCTTCATCTGAATGCCGGCGAAGTGCTGGTGGTACCGCAAGGCGAAGCGCACCTGCTGGGCAGCGCGCTGGATCTTCCGCCCACGCCGGCTGACACGCTGCTGGGCGGACAAATGGAAACCGCGCCCGGCGAAGTGATGACCCTGTCCCACGGTGGGGGCGGCACGCCCACCCGCATCGTTTGCGGCTTCCTCGCTTGCGACGATACGCTCTCTAACCCCTTGCTCTCGTCGCTGCCGCGGCTCTTCAAGATCGACATGCGCAACGACCCCCGCGGCGCGTGGCTCGAGTCGTCGCTCAAGTTCGCGGCCGCCGAGGCGGCGGATTCTCGGGCGGGCGGTACGATCGTCCTGGCGAGACTGTCGGAGCTTCTGTTTGTCGAAGCGGTACGAAGCTGTATTGAAGCACTTCCTGCTGACCAGACGGGATGGCTAGCCGGCGTGCGCGATCGTTTCGTGGGGCGTGCGCTTTCGTTGCTCCATGCTCAGCCGGTCCGCCCCTGGACCGTCGACGAACTCGCGCGCAAGGTCGGGCTGTCGCGTTCCGCGTTGGCGCAACGCTTCACGGACCTGCTTGGACAACCGCCCATGCAATACCTCGCGCGGTGGCGGATGCAGATCGCCGCGCAGGAATTGCTGAGCGGCGGCAAATCGCTCGCGGCCGTGGCGGAGCAGATTGGCTACGAATCGGAGGCGGCGTTCAGCCGGGCTTTCAAGCGAGAGTTTGGTATGCCGCCAGCAGGCTGGCGCAAGCACCAGGGGAAGATGGACGGCGCTGCCCACTACGCGGGGCAATAATTCTGAAGGTCAGCTCTCCAAACTACATGGGCGTGTCCTCTGTGCTGCATCTTGCCCTTGCTTGCTACACTACGAATTAATAAGCCGCCGGTATCAAGACAGTGCGGCTCATTGAAATGCCCACGACGTAACTTTGCAAAACACAGGACGAGCATTGACATGACGCTTTCGAAAAGAAAATTCGGTCGTACCGGTTGGAATGTTTCGGAAATCGGTTTTGGGGCATGGGCGATTGGCGGCTCGTGGGGCGGTGTCGCCGAAGATGACGCCAAGGCCGCGCTAAACGCCGCGCTCGATAGCGGAGTGACTTTCATCGATACGGCGGACGTCTACGGCGACGGCCGGTCGGAACGGATCATCCGCGACGTGCTGCGGCAACGTGGCGGCGAACGTCCCGTCGTGGCCACCAAGCTTGGCCGCCGGCTCGACCCGCATGTGACGGCTGGCTATACGAATAAGCGTGCGCTCGAGGGTTTCATCGACCGTAGCCTGTCGAACCTCGGCGTCGATACGCTCGACCTGGTGCAATTGCATTGCCCGCCGACGGAGGTTTACTACCATCCCGAGGTGTTCGCCGCGATGGATGACTTTGTCGCGGCTGGCAAGATCCGCTTCTATGGTGTGTCGGTCGAAAAGGTCGAGGAAGCGTTGAAGGCGATCGAGTATCCCAATGTGGTGTCGGTGCAGATCATCTACAACATGTTCCGGCAACGCCCAGCCGAACTGTTTTTCAGGCAGGCGCAAAAGAAGAACGTTGCGGTCATCGCGCGAGTGCCTCTGGCAAGCGGCATGCTGACGGGCAAGATGTCCGCGGATTCGGTTTTCCCGTCGGACGACCATCGTGCTTTCAACCGCCACGGTGAGGCGTTCGACGTCGGTGAAACGTTCTCCGGCGTGCCTTATGACATCGCGTTGAAAGCGGTCGACGAGCTGCGCGGACTTGTACCGGTGGATGCCTCGATGGCGCAACTGGCGCTGCGCTGGATTCTCATGGAAGAGGCCGTGTCCGTCATCATCCCGGGTAGTAAGAACGCGGCCCAGGCGGCGTCGAACGTTTCGGCTGCGAATCTCGCGCCGCTGTCCGGTGAGGCAATGCAGCGCGTGCGTGAGGTCTATGAGCGCTATATCGCGCCTGAGGTTCACCAGCGCTGGTAAGAAGGCTCGAACCTGTGGGTGGGCGCCGCGCAGTGAGAGGAGGCGGCGCTCTGACTGCTTGCCGGCTGCTGTACGACGAGCGACGGTCGCCCATTCCCATGTCCGGAGAGGCATTCAGACGCGTGCATGGGAGAGTCGCGGACTTTGTCATTGCTGAGCCGAGGTCCTTGCCGGCGCCGGCAGGCACGCGCAATCAGCGACCTCGCCGCGCTCGGGAATGCCGAGGACGGCTGCACGCATCGCTACCGTCACTGCTGCTTCGTCAGATCCTGGCCTATGGCGGCGACAACTGCCTGCTCGCAATCCTTGAGGCCTGCGACCGACTGATCGAACTGGTCGATCAACGTGCCGAAACTGCCATAGCGATACTTGGCGTCCGCCTCGACATGAACGGAATTGGCCTTGATATCCCAACCGCAGGCGAATGTCTTGAAGTACATGTCTTGCCTGGACTTCGAGTCGAGCAGGCGAGCGCGGACGACGACCATCGGAATGAAATCGCTCGATTCCGGCGGGGACACATAACCAAACGACGTGATCCATACGCTCAGGATAGCGTCGGCGCTGGTCGTGATACCGGAAAAGTCGTCGGACTTGCCGTCGCTCGAGAGCTTGGCATGCTGGTCGTGCAACGCGACAATGTCGTAGCCGTTACTGGACAGTCGCGTTGTCAGGCCATCGTTGACGACGGGAGCGAAGGCGACTTTTTCGCTCGCCACATGCTGCGTATACGTACTCGTATGATTGGAGTTGATTCCAGCTTGCACCAACCCGCCAATCAATCCAAATGCTCCGGCAGCACCACCGAGGTTGACTACGCTCTCGCCGCGCGGTTCGGTGACATCCAGCATGGCGATCGAATGGAGCTTTTCGCGATTGCTGGCGGCGAGATCTGTTTTAGGAAGCGAAGTACAGCCCGTCAGCAGTGCAACGACAACGATAATGCCTGCGGCTGCAGAGGTTGAAAGTGTTTTGTTATTCATGACTTTTATTAGTGGATTAAGAGTGTGGCCGCTCCTGGCAGTGTCTTTGGAGGGAAGCCCCCACGGCAAATGCAGACACGGCGAAACTATTTATCGGCGATGTTTGCGCGAACTTTAAGTTTTTAACCGCGATGCATAACTCTTGATAAAAGACCCGGCGATTTCGCTCCATAAGTACGCGCGGCACAGCGCTTGCTGCGTTTCAGGTTAAGCAGGCGGTACCCGTCTGCGTTCCTATGCCATTTCGATCAAGGAGGGACGGATCATGAGAAAGACAAGCAGCGCATTACTCGCGGCTGTCGCCGCACTTACACTGTCGGGCGGCGTGTGTGCCCAGACCGCCGGAGGTCCGAGCGGCAGCGGCTCGGCAGGCAGCACGGCTGGGCCGGCGAACCAGACAAACCAGGTGAACCCCACGAATGGTGCAACGGGCGGCTACGGCACGCCAGGCGCCAGCAACTCGGACAGTGGTATGGGCGCCAGGTCGCCGAACTCGGGCCTGCCGAGTGGCACGGACAGCAACTCGACGTCCAGCGCGCCAAAGAGCAACAATACGCTGGCGACGCCGAGCGTCGTGTCGCCAGCCGCTGGTAAGTAACAGCGGGTAAAGGTGACAACCAGCCGCGAATAAGCGCATGCACAAAGCGAGCGAGTACTTCAAGCGCATGGGGCGCCGCAATCCTTGCGACCGGCGCCCAGTTTCGCGGCTGGCAGGCGCGAGCTATTAGATCCACCTGCCTGGTCATAGAGGCGCGCGGGATAGTAAGAACTGACAATCCGATCTATACCTGATACGGGAATATGCCGGATTGGTTCATCGCTGAAAATCAGTGAAAGTTGGGTCCAACTGACCAGCCGGTAATTTCGCTGCTCAAGATAACTATAGATCGTTGATTCTATGGCGCCATGGCTCGGCCAGCGTCCTCGCCAAACTGTGAATGACACACGTGCACCCGGCTGGTCAGCGAGGCGTTACGCACGAGGCAGAGAACGTGGCTGAATAGGCCGCAACCCCTGCGCTCAATGCGAAGAGACGAACTTTGACTCTGGAAAGGCGGGAGGCAGCGCGAAGCTTTCGCGAAGACGTTTCGTCTCTGCAGCCGGCGTGCGGCCAAAAAGTCGCTTGAATTCCCGATTGAATTGCGAGGGGCTGGCATAGCCGACAGCATGGCATGCCGCCTCAGCCGTCATGCCTTGGCGCACCATGAGCAAGCGAGCCTGATGCAATCGGGTGGATTTCACGTACTGCATCGGCGACGTACTCGTGATGGCCTTGAAGTGGCTATGGAACGTAGGCACGCTCATCCCAGCCCGGTTGGCCAGACCAGGAAGGTCGAGCGGTTCTGCATAAGTCGCATGGATACGCTCCAGCGCTTTGCCGATCTTGCCGAATTGCCCTTGCATCGCTAACGCCGCGCGCATGGTGTTGCCTTGCGCGCCGGTGAGAACGCGGAAGTACAGTTCGCGTACCAGTCCCGGGCCAAGGATTGCGGCTTCAAGTGGCTGGTTCATTGCCTCCAGGAAGCGCAGGACGGACGCCCGCATCGACGCATCCATTGGACTGGACATCATGGTTTGCGGCACGTCGCCCGAGGCCGGCAAGCCATGTTGATCTATCTGAATCATGAGTTCGGCCGCCACCTGAAAGTCCAGATGCAGGTACAGGGCCAGAAGGGGACGCTCGGGCGTCGCGTCGGTCTCCATCGTGAAGGGGACCGGCACCGCGACGGCGAGATAGTGCTGCTCGTCGTACACATAGACCTGGTCACCCAAAAATCCCCGCTTCCTCCCTTGGCATACGATCACGATGCCGGGATCGTATAGCACCGGCGTGCGCGACAGCGCCCGGTCCGACCGCAGGATACGTACATCGCGCAAGGCAGTCAGGTTGTAGCCTTCCTGCGGGGCCAGCGCGCTCAGCAGGGTCACCATCCGGCGCTGTTCACGTGCGCTGGCCGAGGCAACGGATCGGCTAATACTCTTTTTAGGGACCGCCTTGCTCATAGAAATAGGCAATAAAAGTAGAGAATCGGGTCTAATTTGCGAAGAGTTATCAGAATAACATGCAACCTTCCAAACCAGTTCAGGGAGCATTCGCGATGCCATCAACCAGAACCATGCTCATCACGGGTGTCAGTAGCGGCTTCGGACGCGCACTGGCCGAGGAAGCGCTTGCCGCAGGCTATCGGGTCGTCGGCACGGTACGCAGCGAGCAGGCAAGGCAGAGCTTCGAGGCGCTTAACGCCGCAAGCGCGTTCGGCCGGGTACTTGACGTAACCGACTTCGATTCAATTGCAGATGTCGTCAACGAAATCGAGGCAAACGTGGGGCCACTGGACGTGCTGGTGAACAACGCCGGTTACGGCCACGAAGGCGTCATGGAAGAGTCATCGCTGGCTGAAATGCGTCGGCAGTTCGACGTCAACGTGTTCGGCGCTGTTGCCGTCATGAAGAGTGTGTTGCCGTCCATGCGTGAGCGACGACGCGGTCATATCCTCAACATCACATCGATGGGCGGCTTTATCACCATGCCGGGCATCGCCTATTACTGCGGCAGTAAATTCGCCCTGGAGGGGATTACCGAGGTCCTCAGTAAAGAAGTCAAACCGTTCGGCATCCGCGTGACGGCAGTGGCACCTGGTTCTTTCCGTACCGAATGGGCTGGTCGATCGATGGTGCGAACCCCGCGCTCGATCGCGGACTACGATTCCCTGTTCGATCCGATCAGAAAGGGACGCGAAGAGAAGAGCGGCAGGCAACTCGGAGACCCCGCCAAAGCCGCACGTGCCATGTTGTCCGTTATCGAGAGCGACGAGCCGCCATCGCATCTTCTGCTGGGCAGTGACGCACTCGGTTTGGTCCGGGAAAAGCTCTCGTCGCTCAGTGCGGAATTCGACGCGTGGGAAAGCATCACCAGATCGACTGACGGATGAGCACGCGTGACGTCTGGATCTGGAAACGGTGTGAGCGATGCAAGATGGAGGACACTCGCGAAAGCGTCGCTCATTCTTTCGCCCTTTTTCTATTAGTCACCGCTGTGCCAGCGACTGCCCACGTGCATCGCCCTATGCACAATCCTGGCCTTCCACCAACACGAAATATCGCTGCTCGGCATTGAGGATGAATTCGAGCATCGTCGTCCTGACGCGTTTCGCATCCCGCTCGAGGAAACCGTTCAGCAAGTCATGCATGCCATCAAGCGCGATTTTCTGGGTGGACGAATCAGTCAACGTCAGCGATCTGACCTGCTGGGCGTGATCGGTAAAGCGTCTGATGGTCTCCTGCAGCCGCCTGTTCTGTACGGCGCCGAGCCAGACATCGCGAAACTCCACATTGGCCGCAATCAACGCGACGCCGTCCTGCTTTTCATACGCTCGACGCGCGTTCTGGTAGCCACGCTTTAACGCGGCATCATGCTTATCGGTCAGCGCAGCGGTCGCGCCGGCTGCCGCGCTCGGTTCAAGTAACCGGCGGACTTCGAAAATCTCATGGATGTCGGCGTTCGTCAGCATGGGCATGACGAAGCCGCGCGTGGTCCCGACCAAATATCCCTCGTTCACCAGTCGCAGGAGTGCCTGACGAACAGGCATGCGCGTGCAGTCGAATTCGTTGGCTATCTCATAGTCGAGAATGCGTTCGTTCGCGGCAATGCCTCCGCGTTGTAGCCGAGCTCGAACCTCCTGGTAAATCGTCTCGGTCAGCGTGGTCTGTTTGAGCTCAGTTCGACTGGGCGTCTTCGCAACTTTTGCGACCTGCGTTGTCATGATGGCCGTTCCAAAATCTGAATTCGGAATTGTCTAATTCGCCCATCTTCGCCGTCTTATACGGCGCTTGTCAAGGCGCTCGTCCAGTGCGCCGTCCGTTCCTTGAGCATCCGTGAAAACCCGCTCCCGGAAACTATCGATCCTTGATAGATAAGGGCTACGCCGTTCCTCGGCTCAAATCTGATGCGCGCAATTAGTTGACATCTAAATTTTTCCACCTTAACGTCTCGACAGCCTTGAAACTGAATTCAGTTTGCAAAATCAGGCCGGGGAAACTGCCCGGTGGACCAAACCGGTAACCAAGGATTCGACCGATGTTCTTTCGCTCGCTGAAGCCGGGCCTCGCCAGTGAACGACACCTCGCGCTGATATGGCTCGCGCTTGGAAGCGCACCGATGGTGGAGTTTGCCGCTCATGCGAAGCCGGACGCACTCGTGCTCGATCTTCAGCACGGCCTGTGGGAGCGCGGCGCGCTCGAATCGGCGCTGGGCGCCGTCGGTATGCAGGTGCCGGTGATCGCCCGCTGCGCCGAAAATTTGCACAGCGCTATCTCACAGGCGCTCGACGCAGGCGCCGCTTCAGTGCTGGTGCCGCTCATTGAAACCGCGGCCGACGCACGAAGGGCCGTGTCGGCAGGGCGCTATCCGCCAGCGGGGGTGCGTTCTGCCGGCGGTGTGCGCCCCTTGCTGGGCGGGCTCGACGCGATGCTGGCAGCCGATCGCGAAGTGGCCATCGGCCTGATGATCGAAACCGTCGAGGGAGTCGAGAACGTCGAAGCCATCGCGGCGGTGCCCGGCGTCGACTATCTGTTTATCGGCACCGGCGATCTTTGTCTGTCACGCGGCACGAGCGATAGCGAGGTAATCGGCCGCGATTGCGAGCGGGTGCTGCGTGCCGCCACGGCGCGCGGCTTGCCGTGCGGCATCTTCACCAGCGACGCACGCGCCGCGCGTCGCGCGTTGGAGAACGGATACCGGATGGTCGTGTGCGCCAATGACATCGAATTGGTGAAGCAAGGATTCCTGAAGGCAGGAGAAGAGGTGCGCCGTTCAGGCGAGACGCCTGCCTCTCATATCGATCAGACCACGCTGAGGAAGTCATGAGTATCACGAGACAAGCGATCGCGACGATGCCGGATTCGCCCATCATCGACGTCTGGCGCCTGGGCGCTGGCCGGAGTGACGTCATCGGTCTGTGGGCGGGAGAAAGTGATCTGCCGACGCCGCAGGCGTTTTGCGACGCGGCCAATCGTGCGCTGGCAGCCGGACACACCTTTTATTCGGCCAATCGCGGCATCCCTCAATTGCGGGAGGCGATCCGCGCCTACTACGACAGGTTGTGCGGCATCGGTGTGGCAGACGAGCGCATTGCGGCCACTTGCGGCGGCATGAATGCGGTGATGCTCGTCGCGCAAGCCATCATCGAACCGGGCGACAACGTCGTGTGCGTGACGCCGTCGTGGCCCAACATCCTGCGCGCCGTCACGATCACCGGCGCCGAGGTTCGCAGCGTACCGCTCAGTTGTGGCGATGAGGGATGGCATCTCGACCTTCAGCGGCTGATCGACGCCTGTGATGCACGCACGAAAGCCATCTACTACGCCTCGCCCGGCAATCCGACCGGCTGGATGATGGAAGCCGACCAGCAGAAGCAGTTGCTCGAATTCGCGCGTTCACGCGGCATCTCGATCCTGGCCGACGAGGTCTATCAGCGCATCGTCTATGACCGGCCCTATGCGCCTTCGCTGCTGGAACTCGCCACGCCGGACGATCCGGTGTTCGTGATCAACAGCTTCTCCAAAGCGTGGCTGATGACGGGCTGGCGTATGGGCTGGCTCGTGTATCCGCGCGCCATGCTCGACACCTTCGAAAAGCTGATCCAGTTCAACACCAGTGGCGGGCAAGCGTTCCTGCAGGCAGGAGCGGCAGCGGCGCTCGACGAGGGTGAGCCGGTCGTTGAATCGTTCGTCTCGCGCTGCCGTGGGGGCCGGCGAATCGTGCTCGATCGTCTGCGTACGCTGGAGGGGCTGCACGTCATGCCGGCGAGTGCGTCGTTCTATCTGATGTTCAGTCTCGACGGCATCACCGACACGCTCGAGTTCTGCAAGCGCGCCGTGCGCGAGGTCGGGGTGGGACTTGCGCCGGGCATCGCGTTCGGCGAGGAGTCGGCGCACCAGATCCGCCTGTGTTACGCGCGCAGCGACGCGAGCCTGATCGAAGCCATGGATCGACTCGAACCACTATTGCGCCGGCGGCCCTAGACCAGTCCGCCCAGCCAGGATTTTGCAGCACACGTGATCGGCCCTCACCGCCGGGCCGGTTATCCATCCAACAAGAGAGACTCGTCAATCATGCCACGCAAACTCCACGCCGCATTAACACTCCTGGGGATCGGTTTAACGGGGACCGCCTTCGCGCAAGGCGACGTCACGCTCTACGGTATTGTCGACCAGAGCGTGCGCTTCACGAACAATTCGAATGCAGCCAACGACAACCAGGTGCAGTTGACCAATGGCGCCATCACCAACAGCCGCTGGGGCCTGAAGGGAGACGAAGACCTCGGGGGTGGCCTGAAGGCGCTGTTCCGTCTCGAAAGCGGCTTCGATCCGCAGAATGGCGGTCTCAACCAGGGGGGGCGGATCTTCGGCCGCTACGCATACGTCGGGCTGTCCGGCAGACTCGGCACCTTCACGCTCGGCCGCCAGGGCGCGGAGGCGTTCAATTTCTTCGGTGACTTCGATCCGTTGACCGTCGGCAACTATACGGCGAACTCCTGGCCGTTCTTCATGACGGTGGGCCGCATCGACAATGCCGCGACCTATGCGGGGCAGTTTGGCGGCTTGCATCTCGGCGCGACCTACGGCTTCGGTCAGCAGGCCGGCAGCCTGAGCAGGAATTCCTCCTGGAGCGTGCGCGCGTCTTACGACCTGGGTCCGGTGAGCTTCGGCGGGACGTATCAGGAAACGCGCGACCTCAACAACAACATCCAGCGCATGTGGGGCGCGGCCGCGAAGTACTCCGCCGGCCTCGCCACGCTGTTCGTCGGCTATATGGGCGGCCAGGATGGCACGGGCTTTGTCGACGGCGCGCTCAACGATCCGAGCCGCACCGTCACCCCCGGTTCGTTTGCCGACAACAAACGCCGCGACCTGACGTTCTACACCGGCATCACCTACCAGGCGTTGCCTGCATTGAGCCTGACGGGCGCTGCGTATTACGACGACATGCACAACATCAACGGCCTTGGCGGCAACACTGGCCAGCGCTACACCGGCGTGCTGCTGGCCGAGTACGCGCTGTCAAAGCGCACGCAGGTCTATGCGACGGTCGACTACAACCACGTCAGCGGCGGCGCGTTCACCGAGCTGCCCGGCAAGGATAACCAGACGGGCGCCGCCGTCGGCATTCGCCACCTGTTCTAAGGCCGCTCGTCGAAACATTGAAAGGAACGACTCATGACCTATTCCGCCGAACCCGGTCGCCAGGGGTGGCTGCTGTACCACTCGGTCGGCATGTTTCCCGGACAGGAGGACGCCATGCGCGCCGCGCTCGACACCTTCGCGTCGAACTGGTGCCGGCCCGATCTCCAGCGCTGGGACTACGGTCTCGCCGCTCGACGGCAGGTGCTCGATCAGTGGGCCACGCTCGTCAACGCTCCGTCGCATGCCGTGTTCGCGTCGGAGAACGTCACTGAAGCGTTCGCGCGCTTCGTCGGCGCGCTCGGCCGACGGCGTCTGGCCGGCAGGCGCGTGCTGATCGCCGGGGATTGCTTCCCGAGCCTGCATTACATGCTGCGCGGGCTCGAGCCCGTGCTGGGATTTACGCTCGACACGGTGCCGCTCGCACCCGGCGAAGCGTTCGTGACCGACGAGGCATTCATCGCCCGGTGGCAGGACGACGTGGCGCTCGCCGTCGTCACCTGGGTCACGTCGACCGCTTCGAAGCGGGCGGACGTCAAGCGGCTTGCCGCGCACGGTCGGGCCCAAGGCAGCCTGATCGCAGTCGATATCACCCAGGGCGCGGGCATCCTCGATTTCGACGTCATGCAGCCGGCCGTCGATTTTGTCGCGAGCACCACGCTCAAGTGGTTATGCGGCGCGCCGGGCACCGGGCTCGCGTACCTCAATCCGGAGTTGCTCGACAGCGACATGGCGCCGCTCGTGCAAGGCTGGTTCAGCCAACCCGATCCATTCAACTGGGACCTCGCGCGCTTCTCATTGGCCGCCGATGCGCGGCGCTTCGACAACGGCACGCCATCGTTTTTGCCGTTCGTCGCATCGAGCCCGGGTCTCGCGTGGCGGCTCTCGAGCGCGGCGGCCGGCATGCGCGAGCACAACCTTGCGCTGTCGCACCGGTTGATCGCGCTGGCCGATGCCAAGGGATACCGCTTGCGCTCACCGCGCGACGATGCGCAGCGCGGGGGCAGCGTGATGGCGGATTTGCCGGAGCACGTCGATCCGCACGCACTCGAAGTTTCTCTGGCGAAGCATGGACTTCTGGTGGATACGCGCGGCTGCACCGTGCGCATGTCACCCGGCATGCTGACTTCGCATGCGGCGCTCGACACGCTGTCGACGCTGCTCCCCGCAGGCTGACCCACTGACGCAGCACAACCACTCTACGGACACGGGAACGCGACATGGAAGAAACGAGTATTACTGCACGCGAGAAGGGCTTGCACAAAGCCCTGACGCAGCGTCAGATCACGATGATCGGCATCGGAGGTGCAATTGGCACGGGCCTCTTCATGGGCAGCGGCATTGCGATCGGATACGCTGGCCCGGCGGTGCTGATCAGCTACGCGATCGCTGCGCTGATCGCCGTGATCATGGTGTTCAGCCTCGCTGAGATGGCCGTGGCGCACCCGACCGCGGGCTCGTTCGGCACGTACGCGGAGATGTACCTGAGCCGCGGGGTAGGCTTCGTCGTGCGCTACACGTACTGGATTATCGAGGTGGTGGCGGTCGGCGGCGAAGCGATCGCTGTCGGCGTCTACATGGGCTTCTGGTTCCCAGGCGTTCCCGTGTGGCTGTGGTCCATCGCGTTCGGCATCGCGCTCGTCTACGTCAACTGCCGGTCGGTGACCAACTTCGGCTCGTTCGAGTACTGGTTCGCGTTGATCAAGGTGGTGGCGATCCTCGGCTTTATCGTCGTCGGACTCGCGAAAGTATTCGGTCTCGGAACGGGGACGCCCGCAATCGGTTTGCACAATCTCACCGGTTTGCCGGGCGGCTTCATGCCACATGGCTTCGGCGGCGTGTGGATGGGCGTGTTGATGGCGATTTTCTCGTTCTACGGCGTGGAAATCGTGGCCGTGACGTCGGGCGAGGCAAAAGATCCGTCACGCGCCATTCCGCATGCGCTGCGATCGATGGTGGGGCGCCTCACGCTTTTCTATATTCTCGCGCTCGGCCTGATGGTCGCTTACCTTCCCTGGACCGAAGCCGGTGCGAAGGTGGTGCAGCAAAGTCCGTTCGTGAAGCTGTTCGCGCACGCAGGTATCGCGCATGCGGCGGGGCTGATGAACTTCGTCGTGATCACGGCGGCGCTCTCGAGCATGAACACCAACATCTACCTGTCCTCGCGCACGCTGTTCTCGCTCGCGCGCGGCGGCTATGCGCCGCGCTGGATCGGCGCGTTGACCGCGAATGGCACCCCGCTCGTCGCCACGCTGATTTCCGGTGCCGGCGTGCTGGCGGCAGCGGCGGTATCGTTCTTCAGCCCGCTCGCATACAACTATCTGTTCGGTATCGCCTTGTTCGGCGGCATCTTCGTATGGATCGTGATTCTTGCGACTCACCTGCGCTTCCGCCGGGCATGGCGAGGCCGCACGCTGCCGGTGCGCATGCCGCTGTTCCCCATCGCGCAATTGACCGGCATTGCGTTGCTGAGCGCAATTCTGGTGACCATGGGCCTCGACACCGAATTCTGGAACATCTCCTGGATCGTCGGCGTGCCGTGGCTGATCGCCATTTCCATGGTGTACTTCTTCTATCGCAAGCGGCTCGCGCAATCGGTGGTCGCTAACGCCGCCAACGCCTGAATCGGATCACCCACAAGGAACGTCATGGCCGAGCGGTCATTTGTCGAAGAAGTGAAGAAGCTGCGCCTGGGCGCCGGCGAGGTTTTCAGCGGCGAGGGGATTCTCGCGGTGACCAAGGCGCTGCTGGAGTCAGGCGTGGCGTATGTGGCCGGCTATCAGGGCGCGCCCATTTCGCACTTGATGGACGTGCTCGCCGACGCTCAGGACATCCTGAGCGACCACGGCATCCGTTTCGAAAACAGCGCGAGCGAAGCCACGGCGGCGGCTTCGCTCGCCGCCTCGGTGAACTATCCGCTGCGCGGCGCGGTGACCTTCAAGGCGACGGTCGGCACCAACGTCGCTTCCGACGCGCTGGCGAACCTCGCCTCGGGCGGGGTGACGGGCGGCGCGTTGATCATCGTCGGCGAGGACTACGGTGAAGGCTCCTCGATCATGCAGGAGCGCAGCCATGCCTTCGCGATGAAATCGCAGATCTGGCTGCTCGATCCGCGGCCGAGCCTGCCGTGCATCGTTCAAGCGGTGAAGGACGGCTTCGATCTCTCGGAGGCGAGCCACACGCCGGTGATGCTGCAATTGCGCATTCGCGCGTGTCACGTGCACGGGCAGTTCGTCGCCTCGGATAACCGTCGCTCGGCGTTCTCGATCAGGGATGCGCTCGAGAACCCGAATCGCGACGTGAGCCGCATCGTGCTGCCGCCCGCGAGCTTTTTGCACGAACAGGAGAAGATTAACGAGCGGTGGCCCGCGGCGGTGAAATTCATCGAGGAACGTCAGCTCAACGAATTTTTCCCGGCGGATGCCGTCGATATCGGCATCGCCGTGCAGGGCGGCAGTTACAACACCGTGCTGCGCGCGCTCGAACGCCTCGGTCTCGCTGACGTGTACGGCGAGTCGAAGGTGCCGCTGTACGTGATGAACGTTGCGTATCCGCTCGTCGATTCCGAGTGGCAACGGTTCTGCGAGGGCAAGCGCGCGGTACTCGTCATCGAGGAAGGCCAGCCGAACTTCGTCGAGCAGAACGCCAGCGCGATCCTGCGCCAGGCCGATTGCGCGACCATGCTGCACGGTAAGGACATGCTGTCGCTCGCCGGCGAGTACAGCACGGCGGCGGTCATCAAGGGGCTGCGCGCGTTCTTCGAACGATACGGCATGCTCGCGCCGGCGGCCGTCGTGCCGGCAGCGCGTATGGTGATTCCGCTCGTGGCGGCGCCCGCCGCCGCTTCAGCGTCTGCGGCGCAAGCGCAAGCGCTGCTCGATGAAAACGTCCATGCGCGGCCACCCGGCTTCTGTACGGGTTGCCCCGAGCGGCCGATCTTCACCGCGATGAAACTGGTCGAGCGCGAACTGGGCGCGCACCACGTGAGCGCGGATATCGGCTGCCATCTGTTTTCGATTCTGCCGCCGTTCAATCTCGGCAGCACGACGATGGGCTACGGCCTCGGCAGCGCGAGTGCCGCGGCATTGAACGCACCGGCAGGCAAGCGGGCGATTTCGGTCATGGGCGACGGCGGGTTCTGGCACAACGGCCTGACCAGCGGCATCGCAAACGCGGTCTTCAACAAAAGCGACAACCTCACCGTCATCGTCGACAACAGCTATACGTCGGCGACCGGCGGTCAGGACATCCTCTCGTCCGCCGCGCTCAATCCGACCCGCAGTACCGGGCACGAGATCGAGCGGGCCGTGCGCGGCGTCGGGGTCGACTGGGTGCGCACCGTTCGCCGCACCTACGACCTGAAGGCGATGATGGCCACGCTGAGGGAAGCGCTCACCACCCAGGCCAAAGGCCCGAAGGTGCTGATCGCGCAAAGCGAGTGCATGTTGAACAAACAACGTCGCGAGAAGCCGAAGGTGCGCAAGGCGATCGCGGCCGGCGAGCGTGTGGTGCGCGAGCGCTTCGGCGTCGATTCGGATACCTGTACCGGCGATCACTCGTGCATCCGCCTGTCCGGTTGCCCGTCGCTGTCGGTCAAGCAGAACCCGGACCCGTTGCGCACCGATCCGGTTGCCACCGTGCTCGATAGCTGTGTGGGCTGTGGACTGTGCGGGGAAGTGTCCCATGCCGCCGTGCTGTGCCCGTCGTTTTACCGGGCGCAGATCGTCAGCAACCCGACCCGCGTCGATCGTCTGCGGCAACGCGTGCGCGACGGGCTGATCGGCTGGTTGCAGCGACGAGAGGCTGCGCGCCGCGCGCGCTACGTGTTCTGATCAACGAGAGTTCCACTATGAAAGCCCAACCGATCAAAATCGCCATTCTCGCCATGGGCGGAGAGGGCGGTGGCGTACTCGCCGACTGGATCGTCGATCTCGGTGAACACAACGGCTACTACGCGCAGACCACCTCGGTGCCGGGTGTGGCGCAACGCACCGGCGCAACCATCTATTACGTCGAACTGTTTCCACGCGAACTCGCGGACCGTGCCGGCCGTGCGCCAGTGCTCGCGCTGATGCCGCTGCCCGGCGACGTCGACGTGGTGCTCGCATCCGAACTGATGGAAGCCGGGCGTGCGGTGCAGCGCGGTCTCGTGACGCCTGATCGGACCACGCTCGTGGCCTCGACGCACCGCGTCTATTCGATTGCCGAGAAGACCGCGATGGGCGACGGGCGAGTCGATAGCGACGCGTTGATCGCGCATGCCGGCAAGGCGGCGAAGCGCTTCGTGCGCTTCGATATGGCCCGCGCGGCGGAAGCCTCCGGCAGCGTGATCAGCGCCGTATTGTTCGGCGCGCTGGCCGGCACGGGCGTGTTGGCGTTCAGCCGCGAGCAGTTCGAGGCGACGATCGAGCGTGGCGGCGTGGGCGTGAAGCCGAGCCTGCATGCGTTCGGCGTGGCTTACCTGAAGGCGAACGAAGCCCGGCAGCCTGCCGACGATACGGAAGAAGTCGCGACTGGCGCAATGGACGCGAAGCCACGCGACTCGAAGGTGGCGGCTCTCGTCGAACGCATTCGCACTCAATTTCCCGTCGACGTTCAGCAAATGGTGACCGAAGGTGCGCGTCGGCTGGTCGACTATCAGGACCCCGACTACGCAGGACTCTATCTCGATCGCCTGGCCGAAGTAGGGCGTGGGCTCAGGCAGCAGGACACCGTGCTCGTGCGCGAGACCGCGCGACACCTGGCGCTGTGGATGTCGTACGAGGACACCATTCGCGTGGCCGATCTCAAGACTCGTGGTTCACGCTTCGAGCGGGTACGCGGCGAAGTGCGCGCACAAGTGGACCAACTCCTCGCGATCAACGAGTTCATGCATCCGCGGATCGAGGAAATCTGCGAGACGTTGCCTGCGTCGCTCGGCAAATGGCTGATGCGTCCGCACTGGGCGCATCGCCTCGTGCGCCGCTTTACGCAGGAGGGCCGCGTCGTTACCACCAGCTCGCTGCGCGGCTACCTGATGCTCTACGCGGTGTCGCGCATGCGCGGCTGGCGCCGCGCCACACTGCGCTACCACATCGAAAATGCGCGCATCGAACATTGGCTGAGCCAGGTGCGCGATGCGGCGCAACGCAATACGGCGCTTGCCGTCGAGGTCGTCCAATGCCAGCGGCTCGTCAAGGGCTACAGCGACACGCACGCGCGCGGATTGGCCAACTACGAGAAGGTGATGACCGCCGTGGCCCGCGCGGGTGCGCTGCTGGCGCCCGCCACGCTTCGTGAGCTGCGCGAAGCGGCGCTTGCCGACGAGCACGGCAGGAAGCTGCAGGAAGCGCTCGGGCGGCACGCCTTGGTCTGAGCGTCAGGCGCCGCGGAGGGCCCGGCGCGAAGGCCAGGTAGCACGATATTTTTTATCGGGAGGTCGGGACGCTACGAAAACGATGAGTGCCTGGGTGCTTCGCGCCGTCCACGACGATGGTTGACCTATCACAGATATATCTGACACATTCCTTATGACAACAGTTCTCGATCAACTCGTCCGGGAAATCTCGGTCGGCAGCGTTCGGGTCGTCGATCTGACGCAGACACTTTCCCCAGATTTCCCCGCCTTGGAATTGCCGGCTGAATTCGGCCAGGTATGGGCGTTCAAGATGGAGCAGATTAGCCGGTATGACGAACGGGGCCCGGGCTGGTACTGGAACAATTTCTCGTGCGGCGAGCATACCGGGACGCACTTTGACGCGCCGGTTCATTGGGTGAGCGGCAAGGATCACGCGCGCAATGCGGTCGACACGATTGAAGTGACTAACTTCATTGCGCCGGCGGTCGTGATCGACGGCAGCGAAGAGGTCGCGGCTAATTCCGACTGGTTGCTGACGACGGAATTCCTCGAGCGTTGGGAGTCGCAGCACGGCAAGATACCTGCGTCTGCGTGGGTGTTGTTGCGCACCGACTGGTCGAAGCGTACAGACCCGGCGGAGTTCGTCAACCTGCGGGAGGACGGTGCGCACACGCCGGGGCCGACCCAGGAAGCCGTGGAGTGGCTGATCCACGAGCGGCGCGTTCATGGCTTCGGCGTCGAAACGATTAACACTGACGCGGGCCAATCCTATGCGTGGCCAATTCCGTATCCGTGCCATACGCTGATGCATGGCGCCAACCGGTACGGATTGCAGTGCCTGAAAAACCTCGACGAATTGCCCGCTACTGGAGCCGTGATTCTTTCCGCGCCGCTAAAAATTCAATCAGGCTCCGGCAGTCCGCTTCGGGTACTCGCGCTTGTTCCCGGTCAGTGAGCGAACACGACTGTTCGACACCGTGCCGCCGTCGGGGACGGCGGCGCTGACGACCCTTCGAATCCCGTTAGTGCTGGCCCAGCGCCTGTGTGCGCTGCCCGGCGACGATTCGACTCGCCTGTTGAGCATTGGCTGGGTAGTGCTCAAAATTGATTGGCGGTTTGAATCCGGCAGCCCGCCAGGCGACGAGGTCGGCTTTGACGTCGGCGCGGGTGAGAGGCGCGGGCGGAGTGGACGCCATAGAAGGAGAAGTCTGTGCCATCGCGGGCGCGATGCTTGCTGCGCCGAACAGAATGTTCAACACGGCCGCAGTAAAGTGCTTCATGACGGCTCCCCCATGAGGTTGTGCGATCCTCACTGATCCTAGACTTTATTTTGCTGTTCTTCCACCCGAGTGACTTTCCTATGTTGTACGGAGTTGCGGGTCAGCGGTGATTGCGGGTGTACAAACCAAGCCGCCGCCTGCAAGAATAGGGGGAAGACAACAGCGCGCCATGATTCGCGCCTGGCGCTCCCGCGATCCGGGCGAAAAGGAGGAGAACGTCCATGGGCAGGCTTGCCAGATTCCCAGTAGGCACACGGAGCGTGCGGCAGTGGCTGACGGCCGCGATGCTGGCGGTGTTCTGCTGCCTGTGCCAGAGCGCCTTCGCGCAAGCGGCCGACCGCGCGGCGAGCCTGCGCGAGAAATACGAGAGTCTCACGCAGCAGCTCGCACACAATCAGTTTCAGCGACCGCTATACCTCGAATCCCAGGAGTTGCCTTCGGCACTCAAAGGCGAGATTTACGGTGTGCTCGACCATCCGTTCGCGACGCTCAACGCAACGCTCAACGACCCGGCTCAGGGGCCGGCCAACTGGTGCGACGTGCTGATCCTGCACCTGAACACGAAGTACTGTCATGCATCGACGGGCGCCAACGGCACGGTCCTCGCGGTGAACATCGGCAAGAAAACGGCGGAGTCGCTTTCCTCGTCCTACCGCGTGCAATTCAACTATCGCGCGGCAGCGAGCAGTCCCGATTATCTTCGCGTTGAGCTCAGTGCCGCTACAGGTCCGTTGAGCACGAAAGACTATCGTATCGTGCTGGAGGCGATACCCGTGGGCGATAGCCGGAGCTTCATCCACCTGACCTACGCCTACGGTTACGGCACGGCGGGACGGCTTGCGATGAAAACCTATCTGGCGACGATTGGCAGCGACAAGGTCGGCTTTTCCGCCGCGCCCGATTCGTCGGCGGGCGAGACGCGCTACATCGGCGGCGTGCGCGGTCTGGTGGAGCGCAATACCATGCGCTATTACCTCGCCATCGATGCCTATCTGGGGGCGCTTTCCAGCCCGCCCAACGCCCGCCTCGACAAGCGCCTCGCCGACTGGTTCGATGCGACCGAGCAGTATCCGCGGCAATTGCACGAAGTGAGCCGCGCTGACTACATGCAAATGAAGCACGACGAGTATCAACGTCAGCAGACCGCCCAGTAGGCGGCGCTCCGCGCGCACTGCTTCGTGTTGCGCAAAGGCGGCCTAGAGCCAAGTATGGCGGACAAAGATATGACGAACTGCTGCTTTACGCTTGCACGGGTAGCGTCGAGCCATTTCAGATCATCGGACTCACGCCCGACAGGAACCGCACTTTCTATTTCTGGCATGTTCTGGTGGAAGCGCTTTTCGTACCGTGCTGCTACACGTGGCGTGCCCACGACCGTCATGGCGTGCCGCAACTCGACGACGTGATCCGGCGCTTCGTGCGCGGTGATCCGGGATTGATCGGCCTGATGTGCACGTGTCTCGCGGGAAGCGCGGCTCTCTATGAGGCCGACGGCAGACTGCCCGTGAACAGCGTCAACTTCGTGACCTGCCACGACGGCTTCACGTTGCATGATCTCGTCAGCTACGACGCGAAGCGCAACGAGGCGAACGGCGACGACAACCGCGATGGCAGCAACGACAACCTGTCGTGGAACTGCGGTGCCGAGGGCGACACGGACAATCCGTCTACCGTCGGCCTGCGGTTGCGGCAGGCGCGCAACTTCATCGCGATCCTGCTGCTAAGCCAGGGCGTGCCGATGCTGCTCGCCGCGACGAAATCCTGCGTAGCCAGCGCGGCAACAACAACGCGTATTGCCAGGACAACGCGTTGTCGTGGATGGACTGGAATTTCTCCGATGACGCTCTCGACATGCTGCGCTTCGTGCGCGAGATGATCACGCTGCGCAGGCGTCACCCGAGCCTGCGCCGTCGCCGGTTTCTCACGGGCGTCGCCGAACATGGGCAAACGCATCCCGATGTCGCCTGGCATGGCGAGCGGCTCGGCGCGCCCGCATGGGGCGATCCGGGCGCCCGGCTGGTGGCGCTCACGCTCGCGGGACATGCGCCGGGCGAGCCCTGTTGCACGTCGTCCTCAACATGAACGCGGATGCGCGCGATGCAGAGCTTCCCGCCCTCGACGACGCGAACTGGCGGAGGATGGTCGATACGGCCACGGGACCGCCGGCGGACATTCTTTCGACTGTTGAAACGGCCCGGGTCGAACGCGGTACCTGCCGTGTAGAAGGGCGTAGTGTCGTGGTGCTGGAATCGCGATGAAGTTCAACAATCGGGCTGGACGGTGCGCGGTAAAGCGACTTTAATGCTGAGGTACTGCCGGGTCGCGTTGTCGATCATCAGGGGGGCGGCATGGATGCAGTCAGAACCTTCGTCGAAAGTCAGCCGCTGTTCGCGCTTTTTTTGACCATTGCGATTGGCTACCTGATCGGCGAAATCAATGTGAAGGGCGTGGCGCTGGGCTCCGGGGCCGTGCTTTTCGTTGGGCTGGCGGTTGGCGCGTTCGCGCCGAAGTCTACGCCGCCCGCGTTGCTGGGCACGCTCGGTTTGTTGATGTTTCTTTATGGCATCGGAATTCAGTATGGCGCGCAGTTCTTTCGCGGGCTCACGAGCCGCGAGGGCATGAAGGCCAATGCCGCCGCGGGTCTCGGCGTGATCGCGTCGGGTCTCGTCGCGTGCGCCTTCATTCATTTCGGCGCTACGCTCGCCGATGCCCTCGGCATGTTCGCGGGCAGCGGCACCAGCACGGCGAGCCTGCAGGTTGCCATCGCATCGATGAAGAGCAGCGATGCCGCCGTGGCCTATAGTGTCGCCTATCCGTTCGGTGTGGCCGGCCCGATTCTATTCATCTATGCGCTGACGCTGGCCCTGAAAGTCGAGATAAGTAAGCCGCCTGCAAAGTTGCTCGAGAGTGCCGAAATCGCGCTGCGCAATGCCAGTCTCTTCGGTCTCAGCGTGTCAGAGCTTTTGACACGGCTACCTGCCGGTGTGGCTATTGCGGCCGTGCGGCGCGCGCATCACAACCAGTTGATCACCGACGACTTTCTTCTGCGCGCCGACGACGTTCTCCTTGTCACCGCCACCGACCCCCGCCTGCTCGGCGAAGCAACGGCGCTGTGCGGCGAGTTGCAGCCTGGGCGCATGACGAGTCATCGGGAAGATCTGGACTATATGCGCGTGTTCGCATCGAATCCAGCGGTCGTCGGAATGACGCTTGGCAGTCTGCGCTACCCGGAAGGGCTGAGCTGTGCGGTCGTACATGTGCGGCGCGGCGATACCGATCTGCTGTCCAGTCCAGACCTCATTCTCGAAGCGGGCGACCGGGTCGGCCTGCTCGTCGGTCGCGCACATCAGGCGAGCGTGCGCGCGTTTTTCGGCGATTCGATCCGGGGCACGGCCGACCTCAGTTTCATCTGCCTCGGCATAGGCGCGGCCGCAGGCCTGCTGGTCGGTGCGATCCCGTTGCGCTTTCCTGGTCTCGGCGTGTTCAGCCTGGGTCTCGCGGCGTTGCTGCTGGTCGCGCTGTGTCTCGGCAAGGTGCGTCGCAGCGGACCGTTCGTCTGGGTGATGCCGCTTTCGGCAAATCTCGTCCTGCGAAATCTCGGACTGACGATTTTCCTCGCGCAGGTGGGCATTGCCTGCGGACCCAAGTTCGTCGCGACCGTGGGCACCGCCGGGCCGCTGCTCCTGCTTTATGGCGCGATCACGCTGCTGGTGCTGGTCGGGGTGACCGCGATCTGCTGCCTGTGGATCTTCAAGCTGTCGTTCGACACAGCGGTCGGCGTGATTTGCGGCGCTACCGGCAACCCGGCGATTCTCGCCTTTGCCAACCGGGTCGCGCCGACGGATCAGCCCGACATCATGTACGCGATGATTTTTCCGTCGATGACGATCGTCAAGGTGCTTTTCGTGCAGATCGCCATCGCGATTGCAGCAGGCTAGACGCGTCCGCGCAGCAGGCGAATGAAATGGGAATGACGGATACCAAAGGAGTCCATCATGGAAGTGGCGATATTCAGCTCGACGCGCTACGAACGCCGGTATCTCGACGAGGCCAACAAGCGCGGCGAGCATAAGTTGCATTACTTCGACGTGTCGCTGGAGCTGGACACGGTCGGTCTCGCCGCTGGCTACGACGCCGTCTGCATCTTCGTCAACGACAAGGCGGACGCGCAAGTACTGGGCGCGTTGCACAAGGGCGGCACGCGTCTGCTCGCATTGCGTTGCACGGGCTTCAACAACGTCGATCTGGACGCTGCCGCGAAGGCCGGCATCAAGGTGGTGCGTGTCGTGACGTATTCGCCGAACTCCGTGGCGGAGCACGCGGTAGCACTTCTGCTCGCGATCAACCGCAAGGTGCACCGCGCCTACAATCGCACCCGGGATTCGAACTTCTCGCTCGACGGTCTGACCGGCTTCGACCTGTGCGGCAAGACGGTTGCGGTGGTCGGAACGGGCAAGATTGGTTGCGTGTTCGCGAAGATCATGCTCGGCTTCGGCTGCAGGGTGATTGGTTTCGATCCGTATCCCTCGGCGGAATTCGAGGCGCTCGGTCTGAGCTATGCCAAGTTGGGCGAGATTGGGGAGAACGCCGACATCATTTCACTGCATTGCCCGCTCACGCCGACTACTCACCACATCATCAATTCGGAAACGCTTAAACGCGCAAAGCCGGGCGCGATACTGATCAACACGAGCCGAGGCGGGCTCCTTCACACGGAGGCCGCCATCGACGCGTTGAAGACCGGGCAGCTCGGCGGGCTTGGAATCGATGTGTACGAACAGGAGGGCGATCTCTTTTTTCGCGATCTCTCCAGCGAGATCATTACCGATGACGTCTTTCAACGCCTCGTGTCGTTTCCAAACGTCATCGTGACCGGACATCAGGCCTATTTGACCCATGAGGCATTGACAACCATCTGCGAGACCACACTGGAAAGCGTCTCGGCGTTCGAAAAGAACCAGCCATTGCAGAACGAGGTGAAGGTCAAATAGAGACGGGTGCCGACGCACGCTGAAGCCTGGCATATCGAACGCGCGTGGCGCGTTCGATATGCAGTGGAGAGAACTCGGAGTAAATTGTGTTTGCATCAGGTATCGCCGTTGCGGTGGTCGTCGCAGTGATGGCCGGCGTTGCGTTCGGTTTGTTCGACGACGCGGCCGTCACAGTTCGCTAACCAGTCACCTCGACTCTGGAGAACCCATGACAGATATTGCACTTGCACGCAAAGATGCCTGCCTCGCAGTGGTTCATGCGGTCTTGACGGACCTGATTGACGACAGCAATCTGATCGACGCGGCGCTACGGGTTGCGGACTACGACGCAGACGATCTCGAAGGCAAGATCACCGAGACGGATGCCGTACTACTTGCGGTCGCGGCGCTCACCAAAGTCAATCGCGCGACTCGTGAGTGGTCCGACGTGGACGGCAACCCGATGGACGCGATGCGAGTCGCGGACTTTGTCATCGATGAACAAATGAACGGGTACGACCGCGCAACCAGTCCGCATAAAACGACTTCGTCTGCGGCAAGGATCCAGGCGCGCGAGGCCGCGGTGATTCGGCCAATGGGGTCGCCGGCACGGCCGTTCACCACTGAGGCGCAAGCCTTGCCGATACGGGCAGGCGTGTTCGCGGCGCGCAGCCTGAGCGATGTGACCGGAGGAGTGGTTACTTCATCGAATGATGGCCGCACGAAATTGCGCCATAGCTGTGATAAATGATCGAATGTTTAAGGAATTTCCGCACGGTAATGCGAGGTTGGCCGAGGGCAATAGAACAGGCAAAGGGAGAAACCGGTGGGCGAATAGGCGGGATACCTGACGGGACACTTTCATTTTTCTGAGTCTCATTGGACAGCCACGTCGCGCTATTTGCCGAGTCTATTGCCGACTTCTTCAAGACCGTCGGGCAGGGACAAAGCCCCGACACTGGGGAATGCCTGGGCTTGAGCCGCCGATCGGCAGCGTCGTAAAATCGTGGCACATCGGTTCCGGGGGCCCGGCAATGTGTCTGGTTTCTCTTTGCGATTTCGTTCATGTAAGCGGGGGGCGTCCGGCGCTCCGGCCGTCAGCCCGTCGCATTGAGGCACGCGGCCGTAGTGGAATTGTCGTCCGATCCGCGCCGTGACCCCGCTGATTTCCGTCAAAAGGCTCAACAAGAGCTTCCCCGGCGTGAGGGCGCTTCACGAAGTCCAGTTCGAGCTCATGGCGGGGGAAGTCCATGCGCTGATGGGCGAGAACGGCGCCGGCAAGTCGACGCTGATGAAAATCCTCGCCGGCGTCTACACCCGCGATTCGGGTGAAATTCTCTATGACGGCCGGCCGGTCGAATTCCAGAGCCCGCGCGACGCGCAGGCCGTGGGCGTCGGCATCATTCATCAGGAACTGCAACTGATGAATCACCTGAGCGTCGCCCAGAACATGTTCGTCGGCCGCGAGCCGCGCGGGCGTCTCGGCCTGTTTCTCGACGAAGACAAGCTCAATGCGCAGGCGCGCGACATCCTTGCCCGCATGCACGTCAATCTCGACCCGCGCGCCGTGGTCGGCGCCCTCACGGTCGCCCGTCAGCAGATGGTTGAAATCGCCAAGGCCCTGTCGTTCGATTCGCGTGTGCTGATCATGGACGAGCCCACCTCGGCGCTCAACGACGCCGAGATTGCCGAACTGTTTCGCATCATCCGCGAGCTAAAGAGCCGGGGCGTCGGCATCATCTATATCTCGCACAAGATGGATGAGTTGAAGCAGATCGCCGATCGCGTCACCGTGATGCGCGACGGCGAATACGTGGCCACCGTCGCCGCTCAGGACACCAGCGTCGAAGCGATTATCGGCATGATGGTCGGGCGCACCTTGACCGACATCGAACCGTCGCACAGCAGCGGGGAGAGGGGCGAGCTCGCACTCGAAGTCAAAAACCTCAACGCCGGTCCGTTGGTCAGGGACGTGAGCTTCACGCTGCGCAAGGGCGAGATTTTGGGCTTCGCCGGATTGATGGGAGCGGGCCGCACCGAAGTCGCCCGCGCCGTGTTCGGCGCCGATCCGATCGAATCCGGCGAGATCGTCGTGAAGGGCGCCAGGGCAATCATCCGTAGTCCACGCGACGCGGTGAAGCGCGGCATCGGCTATCTGTCGGAAGACCGCAAGCGCTTCGGCCTCGCGACCGGCATGGACGTCGAATCGAACATCGTCATGTCGAATTTGAGCAAATTTCTGACGTTCAACTTTTTTCTGCGACGCGCGCAGATACGCAGGACAGCCAGCCATTTCATCAATCTGCTTGCGATTCGCACGCCCTCCGCGACGCAGGAAGTGCGGCTGCTCTCGGGCGGCAATCAGCAGAAGATCGTGATTGCGAAATGGCTGGAGCGCGACTGCGACGTGCTCTTTTTCGACGAGCCGACACGGGGTATCGACGTCGGCGCGAAGAATGAAATCTACAAGCTGCTGCGTGCGCTCGCCAGCGAAGGCAAGGCGGTCGTGATGATCTCGTCGGAGCTGCCGGAAATCTTGCGCATGAGCGACCGCGTCATCGTGATGTGCGAGGGCCGCATTACCGGCGAACTCCGCGCCGCGGAGGCTACGCAGGAGCGCATCATGCATCTGGCGACACAGCGCGAAACCCTGAAAACGGCGGCATGAACCGCCAGAGGCCCCTATGACATTGCCATCGGACACATCGGCGCTCGCGAGAGAAGGACGTTATTCCGGCCTGCGCGCCCGCGTCTTTTCGCCGACCGCGCTGCAGAAGCTGCTCGCGTTCGCGAGTCTGATCCTGATGCTGGTTTTCTTCAGCTTCGCTTCGCCGGCGTTCATGCAGATGGACAACATGCTCGGCATTCTGCAGGCGACGGCAGTCAACGGCGTGCTGGCGATTGCCTGCACTTTCGTGATCATTACGGGCGGCATCGATTTGTCCGTCGGCACGTTGATGACGTTCACGGCGGTCATCTGCGGCGTATTTCTCACTTACTGGCATCTGCCGATGTGGGTCGGCGTCCTCGCCGCGATTTTCACCGGCGCGATCTGCGGGACCATTTCGGGGACCCTCACGGCGAAAATGAAAATCCCGCCGTTCATCGCGACGTTGGGCATGATGATGCTGCTAAAGGGCCTCTCGCTCGTCGTCTCGGCCGACAAGCCGATCTATTTCACCGACACCGAAAACTTCTACCGCATCTCGCAGGATTCGTTCATCGGCTATCTGCTGCCGAGCCTGCCCATTCCGAACGCGGTGCTGATCCTGTTCTTTCTTGCGATTGCCAGTTCGGTCACGCTCAATCGCACGGCGCTTGGCCGCTACACCTTTGCGCTCGGCAGCAATGAAGAAGCGGTGCGTCTTTCAGGCGTGAACGTCGATCGCTGGAAGATCGCCATTTACGGGCTGAGCGGAGCGATCTGCGGCATCGCGGGGCTGCTCATCGCGTCGCGCCTGAATTCGGCGCAGCCGGCGCTCGGCCAGGGCTATGAACTCGAAGCGATCGCCGCGGTGGTGATTGGCGGCACGTCGCTGAGCGGCGGCTCGGGCACGATTCTCGGCACGATTATCGGGGCGTTCATCATGAGTGTGCTAACCAACGGCCTGCGCATCATGTCGGTCGCTCAGGAATGGCAGATCGTCGTGACAGGCCTCATCATCATTCTCGCGGTTTATGCCGACATCCTGCGTCGCCGGAGGAGCTGACGCTGAGCCGGACGATTTCAAAGAAGGGAAGCGCAAAAAGGCTTCCTCAGCGGCTGAAGGTTGATGGTCCACCTTAGGAGGAGATATTCCATGTTGAATCGAACAATATTCGGTGTCGTGGTCGGCTTGGGTACTTTGCTGGGCGGGGCGAACCTCGCGTATGCAGATGACGTCTATATCCCGCTTATTTCGAAGGGCTTCCAGCATCAGTTCTGGCAGGCCGTCAAATCCGGCGCCGAGCAATCGGCGAAGGAGCACAAAGTCAGGATCACGTTCGAGGGCCCGGAAACCGAAGCGATGGTGGACAAGCAGATCGACATGCTCTCGGCGGCGCTCGCGAAGAAGCCGCAGGCGCTGGGCATCGCCGCGCTCGACAGCAAGGCGGCCATTCCGCTGCTCAAGCGCGCGCAGTCCGCGAAAATACCCGTGATCGCGTTCGACTCCGGCGTAGACAGCGACATTCCGCTGACCACCTGTGCGACGGACAACGTGGCCGCCGCCGCGCTCGCCGCCGACAAGATGGCCGAGGCGATCGGCAATGCCGGTGAAGTCGGCGTGATCGTGCACGACCAGACCAGCCGCACGGGCGTCGATCGGCGCGACGGTTTCCTGAATCAGATGAAAAAGCATTCGAACGTCAAGATCGTGTCCGTGCAGTATGGCGGCGGCGACCATTTGAAGTCGGCGGAAATCGCCAAGGCGATGATCCAGGCCAACCCGAATCTGAAGGGCATTTTCGGCGCGAATGAAGGCTCGGCGGAAGGCGCGGCGATTGGCGTCAAGGAAGCGGGCAAGAAGCTCGTGCTGATCGGCTTCGACTCCGGCAAGGAGCAGAAAGCGAACATCACCTCGGGCCTGATGCTCGGCGCGATTACACAGAATCCGGTCGGCATCGGCAAGTGCACGGTCGACTCCGCGGTGAAGGCGCTCAAGGGCGAGAAGCTGCCGCCGAAGATCGATACGGGCTTCTTCTGGTACGACAAGACCAATATGAGCGATCCGAAGATCGCCGCCGTGCTCTACGATTGACCGAGGTCCGTTGCTTCACGCCGATGCGCGACGAGCGGGAGGGCGTGCCGCCCTTCCTCCCTGATGGCCTTCGTGGCCCGCGCATCGCGCGCGACAGACCGTACGTTGAACTTGCAGCGCACCCATCCGTGCCGCTTGTGCTCATAGAAGGTGTACGGGCGCAAGCGGACCGCAGTGACCCAGGAGCGTGTTCAGATGACGACGATCACCAGGCTGTCCGTGCGGGACATCCGCTTCCCGACCTCGCGTTCACTCGACGGCTCCGATGCGATGAACGCCGCGCCGGACTACTCCGCGACCTACGTGACGCTCGAAACGGATTCGCCGGCCTCGCTCACCGGCCATGGCCTCACGTTTACGATCGGACGCGGCAACGAAATCTGCGTGAGTGCGGTACAGGCGCTGGCGCCGCTGATCGTCGGCAAAACGCTGGAGGATATCGCCGCGAATATGGGCGCGTTCTGGCGTGAGCTGACCTCCGACAGCCAGTTGCGCTGGATCGGCCCGGACAAGGGCGCGATTCACCTTGCGACCGCAGCCGTCGTGAACGCGACCTGGGACCTCTGGGCAAAAGCGGAAGGCAAGCCGGTGTGGAAGCTGCTCGTCGACATGAGTCCGGAAGATCTCGTACGCTGCCTCGATTTCCGCTATGTGACCGATGCGATCACGCCGCACGAAGCCATCGCGATGTTGCATCGTCATGCGAAAACGCGCGGGGAACGTGAAAAGGACATGCGCGCGCACGGCTATCCCGCCTACACGACGTCGGCCGGCTGGCTCGGCTACGACGACGACAAGATTCGCCGGCTCGCGCGCGAAGGCGTCGCGCAGGGCTGGACGCATTTCAAGCAGAAGGTGGGCGGCAACCTCGAAGAAGACATGCGCCGGGCCCGCATTCTGCGCGAAGAAATCGGCGAGAACCTGAAGCTGATGATGGACGCCAACCAGGTATGGGACGTCGATGAAGCGATCTCGAACATGCGGCGGCTCGCGGAATTCGATCCGTGGTGGATCGAGGAGCCCACGAGCCCCGACGACATTCTCGGGCACGCGGCGATCCGCCAGCGTTTAAAACCGATGATCGGCGTGGCGACCGGCGAGCACTGCCACAACCGCGTGATGTTCAAGCAACTGCTGCAGGCGCAGGCCATCGACTTCTGTCAGGTGGACAGCTGCCGCCTTGGCGGTCTGAACGAAGTGATCGTCGTGCTACTGATGGCGGCGAAATTCGGGGTGCCGGTGTGTCCGCACGCGGGCGGCGTCGGTTTGTGCGAGTACGTCCAGCATATTTCGCTGTTCGACTATATCTGCGTATCGGCGTCGCTGGAAAACCGGGTGCTCGAATACGTGGATCACCTGCACGAGCATTTCGTCGATCCCGTCGTGATCCGCAACGGCCGTTACATGCCGCCGGAACGGCCCGGCTACAGCATCGAGATGCATGCGGCGTCGCTCGATCAGCATGATTTTCCTGCAGGAGCGGCCTGGCGGGTGTGACGGCGACCGCATAGGGTGCTGAGTTATGACTCAGCGTCTGATTCACTGGGCCCGGTCGAGTCAGTGTCCGGGAGCGACGCCGCGCGGGCGGCCACATAGCCCGACAAGTTGGATTCCGCCGGATTTTCAACTATGGTCAATGAGCTCATGCTCTCGCGCCTCGGACAGTGATCCCGCGCCTCACGCCTCACGCCGAGAGAACACAGAGCGTTCATTTGACGCCGAGGGCTGTTAAAGCAGACTGCCCCTCGGCATGCCAACACATCGATGACTACCGAGGTGAAGCTCATGTCCAGAATGAAGGCTGTACAAGTGGAAACAGCAGGGGGCCCATTGAAGCTTGTCGAGCTGGAGGTTCGCGAACCGGGCGAGGGCCAGGTCCGCATCAAGGTTCAGGCTTGCGGAATTTGCCACAGTGATTCGTTGACCAAGGAGGGGCAGTGGCCGGGTCTGCAATTTCCACGGGTGCCAGGCCATGAAATAGCCGGCGTGATCGATGCCGTCGGAAGCGGCGTGGACGGATGGCGCGTCGGGCAGCGCGTCGGCGTGGGTTGGCATGGCGGCCATTGCGGCCGATGCACGCGTTGCCGCCAGGGCGACTTCGTCCTGTGCGAAAAAGCGCAGGTGCCGGGCATCAGCTATGACGGCGGTTATGCCGAATTCGTCGTAGCGCCGGTGGAAGCACTCGCCAGCATTCCGGACGACCTGTCCGATGCGGATGCCGCGCCATTGCTCTGCGCGGGCATTACCACTTTCAATGCATTGCGCAATAGCGGCGCGCGCGCCGGCGATGTCGTCGCCATTCTCGGTATCGGCGGGCTGGGGCATCTCGGCGTACAGTTCGCCCGGAAGATGGGCTTCAACACGGTGGCCATCGCTCGCGGAAAGGACAAGGCCGCGTTGGCGAAAGAACTCGGCGCGCACCACTACATCGACAGCACGACGCAGAGCATTTCGGAAAAGCTCAACGAACTCGGCGGCGCGAAGGTCATTCTTGCGACGGTCACGAGCGGAAAAGCAATGAGCGCGGCGATTGGCGGGCTCGGGCTGAACGGCAAGATGATCATGGTCGGCATTTCGGAGGAGCCCGTCGAGGTTCCTGTCGGCCAGTTCATCATGGGCCGCAATTCGGTTCAGGGGTGGCCCTCGGGCACGTCCGCCGACTCGCAGGATACGCTCGCTTTCAGCGCGCTCTCCGGCGTCAAGCCGATGATCGAGGAGTTTCCGCTCGAACGTGCGGCCGAAGCGTATGACCGGATGATGAGCGGCGCGGCGCGCTTCAGGGTGGTGCTGAAGGTCGCTTGATGTCCGGCGCGGTGTCTTACGCTGATTCCACACCCGCCCTGCGATGCGACGAGCAGGGCAGGTGTGAGCGAACACTGTTCCGCCTTATCTTCACGCCGCAGCCGGATCGTTGCCTTTGATCCGGTTGAGGTGGAACGTCTGACGCGTCTCGAATCCAAGGCGCTCATACAAGGCGATCGCCGAGTGGTTGTCATCGAACACATGCAGAAACGGAATGTCCCCGCGTTGCCTGATTTCCCGGCGCAGGATGTTCATGAGGCGAGCGGCGAGCCCCCTGCCGCGATACTCGTCGTCCACGCACACCGCGCTTATTTCGACATAGCCGTCGAGCCGCATGCGTTCGCCCGCCATCGCGATCAGACGCCCGTCGTGGCGAATCCCGATGTAATGGCCCATCTGATGGGTTCGTTTTCCGAATGGACCGGGCTTGGTTTTTTGAGTCAGTGCGAGCATGTCCGCGGCGTCGAGGTCGGTGAGGCGGATCACCTGATCGTTCGTGCCGCCGGCCGGATTGCCAGTCGCCACCATCTGACGCACGACGCCGATACGCTCGGATCGCACGGCCTCCAGGTGCGGCAAAGGGGCGAGGCTCAACAGGGCCACCTGTTCCGGCGGCGGCAGCAGTCCGCCGAGTTCCCGAAAAGCCGCTTCGATTTCGCTTTCCACGCCCGCAAACGGCGCGATATCCGGGTGGTAGCGGAAAGCAAGCCGGTTGCCCTCGCGCAGCTGCGCCTGTTTGGTCGTCAGGGCAGACCAGACGGGGTTGTCGAGGATAAGTTCGGTCGAGCGATTCATGGCTATCCTTGTGCTGGTGCGACCAGGCTGCTGTGCATTCAGGCGGCGTTCATCGGAACGCGTGTAGCAATCGCCATCCCTTTCATGGTTTGCTGCTGTAATGACAGCGCGTGACGTTCGAATTGACGTCACTGTAGACGGGAAGGGGCGTGTGCACTAGCGTCGTAAATGCCAAATTTGGCATCATTTGCGCCATGAACCGACGGTTCCGTGCGAGCAGCCCGGTAGCGGTCACCGACTGTCGCGCAGTTCCCTTTGCGTAAATACCTGTATGGATGTACAGTATATTCCGTAGAGCGTCGAGACAGCCAGTCTGCTTTTTTCGGGGAGAACAAATGGACATGCGTGTGCGGATGCCGGTTGGCCATCCGATGCCGGAGATAGCCGCGTTCGTTGCCGAAATGAAATCCGCGTTTGGCGAGCGGGAGATCGACGAAGCGATTCGTCGCGGGAAAGCCGGCGAGCCGACGTTTTATGCCAGCGAAAACGGGCACTCGGTGGGAACGTCCACAGCGGCCGCAACGAATAACTGGCCGGTGGACCGGGCGGTGCGCGACCGGCATTACTGCGATGGGTGTGATGGCTCGTGCATTGGCGCCGCGAAGTCGTGCCATCCTTAATCGCACGCAAATTGACGGAGAAGACATGTTTCGATTGCTTGGTGCCGGTGTATTGTTGCTGACTATCGCGTCGACCGTATCAGCGGGCGAGCGTTATGTGGAAATCTGGAATCCGCCCGAGGCGCGTATGGGTGGTGCGGGCGCTGTCGCCGGCAAGTGCTCGCCGAAATCTCACAGTGCCGCCAGCTCCCGCCACAACGCGACAAAGGTTCTGCCGCGGCGCGTGGCTGATCCGATGCCACGATCCGCGCCTTCCAAACGCACGCCGGTTGTCACAGTGAAGAAGCCGGCCGTCCCGCCTTCCCTCGCTATACCCAGACTCATTACGCCGGAAGGCAACGTGCTGCGTGTCTGAAGCCAGGGAGGCTGTCATCGCTGATTACGGATCACGCGCGACCTGGCTGCTGCAATTTGCTGCACATGGTTGAAAAGCCCACTCCACGTCGCCGCGTTGCGGTAACCTGGTGAATGAAGCGACCGCTCGTCAAGGCAGAGACCGAAAGTGGAACCTGAAATCTACAAGGGCTATTCCGTCTGGGGCCATGCCATTCTTCAGGATGGCGGATATGCGGCGGGTGGCACCATCATGCGCGCAGGCAAGCTGGTCGAAGGTTCAGGCGTGCTCGGCACATTTGAAACCGACGAGGTCGCGCGCCTCGCTGGGCTCGAGTGGTGCCGGGCATGGATCGATAGCCATGGTTGAACGGCGTTGCAAACTGCGCTACACCGCCTTGCCCGCTCAAGGTGACTTTGGCTGGTTCCGCTGGCATTGGCGCTAAGTATTGCTGGCGAGCAAGATGGACGGCAATTCATGTATACCGAAGCAGGGACGCCGAAAGCCGGCGCTCAAGCGCGTGAGCCATGGCGTGTCGGCGATTCACTTCGGCTACCACTGCTGTCCCAACCGACCCTCTCGCGACGGATCTGGCATGCTGCGTGCACTCTCACTTGCGTTCGCACAGCCGGCAGGCACCGCACTCATCCGCTATTGATCGACATGGACGCTATCCGCAGCAAATCCGGTTCGCCCCTCACGCCCCCCGGCGCTCCCACCGGCTTCGTCCGTGTGCGGGGCGCTCGCGAGCACAATCTCAAAAACGTCGACGTGGAGATTCCGCGCGACGCGCTCGTCGTGTTCACCGGCGTGTCGGGCTCGGGGAAATCATCACTCGCATTCGGGACGTTGTACGCGGAGGCGCAGCGGCGCTACTTTGAATCGGTTGCGCCGTACGCGAGGCGCCTGATCGAACAGGTGGGCGTGCCCGAAGTCGATGCGATTGAAGGGCTGCCGCCCGCGGTCGCCTTGCAACAGCAGCGCGGCACGCCGAGCGCGCGCTCATCGGTGGGCAGTGTCACCACGCTGTCGAGCCTCGTACGCATGCTCTATTCGCGTACGGGCGACTATCCACCGAAGCAGCCGATGCTGTTCGCCGAGGATTTCTCGCCGAACACGGTGCAAGGCGCCTGTCCGACATGCCATGGACTTGGGCGCGTGTACGAGGTCACCGAAAAATCAATGGTGCCCGACGACTCGCTGACCATCCGCGAGCGTGCGATTGCCGCGTGGCCGCCTGCGTGGCACGGCCAGAATCTGCGCGACATCCTGGTGACGCTCGGCTACGACGTCGATACACCATGGCGCGACTTGCCGAAAAAAGATCGCGACTGGATTCTCTTCACCGACGAACAGCCGACCGTGCCCGTCTACGCCGGCTTGACGCCGAAGGAAACCCGTGCCGCACTCAGACGCAAGGACGAGCCGAGCTATCAAGGCACGTTCACCGGCGCGCGCCGGTACGTGCTGCACACCTTTGCGAACACCCAAAGCGCGCTGATGAAAAAGCGCGTGTCGCAGTACATGGTCGGCAGCGGCTGTCCGAGTTGCCACGGCAAACGGCTCAAGAAAGAAGCGCTCTCGGTGAAATTCGCCGGGCTCGATATCGGCGAATTTTCGCAGTTGCCGCTCGCGGGGCTGACCGCGCTTCTCGAACCGATCGCGCGCGGCGAATGGCCGGAGCCCGCCATGGTGCCCACGGCTAAAGGCGGTGTGCTGAGCAAAAGCGCGATGCGCGAGGCCGTCGACAAACGGGTGGCGGCGGGCGGTTCCGCGCACAAAGCTTCACCCGACGTGCGGCGCACGCCGAATCTTTCGGAAGAGAAACGCGTGGCCGCGCAGCGCATTGCCGCCGAATTGCTGGAACGTCTGAACGCGCTGGTCGACCTCGGTCTTGGCTACCTTGCGCTGGAGCGCAGCACACCCACGCTGTCGTCGGGTGAGTTGCAGCGCTTGCGACTGGCCACGCAACTGTCGTCGCAGCTCTTCGGAGTCGTGTATGTGCTCGACGAGCCGTCGGCCGGCCTGCATCCCGCCGACGGCGAAGCGCTTTTCAGCGCGTTGCAAGGACTCAAAGCTGCGGGCAATTCGCTGTTCGTCGTCGAGCACGATTTGCAGATGATGCGGCGCGCCGACTGGCTGGTCGACGTGGGCCCGGCGGCGGGCGAAGCGGGCGGTCATGTGGTCTATAGTGGTCCGCCCGAGGGACTCGCGAAGGTCGAAACATCGCAGACGCGCCGCCATCTGTTTGCGCCGCCCGCCCCTGTTGAGCGCGTACCACGCGACGCTGCCGGGTGGCTGCAACTCGTCAATATCACGCGCAATAATCTGCGCGGGCTGAATGTCGCGTTCCCGCTCGGCTGCCTGACGACCGTCACCGGGGTGTCGGGCTCGGGCAAATCGAGCCTCGTGAGCCAGGCGCTGCCCGAACTGGTCGCGAGCCGGTTGGGTCGAATCATCGAAAGCCCGGACGAAGACGAACAGGACCCGCTGCTCGCCAGCGCGACGCTGCCCGCGAGCGGACACATCGCCGACGGCATGGACGCGCTGCGTCGACTCGTGCGCGTCGACCAGAAGCCTATCGGGCGTACGCCGCGCTCCAACCTCGCCACCTACACGGGCTTGTTCGATCACGTGCGCAGGCTGTTCGCGGACACCCCCACCGCCCGCAAGCGCCGCTACAGTGCAGGGCGCTTCTCGTTCAACGTCGCGCAGGGCCGTTGCCCGACATGCGAAGGCGAAGGCTTCGTCAGCGTCGAGTTGCTGTTTCTGCCGAGCGTGTATGCGCCTTGCTCGACCTGCCATGGCACCCGCTACAACACCTCGACGTTGGAAATCACATGGCGCGATAAAAACATTGCCGAGGTGCTGGATCTGACGGTCGATGCCGCGTGCAGCTTCTTTGCCGAGGAAGCGAGCGTGATGCGCGCGCTAAAAGTACTGCGCGACATCGGCTTAGGCTATCTGCGCCTCGGTCAGCCCGCCACGGAGCTATCGGGTGGCGAGGCGCAGCGCATCAAGCTCGCGACCGAACTGCAGCGGGCGCAACGCGGTGACACGTTGTACATCCTCGACGAGCCGACTACCGGGCTGCATCCCGCTGACGTCGACCGGCTCATGGTGCAGTTGCAAGGCTTCGTCGACGCGGGCAATACCGTGGTGGTCGTCGAGCACGATATGCGGGTGGCCGCGCAAAGCGACTGGGTGATCGACGTCGGCCCGGGAGCCGGCGACGCCGGCGGGACGATCGTGGCGAGCGGCATCCCGGCTGAAGTCGCGCGCGCGAAGGCGAGCCGCACGGCTGCTTATCTGCGGCCGCTGGTTGCGGCGTGAATCCGGGTGGAGCGCGTTGACGCTGGCGGGAGTTCCATCAAAGACGCCAGCATTGCTGGAGCCGAAAAGCCCTGAAGATTCGAGAAGAGCCAGGACTTAAGCAAGGTGCCTTCGATCAATGCGCGGTATTCATTACTTGGGCGCTATCGAGTGCCTTTCTATCCGGCTTTGAGTGACCGTTCTGAAGGACGATGACAGGCCGCAACGGCTTGCGGCCTGAAGATAGTGCTATCAACTGTCGCTTCGGCCGCACTGTCGAGCATCAGCCAAAGTGGCCGCTGGTTTTGAATGACGGAGAGCGCATTTTGCGGCACACGCGAGCCCAGCCATATTCCGCGCTGCAGACGAGAACGAGCGCCACGAGATTTTTCAACCAACTCCATGACGTTCTCGTTCAGACATATCGCCGATAACGCCGTGCCGAACACGGGCACCATGAAATTGAAAAGCGGTGACCTTGCCCACCTGATTGTATTTGAGAAGCAAACTCCACAAAGCAAAGCCACGGCGGGCGCCCGAGGGGCGTTGGAACAAATGAAAACACTCAAACCAACGGAACTTGCAAAGCAGATCGTCGACAAATAGAACGCCTATAGTTTAGGTGGCGAGTGATAGAGTAGCAAAGCTAAACGCTCCTCATTGCCAAACCGAGTAAGTTAGTACCCAATAGATTTTTAGGATAGCTACGTGATAAATCGACGTCATTTTTTGCTTGCAAGTGTCGCCACAGCCGTGGTCCCATCTGGCGTGTTCGCGGCCGCTCTGCCGCCTGACGACAAAAAATGGATCGAATACTTTACCGAAGTAAATGCCCAAGGCACGCTTGTTGTAGTCGATTCGCGAGCTGGCAAAGAAATTATCCTCGTACACGACAGGGACAGAGCTACCTACCGCTTGTCGCCCGCTTCAACCTTCAAAATTCCCCACAGCCTGATCGCACTAGACGCAGGGGTGTTGCGTGACGAGTTCCAGGTTATTCCATGGGATGGAGTAAAGCGTCCGGTCGATGAGTGGAATCACGATCAGGACTTGCGTTCTGCTGTGCGCAATTCGGCGGTCTGGGTTTTCGAGCGCTTTGCAAGGGAAATTGGCCGGGAGAAAGAAGCGGCATATATGCGCAATATTCCCTATGGAAATGCACTCTCAAGTGGTGCGGAACCTTTCTGGGTAGAGGGTGATCTTGCAATATCCGCTCAGGAACAGGTCGTTTTCCTGCGCCATCTCTACGAAAACACACTGCCTTTCCGCGTAGAACACCAATTGATAGTCAAGGACGTACTGATCAATGAGGCAGGTCGGGACTGGATTCTTCGCGCCAAGTCTGGCTGGACCGGAAAAATCGGCTGGTGGGTCGGCTGGGTTGAATGGCCACAAGGGCCAGTCTACTTCGCTCTCAACATTGATACGCCAAACCGAATGGAAGATCTGCCCAAGCGAGAGAAAATCGTCCGTCAGGTATTGAGGTCCCTCGACGCTTTACCAGGCTAAAGCCCCTGTGAGCGCAATTCCCACATTGCAAGCGAGATTTTTGCGCGTGAGTTCGCCGGTCAAAACGGCACGCTCACGTTAAAGCGTTTGTGATGCAATAACTGAGAGCGCACGCATTTTCCTGGAAAGCGAACGGATCTTGGGTGATCTGGGGTGAAGCAATGCCAAGCGCTGAAGCGTGCGGCGAGCCGTTCGCAACAGAGCGCGTCGCTCGCGCTTAGGGGGAATCTCGGCTTCCGCCGCCGGATAGCTGTGCGACTAATCGGTCACGATCTTGTGCGGTGTCTCAGCATCGCTGCAGCTTTGTCGCGGCGCTTCTGAAGCCGGACATCGAATTCAGCACTATTAACCTTAATTTCGCAACTGCGTGTTTCGTTAGCTGCGCGTGTTGGAGCCGTTTTTCGCTCCCTGATCCAAAGTCAGCGATTTGCATAACTGATCCGGTGGCGTGTACATCTTTGCGGCGATAGCGTTGCAGACAGCCCGACTAGTTGAATTCGCCACGCTTTTGGGCAATGGCCCTTGCAATGATGGTGAGCGCGCCCCGGAAAAATGTCTGGCCTGCCGCAGTTCTGCTCGTCATCACTCTCATAACCCTGCTCAGTGACGTTGTTCGCCCCCCCGCCGAACGAACTTGATCCCTCCCCGGCAGGGGGGCTTTGTTCTGTCCCGGTAACATTTATTCTCTCTTTAGGTCTTCGCAGAATGATTTCGGAAGGGAAAGTGTGAGTTGTTGATTAAAGGTGCAACGATGGCCGATGAAACGGTGCCGTCGCGATAAAGAAAAACTATTGTTCTGCCTCGCGAAGAAAAACAGTAGTTCTAAAGACTAGTTCGATCTATGACGCAAACCATGAAAACAACTGTGGCGTGCATGCTCGAATCCCTGTACTACTCGCACGATGTGATGCTGAGGTGCGTGCGCCGATGTGAGGCCTACCCGCCGGACGTGTGCCACCTGCACGAAACGGTGACTGTGCGAGCAATTACAGCCGATCATTCGATTGAGTGCCACTGGGCCATCAAGACGTTGCTCGTGCTAGAGACCGCATTCATCGTTGCAAGCGATCCGTCGGCGAGAGAAGTGGCGTCGTTGGTTCGGCCAGCCAGGTCGAGTTTTCAAGTGAAGGCGCCGGGATCATCAAACTGCCGATCTGTTCGCTGCCAGCGTGGCGAAACCTGCCTCATCCGGCGTCTGATCAGGCGAATGGGAGTGTTTCTAGTCGTAAAGAGGCAGCGCTCACCGAGGCCATGCTCAGCCTTGGTCTGTGTTGACGATCTCATGCTGTCCGTATTTGGCGAGCGCTTCGTCCTACGCCTTAACCGCGCGTATCGCCCGCTTTGCCGAGCGCCCTTTCCAAAAAATCGTTCTGCAATGCCAACTGCCCGATCTTCGCGTGCAACACCTTCACGTCGCCCGCAGGCTCGGCCGATGCCTTGCCCAGCGCGAACACTTGGGCGCCCCGCTTCCGCAATTGCTTCTTCCAGTCCGTAATCTGGTTCGGATACCTATCAAAATGCGACGCCAGCATCGCGTCTGCGCTTGAGCGCTGTGTATGCCACTTTGCCTTGAATTCCGGTGCGCGTGTCCGTCGGCTTCGTTTCATCCGAATTCCTTGCGACACCTCTCTTTTCGGAGTGAACATGAACAAAGTTTTCAAATGTATCTGGAACGCGCGTCTTGGTCGGGTGGCGGTTGCTTCGGAACACGCGCGCGGAGGTGGAAAGCGGATTGGCGGCGGCATTTGCGCCACCGCGGCACTGATGGCAGCCCTTCTGGTAGGCACCAGTTTGTCGTCCCGCCCGGTATGGGCAGCCGACTTTATCGTCAGTAACAACGCCGACAGCGGCGCGGGATCACTGCGGCAGGCCATCATCGATTCCAATGCCGCGGGCGGCAGCAATACCATCACCGTCAACAGCGGCGTCGGCACCATCACGCTCGCCAGCGGCGATCTGCCGACCATTGCCAGCAATGTCACCATCGTTGGCAACAACAACACGCTCTCCGGCGGCGGCA
>NZ_NPIH01000245.1 GCF_012275575.1 Paraburkholderia sp. SG-MS1 | reverse complement strand
CATGAGCGACACCCGCCTCAACAGCATCATCCGCGCATTCGAATCCGGCAAGCCCGCCTTCACCGCGTTTTCGAAACTGGACAAGCAGAGCGCCATCGAGATGAGCGATGCGCCGTATGACGGCATCGTCTTCGAAATGGAGCACAACCCGTACGACGTCTCGGCGCTCGGCGATGCATTGCAGTACATGCTCAACCGCAAGCAGATTGCCGAGTCCGGTTCAGTCGCACCGCGCGTGACGCCAATTGCCCGCATTCCGTCCAACGGTGTGGAGATGAATCAGGCGTTCGCCAAGCAGGTGCTCGATCGCGGCGCCTACGGCGTGGTGTGGCCGCACGTGGCGACGGTGGAGCAGGCCTGTAACGCGGTGGCCTCGTGCCGCTATGCGCGCCCGAAAAACGCGCCGCTATATGAGCCCAAAGGTGTGCGCGGCGATGGCCCCGCCACGGCCGCACGCTACTGGGGTTTGAGCATGGCCGATTACTACAGGAAAGCCGACGTATGGCCGCTGGCTCCGGAAGGCGAGATTCTCGTCGGCCTGATGTGCGAAAGCACCGAGGCGATCGGCAACCTCGACGACATCCTCTCGAACGTGCCCGGCATCGGCTTCATCCTGATCGGTGAAGGCGACCTGAGCCAGGAGCTCGGCTTTCCGCGTCAGTACGAACATCCCGAAGTGCTCGACGCAATGCGCCAGATCGTCGAGACCTGCCACAAGCACAACGTGGTGGTCGGCAATCCGCACACCACCGCGAAGAATCACGAGCGACTGCTCAAGGAAGGCTACCGCTTCCTGATGTCGGCGCCGCAGCGCAGCTATGGCGTGGTCGGCGCGGCGCGCGAGCTGGCGGGATACTGATGAACGGAGCCGCAAGCCTGGTCCGGACGCTTACCGCTCAGGGCGTCGACGTCTGGCTCGCGAACCCGGCACCTCGGAGATGCACTTCCTGAAGGCGCTGGAGAACCCGCAGATGCGCAGCGTCCTGTGTCTGTTCGAAGGCGTCTGCACAGGCGCAGCGGACGGCTATTACCGGATGAAAGGCAAGCCCGTGATCGATATCGATCGCCCGCGTATCGACTGGCTGGCGATGGCGCAGGGCATGGGCGTGCGCGCCGTCGCCGTCGACACGGCCGAAGCCTTCCATCAGGCGATGGCGGACTCGGTGAACGAGGCCGGTCCGTGCCTCATCGAGGTGAGGCTTTAACCCCATTCAAGCATAAGGACGCACATCAATGACAACGACGACCCTGACTGAAGTACCCACGTTGCGCACCAATCTGGCCGACTATCCGGTCACGAAGGCGATGAAGGACGGCCGCGTGGCGTCGGACATCGTGAAGCTCGACTATTGCGGACCGACGCCGGCCCATAACGGCTTCAAGGCGATGGTGCGCGAGAACAAATTCGACGCGGGCGAACTGGCGATCGTCACGTTCCTGCAGGCCAGGGCGTATGGCAAGCCGTACATCTTGTTGCCGACGCCGGTTTCCGGGCGCTTCCAGCATCATTGCGCGGGTTTCAACATCGACTTCGGCCACCTCGATCCGAAGGATATCGAAGGCCGGAAGGTCGGTGTTCGCACCTACACGCAGACCACCGCGCTGTGGATTCGCGGCATTCTGCGCCACGAATACGGGGTCGATCTCGACAAAGTGACGTGGATGACGCTCGGTGACGGGCATCTCGCGGAGTACCGCGACCCGGAGAACTGCGAGCGTCTGCCGGCGGGTTCGTCGATTCCCGAGATGATGCTCAAGGGGGAACTGGCCGCTGCGCTGCTCGGTGAAGACATGCCGAAGGACGAGCGGGTCCGCACGCTGGTGCCGAATGCGCAGGCGGCGGCGAAAGACTGGTTCGCACGGGAGAACGTGGTGCCGATCAATCACATGTTCGTGGTGCACGAGGACATCTCGAAGCAGCGCCCGGATGTGGTGCGGGAGCTGTACCGGATGATCGTCGAAAGCCGTGAGCTCGCTGAAGGGGTGCCTGCGGTGTTTCCGCCGATCGGGCTGGAGGCGAACCGCAAAGGTCTGCAACTGGCGATCGACTGGGCGCTCGATCAGAAGATCATTGCACGCCGTCTGTCGGTCGATGAACTGTTCGACGATGTGACGGGTAGCCTCGGGTAAACGAAGGAACACTGCGAGGAGCATCTGTGCTGAACTGATGCCCCTCGTAGCGACGTCCAGAAGTGATTCCGGCAAGAGTGTCGCCGGATAAGCAGCAAAGCAGTCAAATTTGCATCAAACAAAAAAACGCAAATGATCGGAGACGAATTGATGGAGACCACTCGGCAGAAAGGGATACGCCCTGAGAATCGCTGGAGCATTCTCATACTGCTTGCGCTCGGGCTGATGATCTCTTTTGTGGATCGCACGAGTATGTCCGCCGCGCTCGCGGACCATCAATTCGTGCGGGAATTCACGTTGACGCATGTTCAACGCGGCTGGCTCGGCTCCGCGGTGTTCTGGTCCTACGGTCTGCTCCAGTTGCCAATGGGCTGGCTCGTCGATCGCTACGGCGTGAAATGGCCTTACTCGATCTGCTTTGTGCTCTGGTGCCTGGCGGCCGCGGCCACCGGGCTGGTCACCACGCTATCCGCGCTGATTCTCGTGCGACTGCTGATTGGCGCCGCTGAAGCCGTGGTGGTGCCCGCTACATATCGCTACCTCGCCAACAATTTCAAGGAAACAGAGAAAGGCACGGCCCTCGGGATCTTTTCAATCGGCGGCAAGATGGGGCCGGCGCTCGGTGCGCCGATTGCGGCCTGGCTGATCGTCACGAGTTCCTGGAAGACCATGTTCATTGCCACGGGCCTGGTCGGGCTCATCTGGCTGATGCCATGGTTGATGCTGCTGCGCAACGATTTCCCGTCCAAAGCGGAGCTGACAGTGGCGAAGCAGCGGGCCGCCTCGGTTCCGCTTGGCAACCTGCTGGCAAGTCCGGTGGTGTGGGGTGGACTGATTACCAACTTCTGCTACAGCTATTTCTCCTTCTACTGCATGACGTGGATGCCCGCGTATCTGGTTGAACAGCGCGGCCTTTCGCTGAAGCAATCGGGGCTGTACACGCTCGTCAGTTTTGCCGGCATCGCGATTGTGGCGGCCTTTGCGGGATTGGCGGCCGACCGGCTCATCGCGCGTGGCCATGATGCGGTGGTGGTGCGCAAGTCGTTTATCGTGGCCGGGTTTATCGGTGGAACGACCGTCTTGCTGGGCGCGTATACGCCCTCGCCGCAGATGGCTTTGTTCTGGAATGTGGTTTCGCTCTCGCTGCTCGGCCTCGTCACCGCGAACAACCTGGCGCTCGTCAAACTGACTTTGATCCCCAGGCAGGCGGTCGGTTTGAACACCGGCTTGCAGCAGGTCGCCACCAGTCTGGCGGGCGGGATTTCGGCCAGCCTGTCGGGCTGGTTGCTGCATCTCGGGGGCAGCTACACGCTGCCCATGCTGGCGATTTTCGTGTTCCTTATGCTGGGCGCGACGAGCACCGTAGTGCTGTTGAGGCGGAAATGGGCGCCTAAAGTCAACGATTGCGGACTCGATCTGCAGCAGAGTGAAGGGGCGTTGGGGCAAAGCGCGCTATGCGCCGAGGTGCTGGTGTCGGAGACTCGATCGGCGCCGCGCAGCAGGTGATGCACTGCAACAACTTCCGTGCTCACGCCGTGTGCTTCGACGGGCGCTGCAAGTCGCTACTGCGCATCTCCACGAAGCGCCTACGCGCCGGTCCATTCAGCCCATCTCCCGACAACAACACAATATAGATCCAATTTTTATCCTCCAATGCTCTAGGACAATTGTTTCCGTACACCGTTTGGCCGCAATATTGGGGCGACGCAGACAAATGCGAAACGTGGAACCCCTACATTGCGGAGGCGGCGGTGATCGAGCAGTGGCGCGAAACTCTGCGCGCGGTACACGGCGTGGAATCTAAATACAAGCGGCTGGTCAAGGCGATCGCGGGCGACATAGAAAGCGCGTCGTTGCCGGCCGGCGCGCGTCTGCCGCCGCAACGCGACGTGGCAGCGGAGCTGGCGATCAGCGTGCAAACCGTCACGAACGCATATAAAGAACTGGAGCGGCAAGGGCTGATCCGCTGCGAAGTGGGACGCGGCAGCTTCGTGGCGGCGCGCGTCACCGAAACGATGTCGAGCTATATGCTCGACACCGCCGAGCGCTCGGTAGTCGACTTTTCGATTGCCCGCATCATTCATACGGCGGAGCACGATGCGATGTGGCGCAAAGTGTGCGCCACACTTTCCACTATCGACGACCAGCCCTGGATTCGCGCGTTCCGGCCGATTGCGGGTTTCGAGCATCATCGACAGGCCGGTATGGCGTGGCTCGCGTCGTTGGGCATGCCGGCGTCGGCGGATACGCTGCTCATCACGAATGGCGCGGCGCACGGCATCTTTCTGGCGCTGGCTTCGCTCGTGGGACCGGGCGACACGGTGCTGTGCGAAAGCCTCACGGATCACGGCGTGATCGGCTCGGCCAATGTGCTGGGCTTTACGCTGAAGGGCCTCGAGATCGACGAGTACGGCATTCATCCAGAACATTTCGAGGAGATGTGCGATAGCGAGCGCATCACGGCTCTCGTCTGCACGCCTACTTTGAACAATCCCACGGTCGCGCTGATGCCCGACTCGCGGCGCCGCGCAATTGCAAAGATCGCGGAGCGATACGGGGTGTACGTGATCGAAGACGATGTCTACGGTCCATTGCCCGCGAAAACCGCCACGCCGATTTCCAGTCTGATTCCGGACTTGTCTTTCTACTGCACGAGCCTGACGAAGTCGGTCATGGCTGGTTTGCGAATCGGCTATCTCGCCACGCCGCGGCGGCTCGCGCTGCGCGCCGAAAGCGTGCTGCGCGTGAGCAGCTGGATGGCGACCCCGCCGATGGCCGAGGTTGCGACACGCTGGATTACGGATGGCACCGCCGCGCGCCTCGTGGAGATACAGCGCGAACGGTTGGGGCGGCGTCAGGCGCAATTGCAGAAAACGCTCGGCAAGTATGTGCTCGGCGCGCACCCGCAAGCGCTCTCCGCCTGGTTGCGTGTGCCCGATCACTGGCGCACGGACCGTTTGGTGAGGGAGTTGCGCAATCGCGATATCGCGGTGACGTCTCCTGATCCATTTCTGGTGCGCGGCGCGGACCGGCCCAATGCCGTCCGCGTCTGCGTGGGCGCCGAAGTCGGCGAAGAGGTTTACAACGGCGCGCTGCAGACGATGCTCGACGTGTTCGAACAGTATCCGCAAGTGCACGATTTCGGGTGACGCAAGCCCGCTTTCGCACCCTGTGCATGAAATGAACTAGGACAATGAAAATCGCTTTTTAGAACATTAGACTGGGCCGGACTGAGAACGATGCAGCCGCCCCTAACGTGACAGGAAGGTACGGCGGCATCGGAAGCGAACCCTTTCGTGCAGAGCCAGGTCCATGTCCGTTCCTTCGCAGGCCGATCTATCGTTGGCCGATATCTACCGCGCGCGTCGCCGTCTCCAGGGGCATGTCCGTCACGCACCTCTGGTTGAATCGCCGAGCCTGGCGGCGATCGCGGGCGTGCCGGTCTTTCTCAAACTGGAGACCGTGCAGCCGACCGGCAGTTTCAAGGTGCGCGGCGCGACTAACGCGCTCGCTCACCTTGCGCAACAGGGCTGCCGGCAAGTCGTGACCGCCTCGACGGGCAATCATGGCCGCGCGGTTGCGCATGCGGCTCGCACGCTAGGTCTCGACGCGACCGTCTGCATGTCGGCACTCGTGCCCGCCAATAAAGTCGATGCCGTGCGCGCCCTCGGGGCGCACGTGCGGATTGTCGGAAAAAGCCAGGATGAGGCCGAACACGACGCGCTGAGACTCGTGCGCGAAGAAGGCTTCGCCTATGTCCCGCCATTCGACGATCCCCATGTGATCGCCGGGCAGGCGACGATCGGGCTGGAGATCATCGAGGCGTTGCCGGATGTCGCCAATATCGTCGTGCCGCTTTCGGGCGGTGGGTTGTTCGCGGGCGTGGCGTTCGCCGCTAAAAGCGCGAACCCTGCGGTCGGCCTCGCCGGCGTGACGATGGCGCGCGGCGCCGCGATGCACGCGAGCCTCGCGGCCGGGCAGCCGGTGCTGGTCGAAGAGGTCGAAACGCTCGCGGATTCGCTCGGCGGCGGCATCGGGCTCGAAAACCGCTACACGTACGCGTTCACGCGCGACCTGATCGACCAGACCGTGCTGCTCGACGAAGCGTCGATTGCGCGCGGCATCGCGCATGCCTACCGGCAGGAACGGCTCGTCGTGGAAGGCGCGGCGGCGGTGGGCATCGCCGCGGTGCTCGATGGCGTGCTGCCTGCTGAGCGGATTGCGCGGGGGCCGCTCGTGCTCATCGTGACCGGCGCCAACATCGATATGGATCTGCATAGGCGGATCGTCGATGCCACTTCGACGCGACCCGACCCGCACTCCACGCTATGACTTCCATCACGCTCCTCGGCGAAACCGAGCTTCGCAAGCTCGTGCCGCTCGATCTTGCCGCCATCGATCAGGTGGAAGCGGCCTTCCTCGCGCTCGCAACCGAAGCCGTCGCGATGCCGCCGATCCTTCGTCTCGACCTGCCTGACCATAACGGCGAAATCGACGTCAAGACGGCGTGGCTGCCACGCTTCGATAGCCTCGCGATCAAGGTGAGCCCCGGCTTTTTCGACAATCCGTCGCTCGGGTTGCCGAGTCTGAACGGGTTGATGCTGGTGTTGTCGGCGAAGACCGGTCTGACCGAGGCGGTGCTGCTCGACAACGGCTACCTGACGGCGGTGCGCACGGCAGCCGCGGGCGCGGTCGCGGCGCGTTGGTTGGCGAAGCCGCACACGCCGCAAGTCGCGGTGCTGGGTGCCGGCGAGCAAGCGCGTTTGCAATTGCGGGCGCTCATGCTGGTGCGGCGCGTGGAGCAGGTGCGCGTGTGGGCGCGCAACGCCGCCAGTGCGCGGGCTTTTGCGGAACAGATGAGCGCCTCGCTCGGCGTGCGATGCGACGTCGCGCGCGATGTTCACCATGCGCTCGCCGAGGCGGATGTCGCGATCACCACCACACCAAGCCGCTCGCCGCTGATCGAAGCCGCCGACTTGCACCCCGGTTTGCACATCACAGCGATGGGTTCGGATGCCGAGCACAAAAATGAAATCGCGCCGGCGGCATTGGCGGCGGTGCGCTACGTGTGCGACCGCGCGCAGCAAACGCGCGTGCTGGGCGAACTGCATCACGCGCTGGACGCGGGCGTGCTATCAGCCGACGCCGTGATAACGGAACTGGGCCAGGTGATTGCGCAACAGGCACTCGGCCGTGCGAATGACGCAGACATCACCCTGTGCGATCTGACCGGCACCGGCGCGCAAGACACCGCGATAGCCACGCTCGCAGTGAAGCGGGCGCGCGCGGCGGGCGTCGGTGCGACTTTCCGCAATGACGTAAAACGCTGAGCGTCGACAACATCAGGGGCGATCCAACTGGAACGGCACGGGAGCGTGGCTCCGTCGCCGAAGCGTTATGAGCAACGCCGCGTGAGCGGCTCGTGAAGGAGCAGTGCAGATGCGGGCATCACCTATTCAACCAACGGTCGATTTCAACGCGGACGGCGAACAGCACGGCTTTCTGAAGCTGCCCCATTCGCACGACGGGTCAGCGTGGGGCGCGGAAATGATTCCGCTCACCGTGGTCCGCAACGGCGCAGGACCGACCGCGCTCCTTACCGGCGGCAATCACGGCGACGAATACGAAGGTCCGATTGCGTTGTCGAAACTGGCCGGGTCGTTGAAGGCGAAAGACGTCACTGGGCGTGTGATCATCGTACCGTTCATGAATTTTCCCGCCTTTCGCGCAGGCAGCCGCACGTCGCCGATCGATCGCGGCAACCTGAATCGCAGTTTCCCGGGCAAGCCGGACGGCACGATCACCGAAAAGATCGCCGACTATTTTCAGCGCTATCTGCTGCCGCTCGCCGATTACGTGCTCGATCTGCACGCCGGTGGCCGCACGCTCGACTTCGTGCCGTTCGCCGCCATTCACCTGTTGCCCGATGCGGCTCAGCAGGCTCGCTGCGAAGCGGCGATGCGCGCATTCGGCGCGCCGTATTCGATGCGAATGCTCGAACTCGATAGTGTCGGCCTGTACGACACGGCGGCCGAAGATGCGGGCAAGGTGTTCGTGTCGACGGAACTCGGCGGCGGCGGCACGGCGACGGTGCAAAGCGTCGCGGTGGCGGAGTGCGGCGTGCGGGGCTTCCTGCAGCATGCCGGTATTCTCAACCAACACGACGGCGAACAGCATGCGCCGCACGAGACCGGGCGCGCACGTACGACGACGCTGCTCGACATGCCCGACGGCACCTGCTTCACGACGAGCGAGCACGACGGTCTGCTGGAGCTATGCAAGGATCTCGGCGAAACGGTCAAAAGCGGTGAAGTCATCGCGCGGATTTACGACGCGTCGCGCACCGGTGTCGCGCCCGTCGAATACCGCGCTCGCCGCGCGGGCATGCTCGCGGCACGGCATTTTCCAGGGCTCGTGCGAGTCGGCGATACGGTGGCGGTGGTGGCAGACGTCGTCGAACGCGGCATCCCGGTGACGGTGTGAGCATCCGATGAAACTCGACCGCTACGATCTCGCGATCCTGCGCATCCTCGCGCGCGACGGACGCATCACGAAGTCGCGTCTGGCCGAGGAGATCAATCTGTCGATATCGCCTGCATGGGAACGGGTCAAGCGTCTGGAAGAGGCCGGCGTGATTCGCGGTTATCGCGCCGATATCGACTGGGTGGGCGCGTTCAAGGGCAGCCGCGTGGTGGTGGAAGTCACACTCGCGCGCCATACCGCGCACGACATGCGGCGCTTCGAAGAGCGCATTGCCGCGGCCCCACAGGTCGTGCAATGTCACGCGACAGGCGGTGGCGTCGACTATGTGATGCACGTGATGTCGCGCGATATCGACCACTATCAGCGCTTTATCGATTCGCTGCTGACCGACGAACTGGGCATCGAAAAGTACTTTACCTATGTCGTCACGAAGGTGGTGAAAAGCGGCGTGGAAGATTTGCCGGATTGGGCGCAAGAGCATATCGGCGACAGCATATGAAGCGCTCGCCGCGCACGCCAGAAAATCACCCTAAGTCGCTGCGAAATCCAGAAAAAATCCCACGCTTCACCGCGCATCAACCGAAAAAAACGCAGCACCGCAGCACGTACAGTGACAGGCATACATCGCAGACAGGAGGCGGTCATGTTGCTGGGTCATCCGGTTCTATTCAAATCGCTGTGCTACGTCGATGGACGCTGGCTCCATAGCGCGAGCGCCGCCAGCGTTGCCGTGCAGAATCCCGCGGATCAGCAGGTACTCGGCCACGTGCCGATGCTCGACGCCGCCCAGATTACCGAAGCAGTGGATGCGGCGCACACCGCGTTCTCGACGTGGCGCTGGCTGCCGGTTGGCCAGCGTTCCGCACTATTGCTGCGCTGGCACGAGCTGATCCTGCGTCATCAGCATGATCTGGCCGCGATTCTGTCGCTCGAACAGGGCAAGCCGCTCGCCGAAGCGCGCGGCGAAATCGCCTACGGCGCCAGTTTCGTCGAATGGTTCGCCCACGAAGCGCGTCGCCTGAATGGCCGCACGATTCCGACGCATATCGACGGCGCGCATCTCGGCACGATGATGGAGCCCGTCGGCGTCGCGGCGCTGATCACGCCATGGAACTTCCCGTGCGCGATGATCACGCGCAAAGCGGCCGCGGCGCTCGCTGCCGGTTGCACCGTGGTCGTGAAGCCCGCGCATGAAACGCCATTCTCCGCGCTGGCGCTCGCGCAGCTGGCCGAAGAAGCGGGCTTTCCCGCCGGCGTATTCAACGTCGTGCTCGGCGAGCCGCAAATGGCGATGGAAACCCTGGTGGGCGATAACCGGGTGCGCTCGGTGAGCTTCACCGGTTCGACTCGCGTCGGCGCATTGGTCATGCAGTGCGCGGCCCGCGCCGGTATCAAGAAAACCGCTTTGGAACTCGGCGGCAATGCGCCCTTTATCGTGACCGGCGACGCCGATCTCGATCAGGCCGTGCGCGTGGCGGTCGCGGCGAAGTTTCAGACCTCCGGTCAAGACTGCTGCGCGGCCAATCGCATCTTCGTCGCGCGGCCGCTGTACGAAGCGTTCGTCACGCAATACAGCGAAGCCGTGAAAGCGCTGAAGGTCGGTGCTGCCTACGAGAGCGAAGTGGACGTCGGTCCGTTGATGCATCAAGCCGCGTTCGACAGCACGGCCCAGCGCGTCGCCGACGCGCAGGCCAAGGGTGCGCGCATCACTGCTGGCGGAAAAGCACATGAGCGCGGCGGCTGGTTCTTCGAGCCGACGGTGGTCGCGGACGCCGCTCCCGGCATGCGCATTTACGACGAAGAAAACTTCGCGCCGATCTCCGCAGTGTCGCCGTTCGACTCGCTCGATGAAGTCGTCGAACGCGCGAACGATACTGAATACGGTCTGGCCGCTTATGTCTGCGCGCGAGACCTCAATACGGTGTTTCAACTGATTCGCCGTCTCGACTTCGCAATGGTGTCGGTCAACGGCGCGAAATTCACCGGCGCGCCGATTCCGTTCGGCGGCGTCAAGGCGTCGGGCCTCGGCCGTGAAGGCGGGGCCGAAGGCTTCGAGCCGTTTGTCGAAACCCGCTATTTCTGCCTGGGCCAACTCGGTTTGCCGGTTGCCGACAGCGTTCCCGCTCACCGTATGGCGGCTGCCACGGCCTGAGCCCATCCAACTCATCCATCGATCACACGAAGGAGCTTCCGATGACCCCACTCGATCAACTCTTCGACGCCGACCGCGCGCACTTCATGCATCCGTCGACGCATGCCCACGATCACGCGAGCGGAGCGCTGCCCGGGCGCATCGTGACCGGCGCGAAAGGCATCCGCATCGAAGATCATCAGGGCAAGTCGTATATCGACGCGTTCGCCGGTCTGTACTGCGTGAATATCGGCTACGGCCGCACCGAGGTCGCCGAAGCGATCTACGAGCAGGCGAAGAAACTGGCTTACTATCACACGTATGTGGGCCACTCGACGGACACGATCATCGAATTGTCGGCGCGCATTATCGATTGGGCGCCGCAGGGCATGAAGAAGGTGTATTACGGCATGTCCGGTTCGGATGCGAACGAAACTCAGATCAAGCTCGTCTGGTACTACAACAACGTGAAGGGCCGTCCGAACAAAAAGAAGATCATTTCCCGGCAACGGGGTTATCACGGCTCGGGCATCGTCACCGGCAGTCTGACCGGCTTGCCGAGTTTTCATCAATGCTTCGATCTGCCGATCGAGCGCGTCAAACATACCGTGTGTCCCCATTGGTACCGGCACGCACCAGCCGGCATGAACGAGGCGCAATTCGTGGCGTACTGCGTCGAGGAACTGGAGAAGCTGATCGCGCAGGAAGGCGCCGATACGGTCGCCGCGTTCATCGCCGAACCGGTGATGGGCACGGGCGGCATCCTGCCGCCGCCGGCCGGCTATTGGCCGGCCATCCAGCAGGTGTTGAAGAAGCACGACATCCTGCTGATCTGCGACGAGGTAGTGTGCGGTTTCGGCCGGCTCGGCTCGAAGATGGGTGCGCAACACTATGGCATCGCGCCGGATCTGATTACCGTCGCGAAGGGGCTGACGAGCGCGTATGCGCCGCTATCGGGCGTGATCGTGAGCGAGCGCGTATGGGACGTGATCGACAAGGCGTCGCAGGAATTTGGTGCGATGGGCCATGGCTGGACTTACTCGGGCCATCCGATCTGCGCGGCGGCGGCGCTCGCGAACCTCGATATTCTCGAGCGTGAGAATCTCACGCAGAACGCGGCGCAAACCGGCGCCTATCTGCTCGAACAACTTCATGCAGCGTTCGATTCTCATCCGCTGGTCGGCGAGGTGCGTGGTGCGGGCATGCTGGCCGCGCTCGAATTCATGGCCGACAAGGACGGCCGTCAGCCGTTCGATGCCGCGCTGAAGGTCGGGCCACGCGTCTCCGCTGCTGCGTTGGAGCGCGGTCTGATCGCGCGTGCGATGCCGCACGGCGATATTCTCGGCTTTGCGCCGCCGTTGGTCACGTCACGCAACGAAGTGGACGAGATCGTGAAACTGGCACGCGCGGCGGTGGATGAGGTGGCGTCCGTCGTGCTCGCGTCAGCCGCTTCTGTCTGATGTGAAGATGGGCCGGTTGGTGTCGCGGTGGGTCGCGGCACTGCCGGCTGTCGGCGCATCCGTTGGCGAATGGACGGGAATGATATCGAGTAGAAAATAGCCGGAACCGCGCTGGTTCCGGCTGCAAATCATTGCTGCCAGCTGTTCAAGCCTGCTTTGCCATGGTTTCGCCGTAGTGCCGGTCAGGAACCACGACGATATTGCCCACAAAGCGCTTTGCCATGAACTGTGTCTGCGCTTCATGAAACATCGACAGCGGATAGGTGGCGGCGAGTACTGGCTTGATCGTGCCGGCCTGAATATAATCCAGCACGCGTTTGAACGCACCGCGTGTACCTTGCGACGATCCGTTCAGCTGTAGCTGCTTCAGGTACATCGTACGCAGATCCAGCTGCACGACGGGCCCCGCGATCGCGCCCGCCGTCGTGTAACGGCCTTCGGCGCGCAGCACGTTCAGCAGTTTGCCGAACAGCGCGCCGCCGACCAGATCGGCGACCACGTCGACGGGCTGGCCGTTTGTCATCCGTTCGACCGCCGTGGCGAAGTCCTCGCTGTCGCGAAGCATCACGCCTTGTGCGCCGAGCTTGAGCACAGCCTCTTCCTTGCCCTTGCTGACAACCGCGTAAGGGATCGCGCCGCGCGCCCGGCACAATTGAATGATGGCCGAGCCCACGCCGCCGGATGCACCGGTGATCAACACCGTTTCGCCCTCGGCGACGGCCGCGCGCTCCAGCATCTGTTCGCCGGTGTGATACGCGCACCAGAAGGTTGCGAGTTCGGCATCGGAATACGTTGAATCGACGCGATGAGCACTCTGCGCGGGCACCGCCGTGTATTCGGCGTAGCCGCCATCGCGGCCGTGACCGATGTAGTCGATATCGGCAAGGCTGTCGTCGCCGCGGTTATAGATCGACGCATCGACGATCACGCGCTCGCCGAGACGCGCATCGCTGACTCCGCTGCCGACGGCGACCACGCGACCTACGATGTCCGCGCCCTGGATGCGCGGGAACGACAGCGTCGAGCGGCCGCGCCGCCAGGTGGACACGGCTTGCGGGTCGTCGTCCGTGCCATAGGCGCCTTCGCGTACCCATACGTCGGTGTTGTTCAGTCCGCACGCGGTGACGTCGAGCAATACCTCGTCCGACCGGCACACAGGAACCGGCACGTCGTCGCGATAGACGAGTTGATCGAGGCCGCCGTGCGCGGTCAGCACGATGGCCTTCATGGTCTTTGGAAGCATGGTTCTCCTCTCGTGATTCCCGCTGCGCGGCGCGCAACGGGAGCACCTTCAGGTTGGCATCTTATGGTTTGACGAACAGCTTGCGCGGCGTGTTGCAGAACGTCTCGACGCCGGTCTCGGTGATCAGGATGCTTTCGGTGATTTCGAGGCCCCAGTCGTCGAGCCACAGGCCCGGCATGAAGTGAAACGCCATACCCGGTTCGAGGACCGTTTTGTCCCCCGGACGCAGGCTCATCGTGCGCTCGCCCCAGTCGGGCGGATAGCTCGCACCGATCGGATAGCCGCAGCGGCTGTTCTTTTCGATGCCGTATTTGTGCAGCATCGCGAAGAACGCGTTGGCGATGTCTTCGCAGGTATTGCCCGGCTTCGCCGCGGCCAGCCCTGCCTCGATGCCTTCCACCACCGCTCGCTCGCCGTCGATGAAATGCTTCGGCGGCTTGCCGAGGTACACCGTGCGCGACTGCGGGCAGTGGTAACGCTTGAAGCAACCGGCGATTTCGAAAAACGTGCCGGCGTCCTTCGCGAACGGTGTGTCGTCCCACGTCAGATGCGGCGCGGCGGCGTCGGCGCCGGTCGGCAGCAGCGGCACGATCGCCGGGTAGTCGCCGCCATAGCCGTCCACGCCGGTGATGCCGGTCGCGTAAATTTCGGCGACCAGATCGTTCTTGCGCATGCCGGGCTCGATGCGCTCGACGATATGTGCGTGCATCCGTTCGACGATGCGTGCGGCGACGCGCATGTATTCGATCTCGCGCGGCGATTTGACCGCGCGCTGCCAGTTCACGAGCGCGGTGGCGTCCTGCCATTTCGCGTTGGGCAAGTGTGCGACGAGCGAACGATAGGCCGCAGCGCTGAAATAGTAGTTATCCATTTCGACGCCGATCCTGAGCGCGCCCCAGCCGCGCGCCTCAATCACGTTGCGGGCGAGGTAGTCCATCGGATGCCGTACGGGGGACTGCACGTAATGATCCGGATAACCCACGATCTGCTCGTGCTGCATGAACACCGTGCGCTTTGCGCCGTTGGCATCCTGGCCGCGGCCGAACCACACCGGTTCGCCGTCGAGCGCGAGCAGCACACACTGATGCACGTAGAACGACCAGCCGTCGTAACCGGTGAGCCACGCCATGTTGGTCGGATCGGACACGATCAGCAGCTCGACCCCTGCCGCCTGCATTGCCGTGCGTGTCTTGCCGATGCGGGCGGCGTATTCGGCGCGGTCGAACGGCAGGCGTAACGTCGGCGCCGCGACGCGCGATTCCAGTTGCGTTGTATCTGACATCTTTCCCTCTCTTTGAGCGTGACGTCGTTGCGGAAGTGTCGCGCCTCATGCACACGATGGGGCGCTTGTGAATGCTTGTGGGTGCCCGTGGGTATTTCTCGCCGCAGTCTAATGCCGCGAAAAAGCGCCTTTTAATGTGCTAGTTCAATCTTCGTTGCTGGCCTGAAGCGCGTTGCACGGAACGTGAAAAACTGCGCCGGACGTTCGCGCTGCGTCGCATAGGTATTGCCCCTGATGCGCACCGATCCGCACGCCGGCCTGGTGCATGAAAGCCCTCTCGTGCGGCATCGCGCGGCCCGTTTTGGGGCGCGAAAAATAATTGTTCTAGAGCAATCGGATCATGAATATGGCTTTGTATTCTGATTTGCATAGCGGCTCTGCCTGCGCAGCTGCACCGCCTCCAGTCAAGCCTTGGTATGAGGAACGGGAACCCGAATCGAGATGAATACCGCGCGAGTCACCGATCTGCTGAGCGTTTCAGATATCGCCTCAGCGACCCTTCCGTCCGGCTTGCCGGCGGCGCCGGGCAGCACCTTTGACCCACGCCCCGCGGCGCAGGCGAGCCGTCCGTTGATCAGAATCGATCGCATGACGAAGCGTTACGGCGCGCTGACCGTGCTCGACGAGCTGTCGCTCGACGTCATGCCCGGCGAGAAGCTCGCGTTGATCGGTCCATCCGGGTCCGGCAAGACCACGATCCTGCGCATTCTGATGACGCTCGAGTCGATCGACGGCGGTCACGTTGAAATGGACGGCGAGCAGCTGTTTCATATGCAACGCGGCGCGCACATGGTGCCCGCGAACGAGCGGCATCTGCAGAGGATGCGCGAGAAGGTCGGCATGGTCTTCCAGCACTTCAACCTGTTTCCTCATAAGAACGTGCTCGATAACGTCACACTCGCGCCGATGCTGACCAAAGGCGAGAGCCGTGAATCGGCGGAAAAGCGCGCGCTGGAACTGCTCGACATGGTCGGCATGGCGGACAAGGCGAAGAGCCGCCCGGCGCAGCTGTCCGGCGGGCAGAAGCAGCGCGTGGCGATTGCGCGGGCGCTTGCTCTTGCACCGAAGATCATGCTGTTCGACGAAGTAACGTCAGCGCTCGACCCTGAGCTCGTCGAAGAAGTCCTGAACGTCATGCACCGGCTCGCCAGCGAAACCGATATGACGATGCTGCTTGTCACGCATGAAATGGGTTTCGCCCACGATTTTGCCGACCGCGTGCTGTTTTTCGATCGCGGCAGGATCGTCGAGGAAGGCAAGCCAGAGGACATATTCAGTCATCCCAAGCATGAGCGCACCCAGGCGTTCCTGCGCAAGATCATCGCCGCGGGTCACCGGCTCTGAACGGCGCCGGCCACGCAGGCCGTTGATCACTACCACGCTCCAGGAGAAAAAAATCATGAAATTGAAGGGAATGCTGATCACGGGGACGTTGTCGCTGCTGACGCTGACCGGCGTTGCAGTCGCCGCGCAGGATAAGCTCGCTCAGCTCAGGGAGCAGGGTTTCGCGCGCATCGCGATTGCCAACGAACCGCCGTTCACCGCGGTCGGCGCCGACGGCAAGGTGACGGGCGCCGCGCCCGATGTGGCGCGCGCGGTGTTCAGGAAGCTCGGCGTCAACGACATCGTCGCGTCGATCTCCGAATACGGCGCGATGATTCCCGGCCTCGCGGTGGGGCGGCATGACGCGATCGCGGCCGGTCTCTTCATGACGCCGCAGCGCTGCGCAGCCGTGGCGTATTCCGAGCCCGTGCTGTGCGCGGTCGAAGCATTCGCCGTCAAGAAGGGCAACACCAGAAGCATCAAGACTTACGAGGAAATCGCGAAGGACCCGAAGGCGGTGATTGGCGTGGAGGGCGGCACTACCGAACAGAAACTCGCGACCGCCGCGCATATCCCGACCGAGCGCGTCGTCATCGTGCCGGATGGCCAGAGCGGGTTGAAGATGCTGCAGGACGGCCGTATCGACGCATTCGCGCTTCCGCTGCTGTCGATCAGCGATCTGCTCGCGAAAGCGAAAGACGCCAATCTGGAATCGATCGCACCGGTGCAGGGCACGCCGGTGCAATGCGACGGCGTCGCGTTCCGCAAGCAGGACACTGCGTTGCGCGACGCGTTCGACGTCGAGTTAAAGAAGATGAAGGAGTCCGGCGAGTTCGCGAAGATCGTCGAGCCGTACGGATTCTCGGCCAAGGCCGCAATGTCCACGAGCCGCGACAAGCTGTGTGCTGCGAAGAACTGAGCCCACTCGAGCCTGTTCGATGTGCTGTGCGGTAGCACATCGAACAGCCAACCCGAAGCACGACGAGGTGCGTTCATGAACGACTGGTCCGGCTACCTGCTGCTGATTCTGAAAGGCGCGCAGACAACCGTCGAACTCACTGTAATGGGGACTGCGCTTGCGCTCGTCATGGCGTTCATGGCTGGGCTCGGGCGGCTGTCGCGCTTCGTCGTGGTGCGCTCGCTGGCCACCTCGTATATCGAGTTCTTTCGCGGCACGTCGGTATTCGTCCAGTTGTTCTGGGCGTATTTCGTTTTGCCGATGGTTGGATTCACCCTCACGCCGTTGCAGGCCGGTGTGCTCGCACTCGGGCTGAACGTGGGTGCATATGGCGCGGAAGTGGTGCGCGGTGCGGTCGTCGCGATTGGTGAGGAGCAGCGCAACGCATGCATTGCGTTGAATCTGTCCCGCTATCAGCGCATGCGCCACGTGATCCTGCCGCAAGCGTTGCCGCTGATGCTGCCGACCTTCGGCAACAACGCCATCGAGCTGCTCAAGGGCACGGCCGTCGTATCGCTGATCTCGCTGGGCGACATGACGTTTCAGGCGCAGGTCGTACGCTCGCAAACCGGCAATACGTTGATACCGTTCGCGACGATTCTCGCGCTTTACTTCGCGATGGCGTGCCTGATTGGGTTCGGCATGCGCAAGCTGGAGCGGCGCATGAGCCTGGGTCTCGACGGGATGAGGAGATAGTCGCATGGAATGGGACTGGAGTTTCGCACGCGAGATTCTGCCGATCTTGCTGCAAGGTATGAAGATCACCGTACTCGCGACTTTGCTCGGCGCGATCGTGGCGGCGGTGGTCGGTATGGCGTTCGCGATTCTGCGCCTGTCGCCAAATCGCGCGGTGGCGCGTGCCACGACGCTGGTGGTGAGCTTCATCCGTGGCACGCCTTTGCTCGTGCAACTGTATTTCGTGTTCTATGTATTGCCCGACATCGGCGTGCGCATGCCCGCACTCGCGGCCGGTGTGCTCGCGCTCGGTGTGCACTATGCGACCTATACGGCGGAGGTCTACCGGAGCGGCATCGAAAACGTGCCGCGCGGGCAGTGGGAAGCGGCCAAGGCGTGCAATCTGAGCCCGTCGCAAACGTGGCAGCACATTATCCTGCCTGAAGCGGTTCCGCCGATGCTGCCCGCGCTCGCGAACTATCTGATTTCTATGTTCAAGGAAACACCGCTGCTGTCCGCGATCACCGTGCTCGAATTGATGAACGAAGCGAAGATCATCGCGAACACGGACTACCGTTACCTCGAACCGATGACGCTGGTGGGTGTGCTGTTTCTGTGCATCAGTCTGGTCGCGGTAACCGGTGTGCGGTTGCTCGAAAAGCGCTTTCCCGATCTCGGGCATTGAGCGATGCAAACCGCCATCCAGTCCTCAGCCTACCCGCCACGTCTTGACGAACGTGCCGTCCACAAACGTATCGGCCTCGTGATTCTGGCAACCGATCACACGACCGAGCCGGACTTTGCGGCGCTCGTGGCGAGCGAACGCATCGGCATTTACGTGAACCGTGTGCCTTACGCGAATCCGGTGACGCCGGTCAATCTGCGGGCGATGCAGCCGTCGCTGACCGCGGGCGCCGCATTGATCCTGCCCGACGAAGCGCTCGACGTGGTGATGTATTCGTGCACGTCGGCGTCCGTGGTGATCGGCGACGCGGAGATCGAGCAGGCGATTCAGGCGGCGAAGCCGAAGGCGCGCGTGGTCACGCCGACGGCTGCCTCGGTGGCCGCGCTGCACGCGCTCGGCGCGCGGCGCATCAGCGTGCTGACGCCGTACACCGTTGAAACGAGCCAGCCAATGGCGGAGTACTTTGCCGCGCAAGGTTTTGTCATCGACCGGTTTACGTGCATGGGCCTCACCGATGACCGCGAGATGGCGCGCATCTCACACGACGACATCATCGCGTTCGCCCGCGCCGCGACGGCGGCGGAATCCGATGCGCTTTTCATTTCGTGCACGGCGGTACGAGCGGCGGCCGTCATTGCGCGGATCGAGGCGTCGATCGGCAAGCCCGCTGTGAGCAGCAATCTCGCGACCGCCTGGATGTGTTTGCGCCTTTGTGGCAGCAATAACACCGAACCCGAACGGGGACGATTGATGACATTACCGCTGCCGTCGTCTGTACGTTGAGGTTCGACGAACGGCTTACCGATATTGATGAATTCGACGCGGTTCTGAATGCGTCGCATCGCTCGACATTCAGGAGGAACAATGGACTACGTACAGTCATGGGACACGGACAGCGAGACAGTGCAAGCCGGCTCACGGAGCCAGTTGCGGCGCGCCATCGCCGCATCGGCACTCGGTAATGCGACGGAATGGTTCGACTACGGCATCTATGCCTATGGCCTGACCTACATATCGGCCGCGCTCTTTCCCGGCGGTACGGCTCAGGCCACGCTTTTCGCACTGGCCACCTTTGCGATTTCATTTCTGGTTCGTCCACTCGGCGGACTTTTCTGGGGCCCGCTCGGCGACAGGCTGGGCCGCAAGCACGTCCTGGCGCTGACGATCATCCTGATGTCGGTGGCCACGCTACTGGTCGGTCTCGTGCCGACCTATGCGCGCATTGGATGGTGGGCGCCGGCGCTGCTGATCGTTTTGCGGATGATTCAGGGTTTCTCGACCGGTGGAGAGTACGGCGGCGCGGCCACCTTCATGGCTGAATACGCACCGGACAAGAAACGCGGCTTTTGCGGGAGCTTTCTCGAATTCGCGACGCTAGCAGGCTTTTCGCTCGGCGCGTTTTTAATGCTCGGCTGTTCGGTCGCACTCGGCAACGCCGCCATGCACGAGTGGGGATGGCGGCTGCCGTTCCTGATCGCCGCGCCGCTCGGCCTGATTGGTTTCTATCTGCGCTCGAAGCTGGAGGACACGCCCGTCTTCATCGAGCTGGAACAATCGAGCCACAAGGCGCAGCAGAGCTGCGTTTCGCTGAAAGCCCTGCTGGCCGGATACTGGAAGCCATTGGTGTTGCTGGGCGGCCTCGTCGTGGCGCTTAACGTCGTCAATTACGTGTTGCTGGCTTATATGCCGACTTTCATGCAGAAGCAACTGGGCATGAGCGACAACATGTCGTTGCTGGTCCCGCTTATCGGCATGCTGGCGATGATGGTGTTTCTTCCTTTTGCCGGCACGTTCTCGGATCGGATCGGGCGCAAGAACGTCTGGTGGTTTTCTCTCGTCGGACTCTTTGTCGCTGCGATTCCGATGTTCCTTCTGATGAAGCATGGCATTGCCGGAGCACTCATCGGGTTTTCCGTGCTCGGCCTGCTGTATGTTCCGCAACTGGCGAGCATCTCGGCGATGTTCCCCGCGATGTTTCCCACGCAGGTGCGTTATGCAGGGATGGCGATTGCCTACAACGTGTCGACGTCGATCTTCGGCGGCACGGCGCCGATGGTGAACGAATGGTTCATCGCTCGCACCGGCAATGTGCTCGTGCCGGCGTACTACATGATGGGCGCGTGTGTGATTGGCGCGTTGGCGCTGATCTTCGTGACGGAGACATCGGGCTGTTCGTTGCGCGGGCGCGAGATACCCGGAAAGGAAAAGGCCAACCGGACCCGGAAGCATATTGGCGCGGCGGGAGAAGGAGTCTGAGTGGCCCCCGGCCGGCAATTTCAGATGTCTGTGGCGGGGCAGAAGTGGCCCGATGCGACGCTTGCGTTCGACAATGCGAAGAGACGGTGACGCGGATGATTTCCGCGTCAGCCCGGCGCAAAGGGTTCTATCGCGTCGCCGACATTGAACCGATAGTCCGGGTGCAACAGCGTCTAACCATCAGTCGAATTCTTCGTGCTGTGGCAGGTGATCGGTGATGGCATGCCACGGCGCCTTTGAACCCACAAAAATATGAGCAGTGGGGCGAATGGTGGGTGTGTCGGTGAGCGTTCCCAACGTGACGTGCGCGAACTCTCCGTTACGAACCACTGAAAACATCAGGCTGCCGCATGTCTTGCAGTGCACATCGTGCGACGCTTGTTCGTCACCGAAAACCAACAGGTTGTCTTTGCCCTCAGTGATACACAACTTGTCGCGCTCGATTCCCGCGAATGGTTTGAACGCTGAACCGGTCGCGCGCCGACAGTTTGAACAGTGGCAGTTCAACGCGTAGACGAACTCGTCTTTTACCGAGTAATGGACAGCGCCGCAAAGGCATCCGCCGGCAAGCAATGGTTTCATGGCTGGTTTTCAGTCAGTAGGCACGTCGCAGAAATGGATTGGGAAATAGTACATCCATGATTATTGATGGTCCGAAGGTCAGCGTCCAATAGCCGGATTCGGCTGCGAATCTGCGAGTTCGCAGCGTGAGTTTAATGAGTGCGGAATATCGTGATGTGACGTCATATCACAGAGTTGCTGCGGATCATGCCGCTGGAAAGGTGCGACTGCATAATCGATATGGACGCGGCGCAACTCCCCCGAATCGGCTCACAGTATGGGACATCTTGTCGAATTTTGGGGTGTGAATTCAAACCGTGCGTGATAAATCATTCGTCGAGGGTAAACTCTATTGTCTGACATCGCATGAATGCCGAGAATGGCCTCCAACAAAAATTTCGAGTTCCAACTTGGAAAGAAGGAGGAGGCATGAAAACAAAATTGTTGGCGATCGCGAGCGCGTGCATGGTTCTGGCAGGGTGTGGTGGGGATGTAAGGTCGAGCAATGATCCAGGGAAGCCGGCCGCGTCGGCACCCCCGGTTACGCCCGCGGATCCCGCCATTAGCCAGACGTACAACGTCAAAGACTTCGGCGCCAAGGGCGACGGTACGAGCGACGACACGGCAGCGATTCAGAAAGCACTCAATGCGGCGAGCGCCGCAAAGGGGACGGTCGTATTTCCACAGGGCACGTTCATGACCGGCGCGTTGTTCGTCGGTTCGGATACGACCTTGCAAGTCGATGAAGGCGTGACGCTGAAGGCCATTCAGGCTCAGACATGGTGGAACATCGAGACGACCATCGCGTCCGGCGCAACGAATGGCTTTTATCCGGATGGCCTGTCTCTCTACCCGCAGGTGCCGACCCGCGTGCAGGGCATTGAGATGAACTGGGCATCGGCGATCATCAATGTTCGCAATGCCAATAATGTGACTATCACCGGTAAAGGCGTGATCGACGGTAATGGGCAAGCGTGGTGGTCGCACTATTACGGCGATGGTACGTCGTTTCACAAGACGCTCGGCGTGACATGGGCGCTCAATTGGGACGAGCAGCGCCCGCGCGGCATCGAGACCTTCAATTCGACGAACATCACCATCAAGGACGTAACCGTTCAGAACTCGCCGTTCTGGACCGTGCACATCTGTTACTCGGATCAGGTGCATCTGGATGGCGTCAAAGTCTACAATTTCCCGAGTGCCACGACGGGGATCATGCCGAGTACCGACGGTATCGATCTGGATTCCTCGACGAACGTTCTTGTAGAGAATGCGGATATCGTTGCAAACGATGATGGTTTCGTCATCAAGTCCGGACGTGACGGAGACGGGCTTCGCGTCAACAAGCCGACCGCGAACGTGGTGATCCGCAATTCAGTGGTTCGGGCTGGTGCGACCGCATTTACCATCGGCAGCGAAACGTCCGGTGGCGCGAACAATATTGAAGTGTCCAACATTCAGGTCACGCCGCTTACCGGGCAGATCAACAGCAACGTCGGATACAAGGCGGGCGGCCCGGCAGTCTATAGTGCGTTCGTATTCAAGTCGGCGCCGACGCGCGGTGGCACGATGGAAAATGTCTATATCCATGACATTACCGTCGACGATGCGTACTACTTCATGCAAGGCAACGAAGCGTGGCCGGCCGGCGGCACGGTTCCGGCCACGTTTGGTTCGACGTACATGGAGCCTTCGTACTGGCCGCCGATTCTCGTGATGCCGGCCACACCCGAAGATGGATATCCAATTTTCCGGAACTTCAAATTCGAGAACATCACGATGAAGCGTGTCGAAACGGCCGTGTTCGGCGTGGCGGGCTATACGCTTGCAGGCGAAGCAGAGAAGGGCCGGTTCACGAATTTCACGTTCAATAACGTGAATATCACAGCAGTCAATTCAGCTGGCGCGTCGGTGGGCGCCGGGTCGATCGCCAACGCCGGCAATTGGGTGTTCACTAATAGTACGATCAAGAATGCTGGCGGTGCGAACATCGTTCCGACTTTGTCCTCCACCACGACAAGCAACATCACCGGCTTGCCAGCGCAATAGGCCCGGCAGCGAGGACGATCGCGACCGCCTGGATGGGGCGCGATCTCCTGGTCGATCTCGTTCCGGGCGAGTTCGGCGCAACGGCGTTCAGATTGCGAGAGCGGCCGTGCGGGAACGCGACGTTACGCGCGCTCCGACAGCAAAACTGCGAGCAGTCGTCGCAACTCAGCACTTTCCAGCGGAGAAAGCGCTGCGGTGAGGATACGATCGACATTGTCGACGCGAGGGCGCAAAGTGGCGAGCTGCTTTTTCCCTGCTGAAGTCAGGAACAGGATATAGCTGCGCTTGTCGGCGGGGTCGTCCTGCCGCTCGATCAGGCCATTTCGCACCATGCGTGCAACCAGATCGGCAATCGTGGAACGGTCCACGTCCAGCTCGTCGCCGAGTTGTCGCTGGTTGACGCCCGGCGTCTCGTGAAGGACGACGAGCGCCGCATATTGCACACTCGTGACCTCAGCCGAAACCTCACGAAGCCATACCGCCAAGTGTCGCTGCTGAGCGCGGCGTACCAGGCTGCCCGTGTGTCGGGCAAGCCCTCTGAGGTCGTCGGATTTTGTTGGCAATTTCGCAGTGTTCCGCGCAGGTTAATTGATTCGGAAAATGGGCCGCAGAAAGGTGCTCAACTCCGCGTAGGCGTTCAACGGGAGAACGTGAGCAACGTACTGGTCCGGGCGGACCACAACCACTGCGCCCCGCTCACGGTCGATGCCGCGCTCGTCGAAGATATCAGTCGCCGCGTCGCTCGTAAATGCTTTCTCGTAGTCGATAAGCCCATGGCGTCCCTTGCATGGCAGCAGCAGACGCGGCAGTTCTTCGAGACACACTTCCCGATGGTCTTGCTGAAGCACCGCGCGCAGATCAAGCACGCTGTCCGGGTCGGTGTCGGTGGGCGTAATTTGCCTCAAGATGGAATCGGGAGAGTTGATGAGATGGTCGCACAACGCCTCAAACGCTCTTTGACTAGCATCGGCGAAAACATACAGGCGCCAGCGGCCATCCGCCTGCGCGGCATGTCCGAGATGGACCGGCTTGGCGTCGGCGATGCGAATCACCGGTGAAGAGTGGAACCGCGTACCGATCGTAAAACCGCTCGCGAGCGCCTGATAACTCGACCCTCCCGTGAGCATGCCGGGCCGGTAGCGGGTCGCGACCCCCGCGGTGTACCTGCCTGCGCGCACGAAGTACGCTTGCAGTTCAGCGGGATCGACCGCGCCTGCTTCCGGCCGGGCTGGATCCTTGGGGGGCGCCGCCATCATCGCCGACCACTCCTTGTCGAACTCGATCAACTCCTTCGCGATGGGTTGGCGCTCGCCGGAATACGTGCGTAACAGAGCGGGGCTGCTGCGTCCCTGAAGAACCGCAGCCAGTTTCCAGCCGAGATTGAACCCGTCCTGCATGGAGACATTCATTCCCTGGCCCGCTTTGGCGCTATGCGTATGGCAGGCGTCCCCGGCGATGAACACGCGCGGATCACGATCGACGCCGTCTGCGCTGATGGAATCGTCGAAACGGTCGGTCAGGCGCTGTCCCACTTCGTACACCGAGAACCATGCGACCTCTTTCACATCGAGGGTATAGGGATGCAGAATCCGTTGCGCTGTCGCGATGATGCGGTCAACCGTAATCTGTTTGATCGCGTCACGATTTTCAGGCGTTACGTCGCCGAGGTCGACATAGAAGCGCACGAGATGGCCACCTTCGCGCGGAATGATGAGCAGATTGCCTTCGCGGGCGGACTGAATGGCTACCTTCAGCCGGATGTCGGGGAAGTTGGTGACGGCAAGCGCGTCCATCACGCCCCATGCGTGATTGGCGGCGTCGCCGCGCAACGTTTGCCCGATCGCGGCGCGTACTCGACTGCGCGCGCCGTCGCAGCCCACGACATAGCGGGCGCGCATGCATATTTCCTCGCCGAGCCGCGTTGCATCGGTGCGGCGCAACGTAACCCGCACCGGGTACTCGCCGACATCATCGCGTTCCACGGCCACGACTTCGAGATCGTAGTCCGGTTCCAGCCGCCGCGCGGACAGCCGCATCACATCGAGCAGATAGTCCTGGATACGGGCCTGATTGACGATGACGTGGGGAAACTCGGAAAGCCCTGGTTCGGTATCCTGAACACGTCCGGTACGCCGGATCTCGCCTTGCTCGTCGGCGTCAGGACGCCAGAAGACAGTTTCGTTGACCCAGTATGCTTCGCGCAACAAGCGTTCAGCGAGGCCGAACGCATTGAACATCTCAACGGTCCGGCACGCGACGCCGTCTGCCTGGCCCATCAAGAGCGGCCCTGACCGGCGTTCGACCACACGGGTCGTGATACCAGTGAATTTCGATAGCTGAGCGGCGAGGACGAGCCCCGCGGGCCCCGAGCCGGCGATCAGAACGTCAACGTGGTCGGGCATCTCGGGGCCGTGCATGTCCTCGGCGACGGGTTCGATCACTGGGTCGCCGACACGAAAACCGTTGAGATGAAATTGCATGATGTCTTCCTCCATGTTGGTGCGTACCGCGTTGGAGGGAATATACTCCGTATGCCAACTATTTCAATAGTTTTGTGCGTTCTCACGGTTTACCCTTGAGAAACCAAGGTCCACGTGACGCCAATCTCGGCCTCGCCGAGATCGCTTCGTACGTGAAATTCCGCCGAGCTTTGCCCGCCGATATCTCCGTTGTCGCTGGACTTTACGACCGCGTCCGGCCCCTGCCGCCGGAAGACGCGCAGATGGGGTTCGCGAACGGCCTGGCGTTCGCATGTCGGGACGGAATCACTCGCCTCCTGGTCTCACCGGCTGTTGAATGCAATTACCAGTCGGCGAGTTCACCGAACTCGACTGGCCGCGCGCGGCGCCGAAAACATCATGCGCACAAACAGTCCTCCGCCAGAATGATTCCCCAGAACAAGTCGGCCTTCAGCGTCCGCGACGAGTTTTTTGACCAACGCCAGACCGAGTCCCCAATGGCGACCGCTATCTTCGGGACGACCCAGGCGCACGAATGTCGAAGTTGCGTGCGATAGCTCGGACTGTTTGATGCCAGCACCATGATCTCTGATGCTCAGGATCCACTCGTCACGCAGTCGCGACGTTGTAATTTCGATCGGCGGGACCCCATGTTCCAGTGCATTGTCGACGAGGTTCGACATGACGCGCTCGAGAAGCGTGCGCGGCAATTTGAACTCTGCGCCTGCCCCGAATCTGCAACTGAAGAGTGCCGCGTCCAGTGAACTTGTCATCATGAACCGGTCGCGTATGAATGCTTCCACCGATAGATCAGACTCCTGCTTTGGCGAGCACCTGGTTACTTCGATGAACTGCCTCGCAATATGTGAGAACAGATCGACATCCTCCACCAGCGCAACGCGTTTCTGCCATTCTTTTACCAGCAGCGCAGTTCCACGAAGGCGGATCGCCTGGGATTCCAGGTGCGTGGCGAGGGCCGCAAGTGTCGCCGACTGTTCCTCTCTAGCATGGCAGCGCCGCGTCAGCATTTCATTGAAAGTCCGTGCGAGCCGTCGCAATGTTTCGGGGCCGGTTTCCCGAATGCCGTTGGAAGGATGGCAATCGCCTGCAATTTCGCGGAAGGCCGTCGCCAGATTGCGCAGTGGCCGGCCGGCTACCCAGTTGCCGGCTAGTCCGAGCGCGACTGATAGCAGGACAATCATCCCGGCGGATATCGCGGTGTTGTCTGCTGATAGAGATCCCAGGTCTTCCTCGAACGCGAGCGAATCATTTGTTGAGGGGTCTTGCGAGGGAAAGAGTCGTTCCACCGGGAAACTGGAGCGCGTGTGAGCGAACAACGTTTCATCGAAATCCTGGCGGAGGTGGACCAGCGTTGCCCGCTCGACAACCACCACCGCGGGCGGTGCGATGGAGAAGGGCATCATCCGTTCGGAAGAAGTCATGTGCCCGGAGTGGTCTTGCCGAGACTCCAGCCATGCCTGATGACGTTGCGGCTCGTAGACATGAGTAAAGGCCGTAGGGCTGGCCGGCTGCGAAGTTCTTGCCATTACGTTCGAACCGATGCTCGATATCAGCATCGCGGTCAATACGATGGCTCGTTGAAGCAATCTAGTCAATCGTTCCTCTTCGGTTCTGATCGAAAACGGGTGGTCCGACGAAAAGAATACGGATGGCGAGCGTGGGCCGCACTACGAACCAGCAAGCTGGGCCAATGATCGGCCATTGGGACGCATCGGGAAGCCGCGAACACTGGCCGTATCGCCTGATTGCTTACCAGATGTTTCGGGCTTCCATCGACTCGACCCATGCGACGTCTTCGGGCGGAATCCGGCCTTCAGCACTGCACGATCAGATACCGGATGGCGTCAGCGTTATCGTGAACGAGCGGGTGCTTGACCGCTTACCTCCAGCGGCATTGGATCGGAGCGCCTGACCGCTTCAAGAGCGGCCTTGTCCCTGGCCCGGTCGCCACTCTAGCGGACAATCTTCACCGCCGCCAGGTTGCCGAAGGGCGCAATGAACTCCGAGCACTGGATGCCTCTGTAGCCCTGTGTCCACGCCTGGATGTTGTCCGAAAGTCCTGGCGAACCTCGCTTTTGTGCAGGGACCTTCGATGGTCAATCAAGTACTTTGTTCGTCATCGGCTATGCACGCCGTGACGGCGGTCAGCAAAGACCTCCGCAACGAAAAGCAACGGAGACAGACAGTGTTCAGTAAAACGCCAATGGATCGCTTGATCGCCGGTATTCATTCCCCCACAAAGCACGGTCCGCTAAACATCAAAGACTCGTGGTAGGCGTCACCGGTATCAGTGACGCCGCTCGATGCTCTTATGTGGCCCTTGGCTGCTTGTCAGCTTTCGATCCGGGCAACGGTTCATCGACGGCAGCCGAACAGGGCAGATCCCGATCCACGATGCGTTCGACTGTAGTCAGCCGAGATGCCTGCTCTCTTAAGCGCGCGTCTGGTTTTGCCGCGCGGCAGGGCGAACGTTTAATCCTGCCTTATCGCAACAGGAATTCATTTGGCAGACCGACAACGGACTGTCGAATTGCTTGTCCTTTTCAGTGATTGAGATTTGCCACGTAACAATCAGGAGAAAAGTGCTCACTCATAGGCAAATCATTTAAAAAAGGTGCTTAGAAAAATGAAAAAGAGACTCACTCTCGCAGCTCTTGTCGCATCTTCAGGCATGTTCAGTACCGCGTATGCCCAATCGTCGGTGACCCTCTACGGCGTAGTGGACAACGGTATCGAATATCAGAACGGAGGTGCCGGCTCGGTGGTTCGCGCGCAGTCCAGCGGACTGTTTGCGACGGTGTATGGCATGAAAGGACGCGAGAATATTGGCGGTGGATATGCCGTCAATTTCCAGTTGGAACAGGGCTTTTCCGGCGTGACGGGTGCAGCGACCGTCGCTACCGCAGCGTTCAATCGGCTCGCGTGGATCGGCATATCTGGAGGTTTCGGCGAGGTGCGTTTCGGTCGGCAAAAGAAGCCAGAATACCTCTATATGAACGGGGAAATGGATCCGTCCGGGGTGAAGAGCATTGCCTCCCCTATCAATAACTTTCAGGACGTGTCGGTTCGGGCGAACAACGCAATCGCGTATTTCACCCCGGCGTTCTCGGGCCTTACGGGGCAGTTCATGGTCGCGATGCGTGATTCGACCACTAAACCGACCAACGGACTCGAACTGTACAACACAGTAGTCCGTTACGTGAACGGGCCATTTCATGCGACGGTCGGATATGAGCGGTGGAGCAATGCGGAGGGAACGTCATTGCAGAAAGTTTGGCGTGCAGCCGCGTCTTATAAGGTCGGGGCGGCGCGGTTTTATCTCGCGTATCAGTCGGAGCGTCAGGACGACAATAGTGACAAGGTGGACATCTACCAGGCGTCAACTTCGTATACGTTCAATCCGTTCAACGTGCTCTCTGTCATGTATGGATATGCCCACGACCGATCCGGCCAAGGAAACAACGCGCAGCAGATCGGCCTGCTTTACGAATACTTTTTTTCGAAGCGGACCATCCTGTACACGGCCGCGGGGCTTATCCAGAATCGGAATCAGGCGCAATACACGCTCGATGGCACGCAGTATTCGGGTATCGCAGTTGTGCCTGGGGCCTATGCCAGGGGCGTGATAATCGGCATGACGCACAAGTTCTGATCAACGGCGTCCCGGCGATCGTCTGGGTGCGAACATATGCACCCTAGACCGCACTGGCACATCCTCGTATATCGCGCACGATTGCCAGCATGAACGCTGCACCGCCGCAAGCCGCAAGCCGCAAGCCACAAGCCACAAGCCGCAATCAGCGCGATCAGCGCAGCGTTACCCATGTGAACCAGCACCCATCCACCGACCGCCGGGAAACCGAATGCGCCGACGAAGTACGCCACAGCAAACAGCGTCAACGCGGCTTGACGGTGCGAGACCCGGGAGTCGTTCACTGCCTGCACCTGGATAAGCGGATAGGCGAGCCCGTAACCTGTCCCAAGTAGTACCGCGCTGGCTGGGTGGAACATCGCGTGATATGGCACGGCGAACATCGACACGATGCCGAGCACCATCACGCCCAGCAGTACTTTGGCAGCGGCTTCGCGATGCACTTTAAGACCAGCCGCCCCAGCAGCCGGCGGGCCAGCACAACGGTTACCGGGGCTGCGCCGAGCTTACGCAGCCAGCGCTCCTCTACGGGTGCCGTAGACGAGTGCGGCGAAAGCCGGCCAAAGATTTCCAGCATGAGTGCAGCGACGAAGCACAAGCCACCGACGACGCGGAACACATTGTTGACCGTCCAGTGCAGTGAACGAATCGCAAGTCCCGCCAGCGCCGGGCAACCGCCGATGCCGACCATCTGGATCGTGCCGGAGCGCATGAACCAGGATCCGCGATCCGCGTCATTAGTGCGTTCCGCGAGTGTCATCGGCGCGGCAAGGCTGAATGCTCCCCAGCCGGAATTCACCAGAAAGCCAGGTGCCAGGCCGAGCGCGCTGATGGATGAGATCAGCGCGAATCCGGTCAGGCCCGTACCCATGGACAGTGCTGCGAGCGCCGTTATCCGGGCAGCGCCGATACGAGGCGCGAACCAGTCGACAGTGCCGGGCGGCTGCCGATGCCGCTGCCGGTAGCACGTCTCGCAGTCGTCGAAGGCGCGGGGCACATGGGTCCGCTGACGCACGCAGACAACGTCAACGCGGCGATTGTGCGGCATATCGCCGAGGCGGATGCTGCGGCTTGATACGGTCTTGCGTATTCAGCGATTGACGTCTTGGTACGCGCTACCTGAGCCCAAGTTGCACGCTCACGCCGCCAGCCGCGCATTGCTCCACGACCACAAATCAGCAGGCGACAGCGCCTTCGAGAAAAGAAACCCCTGCAGCTCATCGCACCCGATATCCCGCAGGATGCGAGCCTGATGCTCGCTCTCGACACCCTCGGCGACCACCTGTAGACCTAATTCATGGCCCAGATCGATGATCGCCCGGATGATGGCGAGGTCGGCCGGCGCCTCCAGCATGTCCTGTACGAACGCGCGATCTATTTTGAGCCGATCGAGCGGGAAGCGGTTCAGATAGCTGAGGCTGGAGTAACCGATGCCAAAGTCATCGAGGGACAGTTTCACGCCGAGCTTGCGAATCGCGTTGATCGTCGTGAGATAGTCTTCCGCACTATCCATGAGCACCGTCTCGGTGATCTCCAGTTCGAGCCGCTCGGGGGCGACGCGATGCGATGCGAGACTATGTGCGAGTGTTTCGAGCAGGTCGGGGTCGCGCAGCTGGACCGCCGACAGATTGATCGACACGCGCAAGCGCATCGCCCCTTCCATGTCCCATGCCGCGATCTGCCGGCATGCTTCGTCGATGACCCGGGCGCCGAGTGGAATGATGAGCCGCGTGTCTTCGGCAATGGGAATGAACTGCGCGGGCGACACCGTGCCGATCTGCGGGCTGTTCCACCGCAGTAAGCCTTCTACCGCGACCAGTTCGCCCGTGAGTGCATCAACGCAAGGCTGGTATTCGAGCCGGAATTCGTGCGTTGCGATCGCGGTGCGCAGGCAAGCTTCGAGCCTTAAGCGGTGGCGCGCGCGTTCGGCCATCTCGGGCGCAAAGAACTTGACGAGGTTGCGTCCGGCGCCTTTCGCTTGATACATCGCCGCGTCGGCATTCTGCATCAGCGTTTCGATATCCTCGCCATCGTCGGGGAACAGCGCGACGCCGACACTGCACGACACCGGCAACGCGACGCCGCCTAGTTCGTGCGGCTGACGCACGAGCGGCAGCAGGCGGTCCTCGATGGTTCGGCTGACGTCCGTCGCATTGCTCACGCCATTCAGAATCACCGTGAACTCGTCTCCGCCGAGTCGGCTCACCGTGTCGTTGCTGCGCACGCCTTGCAGGAGGCGTCGTGAGACCGAGCGCAGGAGGTTGTCGCCGATGTGATGGCCCAGCGAATCGTTGATGTTCTTGAAGCAGTCGAGATCGATGAACAGCACGGCGACACGCTGCCCCGTGCGGCGCGCGTTATCGAGCACCATGCCGAGGCGCTTCACGAACAGCTCGCGGTTCGGCAGTTCGGTCAGCACGTCGTGTTCGGCGAGGAACTGGATGCGGGCCTCGCTCTTCTTGCGGTCCGTGATATCGATCAACGTACAGATATAGTGCGAGAGGTTCGCGCGCCGGTCGCGCACCGCGCTCACCATGAGCCATGCCGGGTAGTCGCTGCCTGCACGGCGCCGCACATGCGCTTCGCCATGCCATGCGCTGAGTCGATCCACGGAATCGATGATGGCCGGAAAGATGTCGCCTTGCTCCTGCGTGCCGAAAAGGAAAGCGGGCTCCTTGCCCGCTACGTCGTCGGCGCGATATCCGGTCGCACGATAGAACGATGCGTTGGCGGTCACGAGCCGCCGCTGCGCATCCAGAATCAGAATCGCCTCGGATGATGCCTCGAACACCTTGCCCCACAACTCGAGGCGCTGCTCCATCAGCTTGATCTGGTTGATCGGGGTGAATGCGGTCAACACGGCGTCGCGCCCCTGAAAGTCGAGGCGTCGCGCGGACAGCATCGCCCAGGTCGGTTCGCTGCCGGCCTTCCAGCGCACCTCGAATTCGTCCACGGCCTCGCGGTCGGAGAGTTGCTGGAAGAAGCGCGCGCGCACTTCCGAGTCGAGCCCGAATCCCCATGGGTCTACCGTGCAGCCATTGAGCCAGGCAAGCGCAGGTCTGTTCGCGTGCAATACCTCATGCCCCGGGATTGCCGTGACGACCATCGGCACGGGTGTCGCCTCGACGAGCGCATACTGCGCGGCCGACGCGCGGGCTGTCGCCGCAAGCTCTTTCTGCGCGTCACGCTCGCGGTCGAGCTGCGCGAGCATGTCGTTAAAGCCCTGCACGAGCTGGCCGATCTCGTCCTGGCTATGCCAGTTGGCGCGCAGGGAGTGGTCGCCGGTGCGGCGCACGGTGTCCATCACACGGGCGAGCTGGCGCAGCGGCCGCGAGATCTGCTGCGCGACGAAGTACACCATGCTCAGGATCGCGCACAGCAGGAAGAGGGCGGTCCCGAGGTGCACCCACATCCGCTCGAAGAGGCCGCGCACGCGCTCATGCAAAAGTCTTTCGAGCTGATTGCCGGTCACGCTCCACGCGTTGCCGATGCTCGTCACCACGCGCTGCTGGGCAGCATCGAGCGCGGCGAGCCTGGCCGCATCGGGGCCGGCGTCGACAGCGGCGCCAGCCGCACTGCGATAGGCGTCGATCGCGGCGAGCATGCGTGCGATCGGCGGTCCGATCGTGCCGCTCAGTGCGCCGTTCGCGGCCGCGGCTTCCGAATAGTCCGAGCGCAGCCCCTGCAATACCGCGTCGAGTTGTCCCTCCAGCACGAGGTAGCGGGTACGCATCTCGTCGCGGCTCATCGGTGCGGCGCGGCGACTCGCGCCGGCATCGTGCAGGTGGCGGCCAATCCGGTTGACGTCGGCGAGCAGCTCTGGATAACGCAGAATCGACAGCGACATGGAGTAGTAGCTGTCGAGGTCTGGATCCAGGATCAGGTTCGACTGGTTGCCGACGCGCGTCACCAGTGCACGCGTCGCCTCAAGGCCGCTGTCCACCGTCGCTGCACTCGCATGGGGTGCCGAGCTGGCTGCGAGTGCATCGAGCACCCGTTCATTGAGCGCAGCGCTCTGCATATTCGCGCCTAAGTGGCGCTGCGCATCCGCGAGTTTGCCGGCCGTGCGCTGCAATCGAGCCGCAGTCTGCGGTTGCCCGGCACCCGCGAGTGCCAAGTCGATAAACGCGTCATGCACGGCCGCGACGTAGGCATTGCCGATCAACTCCTTGTCAGAGAAGTCGATCGCGATGTACTTCTCGTGGATCAGGATGCCGCTGATGTACAGCACTGCGCTCAGGTCGAGCAGATAGATCAGCAGCAATTTGCGGCCGACGCGAAGGCGTCCGAGAAACCGGAAGAACAGGTTGCGTTTCATGGGTGTGATCGCGTGATCGCGAAGCTTGCGTCCCGGGGGTGATAAGCCAGACGTTTCACTGCGTTTCTCCGTGCTGGGAACGGCGGACCTCATCAGGTCCGCCGGGGGAGAAGCCCCTGATCACGCTATCGACCAGTTGGAGAAGTTCTTTAGTTTTTGCTTAAAACGCCCCGGGAAGGTGCCGAAAACGCAACAAGATGGTGCGGGTTTCGGGCTCATGTTCATCGGCGCGGTGGCCGTACTGGGCGCGGCGTCATCCATCTTCATGAGCGCCGCCTGAGTGGTGTATGTTCGATCTATCGCGTCATCCTTCGAGGACAAACAGATGGAGCGTTCCGACTACGCACGTGAAGACATCGGCAATCTTGTGCTGCTGGAACACGTCAACCTCGCGATCCCGGACCAGCGTCTCGCGACCGCGTTCTATGTCAGTGCACTCGGTCTGACGCGCGATCCGTTTCTGATGACGGGCGCGACCAACATGTGGATCAACGTCGGCCGCTCGCAGATTCACCTGCCGCACGGCGACGCGCAGCGCCTTCGTGGACATGTCGGGCTGATCGTGGGCAGGCGCGCGGCGCTCATCGAGCGGCTGCGCGCCGTTCGGCCTCTGCTGGAGCAGACCCGATTCGGATGGACCGAGCGGGACGACCGCGTGGAAGTGATCTGTCCGTGGGGAAATCGTTACGACTGCCTCGATTCCGATGCGTGCGCGGCGAGCGACCCGTGGGCGGGCATCGATCTTGGCATCGCGTATGTCCAACTCGACGTGCCCGTCGGGCGTGCGGTCTCGATTGCAACGTTTTATCGCGAGATCTTCGATGCGTCTGCCGAGGTACGCGAGCGTAACGGTTCGCTGCAAGCGGCGGTCGCGGTCGGCAGGCATCAACAACTCGTCTACGCCGAAACGCCATCCGCGAGCGAGGAATACGACGGACATCACATTCAGATCTACGTGGCCAATTTTTCCGGACCTTATGAGCGGCTCGCCGGACGCGGGTTGACTTATGGCGAGGAGGCTCACCAGTATCGCTTCGCCGAACTCGTCGATCCTGTGAGTGGTACGCCTTGCTTCACGCTTGAGCACGAAGTGCGGAGCTTGCGTCATCCGCTGTACGCGAGGCCGCTGGTGAACCGGAACCCGGATGTGACCAACCGTAACTATGGAATAGGTAGCGAGACGTGTGGCGGGATGGTCTGACGGGTAAGCCGGCCCCGGGCATTGTCGGCTACGTCAATGTGAACAGGCGCGCACCGCCTCGACGATTGCGTCCTGCTCCGGTGACGTCTGGAACGAGGCTTCGAGGAGAGTGTGCCCGTCGTTCATTTTTTTCTGGAAACACGCCTGATTAACGTGACGGGGAGCCGTCACGACCGACAGGGCGGCGAGGACCAGAATGGTCATCAATAAACCGGTGAGCGTCAGCGCAGCTACCCATTGTTGCGTCTGCTCATCGCAAGCGGACAGGTGCCCGCCTTCATCACCCTTCATGCTCTCCTTGATACCAGTCATTTTCTATCCTCCTGAACGGATAACGCCGATCCTGGTTCAAGAGATAAAATATGAAAAGTTGAATTTCCTGAAACTTACGTTCAGTTATTCTTAATCTGGTACTGCCATGCGAGACATCAGTCTGGACCGCCTGCGCACGTTGGTGACGATCGCAGACCATCGTTCCTTTGCGGAGGCCGCACGTGTCCTGCACCTGGCAGCGCCAACTGTCAGCCTTCACATTCAGGAACTGGAGGAGCGCATTGGCGCGCCTCTGCTGTCACGCAAGCGCGGACACGTTCACCCCACAGCGATCGGGGAGACCCTTCTGATAAAGGCGCGGCAGCTCCTCGCCGACGCGGGGCGCGCGCTGGACGATGTTCGGCGGCAAGTACAGGGGCTGGAAGGCCGTGTACGGCTTGGCGCGTCGACGGGCGCAATAGCCAACCTCCTGCCGCGGGCTCTTGAAGCGTTGGGACGGCAGCATCCCGCGATCGATGTCCAGATTACGGTGCTGACGTCGCAGGATACGCTTGGCCGCCTCGCGCAAGGGGCATTGGACGTTGGACTCGTAGCGTTGCCTCAACCCACGACGGCGGGCCTTGTCATCAAGCCCTGGCGCAGGGATCCTGTCATGGCCTTCATGCCTGCCCAGTGGCAATGCCCGGCCCGCGTCACTCCCAGGTGGCTGGCCAGTAAGCCTCTCGTTCTCAATGACTCGACTACACGGCTTTCGCACCTGAGCACCGAATGGTTCGTAGCAGGAGGGCATCATCCTGTGCCGCGCATTCAGCTCAACTACAACGACGCCATCAGAAGTCTGGTCGCGGCGGGCTATGGCGCAGCGTTGTTGCCTCATGAGGCCACTGCTCCGTCGCACGATCCGCGCATTGTCATGCGCCCGCTTCGACCGGCGCTGTGGCGTCGGCTCGGTATCGCGCATCGAGCGGGGCGCATCGAGAGTTCTACGCAACACGTGCTCGATGTCTTGTGGGATTTGCGAGTGGTCTAGAACTCGTCATCCGGTGCGTCGGTTCGTGCGTTGAACGCACGCATGCCTGCATCATTTCCGGCGCCTTCGGCCTTCGTATTCGTTTCGAGCGCCGTAATGGCATTCACGCGCCTTCGCGTTCCCTCTCATTGCCTGTCCATCGTCGATTGTTGCCGTTCGGACAACATGCTGGACACATTCGCGATGCTACTGGCGTTCGCCCCCGCTGACTAGAATCAGCCACACGGTCGGTCGAAACGCGAGCAAAAAGAAGCGCGCGAAATTCACGGTCGTGCTCGAGAATCACGCCGCCCAGTGCGGCTTACCCCATTTAATTCACAGGACTATCGACCATGAGCGAAACAACCCGCAATGTGCAGCCGGTCACCGCCAAACTCGGCAAAGAAGGTTCAGGCGAACTCGTGCCTTCCCGCTACGCCGTGCGCGTCGGTGACGTCGACGTCGTCGTGATCAGCGATGGCGTTCTGCCGCTGCCGACCTCCACCATGTCCACTAACGTGAGCGAAGCGGACCGCAACGAATGGTTCGACGGTCGTTTCCTGCAACGTGACATGTTCGACTGGGCGCTCAATATCGCGCTCGTGCGCAGCGGCGAACGCCTGATTCTGATCGACTCGGGCGTGGGTGATGGATTTGAATACTTTGCGCGCGCCGGTCGGTCGGTGATGCGCCTGGAAGCGGCTGGCATCGACCTGGCTGCGATCACCGATATCGTGGTTACGCATATGCACATGGATCACGTCGGCGGGCTGAATGTTGATGGCGTCAAGGCCAAACTGCGTCCGGACGTGCGCGTCCACGTGGCCGCCGCGGAACTGGAGTTCTGGAAGAATCCGGACTTCAGCAGGACGGTGATGCCGGAAACCGTTCCTCCCGCGCTCCGCAAGGCTGCCGCAAAATTCGCAAAACTTTACAGCGAGAACATCGTGCAGTTCGATCAGACCGTGGAAGTCGCAGCGGGCGTGTCGGCGCGCGTGACGGGTGGGCATACGCCGGGGCATTGCGTGGTGGACGTCGCCTCAAACGGCGAGCGGTTGACGTTCGTAGGCGACGCGATTTTCGAAGTCAACTTCGACAATCCCGACTGGCAAAATGGCTTCGAGCACGACCCTGAAGTCGCTGCGGACGTGCGTATCGCGCTGCTCAACGAAGCCGCTGAAACCGGCGCTCTGCTGGCTGCGGCGCACGTCGCGTTTCCGTCTGTCGGTCATATTGCAAAGAACGGTGAAGGCTTCCGTTTCGTGCCAGTTCAGTGGGACTACTGATTGATGATCACCTATGAGGCATCGTCGAACAGTTCGCACTGACGATTGTCAGAAATCCACCACGAGTTCACAGGACTCGCGGTGGTTTTTCGCAAACGATCCTTTTGGATCACGTAACGTTCAAGCAGTGTCGCCCGCATGAATGACCCGTTAAACGACGATTAATTCTTTGCGGCCAGTTCCTGACGTCTGCCGGCCAAGGCGCCCGATCAGCGTGTCTGCCGCGAATTGCCGGTGAACTGCACGGCGGCGCGCAATTCATCGAGCGTATAAGGCTTGCGCAGCGCCTTCCATCTGAAGCCGAACTGCTCATCTACCGCAACGGCGTTTCCAGAAGCAAAGATAACATCAAGGTCTGGACGCATAGAAACCGCGCGCCGGGCAAGGTCAATGCCGGACATGCCCGGCATCGTGATGTCAGTCATCAGCACATCGAAGACGCCTGCCTTGAGCGCCTCAAGGGCGGCTTCCCCGTTTTCCGCACGCTGCGGGCTGGTCCCGATCAGCGCAAGGAGTTCGCAGGTCGCGTCCAACGAAGCCACGTCGTCCTCGACAACCAGAATTCGCAAATCTTCCAGACGTTGTGTCAGTGGTGCATCGACACCCGTCTGTACGTTCGCCGGGGCGACAGCTTGCTCCTCGGCCTCCCTGACTCCAAGTACCTGTCGGACCTTGATTGCGAGCTGCTGTCGACTGTAGGGTTTGCTCAGCAGTTCCACACCGGGATCGAGTCGGCCGCCATGGACGATCGCGTTTTGCGTGTAGCCCGACGTATAGAGGACCTTCAGTTCCGGCTGCATCTCCACGGCTTTGCGCGCCATCTCCGTGCTTCGAATAGGGCCGGGCATAACCACATCCGTAAAGAGCAGGTCGATATGGACGCCGCTCGCGAGGACAACCAGTGCCTGTTCTGCATCGTTAGCCTTGAGTACGGCATAGCCGAGCGCAGCGAGCAGTTCAATTACCGTCGACTGTACCTTCGGGTCGTCCTCCACGACGAGAATCGTCTCGCTGCCGTGCCTGACCGGACCTGCCGCCGCCCGTGTGACTTCGACCACCGTTCCGGACGAGCGCGGCAGATAGATCTTGACGGTCGTTCCGTGTCCGAGTTCGCTGTAGAGCCGGATATGTCCTCCACTCTGCCTGACGAAACCGTATGCCATGCTTAGTCCCAGCCCTGTCCCTTGACCTTCGCCCTTCGTGGTGAAAAATGGGTCAAACGCGCGTTCCATGACATCCGGGGTCATGCCTGAGCCCGTGTCCGTCACCGCCAGCATCACATACTGCCCAGCCGGAACGTCCGGGACTGTTGCGACGTATCCGTCGTCCAGGTCGGCATTGGCGAGTTCCAGCGTAAGCTTGCCGCCGTCGGCCATCGCATCGCGCGCATTGATCGCCAGATTCAGGATCACATTTTCGAGCTGATGAGGATCGACGAGCGTGTTCCACAGGCCGCCAGCAACCACCGATTCAATCTCGATTGTTTCCCCGAGAGCGCGCCGCAGCAGATCGTCCAGGGCGCGCAGATGCCGCGCGGGATTGATAACGACGGGCGCGAGAGGCTGCTGACGGCCGAATGCAAGGAGCTGGGACGCGAGCTTTGCACCGCGGTCTACCGCGTCGAGCGCGTTACCGAGACGCTCGCTGCTCCAGTGGTCCCGGCCGTACCGGCTTTCGAGCAGTTCAAGGTTGCCCCTCAGTACCTGCAGCACATTGTTGAAATCGTGCGCAACGCCGCCCGTGAGCTTGCCCAGTGCTTCCATCTTCTGCGCCTGAAACAGCGCAGCCCGCGTCTGTTCCAGCAATTCGTCTGCTCGTCGCCGCTCGGTAATATCACGTGTGACTTTTGCAAAGCCCACGAGCTCACCATCATCCCGGATTGCATCAATGATCACGTGCGCCCAGAAGCGGGTTCCGTCACGACGCACGCGCCACCCCTCCGCCTCGAAACGGCCCTCCCGTTTCGCCGTCTCAAGGCCCCGCATCGGCACGCCGGCCGCTGCGTCCTCCGGCGTGTAGAAACGGGAAAAATGCGAACCGACGATCTCGTTCTCGGTGTATCCCTTGATACGCCGGGCGCCGGCATTCCAGTTCGTGACGTGCCCGTCCGGCGACAGCATGAAGATCGCGTAGTCCGTTACGCCCTGGACCAGCAGACGAAAGCGCCGTTCGCTTTCCAGCACCGCATCGTGCGCGGCCTTTTTGTCGCTGACGTCGCGGATCACCACGCCGAAACCCGCGATGCGACTACTGGCGTCATGCAGCGCCGTCGTTACGACATTCGCCCAGAACGTCGTGCCGTCCTTGCGTACGCGCCAGCCCTCATCGACGTGGCGACCGGTCTCAGCTGCCATGCGCAAGGCTAGTTCGGGCGCCCCGGCAGCACGGTCGGATTCCGTGTAAAAAAGAGAAAAGGGCTGTCGTGCTATTTCATCGCCCCGGTAGCCCTGGATACTCTCGCCACCGGGGTTCCACGTCAGGACAGTCCCTGCGGGGGTAAGCGCAAAGATCGAATACTCCAGGGTGGATTCGGCCCAGAGGCGAAGCCAGACCGAAGTGAAATCGTCAGCGTACGGGGTAGGGAAGCTCATTTTTGGACAAGGCATGCAGTAGATCTGCCCGGCAATAGTAAATGCTGGCGCGCATTGAACCGGATTAGGCAGCAATTATCGAACCCGTCGCAGTGGGGGCGGCCCTTCATCGTACCGGACGGGCGAAGGATGGGATACGATCAGAAAACTTGGGCTATTGGCCCGCCACGAAGTTACCGCTTCCGGGGAAAACCATGCGACTGGCCCAATTCATTTCGAAAGAAATGGAAGCAATTCTTGCCGAGTGGGAATCTTTTGCTGCTACCTTGCTGCCCGCTGCGCAGGGGCTGACGTCGCCGGAACTACGGGACCACGCGCAGCAGATCCTCGACGCGATCGCGAAAGACCTGTGTACGCCGCAGACGAGGCAGGCGCAACTCGCGAAGTCACACGGACGCATGCCGCCCATGATCGACGCGCCGGAAACAGCTGCCCAGACGCACGCCGTGCTTCGTGCGCGGGGCGGCTTCGATATCAATCAGCTGACCGCCGAGTATCGCGCCCTGCGGGCGGCGGTGCTCAGGTTATGGCTGGATAGTTGCGGCCCGCAGACAGATGAACTCGACGACGTGATCCGGTTTAACGAGGCCATCGACCAGGCGCTGACCGAGTCGGTGAATTTTTTCACGGCCCAGGTCGATCAGAGCCGTAACCTGCTGCTAGGTATGCTCGGCCACGATATGCGCAGCCCCCTGCAGACCATCCAGGTCACCGCGCATCACCTCGCGAAACTGAACGATGGACAGGAAGTGTCGACTGCAGCAGCGCGGTTGATCCGAAGCGGCGCCCGGATGCAGGCGCTTCTCGAGGACATGCTGGACTTCAGCCGGACCAGGCTGGGGCTGGGCATCCGGGTGACGCAGACGTCAGTCGATCTTGGCGCGCTGGTGGCCGACGAGCTGGATCAGTTGCGCGCCGCACATGCGGGACGGACGGTCAAGCTAGAGATCACCGGCGATACCCGAACGACGTGCGACGGTCGGCGCATCCAGCAGATGCTGGGCAACCTTGTCGGAAATGCATTCAAATACGGAGAACCGACTGCCGATGTGAAGGTACTGGTCGCCGGCAATGGCGGAGAAGTGTCGATCGAGGTGGTCAATCGCGGACCGGCGATACCACCGTCGGCATTGCACCGAATCTTTGAACCTCTCGAGCGCGGTCCGGGTGCCGAGGGCAAACCCGGAGAACAGGATAGCCTCGGACTCGGGCTTTACATTGCGCAGGAAATTGTCCGGGCCCACCGCGGCGATATCAATGCCCGCTCGGACCAGGCGGAAACGGTCTTCACAGTCCGCCTGCCACGTCATTCTGCGAGCGCATAGAACACGAGCGCGGGCTCTCGGGGCACGAATTTTCCTGAGTCGTGTTCTGTTCCGGGCATCGACCTTGTCCGGCATGAACGTTGCTTGCGCCATGCTATCCATGACGGGGGTACCACCATGAACACGCAATCAGACCGGTCGTCGCTCGACGTCCTTGAAACAGTTCCGGACAGTTCAAGTCCCGCGTATGCGAGCGCCCATCCTTTCACGCGTATCTTCGACAGGTTCGCCAGCGTGGTGACCCGCTTCGCGGGCTCGCCAGTGGCATTCGGACTGGCCGTCATAACGGTGATCGCCTGGATCGTGACCGGCCCGATCTTCCATTACTCCGACGGATGGCAACTGGTGATCAATACCGGCACCACCATTGTGACGTTCCTGATGGTGTTTCTCATCCAGCAAAGCCAGAACAAGGATAGCGTCGCGCTTCATCTCAAGCTTAACGAACTGATTGCTTCGCACCGTGCCGCGAGCAACGGCATGATCGGCATCGAGGATGCAAGCGAAGATGAGTTGCGGCGCCTCGCTGCAGCGTACCTTCGCCTGGCCGGCGCGGACGCCGACGGAGGTAGCGGCGCGACCAACGGAGCAGGCCAGTCTGACAAGACTTCGAAGGTTGAAGCCGGCTGACGCAGGATTGACGTGGTCTGCAAAGGATAAGCCGCTGCGCCAACAGTTCTTCACAGCTTGCCAGACCGAGCCGGCGGCGCAGGCCGATGTGAACCCGCAGCGCGATGAGGTTGGGCTGCATCGCGCCACTGAACGCCCCGCTGCGCTGCGCGGCAAGATGGGCGGCGTCCAACGCTGTGCTGGCGACCGGCGTCCCACTGACGTTGCGCCTCTCGCATCGCATTTTTCCATTGCGTGAAGCCTGGCGTGACGTTCGCGTGATGACACGCTTGCAGGACTCGCCACATTTCGACCAACGTGCCAGGCGGGATGACGGCGAGCTCGGGGGGCCGCCGCCATAGCGATAGCGATAGCCTTGACGAAAACGACGCGCCTCAGTGCTCGTGGTGAGGACGAACGGGCTTCCGACTACGCCCCGAAGCGACTGGACAAGTTCACGCATGACTGCATTCACGTTACGTGAGGGCTGATCGGCCATACTTACGTATCTGCCTGGCGGCGTGCGCCGGTGATGCACCTGGTGTTCTCGCCATTATGTTTCGGATGGCGAACTATCAGTTATCGCCTTGCTCCGGTCAGTGCCGGCCGTGCTCCGTGTGCTCTGTTCGGGCGTGCCGGGAACGGCGGGTCTATCCTCGATCGCTGCAATGAATGTCGCTATCACTCGCGCAAGTTCGGCGGGCGCTTCCAGCGGTGACAGATGGCCGACTCCGGGCAGCACGTGCATCGCCGCGTGGGGAATGCGCGGCAGCAGTTCCGCCTCTAGCGTGGCGACGCGATCAACCTGATCGAGCGCTCCTGAGATGACGATGGTCGGGACGTCGATCGACGCAACCGCCGCGGTAATGTCCTCGCGCATGGCCACGTTGGGCCACGCTGCCTTTGCCTGCGGCGCGGCCTTCAGGCTATCTTCGATGACTTGCTCGCGGCATGCGGCATCGAGCGGCTTCGCGGTCAGCACATGGTCGATGACGAACTCGACTGATTCCCGGCTCTGATAGGCGCCGGTCAAGGTCGCACGTTGCTCGTCCGACAACGGCGTCGGCGACGGCGGCGATGGCGCGACGAGCACCAGTCCCTGAAGCCCGCGCGGCCGACGAGAAGCAATCAGCTGCGCAACCTTGCCACCCATCGAATGGCCGACAAGGATGTAGCGCGCGAGCCCCAGCGCGACGATCACGCCCTCGGCGTCGGCAGCAAGATCGGCGATGTGGTAACCATCGGCGGGCGCATCGGACTCACCCCAGCCGCGATGATCGGTCGCGATCATGCGATACCGGTCGGGCAAGTTGCTCGCCACACCTTCCCACGTTCGCGACGAGCCGCCGTAGTAGTGCAAAAACACGAGCGCCAATTCTCCGTTGCCGCGCAGCGTGACATGAATTCGCGTACCGTTCGTTTCGATTTCCATCGCGTTTCCCCCATTCCGGTTAAGTGTGGACATGGTAGGTCGGCGTCCACTGTTTGATAATTGCCGGAAAAGTGGTGACAGTCGATAATGCTGTTATCGAATCGGGGGTGGAATGGATCGACTAACGGGCCTCGGCGTGTTCGTCGCCGCAGTGGAAGAAGGCAGTTTCGCCGCCGCAGCGCGGCGGTTCGGACTATCGCCGGCAATGGCCGGCAAGCACGTGAGCGCTATCGAAACCGAACTGAATGCGCGTTTGCTTCAGCGGACCACGCGGCGTCTAAGTCTGACCGATACCGGCCATACTTACTTCGAGCGCTGCAAGCAGATTCTCGAAGCGTTCGACGACGCGAACCGGGAAGCCCGCGATTCGCACGAAACGGCACGCGGCGTGTTGCGCATCGCGGCACCCGTGACGTTCGGCGCCATGCATCTGGGCCAGGTCATTGCGCGTTATCTGGAAGATCATCCGCAGGTCAACACGGAAGTGCTGCTCGGTGACCGTTATGTCGATCTTCTCGATGCGGGTGTCGATGTTGCGATCCGGATTGGCCGGCTACAGGACCCCGCGCTCGTGACACGCCGGCTGGCGCCGTGTCGAATGGTCGCGTGCGCGTCGCCCGCTTATCTCAAGCGACATGGCACCCCGCGCAAGCCTGGGGATTTGCTGAAAGCACCGCGACTCACATTCAGCGAGGCCGTATCGGGCGGCGACTGGACCTTGTTCGGTGAAAGAAACCGCGCGCATGTCATCGACGGACCTTGCCGGATCGCGGCCAACAACACGCAGATGCTGATGGCCGCCGCGCTTGCGGGCGCCGGCATCGCGTATGGCCCCACCTTCGTTTTCGGTGAACACATGAGGCGCGGCGAGCTCGTACCACTTCTGCCGCGGTATCGAACCACCGAGCTGGTCATTCAGGCGGTTTATCCGAGCGCCCGACGCATACCGCTGAAAGTGCGCGGGTTTGTCGATTACCTGATTGAAGCTTTCGGCGATGAACCGTATTGGGATCGCAAGGCGAAGCTTTGAAGAAGCGGCGACCGGCTGAGCAATCTGGGACCGTTGGCGCGGATTCCACCGTTGGATGCAAGACGCTGGGGACTGCCGCAGAGCAAAGTCCGGCACCCGACAATCGACTTCACCATCGCCATTGATTCCCACGTACTCCCCAGGCCACGCAGCCAATGTCGAGCGCCTAGCCTGTACTCGTCAAAGCGACGATAAAGTCAAGAAATGCCCTTGTTTTAGCCGGTGTGTGATGCCGCGACGGATGGTATGAATAGAGCGGAAAGCGCTCGTCCGGCCAATCGGGGAACAGGTTGATGAGCCGTCCGTCCCGAATCAGATCGTCGGCTGCGAGCAGGAGCATCTGCGCAATGCCGGAACCCGCGAGGCACGCGTTGATGAGTGCGCTCGGATCATTCACCGTCAGTCGCCCGTTCGTTTCCACCACAAGCTTCTTGCGCTTGCGATGAAACTGCCACGGATACGGCTTTCCGGTTTCCGGGTTCCGGAATTCGAGGCAGCTGTGCACGCCGTGACTCAGTTCTTGAGGTTCTCCCGGCCGCCCCCGGCGTGCAAGATACGAGGGTGCGGCGACCGTGACCACTGCGGTGTCCAGAAGCTTTCGCGCGATCAGGCTGGATGAACGCGGTTCGCCGAATCGCAAGGCCAGGTCGAAGCCCTCCATGACGAGGTCGCCAAGATGATCTCTTGCAATGAACTCGAGTTTGAGTTCAGGATGCGCATCCATGAATTCGTCGAGCTTGGCGCCCAGAATGATTCGCGAGAAAACCGGATCGAGATTGATACGCAAATTCCCGCGCACCGTTGCGGCGCCTCGTGCCGCGGCGGCAGCCGCTTCCTCCATTCCTCTCAAGTGCGGCATGACCTGCTCGTAGAATCGTCGACCTTCTTCAGTCAGGGAAACGGCGCGGGTCGTCCGATTGAAGAGCCGTATCTTCAGCCGCGTTTCGAGCCGGGCGATTGCCCGACTCACCCCGGGCGGCGACATACCCATCGCTTCGGACGCGGCCGCGAACGTCCCCGCATCGACGACAGCAGCAAACACGCTGATCCCGCTAGAAATATTCTCGCTCGACGCTCTCATGGCCACTTGTTCCGCTCACTGGATGTCTGGAATTCGTGAGCCGCGGGCCCGCCTTTCAAGGCTCCAATAGCACGCGACGACACATTAGTAACTATAAGTCACCTCTGAAATGCCATTCATGTCATTTAGTTTCTGATTGCGTTTACCCACAATGCGTCCCAACAGCACGTTTTAACCGCAGGAAGCCAAGGGAGCATTGCCATGAATACCCGTCGTCTCTTACTCACCATCGCAGCCGCCGTCGCTTTGCCTGTCGCCGCACAGGCTCAGGAATCCGTTTCGACCGTTACCCGTGCGCAAGTGCGTGGCAATTCTCTGTACGCGCACCGTTGATCGGCGCGTCGCATCGATCGCCGTTTAGGCCATTTTTGAGGGAGCCTCAGATGACTGTCCTACTTGCTCGCCGCGACCTGCTGAAGAAAGCAGCCGGCCTCATGGCGGTTGCCGCAGTGGGCGGATTGGCCAGCCAGGAAGCCGGGGCCACGGAAGTCCACCAGCGGCGGGATCGCGTTCTGGTCCACAGCCCTGCGTATGCCACGATTGACCGTTCGCTGCAACAGGCCGTGGACGACGGCACCGTCGCCGGTGTGGTAGCAATGGGCGCCACGCAACGCGGGCTCATCTACGAGGGCGCATTCGGCCACGCCGATCGGCGGACCGGTTCGGCGATGACGCCCGACACCGTCGTCTGGCTGCTGTCGATGACCAAGGCATTCACGGCAACCGCCTGCATGCAACTCATCGAACAGGGCAAGCTCCGGCTCGATCAGCCGGCGGGCGACATTCTCCCGGAACTGCAGTCGCCGCAAGTGCTGGACGGCTTCGATGCGTCCGGACAGCCGACCCTGCGTCCCGCGCGAAACACGATCACGGTGCGTCATCTGCTGACTCACACATCGGGCTTCACTTACAGCATCTGGAGCCGGAACATCAGCCAGTACGAGAAGGTGACGGGCATGCCGGATATCGGGTACTCGATGAACGGCGCGTTCAAGGCCCCGCTCGAGTTCGAACCCGGCGAGCGCTGGCAATACGGCATCAGCATGGACTGGGTGGGCAAGCTCGTCGAGGCCGTCACCGACCAGTCCCTTGAAGTCTATTTCCGCGAGCACATTTTCGCGCCGCTCGGCATGAGCAACTCGGGCTTTCTGCTTGGTAGCGCGCAGAAGCGGCGCGTGGCGACGATGCACAACCGGCAAGCCGACGGATCGCTCAAGTCCGCGCCGTTCGAGATTAACCAGCGTCCCGAGTTCTTCATGGGTGGCGGCGGTGCCTTCAGTACGCCGCGTGATTACATGGCGTTCCTGCAGATGCTCGTGAACGGCGGAACGAACGAGGGTGAGCGGGTCTTGCGTGCCGATACCGTGGCGGCGATGTTCCAGAATCACATCGGCGATCTTCAGGTAACCGAAATGAAATCGGCGCAACCGGCGTGGTCGAACAGTTTCGACCAGTTCCCCGGCATGGCACACAAGTGGGGACTGTCGTTCGACATCAACACGCAGCCGGGGCCGCATGGCCGTAGCGCCGGGAGCATCAGTTGGGCGGGACTGCCCAATAGCTACTTCTGGGTCGATCCGAGTGAGGAAGGTGACGGGCGCGCTGTTCACCCAGATCCTGCCGTTCTATGACCCGCGTGTGGTGGATCTTTACGGACGGTTCGAGGAGCGGCTGTACGACGGTTTGGAGCGCGTCTGAGTGGCGGATCGCCGCTTAGGGCGCGCCAATGATACGAAACACGGTTATTCGAGCAAGGAGAATCACAAATGTATGCGATCACCGGAATAACAGGAAAGGTCGGCGGCGCCGTCGCCCGTACGCTGCTCGCGGCGGGGCAGCCGGNACGTGCGGTCGTACGCGATGCCAATCGGGCTCGCTCGTGGGCGGAATGCGGCTGCGAAGTAATGACGGCCAACATGGACGACGCGACCTCGCTGACCGCCGCCTTCGAGGGCGCGCGGGGCGTCTTCATTTTGCCGCCGTCCGAATTCGATCCAACGCCGGGCTTTCCTGAAGCGCGTGCGGTCATCGACGCGGTGCGCGGGGCGCTTCAGTCGGCGCGGCCGGGCAGGGTCGTCTGTCTGTCGACGATCGGCGCGCAGGCCGCCGAGACCAATCTGCTCACGCAACGCACGCTGTTGGAGCAGGCGCTTCGCGACTTGCCGATGCCCGTGACTTTCTTGCGTCCCGGCTGGTTCATGGAAAACGCCGAATGGGATGTCGCACCGGCGCGCGATAGAGGAGTGATTTCCAGCTTCCTGCAACCGCTAGACAAGGCTGTGCCGATGGTTGCAACCGCAGACGTCGGCCGGGTCGCCGCACAACTGCTTCAGGAAACATGGAGCGGTGTGCGTGTCGTCGAGCTCGAGGGGCCGCGTCGTGTGACGCCGAACGATATTGCGGCCACGTTTGCCGGAATCCTTGGCCATGCGGTACGCGCCGAGATCGTCGCGCGCGACAGCTGGGAGGCGCTGTTCCGCTCGCAGGGCATGAAGGAACCGTTGCCGCGCATGCGCATGGTCGATGGCTTCAATGAAGGCTGGATCGACTTCGAAGGTAGGGACGCCGACATCGTCAAGGGCGAGGTGCAACTGGAAACCGTTCTGCGCGCACTCGTCTCGGCACACGGCTAACACGCGCACCTTGCGGCGCGTACAGCATGTCGCGTGTCTGGGTGCTCCGCGCGTCGTTCATCAAGTGATTCATATCAAGGAGGTCGCTATGGAATACAGCACACTCGGCCGATCGGGGCTGCGCATTTCCCGTTTTTCTCTGGGCGCCATGACCTTTGGCGCTGGCAGCGGCATCTGGGGCGACATTGCAGGCCTCGACCGTGTCCAGGCCACGGAGCTTGTCGCGATGGCCGTCGAACGCGGTATCAACCTGATCGATACGGCTGACGTCTATTCACAGGGGCACTCTGAAACGGTCGTCGGGCAGGCGTTGGCTGATCTGGGACTCGACGAATCACGCATGCTGGTGGCGACCAAGGTCCGGCTGCGCACGGGAACCAGCCATAACGACGTGGGTCTTGGCCGCTCTCACATCATGCGGTCGGTGGAAACGAGTCTGAGGCGCATCGGGCGGGATCACATCGACCTCTTCCAGTTGCATGACCGCGATGCGCTCGTTCCGCTGGAAGAAACGCTTCGCGTGCTGGACGATCTCGTGACGCAGGGAAAAGTGCGGCACTTCGGCGTTTGCAATTTCAGCGCGGCCGAGCTGGAGCGTGCCCAGGGAATGACGGATCGTACACATTGGGCTCGCATCGTCAGTAATCAGGTTCACTATGCGCTGACGAGCCGCGATGTCGAGCATGAGATCGCGCCCGTTGCCGGGGCCAATGATGTTGCGCTTCTGGTCTGGAGTCCGCTCGCAGGCGGGTACCTGAGCGGGAAGTACACGCAAGGAAGCGGCAGCCAAACGGGGCGTCGAACCAGCCTGAATTTCCCGCCGATCGACCCCGCAAAGGCGGATCCTATCGTGAACGTGTTGCGGGAGATCGCTACGGAATTGAGCGCGGCGCCGGCTCAGGTGGCATTGGCCTGGATCCTCCAGCGCAGAGAAGTCGGTTCGATCATAGTCGGCGCGCGCACGGCCGAACAACTGGCAGCGAATCTCGACGCACAGCAAACCGTGTTAAGCGAGACACAGACCGAGCGGCTGAACCGGGTTTCGCAGCCGCACGTACCGTATCCGTACTGGATGCAGCAGTTCCATGATAGGGATCGAATCACGGCGTGATGGCTGAAACCCACGGGCGCGTCCCTCGTCTCCTGGCGTCGCAAACCCGAGTTCGGCGTCCCGCCTGACAGCATAGTAGGGACGCAACTGTTGTATTTCTGCGACGTTATTTTGTGAATGCGAATCATAATCATTTAGTATGCATTCTTTTTTAAAAGAATACATACTATGGGTCGGCTTTCTTCTACGCGAGCTCAATCGCGCACCTGCACTCAAACGTCCGGCAACGGGGCGGCGCCCGGAAACCTCCGATCGCTCGTTATGATGTTGGCGATCGCCGGCCTATATCCGACGATTTCCTGGGCCCAGACAAGCACGGACGGTATCAGCAACCCCGTCGCCGCGACCCAGGCAAAGGCCGCCACTGACACGGCGCAAGATGCCCAATTGCCGACCGTCAAGGTCGAGGCTAGTACCGACGGTGAGCAGCCGCCGACCGGGAAGACGCATTCCTACACGATCCAGTCAACCACCGCAGGCAGCAAGATTGCGTTGTCGCCCAAGGAAACGCCTCAATCCGTTTCGGTGTTGACGCGGCAACAAATGGATGATTTCCAGCTCAACGGCATTAACGATGCACTGCGACACGTGACAGGGGTGACCGTCGAATCGTACGACTCCTACGCGACGGATTACACGTCGCGCGGATTTCACATTACCAACCTGCAATTCGACGGGGTCGGCATACCGCTGATTTACACCGCGCAATACGGCGACCTCGACATGGCGTTGTTCGACCGGGTCGAAGTGCTACGCGGCGCCGACGGGCTGAATGCCGAGACCGGTAACCCATCCGCGACCGTGGATTTCATTCGCAAGCGCCCGACCTACCAGTTTCAGGCGTCGGGCAATGTTTCGTACGGGTCGTGGAATACGAAACGGATCGATGTCGATATTTCCGGACCTTTGAACAAGGCGGGAACCGTGGCGGCCCGTCTGGTCGCCGTTCACCAGGATGGCGATTCCTACACCGACCGCCTGGAGCCGAGCAAGGACCTCGTTTACGGCGTCGTCGACGTCAATGTGACGCCGGACACGCTGGCGACGGTGGGTTTCAGCTACGAGTACAACCGGCTGAAAGGCGCGAGTTGGGGTGGCTTGCCCTTCCTCGACGCATCGGGCCAACAGCTCAGTTATAACGTGGGCGCAAGCATGGCGCCGAAATGGGCCTACTTCAACACTCAGGAGCAGCGCGCTTTCGCGGAACTGACGCAGCAGCTCGGCCAACGATGGTCGTGGAAAACGTCGGTCAACTACAACGACATCTACAACGACGCCAAATTTTTTTACCCGTATGGTTCGCTAGCTGCGGATGGATCGGGGGTCAACTCCTACACTTCGTCATATGTATCGTCGAACCATCAGTTGGTGCTGGACTCGAGCGTGACAGGCAAAATCGATCTGTTCGGCCGAACGCATGACCTCGTTTTCGGCGCCAATTTCTCGCGCTCCCAATTCTCGAATCCGTCCGCGGAAGGCGACGGCGATGGCGTGCCTGTCAGTTACGCGGACCTGCTGGCGGGTAACTATCCAGAACCGGTGTTCGGGGACGCCACTTCCCACATCAACTATCTGGATGTGAGGCGCTCGCTCTACGCCTCGTCACGCTGGAGCCTGACGGACCGCGCGCATTTGCTTCTCGGGGTCAACTACACGCAATCGGCGAGCAGCGGAAGCGCCGATGGCAGTCCATACGACCAGCAATCATCGGGATCCGCACCTTACGTCGGCTTGACCTACGATCTGACGAAGCAGATCACGGCGTACGCGAGCTTCACCAAGATCTTCAATCCGCAATACCAACTCAACATCGACAATCAGTTACTCGGACCTGCGCGCGGACGCAGTGCTGAAGCAGGCATCAAGGGTGCCTTCTTCGATAACCGCCTGAACACTGCGCTCACAGTGTATCGCGTGCATCAGTCGAATATCGCCACGTCGGCGGGATTCAATCCGAGCACGGGTAACTACTATTACTCGGGGGGCGATGCCACGTCGCAAGGTGTCGAAGCGGAGGTTTCAGGGCAGATCACGCGTGACTGGAACATCAGCGCGGGCGCCACGATCCTGCGCGTGACCGATGACAATGGACAATCGACACAGCTCTTCATTCCGCGTAAATCCGCGCATTTGACCACTACGTACCGCTTTCCCTATTTCGACCACAAGCTGACCTTGGGCAGTAGCCTTCGCTGGCAGAGTGCGACGAGTTACGTCGAGGATGGAGTGGGCACGGCGACTCAGGGTGCCTACACGGTCGTGGACTTCATGGCTCGCTACGATGTGAACAAGCACTTCACCATCACGGGAACACTGAACAATGCGTTCAACAAGAAATACTGGTCGACGATGGAATACAACTATGGGACTTATGGGGCACCGCTCAATGGTAGCGTCAACTTGACGTGGCGATATTGACCGACGTAATGGTACGTTTGGCGACATCAGCCACATGAGGAAGAAACCCGGATGTGGCGAAGGGAACGGAACTGAGGCCCCTCACAGGCCTTCTCCCCCTTACGACGTTAGCACCGTCGCAAGCGAATCGACCTGGCTTGCACCGGCGTAGGCGTCTGGTAATAATGTGAGGTTTGTTTTCTAAGGGGCGCTGAGTTACTAACGGATGCGATCGTTTGGTCATTCAAACGACCGGATGGAAAAGAAAAGTCGATCACACCAGCAGCGTGAGGCCTGCCCAGGCGATCAGCACGGCGCCCAGCACGCGGCCGACGCGTTCACCGCCGGGCAGGATTTTCTCCATGAAAACAATTAGCGCCAGCGCGGCGATCCAGACGAGATTCATGATGCCGCCGACGAACAACAATGCCATTAGCAGCCAACAGCAACCTACGCAGTAAATTCCATGGCGCATCCCGAGCAGGAAGCCGCCTGCGACGCCAGGACGCCAGTGCGTAGTGAGGAAATTGACTGGTGACCGGCACTGCGTCAGGCAGGCGCGCTTGAGTGGCGAGAACTGATAGACACCCGCCGAGGCCAGAACGATCGCGGAAAGGGACGCGCTCTTCGACCACATCATCATTCCCGAAATGAGGCCGGTCGGCTGAAGCACCTTCTGGAGCAACGCCGCGCATATTGAGAATGCTAGCCATGCGGTCAGGTAACCGGCCAGGAGAAACAACGACGGGACGGTCGAGCTGGCGTCGATGGCGGCGTGGTGCCGCAATACGCGTCGATATAACAGGACCAGCGGCGCCGCGCTGGGCGTCATCATGGCGATCATCATCACCCACCACATCAGGATCACGGTCGGCAGCGACGGATCCATCCCCCCGCCGCCGTCTGGCAGTCGATGAGGGAACAGCGCGACGGCCGTCATGTCTAGCGCGGACATGCCGATTCCAGCGCCTGTCCACAAGTAGGCCCACGACAATGCGATGACGACGACGATGCCGAGCGCGGTGATCACGCGCTCACGTCCCAGGATATTTTCGACGCTGCTCATGCGGCAGCGCGACTCCGGATCGGTCCTTTGTTATTCAGGTGCAGTCGCGCGAACTGCGCATACGTCCCCTTGAGATCCAGTGCGATGTTTCCATGCGATCGGCTGGTGCCGGAGCCGATCTCGGCAAGTTCGTATTCGAACCCGTGGGGCAGGTCGATCCGGACGCGGTGCTCGTCGCCCGTCACCGGATTGCGGATCGGTTCACCGACGACGTCGAATACGCCCTCAACATGAACCCGGCCGCGTCTGGCATCGACATCGACATCGAAGTCGATCTTCGTAAAGATCGGATCGAATGCAAGCTCGAGTGTCGATGCGAAGACGGAGAACATCGTGGCGAACGGCTCGGTATCCTGACCCTTTATGATTTTCAGAAGGGCTTCCCGTTGCTCCGGGCTGGCCCGTTCGTCGACGATCGGCTGGCACTTGCCCTTACCCTCGTGGATCGGCCCGGGCCACTGAAACACGACCGCGATGTTGAGGTCGTCTAACCGCACGTCGCCGTAGTAACCATTGCTGATCGAGATGGCGCCCATCGCTTCGCAGAAGCCGTTGTTCGGCAGTGCATTGAATTGGCACGGGCAACCGTATGAACAATTGCAGTTGACCAGTTCGGTGCCTTGGATTTCCCAGGGAGTCATGGTTGTCCTCCGTGTGCCCCACGACGGGTAACGTGGTTCGAATCTAGTGTATGTGAGGCGAAAGGGAAGTTAAAGCTTGGGTTGAGTGGGCGCGCGGGCCAGAAGCGGCCTTTGGCTCGCGAAAGGACCTGGACATTCGACATTTACGCCGGACGCGGCCCTGGCCCTCAGTTTCAGACCGACGAAACCAGCATCGATCATGGGCATTGTCTTGCGCCAAAGTTGGCGCGTCGGCATTACTCGCGAAAGCTTGCTACTTGCGTCCTCCTCTCAAGTCTCTCTTCACGATGTCGCGTTGATCGGGCGGCTTAGGCATCAATCGGGCGCCAAACGTGGAATCAGCCTTAATGGATTCATCCTTTAATCCAAAGGAGGTTCCAAGGGGCGATTGCCAGCGCGGCGTCGTCGAGTTCCTGCTTGTCGAAAAGATCAGTCGCGAGCCCGCTGTTCAAGGCAACCTCGGCGCTTATCTCGTCTCCTGTCAAAATCATTCTCATTGCCACCCCAAGGCCCACGATTTTGCCGAGTCGCTGTGTGCCTCCGCCTCCGGGCAGGATTCCCACTTCACCTCGGGCAGCGCGAAGCGTGCATTGCGCGTGGCAATACGAATGAATATCGCAGGCTAGAGCCAGTTCCAAACCCCCTGCAACACAGAAACTGTCGATCGCAGCGATCGTCGGCTGAATTACATTTGGTGTGCGGTCAGTCCACCGAAGCTGACCGTCACGTTGCTCGACGGTTTTTGCGCCATCTGTTGACGATGCGGATGTAATCCAGGATATCTGCACCTGCGGTCGATGATTTTGAAGTCGATTGACATGGACGGATGCCTCGATGGTGGCGGAGGATGTCTCATGCTGGTCACGACGAACCTCGGCCCTCTCACCGGCACTCGTGGTGCGGTTCGAATGTGATGAGCATCGTTTAGCCTGTGAACACAAAGCAGGCAACGCACGGCGTACCGCGGACGCAACCATACTGATCGTATTTGATGCCTGCGGCGCGCAATGCTTCGCGATATTCGAGGTGCTCAAGATGGCTGAACATCAGATTTCGGGGCATGCACGAGGGCGATTCGCCCTCGGTGAAGTACGAGAACGTCGCTGCCGGCCGGACGTCGCCGCGTGACGTTCTCGACGGCATCAAAGACGCATCGCGCGAGTGGATCGTCGCCCCTCGTCGAGGCAGGCATCATGTCGATGGACTTGCGCAACTGGATCTGCGCACCGAGAGATCCGCTGTGCGACGCCTCGATCTCGCCACGATCGAGGCCGCCCGATGTCGGCACGTCGATCGTGAAACGCACGAGATTGGGCACCGAATTGTTGTTCAATCCGTCGCTGACCATGCCGACTTTAATCGTCGGCCGGGTTTCCAATATATCTTCAACGCCGAAGTCGTAACGTGCGGTCCTGCCGATGGTGGCCGCCTCGTCGATCGCGGTTTCTCCCATCTCCGGCATCGACGAGTGAACCGTCTTGCCTGTCGCCAGCCGCCTCGAAGAGAAGGGCGCGATAGCGCAGAGGCCCGCCGCTTCGCTCTTTCACCCACAGCACGACGCGTTTGCCACGACGCTGCCGCCGCAATACTCCCCACGGGTGCAACGTGCGCTTTTAGAAACCAAGCTTTCGCACCGGAAAGCTCATCCGCGCGTACGCCTTAAGGCGCGAACCCACGAGTCTTGGAGCGCGCAACGATCTCCAGAAATCGCGCTAGTCCTCGCGCGGGCATTAACGTGTCGACCAGAATTTTCCCTGAGCGAGCGACCACGCTCGCGCCGCGCACACATTAGCGAACCTAATGTTTTCCGCGCAATTGTTGAGTTGTTGTGGCGGCGGCGCGTCCCGTATATTCATTCGCATCGAATCGGATTGCATCGCAACCACGGCGCGGGACACCGTGCGCGAAAGACTGGCTGTGGCGCGATCACGCGAAAGCGATTCATAAGCTAACAGGAGACTCGCATGATTACGAAATGCCGCATAGCGATCGTCGGCGGCGGACTGGCTGGCACGGCGACAGCGAATGCACTGAAGACGTTCGGCGTGGACGCGGAACTGTTCGAGGCGGCGCCCGCACTGGGTGAGATCGGCGCGGCGGTAAGCTGCAGCCCGCAGGCAGTAAAGGCATTGTGGGGATTGGGGGCGCGCGAACGGGTGGACGCAGCGGGTCACCGCTCGCCCGGCGAATACACCCGCAACATGCAAACCGGCGAGTTCCTGGAGTTCCGCGACCGTTTCAAGCTCGCGGAAAAATGGGGCGCGCCGTACTACTCGTTCCATCGTGCCGATCTGCTCGACGCGCTCGCGTCGACGCTGCTCAGCGCGCACATCCATCTGGGCCATCGTCTGGTTCAGGCGACGCAGCGTGCCGATGACGTCAAACTGGTGTTCGACAACGGCCGCACGGTGCACGCGCAATACGTGATCGGGGCGGACGGGGTGAAGTCGGTGCTGCGCCAGGTGCTGTATGGCGACGACAATCCGAGCTATACCGGGCAGGCGGCGTGGCGCTCGTTGCTCGATGCGCGCGACGTGCCCGAGTGGATTTTAGAGCCGACCGGCCAGACCGAATGGGTAAGTCCGGGCGCGCACGTGCGGGCGTATTACATCCGGCAGAAGAAGCTGGTGAACATCGTCACGCAGCAGGATACCGGCGAATGGGTCGAGGAAAGCTGGAACAAGCGAGGCGATCCGCAGGAGATGCGGGCCAGCTTCGCCAATCCGGAGCCGCGCCTGAAGGCGCTCCTTGATCTGGTGACGGACTGCATGAAGTGGGGGCTGTTCGCGCGGCCGATCAACGACAACTGGGGCAATGGGCGCATCCAGCTGATCGGCGACGCAGCGCACGCGATGGTGCCGAACGCCGGGCAGGGCGCGTGTCAGGCATTCGAAGATGCGTATGTGCTCGGGCGCTGGCTGTCGTCTGGGCTGGAACCGCAGGAAGCGTTCGAAAATTTCCGTCGCGTGCGCATTCCTCGCGTGCACGGCGTGCAGCGGCTCGCGCTGGCGAACCTCAAGTTCAAGCACATGAAGGATCTCGACGCGCAGAAGGCCGCGCTGGCGGCCGGCACGGGCAGCATGCACGGCAAGAACGACTGGCTGTATGGCTTCGATCCGGTCGCGCAATGGAACCAGATGCCGGTGGTTGCCGAGCAGTATGCGGACCCCGTTGTCGGCCCGGCAGGAAGCACCACAACGAACACGACGACGCGCCCGGCAACGACGACGAGCCCGGCTGCGGCCTACTGACCTCAATCCATTCGAACACGATGAAGATCTGTCGCTACAACGAAGGGCTGCCCGGACTGATCCTGGGCGATGCCATCTATCCCCTGGCCGAAGCACTGGCGACGAGCGGCGCGACGCGCGCGGGCGCGTCGATGGCCGATGTCATCGACGCACTCGCGAATCATCCAGCCGCGCAGGATGCGCTTGCCATCGCGCAGCGTGGCACGCCGGTGGCGCTGTCCTCGGCAACGCTGCTTGCGCCGATCGACAACCCGCCGGCGATCTGGGCGGGCGCGGCGAACTACCGCTCGCACCAGGTGGAGATGACCGGGCGCGTGGGCGCGTATGACCGCTCGCAGTTCCCGGCCGACGACCTGATGGCCGAAGTATTCCTGAAGCCGTCGTCGGCGATCGTGGGACCGGGCGGCACGGTGATCCTGCCGAAGATCGCGAAGCACGTGGACTTCGAGTGCGAGTTGTGCGTGGTGATCGGACGTAGCGCGAAGGACGTGCGCGCGGAGCAGGCGCTCGACTACGTGTACGGCTACACGATGTGCTGGGACATCAGCGTGCGCGATCCATGGGGCCGCCGGCACAACACGCGCAACATCCGCAAGGGCTTCGACACGTTCTGCGGGGTGGGCCCGTGGTTCGTGACGCGCGAGGAGATTGCCGAGCCGCAGGATCTGCATATTGAAGTACAGCAGAACGGACAGACGGTGATGCGTGCGCACACGGCGGACATGATCAACGGAGTACGCGAGCTGATCCGCTTCCTGTCGAGTGTGACGACGCTCAAGCCCGGCACGCTGATCACGACAGGCACGCCGGCGGGGGTGTCGCAACTGGCGCACGGCGACCGTCTCAAAGGGACGATCGGCGGCATCGGTGCGATGGAACTCGACGTGGTGGCGGCCGCCGCCTGAAGCGGCCCAGCACCCGCCACCTTTCATCTGCGATTGCCACTGCCCGATCAACGCATAACACGGACAACACCATGCTGCTCCCTTTGCAACAACGCACGATCAGTTACGACATCCTCGGTCCGGAGCGCGGACCGGTGGTGGTGTTTTCCCATTCGTTGGCAGCGGATCTCGGCCTGTGGGCCGAACAGGTGCCTGCACTGCTCGCTGCCGGTTATCGGGTGCTGCGCACCGATCTGCGCGGCCACGGCGGCAGCACCGCGACGCCTGCGCCCTACACGATCGATCTGCTCGCGGATGACGTGATCAACGTGCTGGACGCGATGCACATCGAGCGATGCCACTTCGTGGGGCTGTCGATCGGCGGCATGATCGGCCAGTCGATCGGACTGCGTCACGCGAACCGCGTGGCGTCGTTGATGCTGTGCGACACGCAATCGGAATCGCCGTCCGATGCCGCCACTTTCTGGGGGCCGATGATCGAAGCGATCAACAAGGCTGGCTCGCTGGAACCGATCGCCGATAAAACCATGGAGCGCTGGCTGACCGCTGCGTACCGCGAAGCGCATCCGGGCCGCTGGAAGCAGATTCGCGACACCGTTGCAGGCTGCACGCCGACGGGCTATGTCGGCTGCGCACAGGCAATCGGCAATTTCAGGTTCACCGACCGTTTGCACTCGGTCACCACGCCGGTGCTGGTCGCCTGCGGCACGCACGATCCGCGCGCGACGCCCGAAGAAAGCCGGCGCATTGCCAGCCTCTTTGCGCGTGGCAGCTATGAGGAATTCGTCGGCGCCAAACATGTGCCGAACGTCGAACAGGCCGAGGCGTTCAATCGCGTGCTGCTGCAGTGGCTCGCTTCGCATCGCTAGGCACGCCAGACGCCTGTCGATGTCCAGATTTTCTATCTTGAACAGGAGGCGGTCGGCTCGGAGGGCCGCTCACAGATAGTCGGAGACGCATAATGCATTTACGCAGTATCGAGTTTCAGATGCCGGATCGCCAAGCGGCGGTGGATTTCCTCACGGACCCTTGGGGCCTGAGAGAAGTGACCACGCGCGGCACGACCACATGGCTGCGTGGCACCGCGGGTCAACACTATTCGGTTGCCATTACCGAGGGCGCGGAACGGGCGCTGCTGTCCGCGACACTGACCGGCACGCGCGAAGAAATCGACGGCGTGTACCGTCGTGTACGTGAGGCCGGCTTGCGGCATAGCGAATGGATCGATCGTTTCGACGAGCCCGGTCAAGGCAGCGGCTTCTATGTGTCGGGTCTGGAAGGCGAGCCGTACCGTTTCGTCGTGGAGAACGAGCCGGCGCCTGACGCATTGCCGACAGATCGTGCGAACCCTGTTCGCATCGCCCACGTCGTGTTCAATACAACAGACCGTGCTGCCGCGTCGCGCATGCTGACGGACGTATTCGGCTTCAGGCTGAGCGACAGCACCGGCTTCATGAACTTCCTGCGCTGCGACGAACTGCACCATGTGATCGCCTATGCCGACTCGAAGCTGTCGACGCTGAACCACGTCGCGTTCGAAATGCACGACACCGACGCGGTGTTGCGCGGCATGGGCCGTCTGAAGGATGCCGGCTGGGGCACGGTGTGGGGACCGGGCCGTCACGGACCGGGCGACAACGTATTTGCCTATTTCGTCGGGCCGTTCGGCGCGTGTATCGAGTACACCGCGGAGATCTTGCGGGTGAACGACAGCTACGTGACTGGCACGCCGGACTCCTGGAAATTCCCGAGTGGCCGTTTTGACCAATGGGGCATTTTCACGCGCGACATGGAAGCGATGTCGGCGTCGAACTCGACTTTTCCTTTTCATCGGTTGATCACCGGCTAATCGCGACACGTATGACTCATCCTGCACCCCAGATTCGCATCCCCGCCATTTATATGCGCGGCGGGACCAGCAAAGGCGTGTTTTTCCGGCTCGAAGATTTGCCGGGGTCCTGTCAACAACCCGGCGACGCGCGCGATCGTCTGATGCTGCGCTTGATCGGTAGTCCAGACCCCTACGGCAAGCAGATCGACGGCATGGGCGGCGCAACGTCAAGCACCAGCAAGTGCGTGATTCTTGCAAAGAGTACGCGCGCCGGGCACGACGTCGACTATCTGTTCGGTCAGGTATCGATCGACTCGGCGTTCGTGGACTGGTCCGGCAACTGCGGGAATTTGTCGGCGGCGGTCGGTGCGTTCGCGCTGAACGCTGGCTTTATCGACAGCGAGCGCATTCCCGATGATGGCGTGTGCGTCGTCCGGATCTGGCAGGCCAATATCGGCAAGACGATCGTCGCGCACGTTCCGATCTTGCGACGCGCAGTGCAGGAAACGGGCGAATTCGAACTCGACGGCGTGACGTTCCCGGCCGCCGAGATCGTGCTGGAATTCATGGACCCCGCTGAGGACGGCGAAGAGGGCGGCGCCATGCTGCCCACCGGACACGTAATCGATGCATTGCAGGTGCCAGGTCTTGGCACGGTGCAGGCCTCGTTGATCAACTCTGGTATTCCGACCATTTTCGTCGCCGCGCGCGAAGTCGGTCTCGATGGAACCGAGTTGCAGGACGCGATCAACAACGACCCGCAACGGCTGGCCACGTTCGAATCGATTCGCGTCGCGGGTGCATTGCGCATGGGCCTGATCAATCATGCAGACGAGGCCGCGAAACGCCAGCACACGCCGAAAATTGCCTTCGTTGCGGCGCCCACCGACTATACGGCGTCGAGCGGCAAAAAGGTGCGTGCGAGCGACGCCGATCTGCTAGTGCGGGCCATCTCGATGGGCAAACTGCATCACGCGATGATGGGTACCGCGTCGGTTGCGATCGCAACCGCTGCGGCGATTCCGGGCACGCTCGTGAATCTCGCGGCGGGCGGCGGTCCGCGCGAGGCCGTGCGTTTTGGACACCCGTCGGGAATTTTGCGCGTCGGCGCCGTGGCGCAGCAGGTAGACGGAAAATGGACGGTGAGGAAAGCGGTGATGAGCCGCAGCGCGCGCATCCTGATGGAGGGCTTCGTGCGCGTACCGGACGAGGGGTATTGAACGAATCACCACGCGAGGCCTCGTATTCGCCCTTGCCCGATAAAACGTAATCCAAAGCTAAAAATAAATCCAGACGCGGAACTGCGCTGAAACCGCACCACGCGGACTGGAAGGAGACGAAGCATGGCGGAGCTGGCAGAAGGTCGGGGAAGATTCGAAAGTGGTACTGCGCAGGCGGCGTCGCCGTTCGCGGGCGCGAGGAAGATGAGTTACACGGACTTTCTCGACCATTGTCCGATGAACGGTTTTCTATGGACGCTGCTGCTGGGCTGCATCGTCGCGCAGGTGCTGGACGGGTTCGATTTCCAGACGACCTCGTTTGCATTGCCTTTGATCATCAAGGAATTCCACATCAGCGCGACGCAGGCGGGCGCGATCGGCTCGGTGACCAATATTGGTCTTCTTCTCGGCGCGCTGCTGTTTGCACCGCTTGCCGACCGGATCGGGCGCAGGCCGATCTTTCAGTGCGCGCTGTTCGCGTACGCGTTCGGCACTTTTCTGAGCGCGATTGCGCCGAGCTACGAAGTGCTGCTGATTGCGCGTTTTATCGCGGGAATGGGCATCGCGGCTGAGTTTCCGGTGGCGTTCTCGCTGCTGGCGGAGTATTCGCCGAAGCGCCTGCGGCACATCTTCATCGGCTCGGGCGCGATCGGCTATTCGACGGGCTGGTTCGTGTGTGCGGTCGCGGCCACGCTGATCGTGCCGAGCTTCGGCTGGCGTGCGCTGTTCTGGGTTGGCGTGAGTCCGGCGTTGATGATCATCTACGTACGCCGTTTCATGCCGGAGTCGGTGCGGTTCCTGCTGCAGCAGGGGCGCGTCGAGGAAGCGGGGCAGATCGTGCGGCGGCTCGCCGACCGCGCGGGATACCGGTCGCTCGAACTGGTTGCGCCGGACTCGAACGCGCAGCCGGCGAACACTGCGCGGCCGTCGATGGGGCAGCAATTCTCCGTGCTGCGCTTCTCGGCGCTGACGATTGCGGTACTCGGGCTGTTCCAGCTCGCCAACAACATCCAGGTGGTCGGCTTCGGCACGTGGCTGCCGTCGATCTTCATCCGCCAGGGCTTCACGCTCACGCGCAGCTTCACGTTCACGATGATCGTGCTGGCGACCACGCCGCTTGGGCAGATCTTCGGTATGTGGCTGCAGGAGCGGATGCCGCGCAAGTGGGCGATGCTGCTGCTCTCGGGGCTCAGTGCACTGTGCTTTTTCGGCTTCGGTCTGGCGTTCGAATACCGCTATCCGATCGCGATCATCGTGGCGTGCAACGTGGGTTACCAGTTCTTCTCGGGCGGGGTGGTGCCGATCTTCTACACGCTGAGCAGCGAGCTGTTTCCGACGCGGGTGCGAGCGCTCGCATCGGGGCTGGTGGTCGCGTGTGCGCGGATTGGATCGATTACGGGGCCGTTCGTGCTGGGCTGGCTGCTGACGCTGGGCACAATGATTCATCAGATCATCTACTACTTCACGCTGCCGCTCGTGGGCGCCGCGGTCATTCTGGTGTTTACCGTCAAGGTCGATTCGCGGCAGAAG
>NZ_NPIH01000244.1 GCF_012275575.1 Paraburkholderia sp. SG-MS1 | reverse complement strand
AAGATGAGTTACACGGACTTTCTCGACCATTGTCCGATGAACGGTTTTCTATGGACGCTGCTGCTGGGCTGCATCGTCGCGCAGGTGCTGGACGGGTTCGATTTCCAGACGACCTCGTTTGCATTGCCTTTGATCATCAAGGAATTCCACATCAGCGCGACGCAGGCGGGCGCGATCGGCTCGGTGACCAATATTGGTCTTCTTCTCGGCGCGCTGCTGTTTGCACCGCTTGCCGACCGGATCGGGCGCAGGCCGATCTTTCAGTGCGCGCTGTTCGCGTACGCGTTCGGCACTTTTCTGAGCGCGATTGCGCCGAGCTACGAAGTGCTGCTGATTGCGCGTTTTATCGCGGGAATGGGCATCGCGGCTGAGTTTCCGGTGGCGTTCTCGCTGCTGGCGGAGTATTCGCCGAAGCGCCTGCGGCACATCTTCATCGGCTCGGGCGCGATCGGCTATTCGACGGGCTGGTTCGTGTGTGCGGTCGCGGCCACGCTGATCGTGCCGAGCTTCGGCTGGCGTGCGCTGTTCTGGGTTGGCGTGAGTCCGGCGTTGATGATCATCTACGTACGCCGTTTCATGCCGGAGTCGGTGCGGTTCCTGCTGCAGCAGGGGCGCGTCGAGGAAGCGGGGCAGATCGTGCGGCGGCTCGCCGACCGCGCGGGATACCGGTCGCTCGAACTGGTTGCGCCGGACTCGAACGCGCAGCCGGCGAACACTGCGCGGCCGTCGATGGGGCAGCAATTCTCCGTGCTGCGCTTCTCGGCGCTGACGATTGCGGTACTCGGGCTGTTCCAGCTCGCCAACAACATCCAGGTGGTCGGCTTCGGCACGTGGCTGCCGTCGATCTTCATCCGCCAGGGCTTCACGCTCACGCGCAGCTTCACGTTCACGATGATCGTGCTGGCGACCACGCCGCTTGGGCAGATCTTCGGTATGTGGCTGCAGGAGCGGATGCCGCGCAAGTGGGCGATGCTGCTGCTCTCGGGGCTCAGTGCACTGTGCTTTTTCGGCTTCGGTCTGGCGTTCGAATACCGCTATCCGATCGCGATCATCGTGGCGTGCAACGTGGGTTACCAGTTCTTCTCGGGCGGGGTGGTGCCGATCTTCTACACGCTGAGCAGCGAGCTGTTTCCGACGCGGGTGCGAGCGCTCGCATCGGGGCTGGTGGTCGCGTGTGCGCGGATTGGATCGATTACGGGGCCGTTCGTGCTGGGCTGGCTGCTGACGCTGGGCACAATGATTCATCAGATCATCTACTACTTCACGCTGCCGCTCGTGGGCGCCGCGGTCATTCTGGTGTTTACCGTCAAGGTCGATTCGCGGCAGAAGGCGCTTGAGGAAGTCAATCATGCGTCGGGTGAATGACACGAGCGCAGGACGGCTGCGAACGCGTCTGCGACAGTACGGTCGGACCGCTAAGGAGGCGCGCGGCGTCAGATGCGCAACGCGCCTCCCAATGAATCGAACAACTGCCGTGCCGGCAGATTAGGCGCCGAGCCCAGATACAGGTGATATTGCACATCCGGCAATGTGGGCAGCCCGTCCGATTCTCCTAATACCCGGAAGTCCGGGCCCATCATTTCAATCGATCGCGCCGTCACGCCCAGTCCAGCGCGTACCGCCGCGCGAATTCCCGGCAACGTTGGGGCGACGTAGGTCACCCGCCACGCCATCTTGGCGTGCTCGAGCCGTTCCAATGCCATGCGCCGGAACAGACTCGGCTCATCGGCAATGATCAGATCGAGCGGCTGCGAACGATCATAGCAATAGTCCGCCGCGCAGATCCAGGCGCTTGGCGATGCGCGCAGCGTCACACGACGAAATTCCGGCTGGTCGCGCGGAGAGATGGTCATATCGATCTCGCCGGCTTTCATCGCTTCCATCAGGAACGGGCTGCGGCCGACGTCGATCGTCATGCGCAAGCTCGGAAACGACTTCGAAAAGCGTTGCAGCAGATTCGGCAGGATCGAGTCGGCCACGTCGACCGGCGCACCGAGCCGCACTTCACCAGTCACTGCCGATCCGGCAATCGCCGCGCACGCTTCATCGTTGAGCGTGAGCATTCGCCTCGAGTAGTCGAGCAGTTTCATGCCGTCGTCGGTGAGCCGCTTTTCGCGGCCCTGTTTGCGAAACAGCGTTCGTCCGACCTGTGCTTCGAGTCGTTGCATCTGTTGCGTGACCGCGGATTGTGTGCGGTGGACCGACTCGGCCGCTGCCGCAAACGACTCGCGCTCGGCAATTGCGGCAAAGGTGCGCAATAACTCCATGTCCAGGTTGACGATGTTCATTGTGGGCATATTCAGTGTCGCGTGAATGGATTGTCTTCGGGTCTTCCCTGTGACCAAGCTTATTGCGGATCGTGTGGCGGCATTTGCAATGTGGCACTCAAAATATATAAGCCCCACTAATCGATTCGCACAAATTGTTGGATTGTTCTGGATGCGGCTCGGAACCTATAGTTTCCCTGCACCGATCACCCGGATGGCACGCAGCCAAGAGAGCACTTAGCGCGGACTCCGAATTTGATCGACGGATCAAACGGTGGAGTGATTTAACAAGGAATACTTCAAATGGAGACACGCACAAAACCGAATTGCCGCATGGCGATCGGCGGCGGCCGCCTGAAGCGGCCTTGCATCTGTCACCACCCGATCAACGCATAACACGGACAACACCATGCTGCCGCCGCTCAATCGGCGCAGCGGAAATAAGCTATGACCGACCTGATCGCAAACACATTGAAGGCATGGCGGTTTCTGTATCGCCGTGGCTTCATCGAAGGCTTCGGCCATATCGGCGTGCGCCTGCCGGATGACCGGTTCATGATCACGCGCCACTCGCTTGGAATGCAGGCGACGGCAGAAGACTTCGTGATCATGGATATGCAGGGGCGCAAGCTCGAAGGCGCGGGCGACCCGCCGGGCGAATATCCGATTCATCTTGAAGTGCTGGCTGCGCGGGCCGACGTCAATGCGGTGATTCACTATCACGGGATGTACTCGACGGCATTCACGACGAGCGGACAGCGTCTGCGGCCGGTTCACCTGATGGGCACGCTGTTTCATGACGGCATTCCGACTTACGACGACCCGCGCCTCGTCAGCGACCGCACGCGTGGCGCCTATCTTGCGCACGCGCTGGGCCGGCATCGCGCGGTGCTGATGTGCGCGCATGGTGCGACGGTGACGGGCGCGAGCGTCGAGGAAGCCGTGGCGAGTGCGTTTTTGTTCGAGGAAAACGCGCACCGTGCATGCATTAGCGCGACGCTCGGCGAACCGAAGTGGATCGACGACGAAACGGCGGCGTCGGCCGGTGCGGAGCTGATTGCCACGCGCGGACCGTTCCGCCGAGTCTGGGCGCTCGTCGAAGCCGAAGACGCCGACGCTCCCCGCATCCATGTTGGTGACCCGTCGCTCGCCGTCACCGCTGTTCGATCGGCGGCAAGCGACCCCGCCGCGCGCGACGACGCGGACACGATTCGCGTGATGACGTCCGGCGTCTTCACGGCTGCGTACCTCGCGCTGATGCCAGCGCTCGAAGCGCTGACCGGCAAGAGGGTGGTGACCGTCACGACGTCGATCGGCACAGGCGACGAGTCGATTCCTAGCCGGCTCAAGCGTTTCGAACCGGTCGATCTCGTGATCGTCGCCGAGCCGAACATGGAGCAGTTCCTCGACGCGGGCTATGTCTTGCCCGACAGCTGCAGGCTGGTGGCGCGCTCGTCGGTTGCGGTGGCCGTGCGCGAGGGTGCACCGGCGCCTGACGTCAGTTGTGAGGAAGCGCTCAGACGGACGTTTCTTCAGGCGCGCACGATCGCTTATTCGGCGAGCGCGAGTGGCAGGTATTTGACCACCGAGCTTTATCAGCGACTCGGAATCGCGGATGAATGCATGCCGAAAAGCCGCTTTGTGGGCGGTGGCGAGCGCACCGGTGCATTGGTCGCGCGCGGCGAGGCGGATCTCGCGTTTCAGCAATTTAGCGAATTGCGGCCTGTGCCGGGCATTGCTCATATCACGCCGATTCCTGCTGAGCTGCAAGCGGTGACGAACGTGGCGATCGGTATTCCCGCATGGAGCCGCAATGCGGCGCTGGCGCGTTGCGTGATCCGCTATCTGACATCGGCGGCAGCCGTCGATTCGATTGTCGAAAGCGGACTCGAGCCGATTGGCGGTGCGAGCGGAAGCAATGTGCCGGCGTCGTCGGGCGTCGTCAATGCCGCGACGAGCGCAGGTGCGCCGCTGGCGGTGCAACGGGCTGCGGCCGGTGTCGAATCGCTGTCAAGATCGGCAGCGCGGTAGGACTCAGGCGGCGACAATCCCGCCGTCACGAAAATGCACACGACGGAACGTAAGTATTCCGTTGCACTGAAACCGCACGACGCGGACTGGAAGGAGACGAAGCATGGCGGAGCTGGCAGAAGGTCGGAGAAGGTTCGAAAGTGGTACTGCGCAGGCGGCGTCGCCGTTCGCGGGCGCGAGCAAGATGAGTTACACGGACTTTCTCGACCATTGTCCGATGAACGGTTTTCTATGGACGCTGCTGCTGGGCTGCATCGTCGCGCAGGTGCTGGACGGGTTCGATTTCCAGACGACCTCGTTTGCATTGCCTTTGATCATCAAGGAATTCCACATCAGCGCGACGCAGGCGGGCGCGATCGGCTCGGTGACCAATATTGGTCTTCTTCTCGGCGCGCTGCTGTTTGCACCGCTTGCCGACCGGATCGGGCGCAGGCCGATCTTTCAGTGCGCGCTGTTCGCGTACGCGTTCGGCACTTTTCTGAGCGCGATTGCGCCGAGCTACGAAGTGCTGCTGATTGCGCGTTTTATCGCGGGAATGGGCATCGCGGCTGAGTTTCCGGTGGCGTTCTCGCTGCTGGCGGAGTATTCGCCGAAGCGCCTGCGGCACATCTTCATCGGCTCGGGCGCGATCGGCTATTCGACGGGCTGGTTCGTGTGTGCGGTCGCGGCCACGCTGATCGTGCCGAGCTTCGGCTGGCGTGCGCTGTTCTGGGTTGGCGTGAGTCCGGCGTTGATGATCATCTACGTACGCCGTTTCATGCCGGAGTCGGTGCGGTTCCTGCTGCAGCAGGGGCGCGTCGAGGAAGCGGGGCAGATCGTGCGGCGGCTCGCCGACCGCGCGGGATACCGGTCGCTCGAACTGGTTGCGCCGGACTCGAACGCGCAGCCGGCGAACACTGCGCGGCCGTCGATGGGGCAGCAATTCTCCGTGCTGCGCTTCTCGGCGCTGACGATTGCGGTACTCGGGCTGTTCCAGCTCGCCAACAACATCCAGGTGGTCGGCTTCGGCACGTGGCTGCCGTCGATCTTCATCCGCCAGGGCTTCACGCTCACGCGCAGCTTCACGTTCACGATGATCGTGCTGGCGACCACGCCGCTTGGGCAGATCTTCGGTATGTGGCTGCAGGAGCGGATGCCGCGCAAGTGGGCGATGCTGCTGCTCTCGGGGCTCAGTGCACTGTGCTTTTTCGGCTTCGGTCTGGCGTTCGAATACCGCTATCCGATCGCGATCATCGTGGCGTGCAACGTGGGTTACCAGTTCTTCTCGGGCGGGGTGGTGCCGATCTTCTACACGCTGAGCAGCGAGCTGTTTCCGACGCGGGTGCGAGCGCTCGCATCGGGGCTGGTGGTCGCGTGTGCGCGGATTGGATCGATTACGGGGCCGTTCGTGCTGGGCTGGCTGCTGACGCTGGGCACAATGATTCATCAGATCATCTACTACTTCACGCTGCCGCTCGTGGGCGCCGCGGTCATTCTGGTGTTTACCGTCAAGGTCGATTCGCGGCAGAAG
>NZ_NPIH01000243.1 GCF_012275575.1 Paraburkholderia sp. SG-MS1 | reverse complement strand
GCAAGAAACAGCCGATACACCGGGTTTTGCGTCTCTTCCCAGTTCGGATAGCCGAGCGTCGCGAGAAAGCGCTCGAACGCGTCGGTCTCGCTCGCGGGCACCTGGATGCCGACAAGGATCGAACTGTAGTCCGCGCCCTGGTTGCGATAGTGGAACAGGCTGATGTTCCAGTTCGGCGCCATCGACGACAGGAACTTCATCAGCGCGCCCGGCCGCTCGGGAAACTCGAAGCGGAACAGGCGCTCGTCATGCGCGAGTGGCGAGCGCCCGCCGACCATGTAGCGGATGTGCTGCTTCGAGAGTTCGTCGAAGGTCAGGTCCGCGGTCGCAAAGCCGTGCGCTTCGAAGGCGCCCGCGATCTGCGCGGACTCGCTGCGGTTCCTGATCTGCACGCCAACGAAGATATGCGCCGAGTTCGCGTCCGCGATCCGGTAGTTGAACTCGGTGACGCTGCGCGTGCCGACCAGTTCACAGAAACGCCTGAAGCTGCCGCGCTCTTCGGGGATCGTCACCGCGAACACCGCTTCGCGTGCTTCACCGACTTCGGCGCGCTCGGCGACAAAGCGCATGCGATCGAAGTTCATGTTCGCGCCCGACGTGATCGCGATCAGCGTCTGGTTCTCGATGCCTTCGCGCTCGGCATACTGCTTCGCGCCCGCAACGGCTAGCGAGCCAGCCGGTTCGAGCACGCTGCGGGTGTCCTGGAAGACGTCCTTGATTGCCGCGCACAGCGCGTCGGTGTTCACGAGCAGCACGTCGTCGAGATATTCGTTGCACAGGCGGAAGGTTTCTTCACCGACCAGCTTCACCGCCGTGCCGTCCGAGAACAGTCCGACTTCGTTCAGCGTGACGCGCTCTCCTGCTTTGAGCGAGGCGGCCATCGCGCACGAATCATCGGTCTGTACGCCGATCACCTTGATCTCCGGGCGCACCGATTTCACATACGCAGCCACGCCCGCCGCGAGTCCGCCGCCGCCGATCGGCACGAAGATCGCGTGAATCGGCCCCTGATGCTGGCTGAGAATTTCCATCGCGACCGTGCCTTGCCCTGCGATCACGTACGGGTCGTCGAACGGATGCACGAAGCTCAGGCCGCGCTCTTCCTGCAGTTTGACCGCATGGCCATAAGCGTCGCTATACGACTCGCCGAACTGCACCACCTCGACTGTCGGCCCACCATGCGCGCGTACCGCATCGACCTTCACCTGCGGCGTCGTCACCGGCACTACGATGATCGCCTTCACACCCATGCGTGCCGCCGACAACGCGACGCCCTGCGCATGATTACCCGCCGATGCCGTAATCACCCCACGCTCCAGCGCTTCAGCCGGAAGATGCGCCATCTTGTTGTACGCGCCGCGCAGCTTGAACGAGAACACCGGCTGGTTGTCCTCACGCTTCAGATACACCGGATTGCGCAGACGTGCCGACAGATTCGGCGCGCGCTCCAGTTCGGTTTCGCGGGCCACGTCGTAGACGCGTGCGGTCAGGGTTTTTTTCAGGTAGTCGTGGGAAGCCATGCGGGTGGCGCGATGCGCGTTGCGAGACAGGAAGGGGTCAATGATAGCGCCAACGGTGACCGCTCAGGCCTTCCGTCCGATCACCCAGGGAGCGTCGCAAGGGTCTTTCAAGCGCGTCGGGTGCGCTCGCGCAGCGCCGCCCGACCGACCGGTCGGCAAATTCACTTCAGGCGCTTTCAGTGTGAAAACGCCTGAAGCCCCGCTGCTGCTCCGATTGCGGCCGTCAACGCGTGGCGGAATCATGCGGTAGAATTCCGATTTGGAATAAGGATCGGAAGATGCATTGGCAGCCTCGGATCGCCCACTTGATGCCCGTCCCGCGTGAGTCTTGTCCCGCGGCGGAGCGTCACGTCCGCCACGCACGATCGTGTAGTTATATCTGAGCGCCGCGAAGCGACCGATGTGGGTAGGCCGTCGGTCGTGCTTCGCTCCCCTATAGAAAGATTTCAGGCATTGCGCCCCACGCGCACCGTCAGCCGACGCCTCCCGAAGAGCGCGCCCGGTTGATCTACCGAGTCGTCCGAACATGAACGCACCTCAAGTTTTCGATCCGCACGGGGCCGCCGCTGCGGTGGCCGCCGATCCCGAAGCGCGCCTGCGCGAAATTCCCTATAACTACACGTCGTTTTCCGACCGCGAAATCGTCATCCGCCTGCTTGGCGACGAAGCGTGGGCGGTCCTCGCCGAACTGCGCGCGGAACGCCGCACGGGCCGCTCGGCGCGGATGCTGTACGAAGTGCTCGGCGACATCTGGGTCGTGCGCCGCAATCCCTACCTGCAGGACGACCTGCTCGACAATCCGAAGCGCCGCGCCCAGTTGATCGAAGCGCTGCATCACCGTTTGTCGGAGATCGAGAAGCGCCGTCGCGCCGATCTGACGGAACACGGCGACGAAGCCGGCGTGGATCGCGCGGCGCGCGTCGAAACGCTGGTCCAGGCCGCGCGCCGCGCGGTCGACGACTTTGCGAGCGAGTTCCAGAAGACCTACGATCTGCGCCGTCGCGCGACGAAGGTGCTGGGCAAGGTCACGGAAAAAGACAACATCAAGTTCGACGGTTTGTCCCGTGTATCGCATGTGACCGACGCAACCGACTGGCGCGTCGAGTACCCGTTTGTCGTGCTCACGCCGGATACCGAAGCCGAGATCGCCGGCATGATCAAGGCGTGTTTCGAACTCGGACTGACCGTGATTCCACGTGGCGGCGGTACCGGCTACACGGGCGGCGCGGTGCCGCTCACGCCGTTCTCGGCCGTCATCAATACGGAAAAGCTCGAACAGCTCGGCGCGGTCGAGATGACTCAACTGCCGGGCGTCGATCGCAAGGTCGCGACGATTTTCTCCGGCGCGGGCGTCGTCACGCGCCGGGTGACCGAAGCGGCAGAGCAGGCCGGCTTCGTGTTCGCGGTCGATCCAACTTCGCTCGATGCGTCCTGCGTCGGCGGCAACGTCGCGATGAACGCCGGCGGCAAGAAAGCGGTGTTGTGGGGCACGGCGCTCGACAACCTCGCGTGGTGGCGCATGGTCGACCCGGAAGGGAACTGGCTCGAAGTCACGCGCCTCGACCACAACATGGGCAAGATTCATGACATCGAAGTCGCGCGCTTCGAGCTCAAGTGGTTCGACGGCAACTACGCGCCGGGCGAGAAGCTGCTGCGGACGGAAGCGCTCGACATCAAGGGCCGCGTGTTCCGCAAGGAAGGCTTGGGTAAGGACGTTACCGACAAATTCCTCGCCGGCCTGCCGGGCGTGCAGAAAGAAGGTTGCGATGGCCTCATCACGTCCGCGCGCTGGGTGCTGCACAAGATGCCCGCGCATACGCGCACCGTCTGCCTCGAATTTTTCGGCCAGGCGCGCGAGGCGATTCCAAGCATCGTCGAAATCAAGGACTACCTGTTCGAGACGTCGCGTCAGGGCGGCGCCATTCTGGCGGGCCTCGAGCATCTGGACGAGCGCTATCTGCGCGCGGTGGGCTACGCGACCAAGAGCAAGCGCAATGCGTTTCCGAAGATGGTGCTGATCGGCGACATCGTCGGCAACGACGCGGATGCAGTGGCACAGGCCACCTCGGAAGTCGTGCGGATGGCCAACGGCAAGAGCGGCGAAGGCTTCGTCGCGGTCAACGCCGAGGCGCGCAAACGCTTCTGGCTCGACCGCAGCCGCACCGCCGCGATCGCGAAGCACACCAACGCGTTCAAGATCAACGAAGACGTGGTGATCCCGCTCGACCGCATGGGCGAGTACACGGACGGCATCGAACGCATCAACATCGAGCTGTCGATCAAGAACAAGCTGCAACTGGTCGACGCGCTCGAGGCGTTTTTCCAGGGCGGCAAGCTGCCGCTCGGCAAGAGCGACGACGCGAACGAAATTCCGAGCGCCGAGCTGCTCGAGGATCGCGTACAGCAGGCGCTCGATCTGTTGAAACGTGTGCGCACGCGCTGGGAGTTCCTGCGCGACAAGCTCGATCTTTCGTTGCGTGAAGCGCAGCACTATCTGGTCGGTCTCGGCTACGAAGGCCTCGCGGAAAAATTCGCCGACCGCGCCGACCAGCAGCCCGACGCGACCGTGTTCCATATCACGCAAGACCGCACGATCCGCGTGTCGTGGAAGCAGGAAATTCGCGCTGAATTGCGGCAGATCTTCAACGGCGGCGAGTTCAAGCCGATCCTCGACGAAGCCCAGGCGATCCACAAGCAGGTGCTGCGCGGCCGCGTGTTCGTCGCGCTGCACATGCACGCGGGCGACGGCAACGTGCACACGAACCTGCCGGTCAATTCCGACAACTACGAGATGCTGCAGGACGCGCACACCGCAGTGGCGCGCATCATGAAGCTCGCGCGTTCGCTCGACGGCGTGATTTCCGGCGAGCACGGCATCGGCATCACGAAGCTCGAATTCCTGACCGACGAGGAGATCGGCGAATTCCGCGCGTACAAGCAGCGCGTCGATCCGCATGGCCGCTTCAACGCGGGCAAGCTGCTCGAAGGTGCCGACCTGCGCAACGCCTACACGCCGAGCTTCGGCCTGATGGGCTACGAATCGCTGATCATGCAGCAGTCCGACATCGGCGCGATTTCCGAGTCGATCAAGGACTGCTTGCGCTGCGGCAAGTGCAAGCCGGTGTGCGCGACGCACGTGCCGCGCGCGAACCTACTGTACAGCCCGCGCAACAAGATTCTCGCCACTTCGCTGCTGGTCGAGGCGTTCCTGTACGAAGAGCAGACGCGCCGCGGCGTGTCGATCAAGCATTGGGACGAGTTCAACGATGTCGCCGATCACTGCACCGTCTGTCACAAATGCGTGACGCCGTGTCCCGTGAAGATCGACTTCGGCGACGTGACGATGAACATGCGCAACCTGCTGCGCAAAATGGGCAAGAAGAAGTTCAACCCGGGCAACGCCGCGGGCATGTTCTTCCTGAACGCAACCAACCCGCAGACCATCAACCTCGCGCGCACCGCGATGATGGGCGTCGGCTACAAGGCGCAGCGGCTCGGCAACGAAGTGCTGAAGAAGTTCACGAAGAAGCAGACGGCGCACCCGCCGGCAACGGTCGGCAAGCCGCCGGTCACGCAGCAGGTGATCCACTTCATGAACAAGAAGATGCCGGGCAACCTGCCGAAGAAAACCGCGCGCGCGCTGCTCGATATCGAGGACAACAAGATCGTCCCGATCATCCGCAATCCGAAGACGACCACCGCCGACACGGAAGCGGTGTTCTACTTCCCCGGCTGCGGCTCCGAGCGGCTGTTCTCGCAGGTGGGGCTGGCGACGCAAGCCATGCTGTGGGAAGCGGGCGTGCAAACCGTGCTGCCGCCGGGTTACCTGTGCTGCGGCTATCCGCAGCGCGGCTCGGGCCAGTACGACAAGGCCGAGCAGATCGTCACGGATAACCGCGTGCTGTTCCACCGCGTCGCCAATACGCTGAACTACCTCGACATCAAGACCGTCGTGGTGTCGTGCGGCACGTGTTACGACCAGCTCGCCGGCTACGAATTCGAGAAGATCTTCCCGGGCTGCCGGATCATCGACATCCACGAGTTCCTGCTGGAGAAGGGCATCAAGCTCGAAGGCGTGAACGGCGTGCGCTACATGTATCACGACCCGTGCCACTCGCCGATCAAGACGATGGACCCGGTCAAGCTGGTCAACCAACTGATGGGTTCGGAGAAGGACGGCTACAAGATCGAGAAGAACGATCGTTGCTGCGGTGAATCCGGCACGCTCGCGGTGACGCGTCCTGACATTTCGACACAGGTGCGCTTCCGCAAGGAAGAAGAGATGCGCAAGGGCGCGGCCAAGCTGCGCGGCATTCCTCTTGTGGCCGAAGCCGGCGCGAACGCGATCAATCCGGCCAATGCTTCGGCCGGTGCGGCGGGTGCGCCGAACGGCTCGGTGCTGAAGGCCGGCGACGGTCCGCAGCCGAACGGCGCCACCGACGTCAAGATCCTCACGAGCTGCCCGTCGTGCCTGCAAGGCCTGTCGCGCTACAACGAAGATGCGAACACCGAGGCGGACTACATCGTCGTCGAGATGGCGCGTCACGTGCTGGGCGAAGACTGGATGGCGGATTACGTCCAACGGGCGAACAATGGCGGAATCGAGCGCGTGCTGGTTTAATGGCACGACTGACGATTTTTGCCTGAGGACGACGATGGACTGCGTTTTTTGCCGCGAAGAAGGCGGCGATGTGCTGTGGCAGGACGACACCTTGCGTGTCGTCCTGGCCGACGAACCCGATTACCCGGGCTTTTGCCGAGTGATCTGGAACAACCACGTGGCCGAATTTTCCGATCTCGCCGTGAACGACCGCGATCGCATCATGAAGGCCGTGTACGCGGTCGAGCGCGCGATCCGGCGTGTCGTGCAGCCGGTCAAGGTGAACCTGGCGAGCCTCGGCAACCAGGTGCCGCACGTGCACTGGCACGTGATTCCGCGGTTTTCGAACGACGCTCATTTTCCATTGCCTATCTGGGCGCCTCGCCAGCGCACGGTATCGGAGGCGATGCTGTCGTCGCGCCGCGCGCAAGCCACCTTGCTGCGCGAAGCCGTGCGCCATGAAATCGAACAAGCTCTTGGCTGAGCGCCTCTAACCCATCGCGTCGCGCGCCCAAAGCCCCTCCCAGGGGCAAACCTGAGGCGGCCCTGCGTTTTCTTGCGAGTCCATCATGAGCGGACTGACCCCCCAAACTCCCGTGCCGACCGGCGTCGTCGTCCATTCGAAATCGCATGTGCTCGAATTGCAGTACGCAAACGGCGAATCGTATCGGCTGCCGTTCGAACTGCTGCGCGTGTATTCACCGTCCGCGGAGGTGCAGGGCCATGGGCCCGGCCAGGAGACGCTGCAGACCGGCAAGCGCGAGGTCACGATCACGCTGATCGAAGGCGTCGGCAACTATGCGCTGCAGCCGACTTTCTCCGACGGGCACGCCACCGGCATCTATTCGTGGGACCTGCTGTACGACATGGCGGTCCGCCAGGATGAACTCTGGCGCGACTATCTCGCCAAACTGCAAGCGGCGGGTGTCGACCGCGATACGCCGATGGTGCCCTCCGGCGCTGCGCACGGCCACTGTCACTGATACGATTCGCCCCGAACGCCGCGCTGATGCGGCGCAACATTTCAGAATACGCGAAAGGACGAGCGCGATGAGCAAAACCCACTTCGGCTTTCAATCGGTCGACGAACAGGAAAAGGCGCAGAAGGTGGCGGGCGTGTTCCACTCGGTTGCCGCTAACTACGACTTGATGAACGATTTGATGTCGGGCGGGTTGCACCGGGCGTGGAAGATGTTCACGATCGCCCAGGCACACGTGCGGCCGGGCTACAAGGTGCTCGACATCGCAGGCGGCACGGGCGATCTGTCGAAGGCTTTCGCGAAACAGGCCGGCGAGACCGGCGAAGTCTGGCACACCGACATCAATGAATCGATGCTGCGCGTGGGCCGGGACCGGCTGCTGGACAAGGGCGTCATCACCCCGGCGCTGCTTTGCGACGCCGAGAAAATTCCCTTTCCCGACAACTACTTCGATGTTGTGACCGTGGCATTCGGCTTGCGCAACATGACGCACAAGGATATCGCGCTGGCGGAGATGCGCCGCGTGTTGAAGCCGGCGGGCCGTCTGCTGGTGCTGGAATTTTCGAAGGTGTGGGATCCGCTCAAAACGGTCTACGACGTCTATTCTTTTAAGGTGCTGCCGTGGCTGGGTGAGCGCTTTGCGAAAGATGCCGAGAGTTATCAATACCTTGCGGAATCGATCCGGATGCATCCGGATCAGGAAACTTTAAAAACAATGATGGAACAAGCGGGTCTCGACGGCGTCAAATATTACAATTTGTCAGCTGGCGTGGTAGCTTTACATGTGGGGACCAAATACTAGGGTTCCTAACCCATCGATTTTTAAAGGAAAGTACGAAAATGTCCGATTCAGGTGTGTTATCTCCCCGTAAGGTTGGGGGTTCGCTGGCGAGAAGAATCGGACTGATTGCGATGGTCGGTCTGATCATGGCCGGCTCGCTCGCTTCGCTCGATGCGGAAGCTCGCCGCATGGGCGGTGGCCGTAGCGTCGGCCGTCAGTCGAACACGGTTCAGCAGCAGCATCAGGCGACGCCGTCGCAACCTGCTCAAAACAATCAGGCCATGCAGCAGCAGCGCGCGCAACCGACGCCGACGCCGCCTGCGGCGCCTAACCGCAACCGCTGGCTCGGGCCCATCGCGGGCCTCGCCGCCGGTCTCGGCATCGCCGCATTGCTGTCGCACTTTGGCATGGGCGAAGCGTTTGCCGGCATGATGGCCAACGTCATCATCATCGCGTTGATCGCGATGGTCGTCATCTGGCTGATCCGCCGCTTCACGGGCCGCAAGCGCGATACGGCGCAAGCGGCGTATGCGGGTGCTTCGCCGTCATTGAACGCGGGCGGCACCGGCTATAGCCAGGAACCGCGCTACAGCGCGCCGCCCACCGGCTCGTATCTCGAACCGCAGGGCAACCCGCTGAGTACGCCGACCATCAACCCGATGCCCGTGGTGCCCGCTGGTTTCGATTCGGACGCGTTCCTGCGTAATGCCAAGGTGTACTTCGTGCGCCTGCAAGCCGCATGGGACGTCGGCAATGTCGAAGACATCCGCGAATTCACCACGCCGGAAATGTTTGCCGAAGTGCGGGTCGACCTCGCTTCGCGCGGCACGGAGTCCAACCAGACGGACGTGGTGCAACTGAACGCCGAGCTGTTGGGCGTCGAAGAGCGCGCGAACGAATATTTCGCCAGCGTGCGCTTCTCCGGGCTGCTTCGCGAAGCACCGGGCGCGGCCGCCGAGCCGTTCGTCGAAGTCTGGAATCTGTCCAAGGCGAACCGCAACGGCGAAGGCTGGCTGCTGGCCGGCATCCAGCAGGTGGCGCAGCACTGAATCATGAGCAGGATCGAGCCGGGCGGTGCGGCTCTTCCTGATTTTGCGCATAGCGTTGGCCGTTCGGCATAGCAGGCCGCGAAGCGAACGGACGTTACAATAGGAACCCGCGCGAGCACCTCGTTCGCGCGGGTTTTTTCTTGCCACTTTCGATGACCCTCGCCGCCAAGCCCTTCGCTGCTGCTGTCAATCATCTGCTCGCCCGCGAATCGTGGGCTCGTGAGCGCCTCGCCCCCTACGCCGGCAAGATCGCGCGCCTGGCATGTCCACCGGTCGCATTGACGCTGCTGGTGCAACCCGACGGCTATCTGGGCGCGGTTGACGAAACCGACGCGCATCAGTTCGACGTAACCGTTTCCGTGCCGTCCGACGCATTGCCTGCCTTCGTGCAAGGCGGCCAGGCCGCGGTCATGAAGCACGTGAAGATCGAAGGCGACGCCGAGTTCGCCACTGTGATCGCGAAACTCGCCGAGCATCTGCGCTGGGAGCCGGAAGAAGATCTGGCTAAGCTGATCGGTGACGGTCCGGCATGGCGAGTTGCGTCGGTGGTGCGTACGGTCGGTCAGCATGTGCAGCGCACCGGCCGAAACCTGCTCGATACGGCCGCCGAATATCTGCTTGACGAAAATCCGCAGCTGGTGCGCCGCACCGCGCTCGAAGATTTCAACGTCGAACTGGCCCGCGCGCGCGACGCATTGGCGCGCCTGGAAAAGCGCATCGAGCGTCTTGAACAGAAGGTCGAAGCCCGCGGCGCGAATGCGCCGGGCGGCGCCGCCATGTCGCGCGGCACGCGCTAGTCACCGGGCACAACTATGCGTTTTCTGCGTTTCCTCAAAATATTTTTCACGGTCATCCGTTTCGGTCTCGATGAGATGATGCTTGGCCGCATCAACGACCGGCGCGTGCGTCTGCTGCTGCGTGTCACCACGATCGGCCGCAAGTTCGACGCGCCGCCGGGCGTGCGCTTGCGGCTCGCACTCGAAAGCCTCGGGCCGATCTTCGTCAAGTTCGGCCAGGTACTGTCCACCCGGCGCGATCTGCTGCCGGTGGACATCGCCAACGAACTGGCGAAGCTCCAGGATCAGGTGCCGCCGTTCGACTCGGCGGTGGCGATCGGGCTGGTCGAGAAATCGCTCGGCGCGCCAGTGGACGTGCTGTTCGACGATTTCGAGCGGGTGCCGGTGGCGAGCGCGTCGATCGCGCAGGTGCACTTCGCGAAGGTGAAGGCCGGTCAGCATGCGGGCAAGGCGGTCGCGGTGAAGGTGCTGCGCCCAAACATGCTGCCTGTGATCGACTCCGATCTCGCATTGCTGCGTGACATCGCCGTATGGGCCGAGCGGCTATGGGCCGACGGCAAGCGTTTGAAGCCGCGCGAGGTGGTCGCCGAATTCGACAAATACCTGCACGACGAACTCGACCTGATGCGCGAGGCGGCCAACGGCAGCCAGTTGCGGCGCAATTTCGTCGGCCTCGATCTGCTGCTGGTGCCGGAGATGTATTGGGAGTTCTGCACGCCCACCGTGCTGGTGATGGAGCGCATGGTCGGCGTGCCGATCAGCCAGGTCGAGACGCTGCGCGCGGCGGGTGTCGACATTCCGAAGCTGGCGCGCGAAGGCGTCGAGATTTTCTTCACCCAGGTGTTCCGCGACGGCTTCTTCCACGCCGACATGCACCCCGGCAACATCCAGGTGAGTCTCGATCCCGCGCACTTCGGCCGCTATATCGCGCTGGACTTCGGAATCATCGGCGCGCTGTCGGATTTCGATAAGAACTATCTCGCGCAGAATTTCCTCGCGTTCTTCAAGCGCGACTATCACCGCGTTGCTACGCTGCATCTGGAATCGGGCTGGGTGCCTCCGACGACCCGTGTCGAAGAACTCGAAAGCGCGATCCGCGCGGTGTGCGAGCCGTATTTCGACCGCGCGCTGAAGGACATTTCGCTCGGCCAGGTGCTGATGCGCCTGTTCTCGACCTCGCGCCGCTTCAACGTTGAAATCCAGCCGCAACTGGTGTTGCTGCAAAAAACCATGCTGAACGTGGAAGGGCTCGGCCGCTCGCTCGATCCGGAACTGGACCTGTGGAAGACCGCCAAGCCCTATCTGGAACGCTGGATGAACGAGCAGATCGGCGTGCGCGGCTGGTACGAGCGCCTGAAGATCGAGGCGCCGCAGTGGAGCAAGACGCTGCCGCAGTTGCCCCGCCTGATCCATCACGTGCTCGCCGAGCGGCACGACAACACGCGCGGCGCGAACGACGAGATGATTCGCCAGATCCTGCTCGAGCAGAAGCGTACCAACCGGCTGCTGCAAGGGCTATTGCTGTTCGGCGTGGCGGTGGGCGTCGGCGCCGTGCTGGCGCGGGCGTTTCTGGCGCTGGCTTACGGGGGGTAATCGAGACCACCCGTACGACCCATGCAACGCGCGCAACCCATGCGAGGCATCTGATGAACGAACCGACTCAACCCGCCGTGCCCGACTTCTCAACTCGCGACCCCCACTCGCCCGCATTCTGGGACGAGCGCTTCGAGCGCGGAATCATGCCGTGGGATCAAGCGGGCGTGCCAGCCGCATTCCGCGCATTCGCCGCGCGGCGCAGCGACGCCGCGGTGCTGATTCCGGGCTGCGGCAGCGCCTACGAAGCCGTCTGGCTAGCCAGGCAGGGCAACCTGGTCCGCGCGATCGACTTCTCGCCGGCCGCCGTCGCGGCGGCGCACGAGCAACTGGGCGCGCAACACGCGCGACTGGCGGAGCAGGCGGATTTCTTCACCTATGAACCGCCCTTTGTGCCCGCGTGGATCTACGAGCGCGCGTTCCTCTGTGCGCTGCCGCCGGAACGCCGCACCGACTACGCGCGCCGGATGGCCGAGCTGCTGCCCGGCGGCGCGCTGCTCGCCGGTTT
>NZ_NPIH01000242.1:65140-139472 GCF_012275575.1 Paraburkholderia sp. SG-MS1 | reverse complement strand
CTATGTCAGCGTCACGATCTGCATTCCAGGGGGCCAGGGCGCGAACCAGTGCGCGACCATCGATCACATGCAGGTCGACACCGGCTCGGTCGGCGTGCGCGTACTGGCCAGCGCATTAGGTTCGGCGCTCGCCGCCAGCCTGCCAGCGCAATCGGGTGCCACAGACGATCCGACGGGTAGCGCAGCGATCGCCGAATGCGCGCAGTTCAACACCGGCTTTACATGGGGAGCAGTCAAACGCGCCGACGTAACGATCGGCAGCAAGATGGCCGGCAACATGCCTATCCAGGTAATCGCCGACGGCAAGTACTCGACACCGTCGGACTGTCTGTCGCGCGGCGGCACCAGCCTGGACACAGAGGCCATGATGGGCGCGAACGGCGTAGTCGGCATCTCGACGGCACAGCGCGATTACGTGGCGGCCGCGAACACCGCGCTGCCGGCAACCTATTACTACTGCTTGTCCGCGGGGTCGTGCACGAGCACGCGCGTGCCGCTCGACATCCAGGTCATGAATCCAATCGCCAATTTCACGTCGGATAACAACGGCACGATCATCCGTCTGCCGGCGTTGCCGGCGGGCGGCCAAGCCAAGGCGACGGGCGAACTGGTGTTCGGCATCGGCACGCAGGCGAACAATGCGCTGCCGTCGAATGCGAACATTCTCACGCTGAATCAGTACGGCTATTTCACGACCACGTACCAGGGAAACTCATATCTCAGCGCCATCGACAGCGGCTCCAATGCGAACCTCTTCACGGATTACACGACGCCTTATTCGGGCGACTGGTTTGTGCCGACCACCACGCTCAGCCTGTCCGCGATCCTCGTTGGCGCCACCAGCGGATCCACGCCGGTGAACGTGCCATTCTCACTGGCGAATGGCTTTACGCTACTGGCCAATCCGTACGCGGCCTATGACAGCCTCGGCTCGCCCATGTACAGCATGTTCGTCTGGGGGTTGCCGTTCTTTTACGGCCGCAGCGTCTACACCGCACTCAACAACGCGACGATCGGCACCCATACGGGGCCGTTCATCGCGTTCTGATCGGGCGACACAAGCGAGGGATCGAAACGGAAAGGCCGGCGCCTCATGGCGCCGGCCTTCTCGCCAGCAGCACGATTGCATCGTCCACAACCAGCACGCGTGGATCAAACAAGAATAGCAACGACCCCACCTACTCCGTCTGCCTCAACACCTCCGCCACCGTCCCGAAGATCTCCTCGAGCTGCGCCTCCTCGACGATCAACGGCGGCGAGAACGCCAGAATATCCCCGGTATAACGCGTCAACACGCCCTTCTCGAAGCAGCGCACGAACACGTCATAGGCACGCGCGCCCGGCGCGCCGTCGCGCGACGCCAACTCCACGCCGCCGACAAGACCCAGATTGCGCACGTCGATCACGTGCCGTTCACCGCGCAGCTTGTGGATCGCGCTCTCGAACAGCGGCGCCATGCGCGCGGCCCGTTCGAACAGTTGCTCGCGCTCATACAGATCGATCGTTGCGCACGCCGCGGCGGCCGCGATCGGATGCCCCGAATACGTATAGCCGTGAAACAGCTCGATACCGCCCGGCGCGCCATTGACGATCGCGTCGTGAATCTTCGCGCTCGCCGCGACCGCGCCCATCGGCGCGGCGGCATTGTTGGTGCCCTTGGCCATCGTCAGCAGGTCGGGTGTGACGCCGAAGTACTGGGCGGCGAACGGTGCGCCGAGGCGTCCCCAGCCGGTGATCACTTCGTCGAAGATCAGCAGGATGCCGTGCCTGTCGCAGATCTCGCGCAGCCGCTGCAAATAGCCTTGCGGTGGAATCAGCACGCCCGTGGATCCGGCCACCGGCTCGACGATCACCGCGGCGAGCGTCGACGCATCGTGCAGCGTCACGAGCCGCTCGAGTTCGTCGGCGAGATGGGCGCCCCACGCGGGTTGTCCCTTCGAAAACGCCGCTTCCTTGAGGTTCAGCGTATGCGGCAGGTGATCGACCGCCGGCAGCAGGCCGCCTGAAAACGCCTTGCGGTTCGGCGCAATGCCGCCCACCGAAATGCCCCCGAAGCCGACGCCGTGATAACCGCGCTCGCGTCCGATCAGGCGCGTGCGCTGCCCTTCGCCGCGCGCGCGGTGATAGGCGAGCGCGATCTTCAGCGCAGTATCGACCGCCTCCGAGCCCGAGTTGACAAAGAAGACGTGCTTCAGATCGCCTGGCGTGTGGCGGACAATTTTTGTCGCGGCTTCGAAGGCCTTCGGGTGGCCCATCTGGAAGGTCGGCGCGAAATCCATTTCGGCCGCCTGCGCCTGCACCGCCGCGACGATCTCGTCGCGGCAATGGCCCGCGTTCACGCACCACAGCCCGGCTGTGCCGTCGAGAATGCGCCGCCCGTCGTGCGACGTGTAGTACATCCCCTTCGCACTTGCCAGCAGGCGCGGCGCGCTCTTGAACTGACGGTTCGCGGTGAAGGGCATCCAGAAGGCGGACATATCGGGTGGGCTGACGGCGCGCTCGTTCATGTTCGTGTCTCCTCACGTGAGTGGTCTTTCAGTGTAGGCACAGCCCGGCGCATGCACAAACGCGCGGCGGCCATGCACCGCTGAGGCCCGCTGGCGGATACGCGCGCTTCGTTGCGGCGCGGCACGCACCCGAACGAGGCGCTTGCCGCGATGCTGCACCACTTTCGCGCGGCCGGGCGCTCCGCCGTCTCGCCGCGCAGCCGCGCCAAGGCGCGCGGCCTATGCAATTCGAGTCGAAATTGCCGCATGGCATGTGGCTTGCAGTACACGAGCGGCAAGTCATGCGGGATAAGCCCTGCTGGCTGAAATCGATGCCCATAAACAGTCACCATCAATGGCAAGGGGAAACACATGAAACGTCGCAGTCTGTTGAAGTTCGGCTCCATGTCCGGCGCATTGGCGCTTGCTGGTCAGGTGCCGTTCGCGAATGCGCAGTCCGGCAGTGGTCCGATCAAGGTGGGCATTCTGCATTCACTGTCGGGCACGATGGCGATCTCCGAAACGTCGCTGAAGGACACCGCGTTGATGACCATCGCGGACATCAACAAGAACGGCGGCGTGATGGGCCGTCAGCTTCAGCCGGTGGTGGTCGACCCGGCGTCGAACTGGCCGCTGTTCGCCGAGAAAGCACGTCAGCTCATTACGCAGGAGAAGTGCGCGGTGGTGTTCGGCTGCTGGACTTCCGTGTCGCGCAAATCGGTGCTGCCGGTGTTCGAGGAACTGAACGGCTTGCTGTTCTATCCGGTGCAGTACGAAGGCGAGGAAATGTCGCGCAACGTGTTCTACACGGGCGCAGCGCCGAATCAGCAGGCGATTCCCGCGACCGAATATCTGATGAGCGCGGAAGGCGGCGGCGCCAAGCGCTTCTTCCTGCTAGGTACCGACTATGTGTATCCGCGCACGACCAACAAGATCCTGCGCGCGTTCCTCAAGTCCAAGGGCGTGCAGGAAGCCGATATTCAGGAGGTCTACACGCCGTTCGGCCATAGCGACTATCAGACCATCGTCGCGAACATCAAGACCTTCTCGCAAGGCGGCAAGACCGCGGTGATCTCGACCGTCAACGGCGACTCGAACGTGCCGTTCTACAAGGAACTCGGCAACCAGGGGCTGAAGGCCTCGGACGTGCCGGTGGTCGCGTTCTCGGTCGGTGAAGAGGAACTGCGCGGCATCGATACGAAGCCGCTGGTCGGCAACCTCGCCGCATGGAACTACTTCATGTCGCTGCGCAACCCGGCCAACGAAAAGTTCAAGAAGGAATGGGCGACCTGGGTCAAGGACAACAACCTGCCGGGCGGCTCGAAGCGCGTGACCAATGACCCGATGGAAGCGACCTTCGTCGGCATCCATATGTGGAAGCAGGCGGTCGAGAAGGCGAAGAGCACCGACGTCGACAAGGTGCGCGTGGCGATGGTCGGCCAGACCTTCGCGGCGCCGTCGGGCTTCACGCTGGAGATGGACGGCAACCACCATCTGCACAAGCCGGTGATGATCGGCGAAGTACGCGCCGACGGCCAGTTCAACGTGGTGTGGCGGACCAAGACCGCGATTCGCGCGCAGCCGTGGAGCCCGTTCATCGCCGGCAATTCGAGCAAGCCGGATGTGGTCAGCTCGATTCCGGCGTTCCTGAAGCGCTCGCGCGTCGCCTGAGCGGACCGACAGGACGGCTCGATGCGGCAGTGCGGTTGGTTACCCGCCTCGCCGCGTTGCGAGCCGATGTATGTGATTCGACCGGGGGCGCGCTTGCCGCACCGCGCGTTCAGTCAGCGTAAAGCGGGGTCGGGCGCGCGCCTTTGCATTCGCATCGTTGGTCTGGATTGGCGCGGTTGAATTCGCGGAACTCACGCCCTTGCACGTTCCCGCTGCCTGCGTCTTCGCAGTCACGGCGGCCGAAGCGGATTCACGGCGCGCACCCGCGACGCAGTAACCCGACAGCGCGGCGCGACCGCTTGCATTGCATCCACGCCGCGCTGCCGGTTTTTCTTCAAAGGCCACCATGGCGTTTTCATTTTTCACAGATGCACGACGGCTCGCACGGCGCAGCATCGCCGGCGCGGCGCTGGTGCTCGTCGCCGGCGCCCCGCTCGCCGCGTTCGCGCTGACTCCCGCCGATGTCGCACCGCTTGCCGGCGACGACTTCGACGCCAAATCCGCGGCGATCGACAAGCTGATCGCCAACCACGACAAGGAATCGCTCGCGGTGCTCAAGGCGCTGTCCGACGACAGCGCGCTCGCCACCGACGCGGGCGCCGTGCTGCTGCAGGACGGCGACACCGCACGCGATGCCGTCACCGGCAAGACGGTGGCCGCCGGCGACGCACAGCCGGTCACCCTGAACAACCTGCTGCGCTCGAAAGTGTCGGGCGCCCTCGCGGGCCTGCAACTCGACTCGCCCGACCGGGCCACCCGCGAAGCCGCGATCGGCGCGCTGCTGCAAAATCCCGATCCGGCCATCAAGCCGCTGGTCGACGCGGCCCGCGCGAAGGAAACCGATCCGGCGCTGAAAAAGCGCCTCGACACGCTGTGGGCGATGACCGCGCTGCACGACGCCGACCCGGCCAAACGACTGGAGGCCGTGCAACTGGTGGCCGCACGGCACGACCTCGACATGAACGAACTGCTGCGCCCGCTGGTCGCGAAGAAAGCGGACGGCAGCTTCGCCGAAGCCGACGAGCGCGTGCGCGCCGCCGCGCAAACGGGCATCGACGAACTCGATGCGATCCAGCGCCGCAGCCAGATCGCCGGCACGCTGTTCGCCGGCTTGTCGCTCGGCAGCGTGCTGCTGCTCGCCGCGCTGGGCCTTGCGATCACGTATGGGCTGATCGGCGTGATCAACATGGCGCACGGCGAATTCCTGATGATCGGCGCGTACGCCACTTATGTCGTGCAGAACCTGTTTCAGCGCTTCGCGCCCGGCGCGTTCGACTGGTATCCGCTGCTCGCGGTGCCGGCGTCGTTCGTGGCGGCGGCGCTGGTCGGCATTGTGCTCGAACGGCTGGTGCTCAAGCATCTGTATGGCCGTCCGCTCGAAACGCTGCTGACCACCTTCGGCGTGAGCCTGATCCTGATCCAGGCGACGCGCATGCTGTTCGGCGCGCAGAACGTGCAGGTGATCAACCCGGCCTGGATGAGCGGCGGCGTGACCGTGCTGCCGAATCTGATCCTGCCGTACAACCGCCTCGCGATTCTGGCGTTCTCGCTGATCGTCGTCGGCATCGCGTGGGCGGTGTTGACGAAGACGCGCCTCGGCCTGTTCGTGCGCGCCGTCACGCAGAATCGCCGCATGGCTGCGTGCGTCGGCGTGAAGACCGCGCGCGTCGATTCGTATGCGTTCGCTTTCGGCGCGGGCATCGCGGGTCTCGGCGGCTGCGCGCTGTCGCAGATCGGCAACGTCGGACCGGACCTCGGCCAGAGCTACATCATCGATTCGTTCATGGCGGTCGTGCTCGGCGGCGTTGGCCAGCTTGCCGGCACTGTCATCGGCGGCTTCGGGCTCGGGCTCGTCAGCAAGGCGATCGAGCCGTTCTGGGGCGCGGTGCTCGCGAAGATCGCGGTACTGGTGCTGATCGTGTTGTTCATCCAGAAGCGTCCGCAGGGCATGTTCGCCCTCAAGGGCCGTAGCGCGGAGGCATGAGATGACTTCTGCTACTTCGACGAGCTCGTCGGCTCACGGCGGCGCAACGAGCGGCGGCGCGGCCGCCGCGCGCGACGCGCAGTCCGGCTTCGCGCTCGGCCTGCCGCCGCGTCCCGCGCTGCTGTCGCGGCGCGCGTGGCTCGCGCTGATTGCGTTGATCATCGTGTTCGGACTCGGCGTGCCGTTCGCCACGCTGGTGCTGCCGGAGACGAGCCCGCTGCATCTGTCCGCGTACGCGACGACGATCACCGGCAAGTTCATGTGCTACGCGATCGCGGCGCTCGCGCTCGATCTCGTGTGGGGCTACTGCGGCATTCTGAGCCTCGGCCACGCGCTGTTCTTCGCGCTGGGCGGCTACGCGATCGGCATGTACCTGATGCGCGCGATCGGTCACGACGGCAAGTACGGCAGCGATCTGCCCGACTTCATGGTGTTTCTCGACTGGCATCAACTGCCGTGGTACTGGCAGGGCACGCAGCATCTCGGCTACGCGCTCCTGCTGGTGGTGCTGGTGCCGGCGGTGGTCGCGTGGGTGTTCGGCTTCTTCACTTTCCGCTCGCGCGTGAAAGGCGTGTACCTGTCGATCATCACACAGGCGATGACGTTCGCCGCGATGCTGCTGTTCTATCGCAACGAAACTGGCTTCGGCGGCAATAACGGCTTCACCGACTTCAAGCGCATCGGCGGTTTTCCGATCACGCATGCGGGCACGCGCACCGCGCTCCTGCTGATCACGTTCGCGGTGCTGATCCTCGCGTTCCTCGGCGCGCGCGCAATCGTCTCGTCAAAGCTTGGCCGCGTGGTCACCGCCGTGCGCGACGGCGAAACGCGCCTGATGTTCCTCGGCTACAGCCCGCTCGCCTACAAGCTGTTCGTGTGGACCGTGTCGGCGGTGCTGTGCGGGATCGCGGGCGCCTTGTACGTGCCGCAGGTCGGCATCATCAACCCCGGCGAGATGTCGCCGGGCAACTCGATCGAGATGGCGATCTGGGTCGCGGTGGGCGGACGCGGCACGCTGATCGGGCCGATCATCGGCGCGTTCGCGGTAAACGGCGCGAAGAGCTTTTTCACGGCGAATTTCCCTGAATACTGGCTGTTCTTTCTCGGTCTGATCTTCGTGCTGGTCCCGCTGCTGCTGCCCAACGGCATCATGGGGCTGATCGAACTCGTGACGCGCAAAAGGAACCGCTCATGAACGAAAACCCGATGGTTCCTGATCTGGCTTTACCGGAAGCGCCCGCCGAGCATTCGCTGAGCGGCGTCGCGAACATGGGGCACGTGGTGGTGCCCGGCGAGATCGACGTGTCGCACGGCACGATCCTGTATCTCGAAGACGTGACGGTGAGCTTCGACGGCTTTCGCGCGTTGAACGCGCTGTCGCTCGCGATCGACGCCGGCGAACTGCGCTGCATCATCGGCCCGAACGGCGCCGGCAAGACGACGATGATGGACGTCATCACCGGCAAGACCGAGCCGGACTCCGGCAAGGTCTTTCTCGGCCAGTCGATCGACCTGACGCGGATGAACGAGCCGTCCATCGCGCGGGCGGGGATCGGCCGCAAGTTCCAGAAGCCGACCGTGTTCGAGCAACACCCCGTGTGGGAAAACCTCGAACTGGCGATGAAAACCGACAAGGGCTGGTTCGCGTCCTTGCGTGCGCGGCTGGATCGCGCGGCGCAGGCGCGCATCGAAGAAACGTTGGCGCTGATCGGCCTGGAAAGCGAGGCGAGGCGCTCGGCCGGCGAGTTGTCGCATGGACAGAAGCAGCGGCTCGAAATCGGCATGCTGCTGATGCAGCAACCGGCGCTGCTGCTGCTCGACGAACCGGCCGCCGGCATGACCGACGACGAAACCATGCAGCTCGCCGAGTTGCTCAACCATTTGCGCGGCACCTGTTCGATGATGGTCGTCGAACACGACATGGAGTTCGTGGCGGCGTTGTCGGGCGACACAGGCAAGGTAACGGTGATGGCCGAAGGCCGAGTGCTCGCGCACGGCACGCTCGACGAAGTCAAGCAGGACGAGACGGTCATCGAGTCGTACCTGGGTCGATGAGCGGCCAATGAGTGTGCCGATGAATCAAAGCTTCGAACGGATAAAACGACCATGCTGGAAGTAGACAAGCTGAACCAGTACTACGGCGGCAGCCACATCCTGCGCGACGTGAAGCTCACCGTGCCCGATGGCAAGCTCACTGTCCTGCTGGGCCGCAACGGCGTCGGCAAGACCACGCTGCTGCGCTGCCTGATGGGCGTGGTGCAGACGAGGAGCGGCTCGATCGCCTGGCGCGGCACGCCGATCACCAAACTGCCGACCTATTCGCGCGTCGAACACGGGCTCGCCTACGTGCCGCAAGGCCGCGATATCTTTCCGCGGCTGACCGTCGAGGAGAATCTGCTGGTCGGCGCGGCCAGCAAGAAGGCGCCGAAGAAGATCCCGGACCGTATCTACGAACTGTTCCCAGTGCTCAAGGACATGCGCAGCCGGCGCGGCGGCGATCTGTCCGGCGGTCAGCAGCAGCAGCTCGCCATCGGCCGCGCGCTGATGAGCGATCCGCAATTGCTGATTCTCGACGAACCGACCGAAGGCATTCAGCCGTCGATCATTCAGGACATTGGCCGCACGCTGCGCCAACTGGTCGAGGAAATGGGCATGACGGTGCTGCTCGTCGAGCAGTACTACGACTTCGCAAAGGACATCGCCGATCGCTACTGGGTGATGAGCCGCGGTGAGATCGTCGCGGGCGGCGAAGGCGCGAATATGGATACGGATGGCGTGCGGACGTTGATCGCCGTGTGATCATCGAGTCATCGTCGTGGGACCAGGCACGCGCCGACGCGCGTGCTATTCTCGCCGCATCGCCCGGCAGCGCGGCTCGCGCCCGCGTGGCGGCCGCAGGCTCGCTTCGCCCTAACACGGCGTCTTCATACGCCGCTTCAACACGTCGACCGCACGCCCATTCGCATGTCGCTTCACGAAAATCACGCCACGCTCGCTAGTGCGCAATCTGCGGCACAACCTGCCGCGCAAACCGCCGCGCCTTCGTCATGGCACGCGCGTCTCGAACTCGGCTTCGTCAAACAGGACGCGCGCACGACGCTCGTGCACCGGCGGCATGACGGACCGTTGCGCGTGCAGCGCACGCTGCATCCCGAAGGCCAGGCGATCTGTCATGCGGTGATCGTGCATCCGCCCGGCGGCATGGCGGGCGGCGATCAGCTCGATATCGACGTCGCGCTCGGCGCCGGCTCGCATGCGGTCATCACCACGCCCGGCGCGACCAAGTGGTACAAGTCCAATGGCCGCGCCGCGCGCCAGCAGATCGCCGTGCGTGTCGGCGAGCAGGCGAAGCTCGACTGGCTGCCGCAAAACAACATCGTGTTCGACCACGCGAACGCGCATCTGGACTTTTCGCTGACGCTGGCCGAAGGCGCCACCGCGCTGGGCTGGGATGCGACCCAGCTCGGACGGCAAGCCGCCGGTGAACGCTGGTTGGATGGCCGCTTGCGCGCCGTCTCGCGAATCATGGGTCCGCAAGGCGAGCTGTTGTGGCTCGAGCGCGCGGCCCTCGACGCCGACGATCCGCTGCGCAATGGCCCCCAAGGGCTGGCAGGCTTTCCCGCCTACGGAACGCTATGGGCCGTCGGCGCCGCGTGCGACGACGCGCTCGCCGAGTCGCTCACCGCGCAATTGCCGTTCGACGATTCGCTGCGCGCCGGCGCTTCGTGCGTGACGAACGGCGTACTGCTCGTGCGCGCGGTCTCGCGTTCGATGGAAACGCTGCAGCACGCCTTGACACGCTGCTGGCTGCAACTGCGGCCGGTCGTGCACGGCGTCGCGGCGAAGCCGCTGCGAATCTGGTCGACCTGATCGGGAGGGGGCTCGCCCCGCTCACGCAGCCTTTCACCTCTGCAAGGCCACTCGCGCACCACGGCGGCGCGGTGGCTCGCCCCAAACGGGTGCGTCGCCCCTCTTTTCGCCCGCATTCCCAAGCTGCACCGCGATGGCACACACCTTGCATCGTCCAGCGCCACGATGCTGCCGCACTCGACGGCAGCCGGCCGGCTTACCGCCGTCACGACACTCACCACCACACGCGCCACCGCTGACGACCATGAAACTATCGCTTACCCGCCCCGCGCGCCGCGCGTTGCTCGCCGCGCTGCTGTCCGTGCCCATCGTCGCGCACCTCGCCTTTCATGCGGTCGCCGCTCACGCGGACACGCTCGACAACATTGCCAAGGCGGGCGTGCTGAAAGTGGCCGTGCCGGAAGACTATCCGCCGTTCGGCGCGGTCGGCCCCGACATGAAGCCGCAAGGCTATGACATCGACACCGCGGCGCTGCTCGCGAAGTCGATGAACGTGAAGCTCGAACTCGTGCCGGTCAATAGCGCGAACCGGATTCCGTATCTGCAAACGGGCAAGGTCGATCTGGTGATCTCGTCGCTCGGCAAAACGCCGGAGCGCACGAAGGTGATCGACTTTTCGAGCGCCTATGCGCCCTACTACCAGGGCGTGTTCGGCCCGGCCGACATCAAGGTGAGCGGCCCCGCCGATCTCACCGGCAAGACGGTCGGCGCGACGCGCGGCGCGCTCGAAGAAATCGGTCTGTCGCAGATGGCGCCGAATGCGACCATCAAACGCTTCGAAGACAACAACGCGACCATCGCCGCGTTCCTCTCGGGCCAGGTGCAATTGATCGCCGCGGGCAATATCGTCGCAGCCGCGATCATCGCGAAGAATCCGCCGCGCCGGCCGGAGCCGAAATTCGTCATCAAGAATTCGCCGTGCTTCGTCGGCATGAACAAGAACGAGCCGCGCCTGCAGCAGAAAGTGGACGCGGCGATCGCCCAGGCCAAACACGACGGTACGCTCGACACGATGTCGAAGAAGTGGTTCGGCGCGCCGTTGCCAGCCGATCTGTAAGCGGGCCGCGTTTGTAAGCGGGCCGTTAGCCGGACTTGTTACCGTGAGCGGCCTGGCCAGTTCATCGGGCTTTGCCCGCGTCGCCGACTCGCCGGGTGCGCATTGCGCGCTCGCGGCCGCGACCCGCAGCGCCTATCACGGGCGCAGCCGGGGGTCCCTGCGGGGACCGCGCTGGCGACCTATCCGGACCACCACCCCGACCGTCCTAACCGAACCTACACATTCGATGAAGCTCACACCTCGCGAGAAGGACAAGCTGCTGATCTTCACCGCCGCGCTGCTTGCCGAACGGCGCCGCGCGCGCGGCCTCAAACTCAACTACCCGGAAGCGATCGCGTTCATCACCGCGGCGCTCATGGAAGCGGCGCGCGACGGCAAGACCGTCGCCGAGGTCATGTACTACGGCACGACGCTGCTCACGCGCGACGACGTGATGGAAGGCGTGCCGGAGATGATCCCCGACATTCAGGTCGAAGCCACCTTCCCCGACGGCACCAAGCTCGTCACCGTTCATCACCCGATCCCTTAAGCGTACGAGGCAAGCCCCATGATTCCCGGCGAACTCATCACCGACGACGGCGAACACGAGCTCAACGCAGGCCGCGCGACGGTCGCGGTGGTCGTGTCGAATACGGGCGACCGCCCGGTGCAGATCGGCTCGCACTATCACTTCTACGAGGTGAACGAGGCGCTCTCGTTCGATCGCGACACGGCGCGCGGCTTCCGGCTGAATATCGCCGCGGGCACCGCCGTGCGCTTCGAACCCGGCCAGGAACGCACCGTCGAGCTGGTCGCGCTGGCGGGCGAGCGCGTCGTCTACGGTTTCAATGGCAAGGTGATGGGCAAGCTCTAACGCCCGCATGCGTGCTATGCGCCCCACTGCCCGAACCGCCCTGCTCCATTCCGGACTCACACCATGACCTTACGCATTGACCGCCGCGCGTACGCGGAAATGTTCGGCCCCACTACCGGCGACCGCGTGCGTCTCGCCGACACCGAGTTATTGATCGAAGTCGAACGCGACTTCACCACCTACGGCGAAGAAGTGAAATTCGGCGGCGGCAAGGTGATTCGCGACGGCATGGGCCAGTCGCAACGCGTGCATGCCGACGTGGTCGACACCGTCGTCACGAACGCGGTGATTCTCGACCATTGGGGCATCGTCAAAGCCGACATCGGCATCAAGGACGGCCGCATCGCCGCGATCGGCAAGGCGGGCAATCCCGACATCCAGCCGAACGTGACGATCGCGATCGGCGCATCCACCGAAGTGATCGCGGGCGAAGGCCTGATCGTGACGGCGGGCGGCATCGATACGCACATTCACTTCATCAGTCCGCAGCAGATCGAGGAAGCGCTCGCGAGCGGCGTGACGACGATGCTCGGCGGCGGCACGGGGCCGGCCACCGGTACGAATGCGACCACCTGCACGCCGGGTCCGTGGCATCTCGAACGGATGCTGCAGGCGGCCGACGGTTATCCGATGAACCTCGGTTTTCTCGGCAAGGGCAACGTGAGCCAGCCGCAACCGGCGCTGGAGCAGATCGCCGCAGGCGCGATCGGCCTCAAGCTGCACGAGGACTGGGGCACGACACCCGCCGCGATCGACAACTGCCTCTCGGTAGCGGACGACACCGACACCCAGGTCGCGATCCACACCGACACGCTGAACGAAGCGGGTTTCGTCGAAACGACCGTGGCCGCGTTCAAGGGCCGCACGATCCATACGTATCACACGGAAGGCGCGGGCGGCGGCCACGCACCGGACATCATCAAGGTGTGCGGCGAGGCGAACGTGCTGCCCTCGTCGACCAATCCGACGCGCCCGTACACCGTCAATACGCTCGAAGAGCATCTCGACATGCTGATGGTGTGCCACCACCTGGATCCGTCGATCGCGGAAGACATCGCGTTCGCCGAATCGCGCATCCGCCGCGAGACGATCGCCGCCGAAGACATCCTGCACGACCTCGGCGCGCTGTCGATGCTGTCGTCGGATTCGCAGGCGATGGGGCGCGTGGGCGAAGTGATCATCCGCACGTGGCAGACCGCGCACAAGATGAAGGTGCAACGCGGCGCGCTGCCTGAAGACACTGCGCGCCACGACAACTTCCGCGCGAAGCGCTATGTGGCCAAGTACACGATCAACCCGGCGATCACGCATGGCATCGCGCATGAGGTCGGCTCGATCGAACCGGGCAAGTGGGCGGACCTGGTGTTCTGGGAGCCGGCGTTCTTCGGCATCAAGCCGTCGCTGATCCTCAAGGGCGGGATGATCGCGATGGCGCAGATGGGCGACCCCAACGCATCGATTCCGACCCCGCAGCCGGTGCATTATCGGGAGATGTTCGCGACGCGCGGCGGCGCCTTGGGGCGCACCTCGCTGACCTTCGTCTCGCAGATGGCCGCCGATGCCGGCGTGGCCGAACGCTATGGGTTGAACAAGCGTATCGTGGCCGTGAAGAACTGCCGCAACATTTCGAAGGCCGACATGATTCACAACGCGTGGCGCCCGGCGATCAGCGTCGATCCGGAGACCTATCAGGTGATTGCCGACGGTCAGTTGCTGACCTGCGAACCGGCCACCGTGCTGCCGATGGCGCAACGCTACTTTCTGTTCTAACCATGCGTACTCTCGACAAACTGCTGGCGCCGCATCTGAAGCTCGCGCCGGTGCTGATCAAGCGGGCGCCGACGCTGACGCTCGCTTTCGACGAACGGCGCAAGAGCCGCCTCGCGGCCACGCTCGATCACGGCGAAGAAGTCGCGCTGCTGCTGCCGCGCGGCACCGTGCTGCGCGACGGCGACGTGCTGGTCGCCGACGACGGCGGCCTCGTGCGCGTCGTCGCCGCGCCAGAAGTTGTGCTGTACGTGCGTGCCAAAGATACGTTGACGCTGACGCGCGCCGCGTATCACCTCGGCAATCGTCATACGCCGGTGGAAGTGGGCGCGGATTATCTGAAGCTCGAATACGATCCGGTGCTGGCCGACATGCTCAAGCGCATCGGCGCGACGGTCGATCAGGTGTCGATGCCGTTTCAGCCCGAGTCCGGCGCGTATGGCGGCGGACACAGGCATGGGCACGACGAGACGTTCGCCGAGGACTACGCGCTCGCGCAGCAGGTGTTCGGCGAGCATCATGGGCATTCGCATGAGCAGCGTCACTCGCATGACCACGACCATGATCATGCGCACGGTGACGCTCACGGTCACTCGCACGACCACGATTCCAGCGGTCACGTCCACGACGAATCCTGCGGCCACGCGCATCACTCGCACCATGCGCATCGCTGAACTCACCGCGCTGCTGCATCTCGCGTCGCCGGCGTTGCCCATCGGGGCGTTCAGCTACTCGCAGGGTCTCGAAGCGGCGATCGAAGCGCAACTGATCACCGACGCCGACTCTGCGCGCGCGTGGATCGAGCGCGGGCTGACCGACGTGCTCGCGCACGGCGAGTTGCCGTTCCTCGCGCATCAAATGGAGCGCTGGCGTTCGCATGACACCGCCGGCCTCGCTGAGGCCAACCGCGAATTCCTCGCGAGCCGCGAGTCCGCGGAACTGCGCCGCGAAACGGAACAGATGGGCTGGTCGCTGCGGCAGTTGTGCGTGTCGCTCGAATGGGGCGATGCTGAAAGACGCGCGACGCTCGCCTCGCTCACGCCGCTCGCGCAGCCGACCGCATTCGCCTTCGCCGCCTACGCGCACGACGCCGCCGTCGACGCCACGCTCGCCGCCTATGCATTCAGCTGGGTCGAGAACCAGGCCGCCGCCGCATTGAAGGCCGTGCCGTTGGGACAACTCGCGGGTCAGCGCATCATCGTCGCGTTGCACGAGCCGATCGATGCCGCGCTCACGCGCGCGCTGGCCACCTCGCCCGAGAACATCAACACATTCGCGCCGCAACTCGGCATTCTGTCGGCGCGTCACGAGTCGCAGTATTCGCGGCTTTTCCGCTCATAAATCGATCCATCATGAACGCACCTCATCATCCCGCCCATTCGTCCGTCCGTACGAAGAAGCTGCCGCCGCTGCGTGTAGGCGTCGGCGGACCCGTCGGCTCCGGCAAGACCACGCTGCTCGAAATGCTCTGCAAGGCAATGCGCGACCAGTACGACCTCGTCGCGATCACCAACGACATCTATACGAAAGAGGATCAGCGTCTGTTGACCGTGGCGGGCGCGTTGCCGGCCGAGCGGATCATGGGCGTCGAAACGGGCGGCTGCCCGCACACGGCGATCCGCGAGGACGCGTCGATCAATCTCGAAGCCGTCGACCGCATGCTGACGCGTTTTCCCGATGCGGACATCGTGTTCATCGAATCGGGCGGCGACAACCTCGCGGCGACGTTCAGCCCGGAACTGTCGGACCTGACGATCTACGTGATCGATGTGGCGGGCGGCGAGAAGATTCCGCGTAAGGGCGGGCCTGGCATTACGAAGTCGGATCTGCTGGTGATCAACAAGACGGATCTCGCGCCGATGATCGGCGCGAATCTCGACGTGATGGCGTCAGACGCGAAGAAGATGCGCGGCGAGCGGCCCTTCGTGATGTGCAATCTGAAGGCGCTCGACGGGTTGGATCAGGTGGTGGGGTTCATCGAGCGCAAGGGGTTGTTGAAGGTTTGATGTCGTGGGCTCGATGGACGGGTCGTGCTTATCGCGCCCCGCCCCTCACTCCGGCACCAACGCCATCAACACATCCACCGTTCGCGCCGTCGCCCCGCGATGCCGCGCGGCGAATGCCGATGCCGCGCCGCCCATCGCGAGCCGCCGCGCCTTGTCGCCGAACAGTTCGCGCAAGACGCGCGCGAGATCGGCCGGGTCTTGCACCTGCACTGCGGCGCCCGCCGCAACCGCGTCCGCAGTGGCCTGCGTGAAGTTGAACACGTGCGGCCCGATCAGCACCGGCACGCCAACGGCGCACGCTTCGATCAGATTCTGCCCGCCGAGCGGCAACAGACTCCCGCCGATAAACGCCAGGTCCGCGGCGGCATAGTAAGCGCCCAATTCACCCATCGAATCGCCGAGCAGCACCGTCACTCCGGCTGGCAACGCCGGTATGGCGCCACCCGTCGCCACGGCCGCCGACGCCACCTTCGCATCCGGCGCCCACCTCGAACGCCGTTCGAGCCGCAGCCCCGCTTTCTCGACCAACGCCGCCACTTCGTTGAACCGCTGCGGATGACGCGGCACCAGAATCAGCAGCGCGTCCTCGACGTTCAGCGCGGCGAACGCCTGCAGCACCAGCGCCTCTTCGCCCTCGCGCGTGCTCGCCGCAACCCACACCGGCCGCGTGCCGATCGCCGCACGCCACGCATGACCGCGTGCCGCCAGCTCCGGCGGCGTGCTCATGTCGAACTTCAGATTGCCGAGCACCGCGACGTTGCGCGCGCCGAGCGCGGTAAGCCGCTCGGCATCCGAGGGACTCTGCGCGAGTACGCGCGAGAAACCGCCGAACACATCCTTCGTCGCGCCGCCGAATTTGGCCGCGCGTTTATACGAGCGCGCCGACATCCGCGCATTGGTCAGCACGAGCGGCACATCCGCGCGACGGCATTCGTCGATCAACGTCGGCCACACTTCGGTTTCCATCACCAGACCGAGCGACGGCCGCCACGCACGCAGGAAGCGCCGCACCGCATGCGGCATGTCGTACGGCAGATAGCTGCGCAACACGCGGTCGCCGAAAATCTCCGTGCCGGTGGCGCGGCCGCTCGGCGTCATGTGGGTCAACAGAATGCGGGCGTCGGGGCGCGCCTTGATCAGCGCTTCGATCAACGGCTGCGCGGCGCGCGTCTCGCCGACCGACACCGCATGCACCCAGATCAGCGGCCCGTTGTCCTCGGGCAAGCGCCCGCGCGAGTAGCCGAAGCGCTCGCCGATATGCTCCCGATAACCGCGCTCCTTGCGCGAACGGATCAACAGACGCAGCACGGCGAGCGGCGCGATGATCCACCAGAGCGCGTGATAAATCGCCCTCAGCATCGGCGCTCCGCGAGGGCGAAAGCCGCAGCCTCCTGCGCACGTTCCGCATTCTTCGCGCGCTCGAACGCACCGGCGCGCGCGCCTCGCCTCACCCTCAGGAACGCGGCGCTCAAACCAGCGCCCTGCCCTTCAGCCGTTCGAGAATGCCGAGCGGCGCGCATTCGGGCTGCGCCATCGCCTTCACCGGCAGGAAGAAGGTCTGCTCCAGCATGAACTGGCCGGACATCACCGCGTGCGAGGTCTGGTCGGAGAAACACACCCACACGCAGCCCGGCGGAAACGGCATGGTCTCCTGCGGGCTCGACTTCTGATAGTCGAGATCGGCTTTCATGCCGTCGTGCAGATGCAGCATCAGATGGTCGTACTCGCTGCGCGGCGACTTGGTCACGTGCAACAGATTCAGCAGCCATGCCGCGCCCGGCATCTGCGGTTTGATACGCGGCAGGAAGCGTTTGGCCATGTCCTCGAACGGCTCGCCGACGCGCCACACGCGCGGCGCGCCATGCGGGTTGACGTTGGTGAACACGCGCAGAATCCGCTCGCCATAGTTGGGACGAGACGGAAACGCGTCCACGTGCAGACGGCTGTCGTCCTTGCGCCATGAGGTTTCGCGCGTTTCCACCTGATGCAGCCGCAAGCTGGTCGGTGCGACGCGCAGCCGGCCGTTGTATTCGGGAAACAGGCCGTCGACCAGCGTGCGCGCATTAGTCTGATATCGCGCGATCAACGCGCGCACCGCGGATTGCGTGACGGCGTCGCCGGCCACGCCGTGCAATGCGCCGCCGTTGGGTTCGAGGCTGATGTTCTTGCGGCCCGGATCGGCGAGCGCGGGATCGAGCAACGCCTGCTCGCCGCCTTCGATCGCAAAGCGCAGGTTCGGGAAGTACAGCACCTTGCCGCGCTCGACACCGGCAAGCAGCATCTCGCGCGGTACGGACAGGTTGCGTGCGTGCCAGTCGGCGTTCGTTACTTCGATGATCTGGGTTTCGTTCATGGTCGCCCTTGAGAACGGAGGGTGCGCAAGGCGAAGCGCACACGGGTTACAGCAGACCAAAACCGGTCAGCGCCGACTTGACCTGCTGCAGCGTGGGCGGCTGCCCGGCCGAGCCGAGATTGACGACGTTCGGCGACCAGTATCCGCCAGTGCGCCACGCGGTCGAGAAATTGTACAACTCGACCGTGGGCCGCTTCAGCGCCGCCGCGATGTGAACCAGACCTGTGTCAACGCCGACCGTCGCCGCCGCGCCTTCGATCAGGCCGACCACCGCGGGCAACGACAGCTTCGGCGGTACGATTGCCGCCGCGCCGAATTCCTTCGCGAGACGCTCGCTGGTTGCGCGCTCGGCGTCGCTGCCCCACGGCAGCACGATCGAAGCGCCGCGCCGCACCAGCGACTGCCCCAACTCGATCCACGCGGTGTCGGGCCATTGCTTGTCGGCGCGCGAGGTCGCGTGCACGAACACCACGTACGGCACCGGCAGGTTCAGATTCGCCTCCGACAATGCCAGCGCCGCGCGCCCGGTATCGAGGCCGAAGTCGATTTCGTCGGTCGGTTGCGGCGGCGGGTCGTTCAGCGCCGCGGCGACCAGCTGCCGCGTGCGTTCGACCACATGGGTGCGCGGCTCGATCGGCACGCGCTTGTCGTAGAAGAAACGCACCGGCCATTCGAAGCCCGCGCCCTCGGTGCGGTTCGCGAGGCCGACGAGCGGCCCACGCGCCATGCTCGCCACCCACGCAGTCTTGATGAGCCCCTGGCAGTCGATCACGAGATCGTAGTGCTCGGCCGCGAGCGCGCGCCGGAACGCGCCGATTTCGCGCCAGTTGTCGACCGACAGGATGCGCTTGCGCCAGCGCCGCAATGAAACGGGAATTGCCCGTCGCACGCCGGTGACGAGTTGCACGAGCCCGACGAAGCTTTCTTCGACGAGCCAGTCGATCTGCGCATCCGGATGGCGGCGTCGGATGTCGGCGATCACCGGCATGTTGTGAACGACGTCGCCGAGAGACGACACCCTCACGATGAGTATCTTTTGCACGCTCAAGAGTGAGAAAACCGGCTGTCCGGCCCGAAGATGCGTTGAGAGAGTCTCCAACCTGCCGCCGCGCGTCAGGCCCCCGAGGGATGAGAAAGCCTGGGACGGCCCGGCGCTTTCTCACGAGGACCGCAATTTTAACGCGTCGCATGTCAATGGCATGAAAAAACGCGGCGCGGTAATAAACCCGCGCCGCGTTCGACCACGGCGGCGCTCCAGGCCCGGCGAGCCCAGCCGAACCGCGCCGCCGCTTCAGCCGTCAGAACGGCAGTTTCGCGTCGGCCTTCTCCGCGAGGATCACGCGGCGGAAGTCTTCCTGGATGCGTTTGAGCGCCGCGTCGTTATCGGCTTCGAAACGCATCACCACGACCGGCGTGGTGTTCGACGAACGCGCGAGGCCGAAGCCGTCCGGATACTCGACGCGCAGGCCGTCGATCTTCACGACGTCGTCCGCGCCGGTGAACTTCGCGTTCTGCTGCAAACGTGCGATCAACTCGAAGTTCTCGCCTTCCTCGAGCTTCAGTTGCAGCTCCGGCGTCGAGTTCGAGTTCGGCAGCGAGTTCAGCAACGCGCTCGGATCGGCGACGCGCGTGAGGATTTCGAGCAGACGCGCACCGGTGTACAGGCCGTCGTCGAAACCGTACCAGCGGTCCTTGAAGAACACGTGGCCGCTCATTTCACCGGCGAGCGGCGCGCCGGTTTCGCGCAGCTTCGCCTTCACGAGCGAGTGGCCCGTCTTCCACATCAGCGGTTCGCCGCCTTTGTCCTTCACCCACTTCGCGAGGTTGCGCGTGCACTTCACGTCGTAAATGATCTGCGCGCCCTTGTTGCGCGACAGCACTTCTTCGGCGAACAGCATCAGCTGACGGTCCGGATAGATGATCTGGCCATCTTTGGTGACGACGCCGAGGCGGTCGCCGTCGCCGTCGAACGCGAAGCCGATTTCCGCATCCGTTTCCTTCAGCGCGCGAATCACGTCCTGGAGGTTTTCCGGATGAGCCGGGTCCGGGTGATGGTTCGGGAAGTTGCCGTCGATTTCGGTGAACAGTTCGACCAGCTCGCAGCCGAGCTTCCTGAACAGCTTCGGCGCGAGGCCGCCGGCGACGCCGTTGCCGGTATCGACGACGATCTTCATCGGGCGCGCGAGCTTGACGTCGCTGGCGATGCGATCGAGGTACGCGTCGGCAATGTCGTACTCGGTGTACGTGCCGCTGCCCTCGCTGAAGTTTTCGTCGACGATGCGCTGATGCAGCGCGAGGATCTGTTCGCCGTAAATGGCCGCGCCGCGCAGGACCATCTTGAAGCCGTTGTAGTCAGGCGGATTGTGGCTACCCGTCACGACGATGCACGAGTCGACGCGGCGCTCGCCGCCTTCGAGCTGCAACGGCACGCTGGCCGCGAAGTAGCCGACGGGCGTCGGCACCATGCCGACGTTGACCACGTCGACACCGGCCGCACGCAGACCGTCCGACAATGCCTGAATCAGTTCGGGACCGGACAGGCGTCCGTCGCGCGCGACCACGACCGCGTCACCGCCCTGCGCGCGCACTTCGCTGCCGAATGCGCGGCCGATGGAGCGTGCGGCATCGGCGTCGAGCGTCTTGCCGATCACGCCGCGAATGTCATACGCCTTGAAAATGGATTTGGAGATCATGTTGGCTCACTTACGTGCAATGGAAAATTTTGACCGGCGCACCGCTGACCATCGGTAAAACTAGCGGTAAAACGAGCGATGAAAAGTAGCACTGACATGCTGCGGTGCGCCCTTGCCGGAAGCGATCCGGTTCCAACTTATAATTGCGTTCTTCTGACCCGCCTCAATAACGCCATTCTAATGCTTAGACGCCCTCCATTTGTAAAGTTGCCGCAGCAGTCGGCCAGGTGGGCGAACGCGCGCAGTGCCGCTGCGCAATCCGCATCCATGCACCGGCAGACGGCCAGAGGATGCTGACGCTCAAACGCTTCGCCAATCCCGACGTCACGCGCGCATTCACGAATATCGTCTGGCTCGGGCTCGAAAGACTCACACAAATCGGTGTCGCGATCGTGATCAGCGGCATGCTGGCGCGCTACTTCGGGCCGGACGTGTTCGGCAAATGGCAATACGCGAACACGCTGCTGCTGGTGCTCTCGCCGATCACCTGGGTGTGCGGCGCGGAGATTCTCGTGCCGACCATCGTCAACCGGCCGCCCGCGCAGCTCGGCACCGTGCTCGGCAGCGCGTTCGTATTGCGCTTTACCGTATCCATCGGCGCGTTGCTGCTCACGTGGCTCGGCATCGCGCTGCATGTGTTCGAGCCGCTCGTCGGCGCCATGCTCGCGGGCCTCGCGGTGACGATGCTGTTTCGCGAGCCGTTCGTCGGCGTGATCAACGCGTGGCTGCAAAGCATGACCTACAGCAAGCCGCAGTTGCTCACCAGTATGAGCACCGCCGTGCTCAAGGCCGGCTGCGTGTATCTGCTGGTGCGCGCGGCAGCGGCGCCCGCGCGCTTCGGCTGGCTGTGGGCGCTCGAATCCGCGGCGATCGGCGCGGTCCTGCTGATCTACTTCATGCGCCGTCACGGCGGGCGGCTGAACTGGCGCTTCGACCGTTCGCTCTTCACGCATTTCGCGAGCGCGGGCACCGTGTTCTGGCTCGGCCTGATCTGTATGTATCTGTTCCTGAAACTGGACCGGCTGATGCTCGAGCGGGCCATCTCGTTCGCCGACCTCGGACGCTACGCCGCCGCCCAGCAGTTGAACGAAAACTGGATCACGCTCGCGCTGATGCTCGCGCAGACCATCGCGCCAGCATTCGTCTACCGTGTGCAGGAAGCCGCGCGACTGCGCCGCAATATGTGGCGGCTCACCGCGATGACCGCCGCATTGATGGTAAGCGGCGCGATCGTGCTGGACCTGCTCGCCGGTTTCATCATTCGCCGCGTGTTCGGGCCGGACTTCGAAGGCGCGATCGACATCTTCCGCTGGGCCGTGTGGCTGTCCGTGCCGGCCGGCATCGAAGCGATCGGCAATCTTATCGTACTGAAGTACCAGGCAAGGTTCGTGTTGCTGTCCAAATGGCTGCTCGCGCTGGCCGTCGCGTTCGTCGTGAATCTGCTGGCGATCCCGCGACTCGGCGCTTACGGCCCGCTGGTCGGTCTTGCGGCCGGCTATCTGGCGGCCGCGTCGGTTAATCTTTATTACATCCGTTTCAAATTGCGCCCATGACGAACGCATCCGCCACCGCGCAAACCGCTCTCGACGACGTCGCGGTGCTGATGCCCGCGTACAACGGCCAGGCCGACGTCGATCTCACGCTCGCCTCGTTCAGTGAAAGTGCGCCGGTGCACGTACTGATCGTCGATGACGGCAGCACGCCACCGATCGTCGCGCCGGCGCTCGCCAACATGAAGATCGACGTGCTGCGCCTGGCGCAGAACGGCGGCATCGAGCGCGCGTTGCAAACCGGCATCGACGCGCTCGCGCAGCGCGGCTTCCGCTATGCCGCGCGCATCGACGCGGGCGACCGCAGCGTGCCGCAACGTCTGGCAAAGCAGCGCGCGTTCATGCAGGCACATCCGAACGTGGCCGGGCTCGGCATGTGGACCCAGGTCGTCACGCGCGCGGGCGAGCCGCTCTTCATGCTGACGCCGCCCGCCGAGCCGCACGCGATCCGCCGCGTGCGCTTCTTCCGCTCCTGCTTCGCGCATCCTTCGATGATGCTGCGCATCGACGCCGTGCGCGCGGTCGGCAACTATCGCGCCGAGTATCGGTCCGCCGAAGACCTCGATCTGTTCGTCCGTCTGATGGAGCGCTACGACTGCGCGAATCTGCCCGAACTCGGGCTCTATTACGAGTTGAACGAAGGCGGCATCAGTGCGACCAGACGGCGCCGCCAGATCACCTCGACACTGCGTTTGCAACTGCGCTACTTCGACGCCGCCAATCCGTACGACTGGCTCGGCGTCGCGAAAAACCTGCTGCATCTGGTGATGCCGTACCGCGCGCTGCAGTGGGTCAAACGCGTGCTGCTCGCGCCGCGCGCGAGTCACTGACCGTCCAACGTTCCATTCACCGCCGAATCCGCTCCCGCATGAAGCCTGTCTTGAAGTCGACGCCCGCGCTGCGTATTACACTCGTTTGCAATACTGCCTGGGCAATCTATACCTATCGGCAAGGACTGATCCGCATGCTGGTGGGTCGCGGCGTCGACGTGACGGTGCTCGCGCCGCGCGACCGCACGTTCGAGCTGCTCACCGCGATGGGCTGCCGCTGCATCGAACTGCCGGTCGCCTCCAAGGGCACCAATCCACGCGACGATCTGCGCACGCTTGTCTCGCTCTATCGGCACTACCGGACGATCCGCCCGCACGTGGTGTTTCACTACACGATCAAGCCGAACATCTACGGCTCGATCGCCGCGAAGCTCGCGGGCGTGCAGTCGGTCGCGGTCACGACCGGGCTCGGCTACGTGTTCATCCAGCAGAGCCGCGCCGCGCAGGTGGCGAAAAAATTGTATCGTTTCGCGTTCCGCTTCCCGCGCGAGGTCTGGTTTCTGAATCGCGACGACCAGGCCGCGTTTGTCGAGCAGAATTTGTTGGTGCATCCTGAGCGGGCGCGGCTGCTGCACGGCGAAGGCGTCGATCTCGAACAGTTCGCGTTCGCACCGTTGCCTGAGCGGCCGGAGTTTAAATTCGTGCTGATCGGGCGGCTTCTGTGGGACAAGGGGGTCGGCGAATATGTGGAGGCCGCGCGACGGTTGCGTGAACGATATCCGCACGCGCGGTTCCAACTGCTCGGCCCGGTGGGCGTCGACAATCCGAGCGCGATCACGCGCGACGAAGTGGCGGCGTGGGAGCGGGAAGGCATCATCGAGTATCTCGGCGAGGCGCACGACGTGCGCCCCTTCATCGCCGATGCCGATTGCATTGTGTTGCCGTCGTATCGTGAAGGCGTGCCGCGCACGCTGATGGAAGCGTCGGCGATGGGCCGGCCGATCGTCACGACCGACGTGCCGGGCTGCCGCGAAGTGGTGGCCGACGGCGTCAACGGTCTGCTGTGCGAAGTGCGCAGCGCAGAGAGCCTCGCCGCGCAACTCGCGCGCATGCTCGACATGAGCCACGCCGAACGCCGCGCGATGGCCGAACGCGGCCGGCAAAAAGTCGCACAAGAATTCGACGAACGGGTCGTCGTCGAAACATATAAAGACCTGGTGCAGAAAATGACGGGTGTTTTACTTTAACGGAGCAAACAGCATGACCACGAAGGGCACGATTCTGGTAACGGGCGGCGCTGGCTTCATCGGCTCGCACACATGTGTCGAACTGCTCAACGGCGGCTACGACGTCGTGGTGATCGACAATCTCGTGAACAGCAACCGCGAATCGCTGCGGCGCGTGGAAAAAATCACCGGCCGCGCCGTGACCTTCTACGAAAACGACGCGCGCGACATCGACGCGCTCAACCGTATTTTCGACGCGCACCCGATCACGGGCGCCATTCACTTCGCGGCGCTGAAGGCCGTGGGCGAATCGGTCGCGAAGCCGATCGAGTACTACAGCAACAACGTGGGCAGCCTGCTGGCGCTGCTCGGCGTGATGCGTGATCGCAACGTCAGGCAGTTCGTGTTCAGTTCGTCGGCGACGGTGTACGGCGTGCCGAAAAGCTCGCCGATCGATGAATCCTTCCCGCTGTCGGCCACCAATCCGTACGGCCAGTCGAAGCTGATCGCCGAGCAGGTGCTGCGCGATCTGGAACTGGCCGACCCGTCCTGGCGCATCGCCACGCTGCGCTACTTCAATCCGGTCGGCGCGCACGAGAGCGGTCTGATCGGCGAAGATCCGGCTGGCATTCCGAATAACCTGATGCCCTATGTCGCGCAGGTGGCGGTCGGCAAGCTTGGGAAGCTACGTGTGTTCGGCGGCGACTATGAAACGCCCGATGGCACCGGCGTGCGCGACTACATTCACGTGGTCGATCTGGCGCGCGGGCACCTCGCCGCGCTCGACGCGCTGGTCAAACGCGACGCGAGCTTCGTCGTGAACCTCGGCACGGGCCAGGGCTATAGCGTGCTCGACGTGGTGCGCGCGTTCGAAAAGGCGTCGGGCAAGCCGGTGCCGTATGAGATCGTCGCGCGCCGTCCGGGCGACGTCGCGTCGTGCTTCGCCGATCCGGCGGCCGCCGAGAACATCCTCGGCTGGCGCGCGCAGTTCGGCATCGAACGGATGTGTGCGGATCACTGGCGCTGGCAGTCGGGTAATCCGCGCGGGTTTGCCTGACTCGGTACGGCAACCCACCGGTTGCCGAAAAATCGACGGGGCGCGAGCGGGTCCGGCTGGTTGTACCGCACGGACCACGCCGCCGTCGATTGCGGGATTGCACCAAGCGGGTAAGTCCGAATATTACTAATACTTTACGATTTCCTATACTGCCTCACCGACGCGACGGTCAGGCTTCCTAAGAACGTCCGGCCGGCGCGCATGGGAGCCGCATCGAGGCTCCGTGCAAGAAAAGACATGCTACGGAGACTGCTATGGGAATTCGCTTGAAGAGCGTGGTGAGCGCGCTCGCGCTGTGTGCCTTCGCCAACGTCAGCTATGCGGCCGACCCGATCAAGATCGGCGTCGACGGACCCTTCACCGGCGGGTCGTCTTCGATGGGCGTGAGCATGCGCGACGGCGTGCGTCTTGCCGCCGCCGAAATCAACAAGGGCGGCGGCGTGCTGGGCCGTCAGATCGTGCTGGTCGAACGCGACGACGAAGCGAAAAACGAACGTGGCGTGCAGATCGCGCAAGAGCTGATCAACAAGGAAAAAGTCGTCGCGGTGGTCGGCTACATCAACACCGGCGTCGCGCTCGCCTCGCAACGCTTCTTCCAGGAAGCGAAGATTCCCGTCTTCAACAACGTCGCGACCGGCAGTATCGTGACGAAGCAGTTCACCGATCAGCCCGACAACTACGTGTTCCGCAACGCCGCCGCGGACCGCATTCAGGCGCCGATGATCGTCGACGAAGCCGTCACGAAGCGCGGCTTCAAGAAAGTGGCGATTCTCGCCGACTCGACCAACTACGGCCAGCTCGGCCGCGAAGACCTCGAAAAAGCGCTTGCCGCGAAAGGCGTGAAGCCGGTCGCCGTCGAGAAATTCAACATCAAGGACGTCGACATGACCGCGCAGCTGCTCAAGGCCAAGGAGGCCGGCGCTGAAGCGGTGCTGACGTACGGGATCGGGCCGGAGCTTGCGCAGATCGCCAACGGCATGGCCAAGCTCGGCTGGAAAGTGCCGCTGATCGGCAGCTGGACGCTCTCCATGGCGAACTACATCGACAACGCGAGCACCAACGGCGAAGGCGCGCGCATGCCGCAGACCTTCATTCAGGAAGCCAATACGCCCAAGCGCAAGGCGTTCATCGACGCGTACGTGAAGGAATTCAAGCCGAAGAACAATCGCATCGACTCGCCGGTCTCCGCCGCGCAGGGCTATGACTCGATCTACCTGCTGGCCGCCGCGATCACTCAGGCCGGTTCGACCGACGGCCCGAAAGTGCGCGCCGCGCTCGAAAACCTCGGCACCAAGGTGGAAGGCGTCGTGATGGTCTACGACAAGCCGTTCACGCACGACGACCACGAAGCGATCAGCCCGAACGTGCCGGTGGTCGGCGAGGTCAAGGGCGGCCGCGTGATCTATGCGTATGAGGCCGACCGCAAGGGCGGCAGCCAGCTGCGCACCAAGCAGGCGTCGCCGAACTAGGCGCGCACCGACGCGAGCCCGGTGCGCACCTCGCGCCGGGCTCGTGGCAAAGCCGCGCGCGCAACGCGCGGCAGCATGCTCCGGGAGCCGCGCCCGCCTGATGGCGGGCGCGGCTCTGCCTCATAAGCGGTGAATACGAAGGCGCTCGACGATGGCCATTCTTCTGCAGCTCGTCTATAGCGGCATTGCGCTCGGCATGATCTACGCCGTGATCGCATTCGGCTATCAACTCACGTTCGCCACGTCCGGCACGCTGAACTTCGGCCAGGGCGACGCTCTGATGCTCGGCGCGCTGGTCGGCCTCACGCTGGTGTCATTGGGCGTCAACTACTGGCTGATGATTCCGCTCGTCTGCCTGTTCGGTCTGTTGCAAGGCGCGTTCGTCGAACGGATCGGCGTGCGGCCCGCGATCAGGATCAAATCCGAATTCGGCTGGATCATGTCGACTATCGCGCTCGGCATCATCTTCAAGAACGTCGCGGAAAACGTCTGGGGCCGCGACGATCTGCGCTTTCCGTCGCCGCTGCCGGAAGCGCCGCTGAAGGTGCTCGGCGCGAACGTGCTGCCGATGGAACTGCTGGTGGTCGGCGGCGCACTCGTGATGATGCTGGCCGTCGAGTTCTTCAACCGCAAGACGATCTTCGGCAAGGCGGTGGTGGCCACCGCGAACGACCGCGACGCCGCCGCGCTGATGGGCATCAACACCAGTCTCGTGATCACGTTTTCGTATGCGCTGTCGTCGCTGACGGCGGCGTTCGCCGGCGTGCTGATCGCCCCGCTCACGCTGACCGGCGCGACGATGGGCGCGGTGCTCGGGCTCAAGGCGTTCGCGGTGGCGATCATCGGCGGGCTGTCGAGCGGACTCGGCATCGTGGTCGGCGGCGTGATTCTCGGGATCGCGGAGACCACCACGGGCTTCTACATCTCCACCGGCTACAAGGATGTGCCGGGGCTCGTGCTGCTGCTGATCGTGCTCGCGCTGAAACCCGCCGGCCTGTTCGGCAAGACCTCGATCAAGAAAGTGTGAGGCCCGCCGTGAATCTGAAGAAACTCATTGCGTCGGCTCTCGCGCTGGTCGCGCTCGCGGTGTTCCCGGTGCTGTCAGGCAATCCGTACTACATCCATCTGTTCGAGACCATCATGATCTACGCGATCCTGCTGTTCGGTCTCGACATCGTGGTCGGCTATACCGGCCAGGTTTCGCTCGGTCATGCGGGCTTGTTCGGGGTCGGCGCTTATACGGCAGGCGTGCTGTTCATCAAGCTCGGCATGCCGTTTTTCGTCACCGCGCCGCTCGCGATCCTGATCACGGCCGGCTTCGGCGCAATTCTCGCGCTGCCCGCGCTGCGCGTGTCCGGTCCCTACCTCGCGATGGTCACGCTCGCGTTCGGCACGATCCTGCAGATCCTCATCAACGAGATGGATTTTCTGACCAACGGGCCGATGGGCGTGAAGATTCCCAAGCCGTCGTTGGGCGGCCGGCCGATGAACGAAGTCGAATACTACTGGCTCGTCGCGGCGCTGCTGGTGGTGTCGCTGATCGTCGTGCACCGCGTGCTCAAGTCGCACCTGGGCCGCGCGTTCGAAGCGCTGCGCGACAGTCCGATCGCCTCGGACTGCATGGGCGTGTCGGTGTATCGCTACAAGGTCTACGCTTTCGTGATCAGCGCGGGTTTTGCAGGGCTCGCCGGCTGCCTCTATTCGTATTCGGAGCAGTACATCTCGCCGAATACCTACAACTTCGAGCTGACCATCCTGTTCCTGCTCGCGATCATCATGGGCGGACGCAAGACGCGCACCGGTGCGCTGCTCGGCTCCGCGATCATCGTGCTGCTGCCCAAACTGCTCGACGACATCGACATGTTCCGCACCGTCGCGTCGGTGCTGGCGGCAGTGGTCGTGATCGGCGCGGGCGTGGCGCTCACGCGCAAGGTATCGACGCCGCGCAAGGTGGCGATTCCGGTGCTCGGCACGGTCGGGCTCGCTGCGTTCTCCTACCGCATCGACACGCTCGCCGACTGGCGGCTGACGATCTTCGGCCTGATGATCCTGCTCGTCGTGTACTACCTGCAGGACGGCGTGGTCGGCTTCGTGCGCAAGATCGTGCTGCACGGCCGGGTGCGCACGATCACCGTCGATACGACGGCGCCCACGACGGTCGGCGGCGATGCGATTCAGGCGGTGCAAGCACGCGGCACGGAAGACATCCTGCAGTTGCGCGGCATCCTGATGCAGTTCAGCGGCCTGAAGGCGCTCAACAATGTCGATCTCACCGTGCGGCGCGGCACGATTCACGGCCTGATCGGCCCGAATGGCTCCGGCAAGAGCACGATGATGAACGTGCTGACCGGCATCTACGTACCGACCGCCGGCACGCTCGACTATCGCGGCACGTCGCTCGCGGGCAAGACCTCCGCGCAGATCGCGCTGGCGGGCATCGCGCGCACGTTCCAGAACGTGCAGCTGTTCGGCGAGATGACCGCGCTCGAAAACGTGCTGGTCGGTCTGCATCACACGTTCCGCGCCACTCTCGCCGACGTCGGGCTGATGTCGCGGCGCTACCGGCGCGAGGAAGAGGCTGCGCGCGAGCGCGCGTTCGGCATGCTGCGTTTCGTCGGGCTGGAGAACGTGGCCGGCGAGGAAGCGCGCAACCTGCCCTACGGCAAGCAGCGGCTGCTCGAAATCGCGCGGGCGCTCGCGCTCGATCCGCGAGTGCTGCTGCTCGATGAACCCGCCGCGGGCCTCACCGCGCCGGACATCAAGGAACTGATCGCGATCATCCGCAAGGTGCGCGATCACGGCATTACTGTCGTGCTGATCGAACATCACATGGACGTCGTGATGAGCGTGTGCGACCGCGTGTCGGTGCTCGACTTCGGGCAGAAGATCGCGGAAGGCAATCCGGCCGAAGTCCAGTCGAACGAAAAGGTCATCGAGGCTTATCTCGGCGGCCAGGCGGCCGGGCAAGCAGCCTGAGTCGCGCGGACATGTCTTGAGACTCACAGGAACACACATGCTATCGATCAGAAATCTGCATGCGGGCTACGGCAAGGTCAAAGTGCTGCACGGCATTTCGATCGACGTGCCGAAGGCGTCGGTCGTCACGCTGATCGGCTCTAACGGCGCGGGCAAAACCACCACGATGCGCGCGATCTCCGGGATGATCCGCCCGAGCGCCGGTGAAATCACAATGGGCATGGGCGCGAGCGCGAAGCGGATCGACTCGCTCGACTCGCACCGCATCGCGCGGCTCGGCCTCGCGCATTCGCCGGAAGGCCGGCGCGTCTTCGCGACGATGAGCGTGACCGACAATCTGATTCTCGGCGCGTTTGCGCGCCTCACATGGGCACGGCCGCGCGGCGACGTGAACGCCGATCTGGAGCGCGCGATCGAACTGTTCCCGCGCCTGAAGGAGCGGCGCAATCAACTGGCCGGCACGCTGTCCGGCGGCGAACAGCAGATGCTGGCGATGGCGCGCGCGATCATGCTGAACCCCGAACTCGTGCTGCTCGACGAACCGTCGATGGGGCTCGCGCCGATTCTCGTCGAAGAGGTGTTTCGCATCATCGAGAATCTGAAGGGCCAGGGCGTGACGATGCTGCTGGTCGAGCAGTTCGCCGCGGCGGCGCTCAATGTGGCCGACTACGGCTATGTGCTGGAAAACGGCCGGATCGCCGCGCATGGGCCGGCGCTGCAATTGCGTAACGATCCGTCGGTGAAGGCGGCCTATCTCGGCACGAGTCATTGACTCGACGGGCTTGAGCCGCCATCGCAACGGCCGCCCCGACTGCGCGCCGCTGTCGATGGGTCGGTCGGGCCCGCGCTGCCACGCGGCGCCCTCCGCCAGCCCGCCAGCGCCACGACTTGCCTACGCCGACAGCGCGTCGAGTTGAAACACCGCGACGGCGTCCTTCAAAATCGCCGCCTGCTCTTCCAGCGACTTCGCCGCGGCCGCGGCCTGCTCGACGAGCGCCGCATTGTGCTGCGTGACTTCGTCGATCTGCGAGACCGCCTTGTTGACCTGCTCGATACCGTCGCTTTGCTCCAGCGCGGACGCCTCGATCTCGTTCATCACGCCGGTGACGCGCTCGACCGCGCTCATCGCTTCGTGAATCGTCTTCTGCGCGTCGGACACGAGCGAGGCGCCCTCCTCGACCTTGGCCGCCGATTCGCCGATCAGCTCCTTGATCTCCTTGGCCGCCGCGCCCGAGCGCTGCGCGAGACTGCGCACTTCCGAGGCCACCACCGCGAAGCCGCGCCCCTGTTCGCCCGCGCGCGCCGCCTCCACCGCCGCGTTCAACGCGAGAATGTTGGTCTGAAACGCGATCCCTTCGATCATGCCGATGATCTCCGTCACCTTGCGCGAGGACTCGCTAATGCCGTCCATCGTTTCGGTGACGCGCGACACCACCGTGCCGCCGCGCGTGACCGTATCGAGCGCGCCGTGGGCGAGCCGGTTCGCCTGCTTCGCGTTGTCGGCGTTCTGCTTCACCGTCGCCGACAACTGCTCCATGCTCGCCGCCGTCTGCTGCAACGCGGCCGCCTGCTGCTCGGTACGCGCGGACAGGTCCGCGTTGCCCGACGCGATTTCGTTCGCGCCCTGGGTGATCGCGCTCGTGCTGCCTCGCACCTTGGCGACGGTTTCGACGAGGCCGTCGCGCATCTTCGTCAGCGCGCCGAGCAACTGGCCCATTTCGTTGCGCGAGCGCACCTTGATGGCGACCGTCAGATCGCCGGCGGCGATCCGCTCGAAGTGCTTGACGGTCGCGTTGACCGGCTTGATCAGCGCTGCCGACAGCGCCATGCGCGCCGCCACGCCGATCACGAGCGCGATCACGCCGATTGCGACGAACAGCAGCGTCGCCAGCTGGAAGCGCTGCGCGCCGATGGCGGCCTGCTGGTGCTGACTGTCGACCTGCGCGCTTTCGAGTGCGTCGATCGCTTTCGAATAGGTCGCGTAGAAGCTGTTCGCCGTGTCGCCCTGGATATTGCGGAAGGTGTTGAAGTCGAAATCGGTGAGCGCCTTGAATTCCGGCTCGATCGCCTTGTCGACCAGCGCCGCGCGCGCCTGCTCGACGCTTTGCGCGAGCTTGCGCTCGGCATCGCTCGCGAACGGCCCCGCCATGTAGTTGCGGAAGTCCTTGTTCGATTCGACGAGCACCTTGTGCGCGGCCGGGAGCAGATCGTCGGTCTGCTTGCCGACGCTAAAGAGCGTCTGGTACGTGCCCAATGCGAGCTGCACCTGCAGAAGCTTTTCGGAACTCGCCTTCAGATGCGATAGCGCGATCGCGCTGCGCTGCGTGTCGTCGAGGCTGCTGTTGGCGAGTTTGAGCGCGCCATAACCGACAGCGATCACCGTCAGAAGGAAAGCGACGAATACGCTGATTACCAGCGTCAGGCCGCCACGAATTGTGATGTTATTTAGCATTGGGTCTCCGGAACGTCTTGCCGATCTGCGGCGAAACAGGTTGGCAGTTGCACGCGCCGCCGCTTGACGGTGACTCGTTGCGCGTGACTTACACTTCGCCGCATCCAGGTTAACGACCGCGCGCCGACTGCGCTGGATAGGTGAAATCCATGACTGGCGCGCCTTTGCGCCCGCTTCGCACCTCACTATCTGGGATCGGCCGCGCGTTGCGCGACAATGGCGGGTAGCGCGCCGCCCGGCCGGCGCGCGACGTTTCGTTTGTATAATTCGCCGTCTTCGCTCAGGCCCACTTTCATGCTTAGTTTTGCGCTCGGCTTTCTCGTTTCACTGCTGATCACGCTGTTGATCGTGCGCTATGCGCATCTGCATGAAAAATTCTCCACCGACACCGATCTGGCCGGCGTGCAGAAATTCCACGTGCGGCCGGTGCCGCGCATCGGCGGGACCGGGATACTGCTCGGGCTGATCGCTGCGGCGGTGCAGTTGTATCGTGCGTATCCGGCCGTGTCGGGCGGCATTCTCGGGCTGATCGCGTGCGGCATGCCGGCGTTCGGCTCGGGTCTCGTCGAAGATCTGACCAAGCGCGTGTCGCCGCTCGTGCGCCTCGTCTGCACAATGGTGGCCGCCGCGCTCGCCTTTTTCCTGCTCGATATCGCGGTTACGCGCATCAGCGTGCCGCCGCTCGACTTTCTGCTCTCGTACGCGGTGGTCTCGTTCGCGGTCACGGTGCTCGCCGTTGCAGCGCTCGCCAACGCGATCAACATCATCGACGGCTTCAACGGCCTTGCGTCGATGGTCGCGTTCATGATGTTCGCGTCGCTCGCCTACGTGGCGTTCCAGGTTCATGATCCGATCGTGCTGTCCGCGTCGTTCATGATGATGGGCGCCGTGCTCGGCTTCTTCATCTGGAATTTTCCAGCGGGGCTGATCTTTCTCGGCGACGGTGGCGCGTACTTCATCGGCTTCATGCTCGCCGAACTGTCGATCATGCTGGTGATGCGCAATCGCGACGTGTCCGCGTGGTATCCGGTACTGCTGTTCATGTATCCGATCTTCGAGACCTGCTTCTCGATCTACCGGAAGAAGTTTATTCGCGGCATGTCGCCGGGCATTCCCGACGGCGTGCATCTGCACATGCTCGTGTATAAGCGGCTGATGCGCTGGGTGGTCGGCACGCGCACCGCGCGAGAACTGACGCGGCGCAATTCGCTGACTTCGCCGTATCTGTGGCTGCTGTGTCTGATCGCGGTCGTGCCGGCCACGCTGTTCTGGCGGCACACGCTGCATCTGTTCTGCTTCGTGGTGGTGTTCGCGGCGACTTATGTGTGGCTGTATGTGAGCATCGTGCGCTTCAAGTCGCCGAGGTGGATGGTGGTGAGGAAGGGGAAGCGGTGAGCGTCGAACAGGAGCGCTGTTTGCGCTAGCGCGGGTCGGGACTGACCTCGCCGGCGTGGTTCCTATGGTCAGGGAGGGGCCGTCGTGATGTGGCAAGTTCGTGTTCTCGCCACAAGTTTTGATGGTCGGCTGGGTAAGGCAGACGAGGTATGGCTATGAAAAGGCGCCCGAGGGCGCCTTTTTTATGATCCGATGCGCGCGCCCCTCGCCTCACTTACGACGCCCGCGTCACCGCGGTCACGCTGCGCAGCGCGGTAGCCGTGGCCGGTTGATATTCGGGCACCCAGCGGCGCAGATCGCGGCGCACTTCATCGTCCGACGGCACGCGGTGCTGCATCAGCCAAGGCAGCAGATTGTCGATCATGGAGTCGGGCACTTCACGCGCCCGCGCGATGCGCAACTTCGGATGCGGAGTGCGCGTGGTCGTTTCATCATCGGCCAGCAACTCTTCGTACAGCTTCTCGCCGGGACGCAACCCGGTGAACACGACGCGGATCTGCTCTTCGGTAAAGCCATACAGACGGATCAGATCGTGCGCGAGATCGGCGATGCGCACCGGCTTACCCATGTCGAGAATGAAAATCTCGCCGCCGCGCCCCATGCTCGAGGCCTGCAACACCAGTTGCGACGCCTCCGGAATCGTCATGAAGAAGCGGGTGATCTCCGGGTGCGTGACCGTGACCGGCCCCCCGCGCGCAATCTGCTCCTGGAACTTCGGAATCACGCTGCCGGCGCTGCCGAGCACGTTGCCGAAGCGCACCGTTTCGAACTGCGTGCGCCGCGAGCCCTGCGCCTGCAGCGCCGAGCAGGCCATCTCCGCGAGACGCTTGCTCGCGCCCATCACGTTGGTCGGGTTGACGGCCTTGTCGGTGGAAATCAGCACGAAATGCGCGACGTCGTGGCGGATCGCCGCGCGCCCCACGCGATACGTGCCAAGCACGTTGTTGCGCACGGCCTGCCACGTGTTCACCTCTTCCATCAGCGGCACGTGTTTGTAGGCCGCCGCATGAAACACGATATGCGGACAGTAGCGCGCCATCACCTGATCGAGCAGCAGCGAGTCCTTCACGTCGCCGATGATCGGCACGACCGACACTTCCGGATACTTGTCGCGCAGCTCTTCGTTCAGCCGATAGATCGAGAACTCCGAGATGTCGAATGCCACCAGCTGCACCGGACCGAAGCGCAGGATCTGTCGGCACAGTTCCGAGCCGATCGAGCCGCCCGCGCCGGTCACCATGACGACGCGGTTCTTCAGCAGCGCCTCGACGTGTTCCGTGTCGATCGTCACCGGATCGCGGCCCAGCAGGTCTTCGAGATCGATCTGACGCACCCGCGACAGGAACGCCTGGCCCTGCGTCAGCGGCGTGAGTGCGGGCAGCGTCATCGCCCGCACGCCCGCGCGCACGCACAGCGTGGCGATGCGCCGGTGCGCTTCGACGGAAGCGGACGGCACCGCGATGATCACGTGCTCCACTTTCAGTTCGGCGGAAATTTTCTGCAGATCGCTGATCGCGCCGAGCACGCGATAGCCGTAGATTTCGCGGCCCTGTTTGACCGGATCGTCGTCGAGCAGTCCCGCGAGGCGCCATTCGCCCGAGCGCTTCAGCTCGCGCACGAGGTTCGCGCCCGCATTGCCCGCGCCGAGCACCAGCACCGGCTTGCCCTGCCCGACCAGACCGCCGTAGCGATAGAACTCCTTGGCCGCGCGATAGAGCGCGCGCGAGCCACCCATCGTGAGAAACAGCAGCATCGGCGAGACGATCAGCACGGAGCGAGGCACCACGGGCGCCGGCTGCAGCAGCGCAGAGCCGATCACAACGAACAGCGCACCGACACCAATCGCCTTCGCGATACGCACGAGATCGGGCAGGCTTGCGAACACCCACATGCCGCGGTAGAGCCCGTAGCTGCGGAACATCACTGCGTAGATCAGCAGCACCCACACGAGCGCGTGCAGACCGCTCGACCAGAACGCGGCGGGCACGGGACCGTTGAAACGGATCACATATGCCAGCATCCAGGCCAGAGCCACCGCGCACAAGTCGAACGCAAACGCACTGAACGAAAGCCATCGGGCTTTAAATCTTTTCATTGCGCAGAACCTCAGGATTGCCCGGAACGGGGCGCGTGGCGCCGCCAGCGGCGATCAATGCACAGCCCGGCGACCGCCAGCACGGCAGCCCAAACGACGACAACCAGCCATTGATACAGGACGGCAAATTGTAGAGCCAATATAGCAAGCATTATGCCCGCCGCCATGAACAAATACCAAACCCATGCCGTCGATGCGTGCCCCAAACCCGACTGCACCAGTCTTTGATAGTAGTGTTCGCGGTGCGCTTGCCAAAATTTTTCACCGCGCAGCAGGCGTTTGAGCAGCGTTACCGACGCATCGCCGATGAACGGCGCGAAGCACAGCGCGGGAAACCACACTGGCCACGCGCCTTCGCGCCAGCCCCAGTAGCCGAGCGCGCCGGCGAGGAAGCCGAGCGGGATCGAACCGGCGTCGCCGAGAAAGATGCGCGCGGGGTGGAAATTGAACAGCAGAAAGCCCGCCGCCGCCCCGGCCACCACCACGCTGGCCAGCGCGAGCGCGATGTCGGCATGAGCCGCGGGGCCAGCCGACAAGGACGCGGCGATGGCGTAGCCGCCGAAGCCGAACAGCGCCATGCCGCCGGCGAGCCCGTCCGAGCCATCCATGAAGTTGTACAAATTGACCAGCCAGACGAGCAGAACCGCCATGGCCGCCAGCGCCCACCAGGGCACGTCGGCGGGATAGACGGCGACCAGCGCCGCCACCGCGGCCGCGTGGCCGCCGAAGCGCACTCGCGCGGGCAAGCCGCGGCGGTCGTCGATCTGCGACAGCGCGGCAAGCAGCGCCGCCGCCAGCGCGGGCAGCCAGAGCGACGGCGCGACCAGCCAGATCAGTGCCACGCTCACCGGCACGATGCCCCAACCGCCGACGCGCGGTGTCGGCCGGGTGTGCAGCGAGCGGTCGTTGGGGATGTCTGTGGCGAGTCGCCACGCGAGACCGCTTCTGAGGAGCGCCCACAGAATCGCCGCGCACGCGCCCAGCGCGAGCGCGCCGCACAGCAGCAGATGAACCACCGGGTAGGCGGAAAGTGAAGACATCGGAAGCAGGTTCAATGCAGGTCAGCGTTCAGTTCTATGCGATCAATGTGTGGAGCGATACCAGGCGGCGGTCTCCAGCAGGCCGTGCTCGACGGTGTGCGGCGGATACCAGCCGAGGCGCTCGCAGATATGCGAACTGTCGAGGCGCAATTCGCCCACCAGCCGCTCGACCTGCGCCGAGCGCCCTGTCAGACGGCCCGCGAGCCGCAGCACGCCGACCGGCACCGGCACGAGACGTTGCGGTGCGTGCAGTTGCGTGGCTAGCGCCCGCGCCAGTTCCGACACGCTCAGATCGCGGTTGTCGGCGACGTGGAACGTGTGGCCGACCGCGCGCGGATCGGTGGTGCAATGCACGAGCGCGTCCGCGAGGTTATCGACGAACACGAGGCTGCGGCGCGCGGCGATCGCGCCGAGCGGCAGCGGCACGCCCCGGGCGATCGCGCCCATCAGCTGCAGGAAGTTCGCACGCACGCCCGGCCCGTAGACCAGCGGCGGCCGCACGATCACGATCTCGAGACCCGACTCGCGGCCGTATTCGAGCAACGCCCGCTCGGCTTCGAGCTTGGAGATGCCGTAGGGATCGGACGGCGCGGGCGGGTCCGTTTCCTTGATGGGCCGGCCGATGCTGCTTTCCGCCATCGCCTTGATGCTGCTGACGAACACGAAGCGGCGCGCGCCCGCGCGACGGGCCGCGGCGGCGACGCGCAACGCGCCGTCGACATTGGTCGCGCGATAGGCGGCGAGCGGCTCGGCGGTCGTGTCGTGCATCACGTGGACGCGAGCGGCCAGATGAATGACCGCATCGCATTGCAGCGTGACCGGCCAGCGTTGCTCGATGCCCTCAAAGTCGTCCGCGTCGAGCAGCCATTCACGCACGCCCTGCGCCGCGGTCTGGGCACGGCGTACCGCGCCGACGACCCGGTCGCCGCGCTGCAGCAAGGCGCGGGAAACCGACTTGCCGACGAAGCCGTTGGCGCCGGTGATGAGAACCGAGTGAGTCATCGGCTGACTCCGGCGAGGCGGGTCACGGTACCGATGCACGCGCCCGCCATGCCACCGGCCCACTTGCCACAGCGCCGCCCTGCGGCCGCACTGTGCACGGTGACGGACCTTGTCCGCGCGAGGCGCGCGACGGTACGCCTCGAGCCGGAGCATGAGCCTGTACCGACAGGGCTTGCCCTACCCGGATAGGACCGGAAAGGCGGATGAGACACGATACAATCTGGCATCGGCGGCGCTTCTTGAGAAGTCTGATTGGGAACGTATTGTATGCGGGCGACTTCCACCGTGGTCCGCTCCTCCCGAAGGTTAGGCGCTAAAATGTGTCCCGCAGCCAACAGTTTGCAAGCGCGGCGAAGTCCCGGCCGTGATGATAAAGCGGACAGGCGATTCCGAAGCGCCGTCGGCACACTTCGTAACATCTCAAACATATTCGCGCATGTGGAATTCGCTAAGATCCGACGTGCTCGACGGCAGCACAATCCAGTTCGCCCAGCAGCGGCGTGAGCGGCCAACGGCCCGCGCCACGTCTAGCCAAGGTCCGATTGCCGCGACAGCGAGCGGCATGTTCCCATGCGGAGGTCCCGAAACATCCCGGCCCGGATTTGAGCGCGTCGCTCGCGGGCCACTGTTTCACCCACTTCAGACACGCGAGATCCAATGCCACTGACGCCATCGGTCCGCGCGGCGCTTCGCTGATTTGACGAAAAGAAAACGTTTGAGCAAATAGAGTCCCATCTATGAAAGTGCTGTTCGCCACTTACCCCATGGCTTTCCATACCCCCGGAGGCGGAGAGATTCAGCTGCTTGCGTATCACAAGCATCTGCCCGCGCACGGAGTGGACGTCACGCTGTTCGATCCATGGAATCCGCGCTTCCTTGAACACGACGTGGTGCATTTCTTTTCGTGCGTCGGCGGCTCGGTTCACTTCTGTAACTTTGTTAAACAGTTGGACTTGCCGCTGGTGGTTTCGTCTAGTCTCTGGGTGACGGAGGAAACGAAACACCTTTATCCGATCGGCGAAATTCATCATCAGTTTTCGCTCGCCGACCGGGTGGTGGCGAATTCGGAGATCGAATGCGACACGCTCGCCCGCATCTTCGACCTGCCCCGGGAAAAATTCGTCAGCGTGCTCAACGGCGTCGAACAGAGCTTTTACGAGCCGGTCGCGCCAGAACTGTTTCGCAGTGAATTCGGGATTCAGGATCGCTTCGTCCTCAACGTGGGCAACATCGAGCCGCGCAAGAACCAGCTGGCGCTCATCCGCGCAATGAAGTCGTTCCCCGAACTCAAGCTCGTGCTGATCGGCCATCAGCGCGACCCGGAGTATGCGAAAGCCTGCTTCGCGGAAGGCGCGGACCGGGTCGTCTACGCGGGCACACTCGCTCACGATTCGCCGCTACTGCGCTCGGCCTATGCCGCCTGCGAAGCGTTCGTCCTGCCGAGCACGCTGGAAACACCGGGACTCGCCGCGCTGGAAGCACATGCCGCGGGCGCCCGCATCGCCGTGACGAAAGTCGGCTCGACCGAAGAATATTTTGCGCGGCACGTCGCCTACCTCGATCCGTCCAACGTCGACAGCATCGCTCAGTCGATCCGCGACGCCCTCGCCCAGCCGCGCGCCGGCACGACGAGTAACGCAGATGCAGCGCGCGACCTGACCTGGCAAGCCGTCCTGTCCCCCCTGAAAGACCTCTACGATTCCCTGCTGACAAAATGAACTTCGAACTTCGTCCTCTGAACAACGTCGAGACCTCCCCGAACCCCGAGTTCGCGTGGCTCGCAACCAATGGCGACCCGCAGTTCGAACTGACAGGCTGGGAGGCGTTGTCCGGGTGCGCCGCGCGCATCTCGTTCGAACTCGCGAAGGAAGACATGCCGGCCTCGCCCTGCATGCTCTATGTCGATGCGGGCGCCGGCATGTCCGAGCACACCGCTATCGGTCTCGCGGTCGGCGCCGACGGCAACGTGAATCAGGTCGTCGCGTTTCCGCCGCTGGTCGGGCCGCTGCGCCTCGACCCGATTGCGCGCTCGGGCCTGTTCTCGATCAGGAACTTCAGGCTCGATCGGCTTTCGGATGCGGAATGTCCGCAGGAACTGCTCGAACGGGCGCGCCGGATGTCGACCTGGCGAGGCGGCGCGCAGCCGGCCGCGGCGCCCGCCGTGGGCCACACCTATCAGGAGTGGATCGATGCGCACGAACCGCCCGCTTCGCTCTATCCCGAGTTGCGCGCGCGCTCGAAGACGTGGGAACAGCAACCGCTCGTCAGCATCGTCATGCCGACGTACAACACGCCGGAAATATGGCTGCGCATGGCGATCGATTCGGTCATCAACCAGGTGTACGAGAACTGGGAGTTCTGCATCGCCGACGACTGCTCCACCAGGCCCGAAGTGAAGGCGGTGCTGGACAGCTACGTTGCGAAGGATCCGCGCATCAAGGTCGCGTATCGCACGACGAATGGCCACATCAGCGCGTCGAGCAACTCGGCGCTCGAACTTGCGGTAGGGGACTTCGTTGGCCTGCTCGATCACGACGACGAACTGCATCCGCTCGCGCTTTACTACGTCGTCGAGCTGATCAACGCGCATCCTGACGCGGCGGTGATCTATAGCGACGAAGACAAGATCTCGATCGACGGCGTGCGCTCGGACCCGTACTTCAAATGCGACTTCAACTACGATCTGTTCCTGAGCCAGAACATGATCTCGCATCTCGGCGTGTACAAGACTTCGGTAATGAAAGAGGTCGGCGGCTTCAGAACCGGTTTCGAAGGCTCGCAGGATTACGACCTCGCCTTGCGCGTGCTCGATCGCGCGGGTCATCACACGGTGTATCACGTGCCGCGTGCGCTCTATCACTGGCGCATGATTCCCGAGAGCACGGCGGCCGGCCATGAGGCCAAGCCGTATGCGCACATCGCGGCGATGCGCGCGCTCGACGAACATCTCGCGCGCAATGCAATCGCCGCCCATACCGAGCACGCGCCCGGCACGGATGCGTTCAACAAGGTCGTGTACGACTTGCCCGCGGTGCTCCCGTCGGTGGAAATCATCATTCCGACGCGCGACTCCGCCGACCTCGTCGAACAGTGTGTGGAGTCGGTACGCAAGAAGTCGAGCTATCCGAACTTTCGCATCACCATCATCGACAACGGTTCCGTCAAGCCCGAAACGCACGACCTGTTCGCGCGCCTGCAACAGGACGAACGGGTCAAGGTGGTGCGCGACGACTCGCCGTTCAACTACTCGGCGCTGAACAATCGCGTCGCGCTCGCGAGCCCGGCCGACTTCGTCTGTCTGATGAACAACGACATCGAAGTGATCAACGCCGACTGGCTCGAAGAAATGGTGTCACTCGCGCTGCAGCCGAACGTCGGCGCGGTTGGCGCGAAACTGCTGTACCCGGACGACACCATTCAGCACGGCGGTGTAGTGCTCGGCGTCGGCGGCATTGCGAGCCACGCGCACAAGCACTTCCCCAATACGCATCCGGGCTACTTTGCGCGCGCGCGTCTGCGCAATGCGATGAGCGCCGTGACCGCGGCGTGTCTGCTGGTCCGCCAGTCGATTTACAAGCAGGTCGGCGGCCTCGACGAGTTGCTGCACGTCGCCTATAACGACATCGACTTCTGTCTGCGCGTGCGTCAGGCCGGCTATCGCAATGTGTGGACGCCCTATGCGGAGCTTTATCATCACGAGTCGGCGACACGCGGGGCCGAAGATACGCCGGAAAAAATCAGCCGCTTCAACCAGGAATCCGAGTTGGTCAGGCAGCGCTGGGGCGATCTGCTGTTAAACGATCCCTACTACTCGCCCAATCTGACGCTGACTGCCGACGACTTTTCCTTCGCATGGCCTTCAAGGATTTTAAATCTTGGTTAATCTGGGACCGAAAAAAAACAAGACAGGGTGGCTGGCAGAGTACCGGCACCCGTCGCCGGGGGAGCTTTTTTGCCTGCCGAGCGCGATCTATTTTCTGATGAAGTTCAGAGCCGATCTCGCGCCTTTCAATTCCAAGGTGCTTGACGATCGGGTCTCGCTGTACTTCTGGTGGGAAATGACGGCGCGTGAGACATATCCGGACTTCAACTGGGTGCTTCGCCAGGAAGACCGCGAATACCTGCGTCAACTCGACAACGACACGCTGATCGAGCGGCATCCGGACGCGCTCACGTACTGGCTCGGCGCAACCGCGCCGAGCGTGCTCGACACGAAGCACCTCGCCGAGACGCTGCTCGAACCGCGAACCGTATTTGAAGAAGCCGGTCTGCACCTGCCCAAGCTGATCACGATGATCGTGGGCAATCGCGGCGATCTTTCGCTGGCCTTCAACCTCGGCACGCTGACCGGCTATCTGAATTGCCTCGACTGGTGGGAGGCGCATGGGCAGGCTGGGAGCCCGCGCGTGACGTGGCGGCCGCCCGTCGCATGGCCAGAACTGCTGGAACCGATCGACGACCCCGAGTCCGGCGCGATGCCGCTGCCCCGCTTTCTCGCGCTGATTACGACCGAGCGGCCCGATCTTCGCAGCGCCTTCGATCTGACCACGCTGACCGGCCGACTCGCCTGCCTGAGCTGGTGGGAAGACCATGGGCATCGCGAATATAAGCGCATCAAGTGGACTCAGGCGCCGATCGGCGGCGCCATGCTCGAACCCGAGCAGGTCCGCGCAGACGGCGGCCCGCACATCCCGCGTTTCCTCTCCTTGATCGTCACGGAGCGGCCGGACCTGCAGGCCGCGTTCGGTCCGCTGGAGTCTTTTACCGGACGGCTGAATTGCCTGTCGTGGTGGCTCGAACACGGCCAGTTCCAGTACCGCGCCATCAAGTGGGTGCCGCCTACGCTGCCCGCGTCACTGTTCGAAATGGAATGGGGCGAACATTCCGACTGGCTGCCGGTGCCGCGCTTCCTGCGGCTGATCCTCGAGGAACGCGCGGACTTGCAGGCGCTCTGCTCGCTGGACAGTTTCATCGGACGCCTCAAGTGCCTGTCATGGTGGGTCGAACATGGCGAGGCGCAATACCCGGTCATTCACTGGGTCACGCCGGCGTTGGACGACGACCTGTTCAGGATGGAGGCCGGCGCGCAATGCGCTCTGCCGCTGCTGCCGCGGTTCCTGGTGCTGATCTGGAACGAGCGGGCCGACCTCCAGGCGTCGTTCAATCTGGATAGCTTCAGCCATCGCCTGGGTCTCATCTCGTGGTGGGACCGGGACGGACAACACGAGTATCACGCAATCAAATGGTCGGCTGCCCGGCTGTCCGAAGCGTTGGCCAGCATCGACGACGAGCAGCCGGCCGACGCCTCATTGCTCCCGCGCTTTCTCGTTCTGATCGCCAACGATCGCGCCGATCTGCGCAGCGCGTTCGACATCGACACCGATGCGGGCCGCGACCAGCTCGTGGCGTGGTGGAACGAATGGGCGCAAGCCGAATACCCGCTGCTGGGCTCGCTCAAGGTCCGCTGGATCGACAGTCCCGACGACGACGCCGACGACGACGAACGCGAGCCGGCGCGCTATCACGCGCACGTGGAAGGCGTCGGATACGACTACGGCGTGAACGTGATCGGCTTCCCGCAAGGCGTGCTCGGGCTAGGCGAAGATGCCCGCATGGCCGCGCGCGTGTTCCAGCTGACGTCCACGCCGGTCGCGCTGATCAATGCACCGATGTCCGGCCCGGCGAAGCTCGAGCACTCCGTCGATCACCTGATCAGCGACGAGCTCAAGTACGGCATCAGCCTGATCTGTCTGCCGGCGCCGGAGATGGTTCGCCTTGCGCTGGAGGGTGGCCGTAAATTGATTGACGCGCCGACTCACAAGATCGGCGCCTGGCCGTGGGAATTGCCTCACTGGCCGAGCGCGTTCGGCAAGGTGCATCAGATGGTCGACGAAATCTGGGCCCAGAGCCGCTTCGTCCAGAGCGTCTACCGCCGCCTCGGCGACACGCCCGTCTATCACATGCCGATGGCCGTCGAAGTGCCCGCGCCGCTGGATCCGAAGCGTGAACGGTTCGGGCTGCCGTCGAACGAATTCCTGTTCTATCTGATGTTCGACGGCAACTCGTGGTTGAGCCGAAAGAACCCGCTCGCCGGCGTGCAAGCGTTCAAGCAGGCATTCGGCACACGCTCGCCGGGCGTCGGGCTCGTCATCAAGGCCATGAACGTGCGTGACGACGATCCGGTCTGGCGTGCGGTGCTCGATCTGGCGGCCGGCGACAGCCGCATTCACATCGTTTCCGAACGTCTGTCCCGGCAGGATTCGACCGACTTCATGGCCTGTTGCGACGCCTACATTTCTCTGCATCGCAGCGAAGGCTTCGGCCGCGTGATCGCCGAAGCCATGGCGCTGGGGCAGCCCGTCGTGGCGACCAACTTCTCCGGCAACGTCGACTTCTGCGAACCCGATACCGCGTTCCTCGTGGATGGCGACCTTATCCCGCTGCGCGCAGGCGACTATCTGTTCTCCGAAGGGCAGTACTGGTGCGATCCCGACGTCTCGGTCGCGGCCGAACAGCTCAAACGAATGATCGACGATGTGCCGCTGCGTGAGCGCATCGCCCTGGCGGGTCAGGCACGCATCGAGCGTGATTACTCAGTTGACGCGGTCGCCCGCGCGTATGCGCGACGGTTGACCGACATTGCGGAGGCAAAGGCAAAATGACGCTGCGGGTATGTGCTCCGGATATTTTCTCGGGCGATGCGGTGGGCAACCACTGCATCGGCTTCGTTCGAATGGCGAAGCGTCTCGGCCTGCGGGCCGAACTCTATGCAAACGGCTTCGACGCGGGAACATCCGGAGTCCAGCCACTCGAAGCGTTTTTCGCCAGTGTCACGCCCGAGGACATCGTCCTGTTGAGCTACTCGATCTTCGATCCGTGTCTCGAACAGATCCTCGCGCTGGACTGCAAGAAGATCTGCTACTTCCACGGCGTGACCGATCCCCAACTGCTGCGTGCGCTCGAACCGCGCACCGCGCAGTTGTGCGAGAAGGCGCTCGCGCAATTACCCCTGCTCGCGGGCTTCGATGCCGTCGTCGCGAATTCGCAGAACACCGCGCAAAGCCTTGCCCGCATTCTCGAAGCAGGCGCGGTGAAGATCGTCCCGCCGGTTTTCCCGGACATGCCGGTTTTCACGCGCGAGCCGCCGCGCAAGGGACGCAAACAGCGCGCGCCGAATCTGCTGATGGTCGGCCGCGTGGTGCCGCACAAACGGATCGAGGACGGCATCGACATTCTGGCGCTGCTGAAACAGCGTGAAATCGTAGCGACGCTGACGATTGTCGGCAGCGCGCCGAACTACGAGTATCTGAAGTTTCTGATCAATCACGCCCGGCGCCTGGGCGTGCTGGAACAGGTCGATTTCAAAGGCATGCTCGACGACGCCGATCTGTTCGAGTGCTACGAGTCCGCCAGCGCGCTACTCGCGATGAGCCGGCATGAAGGGTTCTGCGTGCCGGTGCTCGAAGCCATGCATTTCGGCAAGCCGGTGTTCGTGCGTGGCGGCACGGCGGCTCAAGAGATTTGCCCAGCGGACTGCGTCTTCGATGCCGCCGCCAGTCTCGCGGCATGGGTGCCGGCCATCGCGGCCCGCTTCAATCAATGCGCCGGTCGCAGTCTGGCCGATGCCGCTTATGTGCGGCACGCGGACGGCGTGCTGCAACGCGCGAGCGACGCTGTCTGGCAGGACATCTTTCTGGGCGTCGACGCGGCAAGCACAGCCGGCGCGCACGCCGACTAGAGCCGAGCGGCGAACGGCGGCGCGCGGGCCATGCGGGTCGCGCGCCGCACTCATTTTCAGGATGCGGCTACTTGCCCTTACGGTCGAAATCGATCGGCTGTCCGGTATGCGGATGCGGCGTATACGAAAAGTGCGCGCGCACGTACTTCTGCGACAGCGTACATAACAGATCCATCAACGCAATCTGTTCAGACGGAAACACTTGCGCCTGATCCGCGGCATCGATCGGCTTTTGCATATAGCGCACGATATCTTTTTCGAAATCGCTGACGCAATAGTCAAAAACCTTCTCGCCTTTGATCGGATAAGCGGCCACCTTCACTTGCGTATGCAACGACAGGTAGGTGCTGAACAACCGCTCCGCGACGAACGGCAGAAACGGCGCGTCGTCGGAATGGATCGTGGGTTCCAGCACTGCGCGCGCCGCTTCGCTGTCACTCTGTGTTTCGAGAAAGGTGGCGATCGGCACCAGCACCTTGCCGACATAGTTCTCCCAGAACCGCTGCGAGCCCACCCAGAAATTGCAGTAACACAGGGTGCCCGCCGACTGACGCGGCGCCTCGCGCAAGTTCCACGGAATCTCGCACGCGTCGAGCAGCAGTTGGCTGCGCTCGACGAGTCCCGGGTGCGCATGCTCACCCTGCATCCACGCGTTGAATGAGAAATACGCGAGTTGCGGAAAAGGATTGATCAGGCAGACATCGGCATCGAGATTGGCCTGGACGAACTCGAGAAACCGGCTGCCGTCTATCCGCGCTTTCAGCGCGAATTTCGGCGAAAAGAGCCCGGTGAACTCCTGCTGCAGATGCATGCCCTTGCGGTACATGTCGACCAGAATATAGAACTCGCGCCAGGCCGCGTGAGCGTTGTTGCGCAGCACGAGCGGATGAAAGGCGTTTTCGGAGAGAACCTGGCCCGGCGCGTAAATCGGCTCGTAAATCTTGATGGATGCGCTCATGACAGCCCTGCAATCTGAAGATAGAAATTCCCGGTATGCACGTTGCGCCGGAAGATCGTGAGCGATGCGTTCGGCACCAGCACATTGGGGAATCTGGACAGCGGAATGTTCAGCAAATATTGCGAAATCACCGAGATCGGTCCCGCATGACAGACGGCGGCCATCAGGCCTGGTGTGTCCGCCTGCCGCAGAAACTCCTCTTCGACCCAGTTCACCGACCGCGCCGCCAACTCGAGATGCGACTCCCCACCTTCATAGCGATCCGACAGATGCTTGCCCCAGTCGGGGAAAGTCTGACGAAAGTCTTCGGCTTTCCAGGTGGCGAACCGTCCGGCATTGGTTTCGCCGAGTCGGCTGTCCAAAGTCCAGTCGCACTTGTCCTTGAAGAGCACTTCGGTGGTTTGCAGCGCCCGCAGCCACGGGCTGCTGAAGACGCGGTCCGGCGCAAGGCCGTGGCTTTCCATCAGCGTGCGAAGTCTCGCGGCCTGCTGCATGCCGTGCTCCGTCAACCCGTCCTGTTCGGTCGAGTTCAACAGGCCGGCGACGTTGCCAAACGATTGGCCGTGACGAATGAGAAGAAGATCCATAGTGGGCTGGCTGCAAAGAAACGTTGAGTCGAGAACGCCCGGTTAAGACTTTGGGCCGGGCAAAGCCTTCAGGAACATGGTCGCAATGTGCCGGACGCTGAAGCGGTCGAACACGTCGGCATAGGCATGCTCGCGAATCGATTGCCGAAGCGCGGCGTCGCGCAACATCTCGTCCAGCGCCTCACTCCAGCTATCCGCATTGTTCGACGCAATATAGCCCGTCTCACGATGTTTAACGTTTTCGCGGTAAGTTGGGCAGTCGGAATAGATGCTCGGAATGCCGAGGCTCCCGTAGTCCGCATATTTGATCGGCGACTTGCACGAATTGAAGAACAACGTATCGGGATCTTCTTCCGCGCCGAGCGGCACGATCGCGAACGTATAGCCTTCGTCGCGAATGGCCTTCTTGTATTCGAGGTTGCCGCGGCTGCCGCGATGCGTCATGCGAGGAATCGAATTCAGCTCCGGGAACGGGTCGCCCCAGAAGTCGATCGACAGGTTCTCGTGCCGCGTGATGAAGCTGCGCAACGTGGCAAAAAAATCTTTTCTGAAATTGACCAGCTTGATGCCGTCGAGATTGGAGAAGATGATTTTCGGCGGCTGCTGTTCCGTCCAGAGTTCGGGCGAGAGATCGAAAGCCTGATGATCGAAACCGTTTGGAATGATCAGCACGTCCGAGCGCCGCACCTTGCGCATCCGCTCCTGCAGCAACTGGTTAGACGCGGTGGCCGCGCTTGCCTCGCGAATCATTGCGAGCACGTTGTACAGCACGTCCTCGTTCATTTCGAGCACGCTCCACGAAGGCAGATCGAGCAGCCAGTCGTCCAGATCGTAGATCGTATGGAGGCCGAGTTCGTTCGCCATCCGCATGATCTTCAGCGAAAGGTTCGAGACATGCTTATTGAACAGCACCGCATCGAAGCGATGCAGGTGGCTGACCCCGACCTCCTCTTCCGATATCTGCTCCCACTCGATCAACTGGTGCCGCTCCATGTACGTGAGCAAAGGCGCAAACCGCGCGCCGATCGTGCGAGACTTCATTCGCCCATCGGTCATGGATCGCCGCTGAACGACAAGCAGGCGAGGAATCTTAGTAATTTGTGAGGCCGGCATCGATCAGGTGTTTGATTAGGTCAGCTGCTACCGTGCTCGACGAGTGTCGGGCGTAAACGCGTTCGTAGTTGTTTTCGATCCTGTCGTCCCGATCGGCGTCGGCCAATGCGGCCTGAATCGCGGGGGCGATGTCCGACGCGGCCGTGGAAGCGGCGTACCAAACATTGTCGCCAAAGTGCTCGCGTTGCCAATCCCCATCTACCATGACGAGCGGCTTCTTCACGAACGCGCCTTCGAGGCACGAGCGCCCCGGCGGATCGAAGCTCGGCTCCGCCACCACTAGTGCGTTGGCGAGCGCGGATCTCAATAGCGCGCTGCACGGCTGGATAAACGGCAGGAAGTGGATGCCGCGATGCGCTTCGCGCATGCACTGCCGGTTGTATTCCTCGTCCCTGAAGCCGCCCACCATCAGGCCGTTCATCTCGAGGCCGTTGAGCGCCCTGATGAGTTCGAGCTGATTCTTGACCGGTTCGATCAGGCCGAGACAGAGCACGTAATCCGACACGTCGCACACCGTCGGCAGTAAATCTTTATCGGCGGGCGCGAGGAATCGGTCAGATATGCCTGAGCCGACGAGGACGCACTTGCCCGGCTCGACGGTGATGTAGGTGTTGAAGTGATTCATCTCGGCCGCCGACTTGAAGAGCAGCCGGTCGGCACGCCGCGCGATAGCTTCGATCCGCGCGATTTCCGCCGCGTCCGGCGGACTCAGCCACCAGACATTGGGCCACACGAACAGCTTTTTGCCCTGCTGAACGGTCTCGCGAATGATCGCCTCTCCGTCTGCATGAACGGAGAAATGCATCACGGCGTCGTAGAAGCGCAGCGGCCGGCTGCGAATGCCATAGATGTCGGCCTGTACTCCCGAATCGTTGAGCAGTTCGGCGACCTGCACGAGTTCTGACTCACCACCACCGCTCGTCATGAACGCGGTGCTGTGAGTGGTCAGGAGAATCTTGAAATGCATATTGCGGGCTCCGTCCCGGATCGTTCAGTATCGGGGCGCTGGCGCCGTCTGCCGGCACTGCGCGGAGATAAGTCCGCGACCGCCAGCGAAACAGGTCCAGGCCATTTGTCCGTTTGTCGGCAGGGACTTAATTTTACGCCAAATCACGGCGCAAACGGCCCCCTCGGCGATACCGCTAATGCCGGTCGCACCTCTGCCTGGAGCGCTTCGCGCCTCGAGACCGGGGGAGCTGGAGCGCATGCGCCGCTCGCGAGCGGGCACCGCCATCTATCGACTCCTGACGGGCGGAGTGCACCTTACCGGGCGCGGCTGCGCCTGTGCGCAGGTCGACGGCGAATATTTTGTAAGCAGGCGTAAATGCAGAGCGCTACAGGCTTCCGCGATAATGGCGTGGCGGCGATACTTGCGCGTCAACCAAGGTGAGTTAGACTTTGCAGCGCATCGGGAAACGAAGAGCGCGCTTTTTCGTTTCCATCGTCAAGCATGGCCTCCACGTAATCCACCAAGCCGGAGACGTAAGATGTCGGCATCGACCGAACTTCTCGATTCACTTGCAGCGCAATACCCCGAGATTGCGGATCTCATTGCCGAGCGCGATAAATACCGCGACGAGCTTCGCGTCCATGTTCCGCATTTTTCAAATCTTGGCGATGTGCGCCCCGGCCATTACTACTCGCCGATCCCTTCGATCCCCGACATTCAGAAGGACGAAGCACGTCTGTTCGGCACCGTTTCACGCACGCTGCCCGGGATCGAGTTCAACGAGCAGGCCCAGGTGCAGCTCGTGAATCAGTTTGCGGACAAGTACTACGGCGAGATGCCGTTCGAACCGCACAAGAAAGACGGCCTGCGTTTCTACTTCGAAAACGTGATGTTCTCTTACGGCGACGCCACATCGCTGTATTGCATGATTCGTCATCTGCGGCCGCGCCGCATCGTCGAAATCGGCTCGGGTTTTTCGTCCGCGGTGTCGCTCGACACGAACGATTTGTTCTTCGACGGTCAGATCAAGTGCACCTTCGTCGAACCGAACAACGAACGGCTGCTGTCGCTGCTCACCGAGAAAGACAAGGTCACTTCGAAGATCGTCAAATCGCTCGCGCAGGACGTCGACCTGTCCGTGTTCGCCGAACTCGAAGCCAACGATATTCTGTTCGTCGATTCGTCGCACGTCAGCAAGATCGGCAGCGACGTCAACCGGATCGTCTTCGAAATCTTGCCGATGCTGGCGCCCGGCGTGCACATCCATTTTCACGACGTGTTCCTGCCGCTCGAATATCCGCCGCAGTGGATCTACGAAGGCCGCGCGTGGAACGAAGCGTATCTGCTGCGAGCATTCCTTCAATACAACAGCGCTTTCGAAGTCGTGCTCATGAATACGTTCATGGGTCACTTCCATGCCGACCTGATGAACGAGCGGATGCCGCTCTTCATGCGCAACCCCGGCGCGAGCTTCTGGATCAGAAAGAGCCGCTAAGCGCAACGCATCACGTTTTTACGGGCTTTAAGGAGAGTTTCGGATGACCCCGACGAGCGAGCTTGAGCATCGTATCGAAGGCGCAAGCATGCGGGCCGGTTTGCTGGACGGACTTCGCACGATGAAAGTGGCCAGCATCCCGATACCGGAAGTGTTGCCCGGCACCGTCATCGTCAAGGTGAAGAGTGTCGGCATCTGCGGTAGCGATCTGCACGCTTACAGAAACGTCGATGCCCATCAGACCTTCCCCAGCGGCCACGAACTGAGCGGCATCGTGGTCGAAACGGGCGCGGGCGTAAGTGCAGTACGCGTCGGCGAGCGCGTCACGATCGACATGGTGCTGGGCACCGCCTGCGGCCGTTGCGAATACTGCAAACTCGGCGCGCCGATCCATTGCCGCGCACGCGAGTTTCCGTTCGGCGGCGGCTTTGCCGAATACGTGCGCACCAAAGAAGCCGGCGTATTCGCGCTACCCGATGCGGTGGACAATCATCTGGGCGCGATCGTCGAACCGGTGGCCGTCGGCGTGCACGCGTGCCGCAAGATGCGCATTGTGCCTGGCATGGTCGGCGTGGTCGTCGGAGCGGGCACGATCGGATTGGCGGCGCTGGCCGCCGCGCTGGACGCCGGCGCGGAACGCGTCTATGTGGTGGCGAGGCACACGGCGCAGGCACGCGCGGCGCTGGCCATGGGCGCCACCGCGATCCTGCCGGCCGATCGCGCGGAAGCGCTCAAGGTGGTCGAGCAGGCGACCGGCGGATTGGGTGCGCACTTTGCGATAGAGGCCGTCGGCGGCACGGCCGACACGTTCGATTTCACCTGCCAGTTCGTTCGCCCTCTCGGTCAGGTCGCGGTACTCGGCGCCTTCGACCATGGTTTCAAGAACATTGAAATCATCGCGCCGCACATCAAGGAACTCACGATCTACCTTCCGAACTGCTACGGCTGTATCGATGGCGAACACGACTTCGCCGTCGCCATCGATCTGCTGGCGCGCAGGGGCGATACGCTGCGCGCGATGATCACGCACGACCTGAGCCTGGACGATATTCAGGAAGCCTTCCAACTGGCCTGCGACAAGCGTTCGGACTCCATCAAGGTGCAGGTTCATATGTAGCGGGATAGCGGGCTTAGCGCACAGCCGGAACAGATGTCAACACTGCAAGATGTGCCATCCATGACGAGGAGGCAACATGGCGAAGGACGACAACATCGAAGTTCGGAACCGGAGGCGCCACCGCCTCCTGAACGGGCTGAACATTCCGGAAAACGTAGGCGTCGAAATCGGCCCGCTCTGCTGGCCGCTCGTGCGGCGCAGCGACGGCGGCGAAATCATCTACGTGGACCACACGGACACGCCGCACCTTCGCGAGAAATACAAGGACGATCCGCATCTCGATGTCAACGAAATCGTCGAAGTCGACGCGGTGTGGGGACGCAATACGCTGCATGAAGCGATCAAAGGCCGCTATGTCGATTATGTGGTGGCCTCTCATGTCGTCGAGCACGTTCCCGATCTGGTGACCTGGCTAAGGGAACTGGCGGCCGTCCTCAAACCCACCGGCGAAGTGCGTCTCGCCGTGCCCGACCGGCGTTTCACGTTCGACTATTTCCGCCGCGAAAGCCGCCTGCCGGAAGTGCTGGCGAGCTATATCGCCCGGGCTCGCGTGCCGCAGCCCTATTCGGTGCTGGACCATTGCCTCGACGCCGCCGACGTCTCCACTGCGCAGGCGTGGCAAGGCCGGATCGATCCCGTTTCGGCCAAGCGGCACCATACGTGGCAAGGCGCGCTGCACCTCGCACGCGATGCCTACGAGAACGGCACCTATCACGACGTCCATTGCTGGGTGTTCACGCCCCGGTCGTTTGCGAGACTCATCGCCGATCTCTGCAAGATGGAGTTGCTCGACTTCGCGTGTGAAAGTTTCTGCGACACGCTTCACAACGACATTGAATTCTCCGTCGTCATGAGACGCTCGCGCGATCGCGACTATATCGCGGATAGCTGGCGGCAAATGGAGCAGGCGGCCAGCAACGCGACACCGGCCATCCCGTTCTGGCGCGCACGCCGCAAGCTCGACGAATTGCGCTCGGGGCAAGACTTTTGCAACCGCCTGAACACATCACGCGTATGCGGGCAACGCAGCGAGCTGGACCCGATCGAACCCATCGCGCTGCCGCCGGGATTCGAGCCGCGTGAATATCTTGCCGCCAATACGGATGTGGCCGAGGCGGGGATTGAGCCCGCCGCTCATTACCAGCACTTCGGCTGGCATGAAGGGCGAGCGATCCGCTAATGCGTGGTGCCGACGGCCAGTTCGCGAGTGGAACGATGCGGGCAAGTCCCTGTCGGGCAGGCGAAATGCTAGGATGGCGCGCTCATACCATCCACACGCCCGTAGCATATGCACCCTACTGAATCTGTTGAGCGACCGTCGCAATGCCGCCAGGTCGCGATATGCATTGCGATCGTCATACTCGCGCCTCTGCTCGTCAAAGCACCGCTGCTGTTCGGCATTCTGATCGCCGATCCGGTCGCGCTTTACAGCGGACTGGCCACCGGCGTACAGGCAGGCCCGATGGGCGGCTTTCCGCCGTTCCCGACCATCGACCCGAATATCGCCTTTACTAGCCACGCGCTCGGCTACCGGGCGGCACTCGATGTCCTGTCCGGCCATCTGCCGTGGTGGAATCACTTTGAAGGCGTCGGCGCGCCGCTTGCGGGCGAAATGCAGGCGGCCGCGCTGTCGCCGCTGAACCTGTTGCTCGCGCTGCCGAACGGCCAGCTCTACATGCATCTCTCGCTGCAGATCCTCTCCGGGGTGGCGACCTGGGCGTTGCTGCGCAAGCTGGGGTGCGCGCCGTTCGCGGCCTTGGCGGGTGCTCTCGCGTACGAATTCAACGGCACGTTCGCGTGGCTCGCCAACGCGATCGTCAACCCCATTCCGTTTCTGCCGATCGTGCTGCTCGGCATCGAAATGCTTCACGAGCGCATCGCAGCGGGGCGCCGCGGCAATGTCGCATGGGTCGTCTTCGGTATCGCCGCTTCGCTGTATGCAGGCTTTCCGGAGGTCGCGTATCTGAACGGCCTGCTGATCGTGGTCTGGACGCTGGTGCGTTCGGCATCCCTGCCGCGCGCCACGCGCCTGCGCTTCCTCGTTCACGTCGGTGTGGGAGGCTTGGCCGGGGTGGCCATCGCGGCGCCCGTGCTGCTCGCCTTTTTCGATTTCCTGCCGCTCGCCGAAGCGGGGGGCCATGCGGGCGATGGCTTCGCGACCGTCTATATGCAGCGCTCGACCGTGCTCGGCACCTGGATGCCCTACGTGTTCGGCGGCATTTTCCAGTTGCCGGGCATCGAGGGCTTCTGGGGGGCGATTGGCGGCTATGCCGGCTGTGTGCTGACCGTGCTCGCCCTATATGGCATGTTCGGCAAACGGCTGCGCAGCTTGCGTATCGCGCTGGCGGTGTGGGTCGTCGTGACGCTCGGCATGACCTACGGCGTGCCGGGCATTCACGCACTCGTGCGGGTGATTCCCGGGCTGAAGCTCGCCGCTTTTTTCCGGTATTTCCCGCCTTCGTGGGAGCTTGCACTGTGTGTCCTGTCTGCTCTTGCGCTGACTGACCTCAACACGCACCTCCGCCCGGTGCGTCTGAAGCTCGCGGTGGTGGCTACCGCGCTTGCCTGCGCACTCAGCCTGATCCCGATGGTCCAGCACGGCGTCGTGCCGGTGGGCACCATCGCGCGCGGCGGCGCCATCTTCGGCATCGCAATCCTCTTTACGCTGGCGATCATCGCGTGGCGCGCCAAGGAGATGAGATCACCGAGCACCGTGCTCGCCACCGTCCTGATCATCGAGAGCGTGGTGTATTTCCTCGTGCCGACGCTGAGTCATCCGCGCCATTCGACCGTGCACCTCGCTGGCGTGAAGTATCTGCAAGACAATCTGGACATGAACCGCTTCGCGACGTTCGGACCCATCGCGCCGAACTACGGCTCGTATTTCGGCCTGGCTTCGATCAACTACAACGATCTGCCGGCGCCCGCGGACTGGACCCGCTACATCAACGCGCATCTGGACGCCAACCAGGCCCCGATCCCCGGCGTTTCGCGGATCGACCCGAAGGGGCCGTCCGCGGCGGACAGCCTGGTCACGAATCTGGATTCCTACCGGGAAATTGGCGTGCGCTACGCGTTGGTGCCGGGCGACATCAGCAAGTCTCCCGATTTTGCCGGTCTGCGAAACTACCTTGCCAACACGCCGAATCCGCGACTCAAAGAGGTGTATCACGACGAGGTGATGCGGATTTTCGAACTGCCGTCGCCGGCGCCTTACTTCAGCGCGCCTGACTGCACGTTGGCACCGAAAGATCGCAACCTGGTGCTCGCGCAGTGTGACGCGCCGTCGAAGCTGTCCCGTCTCGAACTGTTCATGCCCGGGTGGCGCGCCACCGTGAACGGCGCCGCTGCGCCCGTCGTGCGCAGCGGAGAAATCTTCCAGAGCGTCGAGCTGCCGGCGGGCCACTCCGAGATCCGGTTCTCGTTCCTGCCGATGCACATGAAGTGGGCGTATCTCGCCTTCATGCTCGGCTTCCTCGTGTTCGTCATCGACGCGCTGCTCGGCCGGCGCAATCTGACGGCGCGAACCGTGGCCTGATTCCGCTACGTTGGCCGCCTTCTTCAGGCGGCCTTCGGAGCTCTTTCGGGCCGCCAGGGGCCTTGAGGTAAAATTGCACGAACGGCGCGGCTTCTCGAGCGCCGCTCTCCGTCCGCAGGCGACCTTCGCCCACGACAAGACGCACAAGACGCCACCTGAAAGCATCCCTAGAACATGGTTGAGACCCCCGTTATTCGCATCGCTGTCGTCATTCCCTGCTACAACGAAGCCGCTGCAATCGGCACCGTCGTGCGCGACTTCCGGAAGAGCCTGCCCACGGCCGACATCGTCGTTTTCGACAACAACTCGAAAGACAACACGGCCGAGGTGGCCCGCGCAGCCGGAGCCCAGGTCATTGCCGTGCCCCTGCAAGGCAAGGGCAACGTCGTACGGCGCATGTTCGCGGACGTCGATGCAGACGTCTTCGTGATGGTGGACGGCGACGCGACCTATGATGCGGCGGCGGCGCCGATGCTCATCGATCTGCTGGTTGAGAACAAGCTGGACATGGTCGTCGGCTCGCGTCTGAGCGACGAAGAAACCGCCTACCGGCTAGGTCACCGCTTCGGCAATGTGTTGCTCACGCAATGCGCCGCGACGATTTTCGGCAAGACCTTCAAGGACATGCTGTCGGGCTATCGGGTGTTTTCGCGCCGCTATGCGAAGACATTTCCGGCTCACTCCAAAGGCTTCGAGATCGAAACCGAACTGGCCGTTCATGCGCTGGGCATGCGCATGCCCGTGGCGGAAGTCGAAACCCGCTATTCGTCGCGTCCGGAAGGTTCGGAAAGCAAGCTCAACACCTATCGCGACGGTTTCCGGATCCTGATGATGATCCTGAAGCTGTTCAAGTCGGAAAAGCCGTTTGCTTTTTTCACGACCGGCTTCGCGATCTGCACACTGCTCTCCATTGCGCTGGCTATTCCGGTCTTCACGACTTACATCGAAACCGGACTCGTACCGCGCATTCCGACGTTCATTCTCAGCAGTGTGCTGATGTTGCTGGGCGCCATCCTGCTGATCTGCGGCATCGTTCTCGACACCGTCACGCATGGGCGCAACGAGTTGAAGCGCATTGCCTACCTGGCCATCCCCGCTCTGCGCTCCGGGAGCCGTAGTGGCTAGGTTGCACGGCGAATTCATCCGCTTTGCGATTGCCGGCGCGATCGGTTTCGCCGTCGATGCAGGCGTGCTCTACGCCGCGCTCGCGCTCGGCCTCGGACCCTATGCGGGGCGCGCGATCTCGTTCATCAGCGCGGCCTTCGTGACCTGGCAGATCAATCGCCGCATCACGTTCGCCGCGAACGAAGACGTGTCACTGTGGCGCGAGTGGTGTCAGTATCTCGCCGCGATGTCGCTCGGGGGCGTGTGCAATTACGGCGCTTATGCGGCGGCGCTGCATGTACTGCCGCATGGCCCGGCGAGCCCGTTGCTGGCCGTGGCCGTCGGTTCCATCGCCGGCATGTTCGTGAACTTCGCCACCGCCAAGCTGTGGGTGTTCAAGGGAGCGCCGCAAAAGGGCGCGAAGTAAGCCTCTCGCGCCGGTCGATCGACGGGCGCCCGATCATCCATCGATCCCGATCCGGCCGCGCTGAGCGTGGCCGGATGCCTATCGCACCGCCATCGCCCACTACCGCGCGAGTACCTCTTCGTAGAGTTCACGATACGCATTGCCCAGCGCCGGCCCGGAGAAAAGCCGCTCATACCGCTCACGCGCCGCCGCCCCCATCTTTTGGGCAAGCGCCTCATCCCGCACGAGTTCGTTGACCGCCGCCGCAAACTCCACCGGCGACTCGGGCGGCACCACGAAGCCCGTCACCCCATGCTCGTTCACATACGACGTGCCCGAGCCCATCTCGCAGCAGACCATCGGCTTGCCGAACATTTCCGCCTCGACGAGCACCATGCCGAACGCCTCCGAGCGCAAATGCGACGGCATCACCAGCGCACGGCAGCCGCTCAGCAACGCGACCTTCTCTTCGTGCGACACCTGCCCCGCGAACACGATGTTCGACGCGCCCACCTGCTTCGCCAGCTCCGTCAGCCGCTCCATTTCCGGCCCCGACCCGGCGATGACGATCTTGCAGCCGATCGACGGCGCCGCCTCGATCAACGTGTGCAGTCCCTTGTAGTAGCGCAGCACGCCGAGCGCGAGCACATACGGCTCGCTGCCGAGCTTCAGCCGCTCGAGGCATTGCGGCGCGAAACGGCCTTGTTGCGGATCGTCACGATAGTCGATGATGCCGAGCGGAATCGCCTTCAGACGCTCACTGTCGACCACGCTGGTCAGCACGGCGCTGCTGCGCGCGTAGACGGCCGAGGTGGCCACCACCGCCGACATCGAACGCAGCATTGAGCGCATCAATGGCCCGTATACATAGCCGAGCGCGCGCTGACGCACCACGTCGGAGTGATAGGTCATCACTGCCGGCTTTTTCACGCGTCCCAGCAGATGCAGCACATCAGCAAACGGCCACGGAAAATGGAAATGCAGTACGTCGGCCTGTTCGGCCTGCGCGCGATACTGCCGCAGCGACTCAAAGCCGCCAAGGTCGCACGAAGCAGGCGCGGCCCATGAGCGCGAGCGCGTCACGACGCCTTCGGGAAACTGGATGTCGCGCGGCACCGGATTGGGCGACAACGTGAAAATCCGCGGATCGACCCCGCACGCGCGCGTCGACAGGCTGATCTGGCGAATCGCTTCCTGAAGTCCGCCGGGCGGGTCGGGAAAATACGTGCGATAAACGTGAAGAACTTTCATACCCGCGCCGCTCATGCAACCGCGTCCAGCGAAGCCGGACTGCCGTTGCCGGCGGCATGACCGCCAAACGTAATCCGCAGCATCTTGTCGAGCCGCGCTTCCCACGTGTTCTCGCCGACCGCCGCGCGTGCTTCGTCCGCGCTCAGCTTGCCGCGCGCCAACTGCTTTTCGATGGCCGCGACGAACGCGTCGACATCGCCGCCCACTTCGAGACCCGCACGCGGCTCTTTCGCGAAATCGAGCGGGGTCGACACGACCGGCAGACCGGCCGCGAGGTACTCATAGAACTTCATCGGAAACATCGAACGGGTGTAGTCGTTGAGCAGCGTCGGCAGCACGCCGACCTGCATGCCGCGCAAGTACTGCGGCAGGACGAGATACGGGCGATAGCCGAGCAGATGCACGTTCGGCAGGCGCGCCAGTTGCGCGAGCAGTTCGCTGCGCTGCCCTTCACGCTCCTCGCCGATGATGATCCACTGCCAGTGCGGCCGCGCCTGCGCAGTTTGCAGCAGCAACGGAAAGTCCACCTTGAAGTCGGACAGCACGCCGTGATAGACGAGCCGCGGTTCGGCAATCGCGGCAAGCTCGGCGGGCACCGGACCTTCGCTGCGCGCCTCGCCGAAGTGTGCGTCGTCCACCACGTTGCCAAAAAAATGCGTGTTGCGGTTGAACGGCAAGCACACTTCTTTCAGCGACATCGCGGTCGTGAACACGGCCTCGCAGCGGCCGAGCAACGCTTGCTGCGCGTTGCGGAACGCCACGACGTCGACGCCCGGGATCTCGGCGATATCGTCGACGCAGTGATACACGAGCGGCCCGCGCGGCAGCGTCCCGATCGCATCGAGCATGTACGGGTGATACGTCCAGACCACCGGCTTCGTGAAGCACCGCGATCTCGCGAAGCGCGTCACGGAAAAGCGCAGCAACGCCTGGTTCAACGCGCGCACGAACGGCAGGTGATGGCCGGCCGGCACCATCAGCGGCGACAGCACCCAGACGTTGTGCGCGCGCCTTGGCGGCCCCAGCACGAGTGACTGCACGCCGCGCCAGAGACGGCGCCACAGGCGCGACCAGTCGCGGCCGCTGCCCACCTTCGGCGCGCGAAAGCCGACGCTCTCCACATAGAGAATCCGCCAGCCGCGCGTGGCGAGAATGCTTGCCGTGTGCTGCTTGTTGGTCCAATACGGTTCGTCCCAGTCGGCGGTGGAAAACAGTACGCAGTCCCGGGCGGCCAATGCGCTGTCGTTGCGCTTAGCCTTGCCCTCAACCAACGAACACCTCGACCGAGCCACCCTGCAGACTCTGGACGATCCGCTGCGATGCCAGCCCGTCGCCATACGGATTCGCGCGATTGCGCAACGCGGCGCGCCGCGCCGGATCGTCGAGCCAGCCGCACACCGCGCTTTCGATACTCGCCGCGGCCTGGCCGGCCAGCGTCGCGAAGCCGGCGTCGACCCCTTCGCGGCGTTCGGTGTGATTGCGCATCACGACCACCGGCACGCCGAAGGTCGGCGCTTCTTCCTGAATGCCGCCGGAGTCGCTCACGACGACCGCGCTGCCGCTGATCAGATAGAGGCTCGTCGGATAGTCGACCGGTTCGATCAGCGCGAGGTTCGCGATGCCGTCGAGCTCGCGATGCACCGGCGCGCGCACGGACGGATTCAGATGCACCGGGAACACCCAGCGGTAGTCGTTATAACGCTGACAAAGATCGCGCAGCACGCGACAGATGTCCTGCAGCACGTCGCCGAAATTTTCCCGCCGATGGCAGGTGACCAGCACGTGCTGCTTCTGCGCACCATGCCATGCGGGCAGCGGACTTTGCGGCGGCCTCGCGTTCCAGCTTTCGCGCACCGCGCCGATCGCATCCACCACCGTGTTGCCGGTCACGACGATCTTCTCCGCGCTCACGCCTTCAACGAGCAGATTGCGGCGCGCCAGTTCGGTGGGCGCGAAATGCAGCGTCGCGATGCGGCTCAGCAGACTGCGGTTCGCTTCCTCGGGGAACGGGCTCGCGAGATCGCCGGTGCGCAGGCCTGCTTCGACGTGACCCACGCGGATGCCGCGATGAAACGCCGCGAAACCGGCGCAAAAGGCGGTCGTCGTGTCGCCCTGGACGATCACCCAGTCGGGTCGCACTTCGTCGAGCGCGCGGTCGAGCGCCGCGATCAGGCGAGACGACAATGCGTTCAGCGACTGCCCGGGGCTCATCGTATCGAGCGTGATGTCCGGTTCGATGCCGAAGAACTGCAGCGCCTGCGCGGCCATGTCCTTGTGCTGCCCGCTCGCGCAAACGACCGTGTCGAACTCGCCGCGCAAGGCGCGCACGACTGGCGCCAGCTTGATCACCTCGGGCCGCGTGCCCATCACCACCATGACTTTCATTGCAGTGCTTTCCCCGACTCGACCTGCGTGTGTGCGCCCCGGAACTCGACGCCGAGCGTCAACGGGGTCATTTGACTGGAGGGTGTGACGACGCGAAACGCGCCGCCCTCTTCGATGATCTGCGTGAGCGATCTGACGCGCAGAAAGTCGAGCGCGGCGTCCTCGTGCAGGAACAACGGCTGACGCGCCTTGCTGCGCATGTACGCGATGAACTGCTCGTGCGCTTCGATCCGCGACGCCTCGTCCTTCCACCCGTATGCATAGCGCTCGGAGAATGGATGGTCGAGATAGCCGAACAGCGTATGGGTCGCGTAGGCGTAGTCGAAGGCCTGCTTGAACACGGCGAGCGGATCGCCTTCTTCGAGCATGCATTCGCCATGCAGCATGCACTGCTGGCTGTGGCCGATGAAGCCCCTCGGCATGCCGGCCAGCGCGCCGCCGCGTGCGGTCAGAAACTCCGGATCGTTGCGGATGATCCCGCCGACGCAGCCGTCATAGCCGGCATCGGCAAGGCCACGCATGGCGTACGGCGGCGACTGGTGAAACGGCGACACCGCGTAACGGACCGGCACGCCGGTCACCGCCTCGATGAATTGCGCCGACTGGCTGCCCTCGGCGAGCGCGCAGTCATAACTGCCGCCCCAGTTCGGCGCATGCGTGGCCGTGTGCGACAGCACCGCGCCCTGTTGGCGGTCGGCGAGCAGTTCGCGAAGAATGCCGTGATGTTCGGTGCGAGCGAGGTTCTGCGAGTTGACGGCGAGACTGAACGGCACGCCCATGCGCTGATACGCTTGCCACAGCGGACGCGCCGACTCGATGTCTTCGTCGCAATCGAGCCGCGACGTGATCGCCGCGTCGTAGCCCCATGGCAGCTCGCTCAGCACCGGCTGACACGGCAGCGTGTGCGCGCGGTAGCCCGACAGGAATTGCTCGACCATGCGCCATTCGAACGAATCGCAGGGGCCGACCGGCCGGTTGAACCACAACACGCTCGAACCATCGACATCCCACAGCGCTGCGTAGGCGAACTGCCGCTCGCCGGCCACCTCGACCGCTGCGAGTTCCGCTTCGGCGGGCACCTGTACCGCTTCCCGGAGCGACCAGATCGAGCCGTCGCAACGAATCGCGCCGTAGCCGAGGTTGTTCCACTCGTCGGTGAAATCGAAGCGCTCGAACGGACGATGCCACGGCGCGCCGCCAAGCGTTTGCGCGAGGGCGCCGTAGCGCACCGCCGCCGCACTCTCGCGCGACGCATGCGCCGGCGCCGCCGCGCTGCGGCTCGCGGCCGGGAGGTCCTCCGGCAAGCCGGTCGCCCGATAGCGGAGCATATCCGCGAGCGCGCTCGGCATGTGGCCGAACACCACCAGCTTGCGCGGCCGCGCGCGCAACCAGGCGATCAGGTCCGCGCTCCAGCCATCGGGCGCGTCGACCGCGACCACGAGGTCCGGCGCGCGCTCACGCACCGTGCTGCGCGTAATCGGCTGCGCCTGGGTCTCGCTCACCGAGCGTTGCAGCGCTGCCAGTGCGTACTGGCCGGCTTCGACCGCCGCGTTCGGAAACAGAACGCCGATCATGCGCTCACCACGTGACGGAACTTCGCGCGGCTGCCGACCCGCACGAAATCGTCGTGGCCGACGTAGGCGATAGTGAACGCGTCCTGCCAGAAGTGGCGCAGCTTCGCGGTCGTCTCGTCCGCGTTGGCCGACGGTTCGAGCACGATGCGCAAGGTCGGCGGCGTCGTGCGCAGATCGATCTGGAATTCCTGAATCCCGCCGACGCGATGGTCCAGCATGTCCTGGATGTGATGGGTCGGATGCGCGACGCCGTTGATCGGCACCACGTCGTGAATCCGCCCAACCACGTCAGTCAGAAAGAAGCCTCTGGACGTTTCCTGCACGCGCGCGAGGTCGCCGGTCGCGTAGCGGATCAGCGGCATCAGTCTGTTGCGGAAACCGGTAAACACGAGTTCATGCGCGCCGTCCGGGTTGTCTTGCGCGACGCGGCTTTCCGGCCATCCTTCCGATTCGAGAATCTGGAAGCCGCCTTCATGGCCGTCGAGTTCGTAGGCCATCACACCGAGTTCGGCGAGACCATAGCGGTCAATCACCCGGCAGCGCAGTGCCGACGCGATCATCTCGCGCGCATGCGGTTCGAGCAGCTCGCCGCTCGATTCGAACACCTGGAAGGCCTTGCCGCCGCCGTACTTGCGCTGCACGTAACAGGCGAGCGCGTACATGGTCGATGGATGCGAGTGCGCGAGATACGGCTTGCGACGCTTGAGCGTGCGCCACATCTCTTCGAGGCCCTGATCGTCGATGCGGTCGAAGAAAATGTTGCTGCGGTTCATCGCGAAGCATTTGAAGTCTTCGCGCGACGGCCACTCGGGCACTGCCTGGTCCGGAAAGCGGCACGCGAAGTGCAACTCCGAGCGATGCCGCAGCTTGCCGATCCGCTCACGGCAGTAGCTGGTGACCGCGGACGAGTAATCCGCGCCCTCCTGATCGTAGTAGATCGTCGTGGAGAGCCCCGTCGAGCCGCCGGTCTTGCACGCGTGATGCCCGCCCGCTTCGAGCGGCCCGGACAGCAGGCGCGGCCCCTGCTCGCGGATGATGTCCTTGGTCAGATACGGCAGTTCTTCCAGATAACGCGCGTCCTGCCTGACCTTGACCGGCTCGAACTGCAAAGCCTTGAACAGGTCGCGGTAATACGGGACCTGCGCGCCGGCGAATTCGAGCATGCCGGCGAGGCGTTCGAGCGCGATGCGGCGACGATGCGGCATCGGCAGCGTGTAGTGCTCGCGCAGTTCGCGGATTTTGGCCCGCACGTTGCGCTTTTCGCGGTTCTCGGCAATCGGATACGCGATATAGCCGCCCGCGAAACCCTTCAAGGTGCGCAACGGCTGACGCACGAGCAGGGATTCGGAGTAGCGCAGAAATGGGTGATTAGCTCGCATGAAGTTCGAACCTTGTTACGCCTGTGGCGCGTCTATGTCGCGCCGCGGGACGCGCCTCTGGTGTGCGCTTGTGGGTTACGCCTGTCCGGCTCGCGCCGCACGCGCCGCGACGCACTCGCAGGCGCCTTTGTGGCAATGATTGTAGGGGCCGCGAAGCCTCGCCGGGAAACGGCAAATTCGCCAGGCACGGCGCACGTCAGGCAATGCGTGCGACGGACGACGGTGCGATGTCCGGCACCGTACCGTACCCTTCGCTGCATCCGCTCGGGACGGCAGCCCGTGCTGTCAGTGCGGCAATTGCGCGGCCTGGCTGACGAGCGGCCCGTCGCTTTCCTGGGGTGGGCTTACCGGTTCGTCCGCGACCATCCGGCCGTGCTCCATCGAAATCTTGCGGTTGCACACGCGCGCGACCAGCTTCGGATCGTGCGACGCGACCACCAGCAGCGCGGCCTTGCCGACGAGGCTTTCGAGCCGCTCGGCCGCCTTGATGCTGAACTCGGCGTCGCCCACGCTCAGCCACTCGTCCATGATCAGGATGTCGGCCTCGACGCTGGTCGAGATCGCGAACGCGAGACGCAGCATCATCCCGCTTGAATAGGTGCGTACCGGCAGATTCAGGTAGTCGCCCAGTTCGCTGAAATCGGCGATCTCGTCGATCTTGCTGCGGATACGCGCCGGCTGCAGGCCGTCGAGAATACCGCGCAGGTAGATGTTCTCGAAACCGGTGGCGTCCGGGTCGAGACCCATCGACACGTCCAGCAGCGATGCGATCTTGCCCTGCACCTTCAGTTCGCCGCGCACCGGCGCGTAGACACCCGAGAGCGTGCGCAGCAGCGTCGTCTTGCCGGAGCCATTGTGGCCGATCAGACCGACGCGCTCGCCTTCGGTGAAGCTGAAGCTGAGGTCGTCGATCGCCCGGACGATCGCATGGCGGCCTGCATCCTGGCCGATCCGGCCACCCGTCGTCAGATTGAGCACCGCTTTTTTCAGCGAGCGGTGAGAGTTCTCGTAAATCGGAAATTCGACGGAAATGTTACGAGCGACAATGGATGAAGAACTCACAATATCAAAGCCAGTAAGGAACGCGATTACGGAAACGTTTCATCAGGAATTGCGCGAACGCAAAGCCGACGATCAGCAAGCCGATCGACCAGGCCCACGATTCCCAATGGGTCGGACGGTTGGTGAGCGGCGCACGCACTGTTTCGATCAGGTGATACAGCGGGTTGTATTCGGCGACCCACGCGCGGTCTTTCAGAATCTCCGGCGACCACATGACCGGCGTGAAGAAGAACACGACCTGGATCAGGTTGGTGACGATCGGCGGAATGTCGCGAAAGCGCGCGCACAGCACGCCAAGCGTCACACCGAGCCACACGCCGTGCAGCAACAGGATCAGCAGCGCGAACGGCACCAGCACGAACTCCCAGCCGGGCCAGTGGCCGAAGATGAGCAGCAGCACCACGACCACCGGCAGGCTGTGCAGCAGGATCACGAAATTGCGCCATGCAATCCGGCACACATGGACGGTGAGCGGCAGACGGATCTGCTTGATCAGATACGCGGCGCTGATGAAAGCCATGCAGCCTTCATTGGCGACCGAGGCCAGATAGGCCCACACGACCAGCCCCACCGCGAGATACGGCAGATAGTCGGAGATTTCCTGGTGCAACAACGTGGAGTACAGCGCACCGAGCACGACGACCATGATGACCGTGCTCAGCGTGAACCAGAACGGCCCGAGCACCGAGCGGCGATAGCGCTGCCGGATGTCGTGCCAGCCGAGCGTGCCCCACACGCGCACCGATTTCATCCCGACCATCAGGTCGTCGTTCTCGGTGTGACGCGTCAGATCTTTCGAGTCGTTAGTAAAGCTGATATCCATCTCAAGTACGTCCGTAAATGTCTTCAAAGCGAACAATGTCGTCTTCGCCCAGGTATTCGCCGCTCTGCACTTCGATCATCACGAGCTCGACCACGCCGGGATTTTCGAGGCGATGTTTGTGGCCCGCCGGGATATAGGTCGACTGGTTGGTGGACACGAAGAACTCGCTGTCTCCGTTGACGACCTTGGCCATGCCGCTCACCACCACCCAATGCTCGTTGCGGTGATGATGCATCTGCAAGCTGAGGCTCGCGCCCGGCTTGACTTCGATGCGTTTGATCTTGAAACGCGTCCCCTCTTCGAGCACCGAGTACGTGCCCCAGGGGCGATGCACCGTGCGATGCACCTTGTAGGTTTCATGGCCGCGCGACTTCAGTTCGGCGAAAATCTGCTTCACGTCCTGCGCGCGGTTTTTATCTGCGATCAGCAACGCGTCGGGCGTGTCGATCACGATCAGGTTGTCGACGCCCACCGCGCCGATCAGTCGCTCGCCGCCGCGCACATAGCAGTTCTTCACGTCGATCAGCAACGCTTCGCCTTCCACGCGATTCCCGCACGCGTCCGCCGGCGACAGGTCCGAGAGCGCGGTCCACGAGCCGACGTCGGTCCAGCCGATGTCGCAACGCACGACCGCCGCGTGTTCACACTTCTCCATCACCGCGTAGTCGAACGAGAGGTCCGGCACCGCGCCGAAGCTGCCCGGTTCAAGCCGCACCTGCGCGCCGTCCTTGCCGGCGGCGGAGGGTGACTTCTCCATGCACGCGCTCGCCGCGTCGAGAATGTCCGGGCAGTGCTGCCGCATTTCCTTCAGGATCGTGCCCGCGGTAAAGCAGAACATGCCCGAATTCCACACGAACCTGCCCGACGCCAGATATTCGCGAGCCTTGTCGAGCGACGGCTTTTCGACGAAGCGCACGACCTCGCTGCCATTTGCTTCGATGTAGCCGTAACCGGTTTCCGGGGTCTCAGGATGCACGCCGAAGGTCACGACCTTACCCGCTTGCGCAAGCTGCTGCGCTTCTGCGACCGCCGCCGCGAAGGCAGCCTGGTCGGCGATCAGATGATCCGCGGCGAGCACCAGCATGACGGTTTGATCGCCGTGCACGCTGGCCGTATGCAATGCCGCCGTGGCAACCGCCGCAGCCGTATTGCGGCCGAACGGTTCGAGGATGAACGAAGTGGCGTAGCCTTTCCCGTTCACTTCGCGGAAATCGTCTTCGGTCTTGAAGAACAGATCGCGATTGGTTACCGTCAGCACTTCCTTCACGCCGGGCAGCGCCACCGCGCGCAGGAAGGCTTTTTGCAGCAGGCTTTCGCCGTCCGCGAGCCGGATGAACGGCTTCGGGTGCAGTTCGCGCGACACGGGCCATAGTCTCGACCCCGCCCCGCCACACAGGATGATCGGTAACAAACTCACAGCGTCCTCTCAGTACCGTATTTATTACGCGGCTCGTGGCCGCACCGGTGATGGCCAGTCGGCACGACCCTCGAACCACGCGGGTCGTACGGCCATACGCGCGCCGTGACTGTTCGCGCGCCCTACCCATCGGCGGACCGGCGCGAGTCTCCTTCGTCGAACGATATTCTACCCCCGCCCCCTTTCGCTATCGTCAGACAGCGCCGGGGGGCGGCGTTGCAACAGCAAGCGGCGGAGCAAGCCCGGCGCCTCGCGCATCGCATCACAAAAGCCCATGCCGAAACCGCGCGTCAGGAACGAGCGGCGGGCGACTTCGGAAAACCGTCCGTCAGACACAGCTTCAGCGCGTCGCGCCAATGCGGCGCGGCGACGCCGAACACACGCGCCAGCTTCTCATTGGACATTCTCGAATTGGCGGGACGTGCGGCCGGCGTCGGATAGTCGGCCGCTGGAATCGGCAGCGTGTTTGGCTTGTTCGGCAGGTCGGCGAGTTCGAAGATCGCCGATGCGAAGCCGTGCCACGAAGTTGCGTCGCCGGCGCACAGGTGATAAACGCCCGAGCGCTCGCTCCACCACTTCGCGCTGTCTTCGGCGGCGAAGGCCTGCGCGCTCAGGTGCGCGCTCAGTGTGGCGATCGTGTTGCACCACGTGGGCGCGCCGAACTGGTCGGCGACGACCTTCAATTCAGGCCGCTCGGCGCCCAGGCGCAGCATGGTGAGCAGAAAATTCTTGCCGCGCGTGCCGTACACCCAGCTCGTGCGCAGCACCAGATGATTCGCCCCGGATGCCGCGATCGCCTGCTCGCCCGCGAGCTTGCTGCGCCCGTAGGCGTTTTGCGGATCGGTCGGATCATCCTCGACGTACGCGCCGTCCTTCTCGCCGTTGAACACGTAATCGGTCGAATAGTGGATCAGCGCCGCGCCCAGCTTCTTCGCTTCCTCGGCGAGCACACCCGGTGCTTCGCCGTTGATGCGCATGGCGAGGTCGAACTCCTGCTCCGCCTTGTCCACCGCGGTATAAGCCGCGGGATTGACGATCAGCGCGGGCCGCACGTCGCGCACTACGGCGCGAATCTGATCGGGATTCGAGAGATCCAGCCGCGCGCGGTCCACCGCGACCACGGTGCCGAGCCCTTGCAGCGTGCGCGCAAGCTCGTACCCTACCTGGCCGTTCACACCGGTGACGAGAATTGTCCGCGTGGCATTGTGTGCGCTCATCCGGCCACCCCCTTATGCGTAGACTTCGGCATCGGCCAGACGCTTGCCTGCCGCGTCTTTCGCGGCCAGCAGCGGCTCGAAGTCGAACGGCCATTCGATGCCGATCGCCGGATCGTTCCAGACGATGCTGCGCTCGTACTCGGGGAACCAGTAGTCGGTGGTCTTGTAGAGAAATTGCGCCGATTCGGACAGCACCACGAAGCCATGCGCAAAACCGGGCGGCACCCACAGTTGCCGCTGGTTCTCCACCGACAGATGCACGCCCACCCACTTGCCGAAATTCGGTGAGCTCTTGCGGATGTCGACGGCCACGTCGAACACTTCACCTTCGACCACGCGCACCAGCTTGCCCTGCGCATTCTGGATCTGGTAATGCAGGCCGCGCAGCACGCCCTTCGCCGAGCGCGAGTGGTTGTCCTGCACGAACACGACGCCTGCCTCGACCTTCTCGGCAAACTCGAGCGCATTGAAGCTCTCGAAGAAAAATCCTCGCGCATCGCCGAACACCTTCGGCTCGATGAGCTTGACTTCGGGCAGCGCGGTAGCGGTTACCTGGATGGCCATGCGACGTGATCCGTAAGAATGTTTTGCAGATACTGCCCGTAGGCGTTCTTGGCGAGCGGTTTGGCGAGCGCCAGCAGTTGCTCGTCGTCGATCCAGTTGCACCGGTACGCGATTTCTTCCGGACAAGCAACCACGAGACCCTGGCGCTTTTGCAGCGTCGCGATGAACGTGGCCGCTTCGATCAGCGAATCGTGCGTACCCGTGTCGAGCCACGCGTAACCGCGGCCCATGATCTCGACGTTGAGCGCGGCATTGGCGAGGTAACGCGAGTTGACGTCGGTGATTTCGAGCTCGCCGCGCGGCGACGGCTTGATGTCCGCCGCGATATCGCAAACCTGCCTGTCGTAGAAGTACAAACCGGTGACCGCGTAGTTCGAACGCGGTTTGGCCGGCTTCTCCTCGATCGACAACGCGCGGAACTGCTTGTCGAATTCGACCACGCCGTAGCGCTCCGGATCGTGCACGTGATAGGCGAACACGGTGGCGCCTTCGTCCTGGTGATTCGCGCGTTCGAGTTGCTTCGCGAGATCGTGGCCGTAGAAGATGTTGTCGCCGAGAATCAGCGCCGACGGATCGTTGCCCACGAAGTCGCGGCCAATGATGAAAGCCTGTGCGAGACCGTCGGGCGAAGGCTGCACCGCGTACTGGATGTTCATGCCCCACTGGCTGCCGTCGCCGAGCATCGCTTCGAAACGCGGCGTGTCTTGCGGCGTGGAGATGATCAGCACGTCGCGAATGCCCGCCACCATCAGCGTGGACAGCGGGTAGTAGATCATCGGCTTGTCGTAGACCGGCAGCAGTTGCTTGGAGACGACGTGCGTGATCGGATACAGGCGTGTGCCCGATCCGCCCGCGAGAATAATGCCTTTGCGCGCCATTGCCGTGCCTTTACGCGCGCTGCGCGTAGTTGGTCTCAACCCACTTGCGATATTCGCCCGAGGCGACTTCGTCGGACCAGGCCTGATTGTCCAGATACCACTGGACCGTCTTCGCGAGCCCCGTCTCGAACGTCTCCGCCGGCTTCCAGCCGAGTTCGCGTTCGAGCTTGCGAGCGTCGATGGCATAACGGCGGTCGTGGCCCGGACGATCCTTCACATACGTGATCTGATCGCGATACGAAGCGCCCGCCTTCGGACGCAGTTGATCGAGCAGGTCGCACAGCGTGTGCACGACTTCGAGGTTCTTCTTCTCGTTCCAGCCGCCCACGTTGTAGGTCTCGCCCGGCGTGCCGCGCGCGAGCACTTCGCGGATCGCGCTGCAATGGTCGCCGACGTACAGCCAGTCCCGCACGTTCTGACCGTCGCCGTAGACCGGCAGCGGCTTGCCACCGAGCGCGTTGGCGATCATCAGCGGAATCAGCTTTTCGGGGAACTGGTACGGGCCGTAGTTGTTCGAGCAGTTCGTCGTGAGCACCGGCAGGCCATACGTGTGATGGTAGGCGCGCACGAGGTGATCGGAGCCCGCCTTGGTCGCCGAATAAGGACTGTTCGGCGCATACGGCGTGGTTTCGGAGAATTGCGGATCGGTAGCGGACAGCGAGCCGAACACTTCGTCGGTCGACACATGCAGGAAGCGGAATGCTGCCTTATCGCCTTCGCCGAGCGTGTTCCAATAGCTGCGGGTGGCTTCGAGCAACGTGAAGGTGCCGACCACGTTGGTCTGCACGAAGTCGGCCGGGCCGTGAATCGAACGATCCACGTGGCTCTCGGCGGCGAAGTGCAAAACGGCACGCGGCTTGTGCTCGGCGAACAGCGCGTCGAGCGCGGCGCGATCGCAGATATCCACGCGCGCGAAGACGTGTTTGGGATTGCCCTGTTGCGACTTGAGCGTGCCAAGGTTGCCAGCGTAGGTCAGCTTGTCTACGTTGAGCACCGCTTCGTCGGAGGCATCGAGCCAGTCGAGCACGAAATTGGCGCCGATAAAACCGGCGCCGCCCGTTACCAGGATCATGAAATTCCCTTTTAGATGTTAGTGGCAGGTCGGAATGGGCTCGCCGGCCTGCTCACCCCGGTGGTGTTCCGATTCTGCAGGCGCCCCTCGTCTCCGCCCTTGACGTAAGCAGACGCTCAGACGCCAATTTTATGATGCCCCGATTATAAAGCCGCCCCCGGCAAAAACTAGCAACCCTAACAACTTGAAACAGCTTGACAAGTTTGGTTGCCGTTGACCTGAATTATGAGATTTTTGGTGTGAAACGCTCGCGCCAGCCGGTATGGCAGACCGCGTCCAGGCGCGCGGGGCGGTGCCGGCCAGGCGGGAAAAATGGCGCGCGGCATGGCGCGCGGCGAGCGACGCGCAACGATCGGAAAGCGACCGTCAGGCACGCGTCCCTGCGGGAAGTGGCAGGCGCAGGCGCATACGCGGCGCAATAACAGACTGCAATCAGCCGGCGATAAGCAACGCAAATAGCGATGTGAGCGCTAACCGGGGATGCCGCGCGTTATGCAGCGAGCATCCAACGCAGCGTATCGATGAACGGAATCGACTCGACCGCCGGCACCAGCGCACGCAATTTGGCTGGCGATCCGGCCAGCACCTTCACGTCGGTTTTGCGCACGAATGCGGGATTGATGCGGACTTCGAGCTCATGCCCGGTCAGCTCGCTAGCGGCCGAAAGAATGCTGCGCAACGTGTAGGGCGTGCCGGTGCAGACGTTGACGATGTCTGATGCGGCGGCGGAATCGAGCAACGCGTCGTACGCGCTCGCCACGTAACGCACGTCCGAGAAGTCACGCGCGACGTCGATATTGCCGAGTTCGATCGACGGCGCCCGGCGCGCGAAATGCTCGACGATCTTCGGCACGAGGAAGTTCGGCGCCTGGCCGCGGCCGGTGTAATTGAACGGACGCACGATCAGGATCGACAAGCGCTCGAACCATGTACGCACCATCGTTTCCATGGCCGCCTTGCTGGCCGCATAGTGATTGACCGGCGTGAGCGGACAGCTTTCGTCGATTGCTTCGCCGCTCACATTGCCGTAGACGTTCGCGCTGCTAGCAATCAGCACCTTGCGCGGCGTATGGCCGACGGCGTCGCACGCTTCGAGCAGATTCAGCGTGCCGAGCACGTTGACGCGATAAAAGTCGAGCGGATCGCTATGGCCCACGAAGCTGATCGCGGCGAGGTGCACAAGGTAGTCGGGCCGTGCGGTTTCGATCACGCGGCGGCAGGCCTCCGGCGACGTGATGTCGAGCCTGAGCCGCGTCGGCGTTTCCGGTTCGTCGCGGCTGGCCGTCGTTTCGATGACGGTATGGCCGCGGCCGAGCAGCTTTTCAACCAGATAGCGGCCGGTAAAGCCGCTCGCACCGGTGACGAGCGTACGGATAGGTGGCTTCGCATGAATAGACGACATGCATTCTCCGTTCACGAGGGTCATCCTGTTGTGTTGCAATATCGCGCGCGGTGCATGCGAAGCCGCCTGCTAGCGGCGACCGGCGCGAAATCGGAGCATCAAACGGGCTATTATGTCACGCTAGCATGTTGCACTGCTCAACGCGGCACGCCTCGTGCGTCACCGCGAGTATCGAACCGCACCGACTCCTTGATGACACCCTCCACCGCTTCCTCTTCTTTGGTCCCTTTGGCTTTCGGCGATCTGCAGGGCTGCCGCAAGCCCTTCCAGCAATTGCTCGCCAAGGCCGCGCCGCCCGCCGGTACGCCGCTGTGGTTCGCGGGCGACCTGATCAACCGGGGCTCCGAATCGCTCGCCACGCTACGCGACGTGATCGCGCTCGGCGAGCGCGCAGTGCCGGTGCTGGGCAATCACGATCTGCATCTGCTGTCCGTGTCGGCGGGGATTCGCAAGTCGAAGAAAGGCGACACGATCGACGAGATTCTCGCCGCACCGGACGCCGCCGACCTGCTCGACTGGGTGCGCCACCGCCCGCTCGCCTATTTCGAGAACGGCATGCTGATGGTGCATGCGGGCGTCCTGCCGCAATGGGACGTGAACTTGACGCTCGAACTCGCCGACGAGTTGCAACGCGCATTGCGCGCGCCGAACTGGAAGGAAACGCTTGCCGGTTTGTACGGCAATGAGCCCAACCGCTGGAAGCCGGGCCTCAAGGGCATCGACCGCTTGCGCGTGACGTGCAGCGCGTTGACGCGCATCCGCTTCTGCAATGCGGAAGGCGCGATGGATTTCAGCAGCAGCGGCACCTTGAACTCCGCGCCGTCGGGCTGCGTGCCATGGTTCGACGTGCCGTCGCGCAAGACCGCGGACGTCACCGTCGTGTTCGGCCATTGGGCCGCCCTCGGTTTGCTGATGCGAGAGAACCTGATCGGACTCGATTCGGGTTGCGTGTGGGGTGAGAAACTGTCCGCGGTGCGGCTTGCGCAAGATCCCGCGGAACGCACGCTGACGCAGGTCGACTGCGAGTCGTGCCGCGTGCCGGGCGGCGGCAACTAGACCTGTGCGAGCTGGTGCGCGGAGAATGGGCCGGAGCGCCGGACAGAACGTCGAAGCAGCCGCCAGCGCAAGTCGCGAGGTCCGGCGTCAAACCGCGCGCTTAAGCCGGCACCCAGCCAGACATCAAGCCGAATGACCCGACCGGTCGGCGGGCTCGATCAGCGCCCCCGTCGCAGCGGACAATGCGGTCTCTTCCGCCACGACCGCTCCCGCTTTAGCGGTGCCTCGCTGCATCTCCCGCAATGTTTCGCCGATGATCGCTTCCGCTTGCGCGGCCAGGGCTCGCCGGTCCGCGCCCGGTGCGAGCGGCTCGCCCACATACACGTGCGCGGTCAGCGGGCCGCCGCGCAACAGCAGGTTCAGCGAATCGGCTAGCGACAGGTCGTCGATATACGCGGGCGCGGTGGACTGCCGGCCCTGCGCGTCTTCATACATGATGCACAGCGGCTGCACGGGCGCCGCCGCCGACACCGCCGCCTGGAACATATTCGCGTGAAACGGCAGCAGCGCGAGTCCGTCGGACGTGGTGCCTTCGGGAAACACGCACATGAGCTCGCCCGCGCTCAGACGGTCCGATAGCTCGTGCATGATCCGCTTAGCGTCGCTGCGCTTCTCGCGCTGGATGAACACCGTATCCAGTTGCTGCGCGAGCCAGCCGACCACCGGCCATTGCCGGATCTCCGCCTTCGACACGAAGGGCGTGGGCCGCCACGCATTGATCACGTAGATGTCGATCCACGAGATGTGATTGGCGACCACCAGCGCGCCGCGCTCGAGCCGTGCATTGTCGTTATGCACGACGAGCCGCATGCCGCACAGGCGCAGCATCTTTAGCGACCACGCGCGATTGAGCGCGTGACGCCGTTCAGCGCCGGCGCCGGGAAAGCGCGTCGCCACGGTCCACATACCGTGCAGCAGATGCGCGATCAGACGGGCTTTGCGTAACGCGAGCTTCATGGTCGGAGCGTTCCGTGACTGGGCAATGGCCGTGCGTGCTATGAGGGACAGGATGCCGTGGCGATCAGCGCTGCTCGAACGCGAGGTGACCGGATACGATGGTCGCCCGCACGCGCGCCGGCAGTTCGTAACCGAGGAAGGGCGTGTTGTGCCCCTGGCTCTTCAATGCGCGTGGCTCGACGCGCCAATGCGCGTGACGGTCGAACACGCAGAGGTCGGCCACCGCGCCCACCGCGATGCGGCCGGCCGCGTTCAGGTCGAGCACGTCGGCCGGCGCCGCCGTGATGCGGTTCAGCGCCTTGGCGAGCGGCACGTCCGCTTCGTCGGCCCATTTCACCGTCAGTGACAGGAACAGTTCCAGCCCGGTTGCGCCCGGCGTGGCTTCGGCGAACGGCAGCAGCTTTTCGTCATCGTCGACCGGCGTGTGGTCCGAGCAGATCGCGTCGATCGTGCCGTCGACGAGACCCGCGCGGATCGCTTCGCGATCGCGCTGCTGACGCAGCGGCGGGTCGAGGCGG
>NZ_NPIH01000242.1:0-65081 GCF_012275575.1 Paraburkholderia sp. SG-MS1 | reverse complement strand
TTCACGGTGACGTCGCACGATACCGGCAAGCCCTCGGCCTTCGCCGCGCGCATGAGCGCAATACCCGCCGCCGACGACACATGCGACAGATGCACGCGCGCGCCCGTTACGCGCACCAGTTCGAAGATGGTGTGCAGCGCGATCGTTTCCGCCGATACCGGCACGCCCGAGAGCCCGAGCCGCGACGCCAGCGCGCCGCTCGCGGCGACACCGCCCTTGCCGAGGTAGGCGTCCACCGGACGCAGCCACACGGTGTAGCCGTAAGTCTTCGCGTATTGCAGCGCGCGCATCAGCACCTGGGTGTCGACCACCGGCACGTCGGCCTGCGAGAAGCCGATGCAGCCTGCTTCGGTCAGCTCGACCATCTCCGTGATGACCTGCCCCTTCAAGCCGACCGTCAACGCGCCGAGCGGGTACACGTGCGCCTGATTCAGATTGCGCGCGCGGAACTTGAGCATCTCGACAAGGCCCGGTTCATCGAGGGTCGGGTCGGTGTCCGGCGGACAGACGAGGCTCGTCACGCCGCCCGCGAGCGCCGCGGCCATTTCGGATTCGAGCGTCGCCTTGTGTTCGTAGCCAGGCTCGCGCAAACGCGCGGACAGGTCGACGAGGCCCGGCGCGATGTGCAGGCCCTTCGCGTCGATCGTCTTCGCCGCGTGGAAGTCGGCAGGCGCCTCGCCGATGGCGACGATCTTGCCCGCCGCGATGAAAATGTCTTGCTGCTGTTCGGTGCCCGCTGCCGGGTCGATCAGCGTGCCGCCTTGAATATGAATCTTCATGCGCTGCCTTATGTTCAGCTTGGTATTCAGCTAAACCACGCGTGAGTTACGCGCGGGTCGTACTGCGTGTGGATGCCGGGATAACGGTGTGACTCGATGCCGCCGCGCCTGTTGCGGCGCAGCGCCCGAACCGGGCGCACTCAATCGTGGTTGCCCGCGACGATGCCCATCACCGCCATGCGCACCGCGATACCGAAAGTCACCTGATTCAGAATCACTGATTGCGGACCGTCGGCCACCTGCGAATCGATTTCGACGCCGCGGTTCATCGGACCGGGGTGCATCACGATCGCGTCGGGCGCGGCGAGCGCGAGACGCTCCGGCGTCAGGCCCCAGCTCTTGAAGTACTCCTGCGCCGACGGCAGCAACGCGCCACTCATGCGCTCGTTCTGCAAGCGCAGCATGATGATCACGTCGACGTCCTTCAGACCTTCGTCGAGATTGTGGAACACTCGCACGCCCATCTGTTCGAGACCGCCCGGCAGCAGTGTGCGCGGACCGATCGCGCGCACTTCCGGCACGCCGAGCGTGGTCAGCGCGTGGATGTCCGAGCGCGCGACCCGCGAATGCAGAATGTCGCCGACGATCGCCACGCGCAGCTTCGTGAAATCCTTCTTGTAGTGGCGGATCGTGTACATGTCGAGCAGACCCTGGGTCGGGTGTGCGTGACGGCCGTCGCCGGCGTTGATCACGTGCACGTGCGGCGCGCAGTGCTGGGCGATCAGGTAAGGCGCGCCGCTCGATGCATGGCGCACGACGAACATGTCGGCATGCATCGCCGACAAGTTGTTGATCGTATCGAGCAGCGACTCGCCCTTGCTGGTCGACGACGCATTGATGTTCAGATTTAGTACGTCCGCCGACAGACGCGTCGCGGCAATTTCGAAGGTGGTGCGGGTGCGGGTCGAGTTCTCGAAGAACAGGTTGAACACCGACTTGCCGCGCAACAGCGGCACCTTCTTCACTTCACGGTCGGTCACGCTGACGAACTGGTCGGCGGTATCAAGGATCTGGTTGACGATCGCCTTGGGCAAACCTTCGATCGACAACAGATGTTTGAGCTCGCCGTTTTTCGTGAGCTGCGGGTTGCCCTTCAGGAAGCCATAGCGGAAGCGCTCACTGGCGCTGTCGGCGAAATCCTGCGGGGCCTGGGTGGCGGTGTTCATGGTGTACCTGCTTCAAATACGGGCTTCAACGTGATCGATGTCGATGCTGACTGCGTGTGACGATTTTGCGCCGGCCTTCGCGCGCCATGCGGCGACGGCCGCCGTCAAATTCTTTTGCGTGGTTTGCCCGATCCGTGACGCGATGCGCGGCCGGATGCGGCGCCGCCCGCTGTGTCGCGCCGGGTTCAATCGACGCGTGCTTCGGTGTGAAAAGTGAAACGCGATGCGCCCGCTTCGCCGTTCTCTGCGCGGGCCAGCACGAGCGTGGCGTCGGCGGGCACGTTCACCACGCCGCCGACAAAGCGCGCCGCCACCGGCAACTCGCGTCCGCCGCGATCGGCGAGCACCGCCAGCTCGACCGACGCCGGACGGCCATAGTCGTACAGCTCGTTGAGCGCCGCGCGAATCGTGCGGCCGGTGTAGAGCACGTCGTCGACCAGCACGATGCGCGCGCCGTCGACCGGGAACGGCAGCGACGTTGGGCTCGCCTGCGAATGCAGGCCTTTTTTCGCGTAGTCGTCGCGATGCAGCGCAACGTTCACCACGCCGAAGCTCGGCAGGTTCAGGTCGCGCGCGAGCCGCTCGGCAAGCCACGCGCCGCCGCTGTAAATGCCGGCCAGCACGAAGCCGGACTGATCGCCATGGACCGCGCGAATCTGGTCGAGCAACGCGCGATAAAGCGCTTCGGCGTCAATGGAACTCATGATCGTCGGAAAGTCCGTCTAGATATTGCTGGAGGATGATGCTGGCGGCTTCGGCGTCGAGCATATCGGCGCGGCCTTTGCCCGCGCGGATTTCCGCTTTCGCCTCGACCGACGAATAGCGCTCGTCGATCCACGTTACCGGCAGATTGAAGCGGCCGTTCAGCTGATTGCCGAAGCGCTTGGCGAGTTGGGTCATTTCGTGGGGCGTGCCGTCCGGGTGCATCGGCAAGCCAACCACCAGCGCGTCCGGCCGCCACCCGGCGATCAGCTTGCCGACTTCTTCAAAGCGGTATTCACGGCTGCGGTTCTGCACGATCACGAGCGGGCGCGCGCTGCGTGTCAGCGAGTTGCCGACCGCCACGCCGATGCGTTTTTCACCGTAGTCGAACGCAAGCAGCGTCGCCTCACGTCCGGCCGGCACGCTCATGCGTGGCCCGCCTCGCCGGACAGCATCGACAGCGAAATGCCGAGCAGTGCGAGCGCGGCTTCGAGACGCTCTTCGGCGGGCACGTCGAAGACGATTTTCGGGTCGGCTTCGACCGTCAGCCAGCCGTTCTTCGAGATCTCTGCTTCGAGCTGACCCGCGCCCCAGCCGGCGTGGCCGAGCGTGAGCAGGAAACGTTCCGGACCGGTGCCGCTCGCAACGGCTTCGAGCACGTCTTTCGAGGTGGTCATTTCCAGACCGCCCGGCACCGACATCGACGACGTGTAGGCGTTGCCGTCTTTCGGGTCGTGCAGCACGAAGCCACGCTCGGTTTGCACCGGGCCGCCGAAATACACGGGTACATGAAGAAGGGGTTCGATTTCGAGCTTGAGGTCGATGCGATTGAAGAGCGCTTCGAGGTCGATGTCGGTCGGCCGGTTGATCACGAGGCCGAGCGCGCCGCGCTCGCTGTGATCGCAAAGGTAGACCACCGTTCCTGAAAACGTCGGATCAGCCATGTTCGGCATGGCGATCAGGAACTGGTTGGTCAGATTGATGCGATCGGTACTCTTGGACATAGTTCGGATTTTAGCAAAGACGATGCAGGATGGCGGGCTTTGAGCGTGCAACCGCGGTACGTGTCATGAAACATGCCGCGAGCCATCGACGACGAATCAAGTTGCACTCTATCACGCACGCGGGCTCGGGCCACGGTGTGGTTGAGGCATGCGGGCGGTACGGGGCGGGGCGGGGTTTCGGCCTCGCGCAGTGGCGAGGTCGCGGGGAGGTGAGGCTGGGACAGGGAAACGCCCGAAACCACAACTCACCCGCCGCCCTGCTCGATCGCGCGCGTCAGCGTGGCGAGCGTCGTCTGCGTGAGCCCGCCGCCCGGCGGCGCGACGCCCGCGGCGACCTTGTGCAGCATCGCGCGCAGCGCTTCGGCCGCCTGTTCGAGCGTGCCGGCCGCCGGCGCGCCGACGATCACATGCGCGCGCACCGCTGGCGTCGACACCTCGGCGTGCGCACGCCGGCGCCACGCAAGCCCGAGCGCATCGGCCAGCAGCGCCACGTGACCGAGGCCCAGCGCGCACGCGGCGGAGCCGAGCCGGTAGGCGGCATCGCCCGCCTGCAGCGCTTCGCCGGGATCGGCTCTCTCCGGCTGATCAGCCGCGCGGGCGTGCTCGGTCAATGCGGCGATCGACCCATCCGCCGTCTGCAGGAAATCTTCGTAGGCGTTTGCGTTGACCGTCAGCACGCCCAGATCGCGGGTCAGCGAGACGCGCGTCGCGCTGATCGACTGCGCCTCGACCGCGCCCGCCTCCCAGAGCATTTCCGACGACTGGGTGCCCGCCACGTGCCAGTCGACGGTCAGGCCGTAGTCGTGCAAGACCTCGACCTGATCGGCATCTTCCGCCGCGGCGCCGAACAAGGCGTAGTCACGCCACAAGAGCGCCAGGGTCGCGCGCACCAGCGAGTGCGGCGCGCGCTCGACGCCGCGCGCGTGATCGGCCAGCGCCAGATTGCAGCGCGCGTAGAAGCGCCGCGCCTCGGTTTCGCCGGTCGCGTGGCCGCCGACCCGCAGGGCCTTCGCGCAGGCTTTGGCAAGACGCCAGAAATCGTAGGGGTCTGGGCCGGCAAGCTCGGTGAAGACGGCATCCAGTTCGTCGAGGGCCGCGTTGGTGACGGCCAGCGCCGCCGCGCTGCCGGTGTCGGCCTGCGAGCGCAGCACCGGCAGCAGCGCGCGCTCATAACGCGCGCGCAGGTGAGCCAACTGGTCGACAGACTGCGCATGCAGCGACGCCGGCGGCACTGGACGCGCGCTCAGCGCGAGATCTTCGAAAGCAACGGTGGAACCGGGCGTGTGCTCGGACAGATGCGCACACAGCGCGCGGTAATGATCGAACAGCTTGGGTGAGCAGGACAGCTCGCGCAGATTGTGGCGCTCGAGCGCGGCGCGAAAGTCGCGCAATGCCGCGCCGAAGACAGGCCGCGCGCTGTGTGCGTCCGACGGATCGCCCGCTGTGAGCGGCGAAAGTCGCACCAGCGCATCCGCGAAACGCTGTGCGCTGAGCCAGCCGGCTGTGCGCAGCGCGTGCGACGCACGCAGCAACGCCGACGCGCTCTCGTGATTCTGTTCGAATGCCAACGACGCCTCGGCTAGCGCCAGCTCCGCGGGCCGAACGGCGCCGCCGCGCGGATTGGGGAAAGCGTCGAAGGAAACGGGTGCAGCGGATCGAAGAGTCATGGGCAGGCGACAGGAAGCTGACGGGCCGCCGCTTCACGCTGCACGCAGACTGATTGGCTAACGCGCGAACCGGCGACAGGACAATGACAGACTACCGTTGCGACACGGCACAGTCGACGACGTTCCGCGCCGACGCGGTGGGGCAGCACTTCGGGCGCCGGCGGCGCAGCGGGCACGTGGGCAGCTGCCGCTCGCGTGCAATAGGCTCCGGGCTGCAGCCGGCCAATAACGGCTACCCGACGGATTTCAGATCTGGACCATCTCGAAGTCTTCTTTGCGCGCGCCGCATTCCGGGCAGGTCCAGTTGATGGGAACGTCCTCCCAGCGCGTGCCCGGCGCAATGCCTTCGTCCGGCAAACCGGCTTCTTCGTCGTAAATCCAGCCGCAAATCAGGCACATCCAGCTTTGATATTCCATTCTTGTGTCGCGTCGTAGAGTCCGTGGAAACGGGAGCCATGATGGTACCGTGTTGCCGCCCCAATGCCTAGCAATCAGAAACGCGCACTGGCCACCTGCGGCGGCACGGCTCCCGTGTTGTGCGTGCCCGCTGCAACGCACTCGCGGCGTACCGCCACACGAGCCGCCGCCCCCTGACGAGAACCAGCTCACGCATGCAAAAAAACGCCCCCGCAACGGATTAGGCCGCATAATTGAGCCGATTGCGCACCTCCCGCGCCAAAATCCTGCACCTCTTTGTCAATCTTCATGCCCAGCGACACGCCTCCGATCGTCCTCACCTTCGGCCTTTCCGACCCCACCGGCGGCTCAGGCCTGCAAGCCGACCTGATGACCCTTGCCAGCATGGGCTGCCACGGCGTTTCCGTGCTCACGGGCTACACCGTGCGCGACTCGGCGAGCTGCGACGAAGTCACCGGACTCGACCCCGAAGTCGTCGCGACCCAGGCGCGGATGCTGCTCGAAGACATGCCTATCGCCGCGTTCAAGGTCGGCGCCTGCACGCGCGCGGAAGTGGTGAGCGCGATTGCCGAAGTCGTCGCCGATTACGACGACATTCCGCTGATTCTCGCCCCCGACTTCACGCTCGACGACGAACACGTGCTCGCCGCCGACGAACTGCGCGAAGCAATTGCCGATCTGCTCGCGCCGCAAACCACCCTGCTGGTCGCCGATTCGGCCACGCTCCTCGCGCTCGCCCAGCCGGATGGCGACGCGGAAGCGCCGAGTCTGGACGCCGCGATCTCGCATCTGCTGTCGCAGGGCTGCGAATATATTCTGTCGACGGAAACCGGCACGCATCGGCTCGTCAATACGCTTTTCAGCGAAGACGGCCAGTTGCGCCAGGACATGTGGGACCGTGGCAGCCATCGGATCATGGGCCTGACGGATACGCTCGGGTCGGCGATCGCCGCGCTGCTGGCCAATGGCCAGGAACCTGCGGAAGCAGTGCGCGAGGCACAGGAGTACCTGTATCAGGCGGTGCGCAATGCGTTTCGGCCGGGCATGGGCGCGTATATGCCGGACCGTTTCTTCTGGGCGCGCAGCAGCGACGACGAAGCGCCACCGACCTCTGGCAAGGACGCTGCGCCGGGCGAAGCGCGGCACTGACTCGTTGACTGTTGCCCCGCGGTGAACACCGCATGTATATCAAACCCGCATTTGTGCGGGTTTTTTTATTCCCGGTTCCATTTTATTGATCTAGCATAAATTCTGCTTGCACAGCATTACCGACCGCCGCATCGCGTAATTAAACGTTACAACGTGGTGCCAGACGCCACGCTAGACTTGACCATTCACGAACTTGACATATGTCTCCATATGCCCTTTCCGATTTTTTTCATCCATCCTCCGAAAAGCGGCGGCTCCACCGTCATTTCATTTTTCGATCTGAATATGGGTAAAGACCGGTTCGCGAATTTCGTATGGGATCGGGAAGGTTGGGCAAGCTGCCGCGCCAAACTGCTGGTAAGCGGCATCGGCGGCGGCCATCACCCGTATGGCATACACCGGACAATCAAGCATCCGGTGCGCTACTGCACCATTCTGCGCGACCCGCTCGCGCGCCAGATATCGCATTACTGGTATGCCGCGAGCGGCAAGAACGGGGAGGTCAAGCGGGGCGTGAGCGTGTCGACGCCCGAGGCCCTCGTTCAGCAAGGCGCGATGTCCCTCGACGAATGGGTCGGTGAATCGCTTGCGGGCAAAAATCTGTTTGTCCAGATGCTGAGCGGTCACTCCTCGCTCAACCAAAGCAGCCTTGCCCTCGCGCAAAGCCATCTACGCCAGCATATCGGCACGGTCGGCCTCTGCGAGAACATGAGCGAATTTTTACTTCGGCTCGCCGGCATGAGCGGATTGAAATTGCCGTTCTATTTCGAAGCCAATAGAACGATCGGCACGCCGAAAGGCGACAGTCCTTTAAGCGATGCAGCCAGACAAAAGTTTCTGGACGACAATCGCCTCGATTACGAACTCTTTCACGACGCCAAACGGCTGATCAAAACCCAGGTGGATAATGCGGGTCCCGTCTTTTCTAATGCGCTGGAACTGGTCCACGTCATTCAGAAGGAAATCAATCAGCTTGAAAACCCGCACATCTACAGTTCGACGGTTTTCGGCTTTGACGAAGCGTTCCTCGCCAAAGTCGAGAGCGTTATCCGCCGATTCGATCTCGCACCGATCAATGCCTATCTGGAGTTCGCGCAAAGCCGCCAGCCCGTTCTCGCGGACATGTTCGAAGGCTTTGTCGACACGGTTGGCGACGGCGCGGTGACGGGCTGGGCCGTCAATCTCAGCCGGCCAGAAGAAAAAGTGCCGCTCGAGGTTCGGGTGGGCGACGAGGTCGTCGCGAGAGGCTGGAGCGGCGAGCCGCGCCCCGACGTGGCTGGCGCAGGCTACCCGAGCGCCCACAGCGGATTCTCCATTCCGCTGCCGGCCCATGTTCTGGGCGGCTTTCACGTTGCAATCGCCAATTCGCCAGAGAGCCTGAACAACGCGGGAATCTGGCGGCAAGGCTGGCACTGCGCCTGAGCGCCGAGGAACTCACCATGGAACAGTCCCCCACTTTCGTGCAACGTTGCCACGGCGCAATCGGCACTCAGGACCGGATGCGCATCTTTCGTCAAAGACCGGTCACCGTCTGGCTCACCGGTCTCTCCGGAGCGGGCAAATCCACGATCGCCTTTGAACTGGAACGGCAACTCGTCGGCTTGGGCCATGCGTGCTACGTGCTCGACGGCGACAACGTCCGCCACGGCCTGGCTCGCGATCTCGGCTTTGACAGGAAAGATCGACATGAAAATATCCGCCGCGTAGCGCATGTCGCCCAACTGATGAACGACGCGGGCCTCATTGTCATCGCCGCCCTCATCTCGCCGATGCGGGAAGACCGGACGATGGCGCGCGACATTATCGGGCGAGACAAATTTATCGAAACCTATCTCTCCGCGCCGCTCGATACGTGCGCACGTCGCGATCCGAAAGGCCTCTACGCGAAAGCCTTGTCCGGCGAAATCAGTTCGTTTACCGGCGTGTCGGCCCCTTATGAAACCCCCGACGACCCCGAGCTTCGCATCGATACGGCCGCGCTGACGCCAGGAGAAAGCGTCGCCCGCATATTTGCCCACTTGCGCGAGCACTCGCTGGCGACGGCGGGCCAGGAAGCCGGCGCGTAACATCGCAAGCCCGCCACCCTCTCTTTCACTGCGCTCAAAAGAAAAAACCCGCATTTCTGCGGGTTTTTTCTTTTGAGAAGCACGCCTTGCGGCGTACTTCCCCATGCGCTTCCAACCGGGCCTCGCAAGGAGGCCCAAGCGGAATTACATGTCCATGCCCATGCCGCCCATGCCACCGGGCATGCCGCCAGGCATCGGTGCATCTTCCTTCGGCAGTTCGCAAACAGCTGCGTCGGTCGTCAGCAGGAGGCCAGCGACCGATGCTGCGTTTTGCAGCGCCGTGCGCGTCACCTTCGTCGGATCCACGACACCTGCGTCAACCAGGTCGACATACTCGCCGGTTGCCGCGTTGTAGCCGTAGTTGCCCTGGCCAGCAGCAACAGCTGCCACCACGACGCTCGCTTCTTCGCCACCGTTCGTGACGATCTGGCGCAGCGGCTCTTCCATCGCGCGCAGCACGATCTTGATACCTGCGTCCTGATCGGCGTTAGCGCCCTTCAGGCCGGCGATTGCCGTACGTGCACGGATCAGCGCAACGCCGCCGCCAGCCACGATGCCTTCTTCCACAGCTGCGCGCGTTGCGTGCAGTGCGTCTTCGACACGTGCCTTCTTTTCCTTCATTTCGACTTCGGTCGCAGCGCCGACCTTGATCACCGCAACACCGCCTGCCAGCTTGGCCACGCGCTCTTGCAGCTTTTCACGGTCGTAGTCCGACGTTGCTTCTTCGATTTGCGTGCGAACTTGCTTCACACGTGCTTCGATGTTGGCAGCTTCGCCAGCGCCGTCGATGATCGTCGTGTTTTCCTTGCCCACTTCGATACGCTTTGCCTGGCCCAGTTCAGCCAGCGTTGCCTTCTCGAGCGTCAGGCCGGTTTCTTCAGCGATGACCTGACCGCCGGTCAGGATCGCGATGTCTTCCAGCATTGCCTTACGACGATCGCCGAAGCCCGGAGCCTTCACAGCAACGGTCTTCAAAATGCCGCGGATGTTGTTCACCACCAGCGTTGCCAGTGCTTCGCCTTCGACGTCTTCGGCGATGATCAGCAGCGGACGGCCAGCCTTCGCGACTTGCTCAAGTACCGGCAGCAGATCACGGATGTTCGACACCTTCTTGTCGTGCAACAGCACGAACGGGTTGTCGAGCACAGCAACTTGCTTGTCCGGGTTGTTGATGAAGTACGGCGACAGGTAGCCGCGGTCGAATTGCATACCTTCGACAACGTCCAGCTCGTCTTGCAACGACTTGCCGTCTTCGACGGTGATGACGCCTTCCTTGCCGACCTTGTCCATCGCTTCAGCGATACGGTCGCCGATCGACGAATCGCTGTTCGCCGAGATCGCGCCGACCTGAGCGATTTCCTTGTTGGTCGTGCACGGCTTGCTGATCTTGCGCAGTTCTTCGATCGCAGCTGCAACAGCCTTGTCGATACCGCGCTTCAGGTCCATCGGGTTCATGCCCGATGCGACGTACTTCATGCCTTCACGGACGATCGACTGAGCCAGAACCGTTGCGGTCGTGGTGCCGTCACCTGCGTTGTCGCTGGTCTTGGAAGCAACTTCCTTGACCATTTGCGCGCCCATGTTCTGGAGCTTGTCTTTCAGTTCGATCTCTTTTGCGACCGACACACCGTCCTTGGTGACCGTCGGGCCGCCGAAGCTGCGTTCCAGGACAACGTTGCGGCCCTTCGGACCCAGCGTGACCTTCACAGCGTTCGCGAGAATGTTCACGCCTTCAACCATCTTGGCACGGGCGGAATCACCGAATACGACGTCTTTAGCTGCCATCTTCTAACTCCTTGAAATCTTTGGATATGACCGGGAAAAGTAGCGGATTTGCGCTTACTTCTGCACCACGGCCATGATGTCTTCTTCGCGCATCACGAGCAGTTCGTTGCCGTCGACCTTGACGGTCTGACCTGCATACTTGCCGAACAGGACACGGTCGCCAACCTTCACGTCGAGCGCGACTTGTGCGCCTTTGTCGTCACGCTTGCCCGGGCCGACTGCGAGGATTTCGCCTTGATCCGGCTTTTCCGCTGCGGCTTCGGGGATCACGATGCCCGACGCGGTCTTGGTTTCTTGATCCAGACGTTTGACGATCACGCGATCATGCAAAGGACGAAGGTTCATACATACTCCTCTCTTGATTGAGACTGAAGAACGCTGAGAAAACCCGATTGGCCGAGCCAACCGGCGATGTTGTTAGCACTCTCGTGCAGCGAGTGCTAATTATATGGATGCGTGGTGACAAATTCAAGAAGGTTGGCGCGGCGTTGGCGGGACTCATGTCGAGTGTCGAGATTCACTCAACTTTGAACCTGGTTCACTTAAGGTTGAACTCGCGACCCGCGTCGGGGATTCCGCGACAGGGCACACCCCTGAAAAAACAATGGCTTAGATGCCGAGTCGCCGCGCTGCCGGGTTGCACGCTGCTGGGTCACCTAGCGACTTCTGACGACAATCGCCTTGCAAAAGTAACGCTTGCGATTGCGTTCAGGGTAAACCCTCTCAATTCATCTCACTCTTATCTACACTCGGAAAGTGGAATACATGACGCGGTCCGCGGCAACGATCTGCTCGGTCCCGATCCACCGCTCGCGCTGTAACTGCTGGCGAGTCCGATGGCTACGTATCATCGCCGACAGGATATATCCCGCAATACGTGGATTTTCTTTGATTCGCCGAGTGCTGTAGCCATACCAGTCATGCCCGTGCGGCACGGAGACGCGAACGTTAAATCCTTGCGCATGCAGAGCGTCACGCAGCGGTTCACACACCCCCAGCAACATCTCGAACTCGAATCGTGACCTGTCGATTTGTTCGCGCTGCAGCCAATTGGTCAGAGGATCGATCAATTGTGCATCGTGCGTTGCAATGCCGACGAATGGTCCCGCCTAATTGCGGTCGAAACGTGCCGAACGAAGAGTGGGTTGATCGCGGCCCGATCCATTGATGCACCGTCGACAAGATGCTCCTTCGCCTCTGGCAGCCGAGTGCTCGATCGATGTCCGTGCCATTGCAACGGCCACGGAAATGGCTTTCTCGAACCCCTGCGTCTGATGCGGCACCCAGTCGAGCATTTCGTTGATCTCCGCGGGGTCCAGCGAAGCCGGGCGCCGGCGATACGGTTCTTCCAGTAGCGCGACAGCCAAGACTGCCAACATGATTGCTGGCGATCGGCATCCAGGTTCCGGAGCATGCAGCCAAGGACGCCTGCGAACGAAGCCCGATCCACGATCGAGGCGGCCTCGAAATACGGCGGAATCCATTCAAGCAGCGGTTCGTCGACATAGCCGCTTGCGCCCGTACTGCGTTCCTTGCCTACTCGACCGGAACCAGCGACCCGGCCCAAAGTCCGCGTGTCTCCGACGCGATCGGCCAATACCGCAAATAGTGGCGATGGGGGTCGCACGAGTGTCCGCGCCCATGTTGGCACAGCCGGCATCATGCGGGACAATCGTGGCCATCTGTCGACCTCTATCGACATCCGTTGCGAGGAGCCCGTCATGTCGGTATTGATCCTGGGTCTACTGATATTCCTTGGTTCGCATTCGGTCCGGATTTTCGCGGAAGAATGGCGCAAGGCGCGGATCGCCCGAATGGGCGAGATGGGCTGGAAGGCGGCGTATTCCGTCGTGTCGATAATCGGACTGGCGTTGATTATCTGGGGATACGGGATTGCACGGCGTGAGCCAGTCATGCTGTGGTCGCCGCCAGCATGGGCGCCGCATTTTGCAAGCGTGCTTACTCTCGTGGCATTCATCCTCTTTCCGGCTGCGTATGTCCGGGGCAATCACTTCGAGGCGCTGGTCAAGCATCCAATGACGATCAGTGCCGTGCTGTGGGCATTGGCTCATCTGCTGGCAAACGGGACGCTGAACGCGGTCTTGCTGTTCGGCGCGTTTCTCGTTTGGGGGCTGTTCGATTTCGCGGCTGCGCGACGGCGCGATCGTGTCGAAGGTATTGTCTACTATCCCGATGGAGGCCTCTCACGCGACTTGATTCCTGTCGTTGTCGGCGTCGTCGCCTGGATTGCGTTCGCGTATTTTCTCCACGGGTGGTGGATTGGTACGAAGCCGATGGGGTGAAGCCTGTGTGCCGCGAACGCCTTCACTCTGCAGAGGGACGTCAGTTTGAAATTGATTCGTCGCAATTGGTACAGTCTCGGACTAGTTTTTACTGTCCCGACCGCTATCCCTTCGATCAGAACAACATAGTCTTTCTGGGACTGCTGGCGGTGGCTTTCATTTGGAGCCTTCCTCTATCAAAACAGCACGACGACGCTTCTGGACACGCTGATTTCCGATCCTGGATGGCATCTGCAGGATGCGTCCGATATCAACGCCAGCGGACAGATTATCGGGATAGGGAGGCTGAACGACACTTCGACGGCTTTCATGCTTTCGCCCACGTCAAGCTGGCCGGGGTTGTCGCGCTTCCCGTTGCCGGTACTTGTAGGGAGCCTTCTCGGGGGCGTGGCTTATCGCGCAGGCGGCTGGATAATCGTTCGCGGAAGCGTCTGCAGGCGGGCATCGGCGAATGGCAGGAGTTGACCGAACGTGGCCGATGCTCACACACGGTTTGCACCGCCACGTCGCGGAGCAACCCATCAGCGACCGCGCGTTACGCTGGCCTTGGCCTTCCCATCCTTTGAGAAGGGCCGACGATTGCCAAGGAGCTCGACCAGCCGTGCCTCACATTCGGAAAACGAGTACCCGCGCCGCTGCGAGATCATGAACGTGAGGGGCCGCATGTGCCATGCGCGCCGTTGGAGTTCGACAAGCGTTCCCTTCGCGAGGTCTTCCACGACCATGTGATGCGGCATGTGCCCCCAGCATAAGCTTCCCCTGAGCAGATCGTGCTTCGCGCCGAGGTCATTCACCCGCCACTGGCGTTCACTGGCGACCCCCTGTTGTGTCTTTTCCGCATCGGGCTGATTGTCGGTTACGACGAGCTGGATGTGCCGGCCAAATTCCTCCCGCGGGATCGGCCCCGGGATTGCGGCCAGCGGATGCGACGGCGCACAAACGGTCACCATTTGCGCGTCACATAGATGCTGCCTTTCTATGGTGCCGGGGCTCAGCTCCGGCACGTCCGTGATCGTCACCGCCAACGCGCAGATGCCTTCGAAAACCAAACGCTCGCCGTCTTGCATGGTCGTCATGCGCAGATTGATCGCCACCGTTGGAAAGTCCGCCTGCAGGGTGCGCAGGCATTCGATCAGGTGCGCACGCGGAAAGTAGGTATCCACGGCAACCGAGACCTGTGGGACTCCAGCTTCAGCAATGGCAACCGCGCGCATCTTCATTTCCTCGGTGCGCGAGATCACACCTCGAGCATCAGGCAGGAGGCTGCGGCCAGCGGCCGTCAGCGTCGCTTTGCGAGTGTTGCGCTCGAACAGCACCACGTCGAAGGCACTCTCGAGCGCGCTGATCGCATGACTGATCGCTGACTGTGCACGCCTCAGCCGCCGTGCTGCCCCGGAAAAGCTTCCCTCGTCGCACACGGCGACGAACGCCCGAAGTTGATTGATGGTGACGTTATCTAGCACAGATATCTAGAAAGTAGATGGCACTTATAGATATTCGGTCAATTGGCTTCATGAATCAAGAGCTTCAGAATGGTGGTGTCGCTTTTGTTTCAAAGGATGCATGACATGAACAGACTGAATGGAAAGACCGCCGTGATCACCGGTGGCGCTACCGGCATCGGCCGCGCCGCAGCTAAGCGCTTCATCGATGAGGGCGCGTTCGTCTTCATCTTCGGCCGGCGGCAGGAAGCGCTCGACGCCGCTGTGGCCGCCCTCGGGCCCCATGCCCGCGCAGTGAAGGGCTCGGTCACCGATCTGGCCGACCTCGACCGACTCTACGCGGCGGTGAGGGCCGAGCGCGGAACCCTGGACATCGTCTTCGCCAATGCCGGGACGGGAAGCCCGCTTCCGCTGGGCCAGATCACCCCCGAGCACCTTGACGAGACCTTCGACACCAACGTGAAGGGAACGGTCTTCACGGTCCAGAAGGCGATGCCGCTCATGGGCCAGGGCGGTTCGATCATCCTGACCGGATCGAGCGCGGGCACCACGGGTGCCCCGGGATTCAGCGCCTACAGCGCGAGCAAGGCGGCCGTGCGCAACCTCGCCCGTACCTGGGCGGAGGACCTGAAGGGCACCGGCATCCGGGTCAACGTGCTGTCGCCCGGGCCGACCGCGACCGAACTCGCGAAGGCAGCGCTAGGCGAGGAAGGCCAGAAGGTCTTCGCCTCGATGAATCCGCTTCAGCGCATGGCCGATCCGGCGGAAATCGGGGCCGTGGCCGCCTTTCTCGCGTCATCGGACAGCAGCTTCATGACCGCCAGCGAGGTCGCCGTCGACGGCGGTCTGGCGCAACTCTGAGGAGAAAAATCAAATGACACAATCATTAAAGGGCAAAACCGCTCTCGTTACCGGGGCATCGCGTGGCATTGGCCGTGCCATCGCCGAACGTCTTGCCAAGGACGGTGCGACAGTGGCGCTGAGCTACAACGCCAACAAATCCGGAGCAGACGAGGCGGTCGCGGCCATCGAGAAAGCCGGAGGCACTGCGTTCGCGGTCCATGCAGATCTCGTTGATCCGGCGAGCGTCCCGGCCTTGTTCGAGAGACTCGACGAGGAATTCACCCGGCGCAACGGAAGCAAAGCCCTCGACATTCTGGTCAACAACGCAGGCAATTCCGGCTGGGTTGGCTTCAAGGACGCGACACCGGACAGTTGGGACACCCTGATGGCGGTCTACGCCCGCGCACCTTTCTTCATCGTTCAGGCCGCTCTGGATCGTCTCGCCGATGGCGGACGCATCATCAACATCTCTTCCGCTGCCGCCACGAAGCCCGTGACGGCAGCACCCGTCTACTCGATGGCCAAAGCGGCCATCAACAACCTGACCCACGCGCTCGCGGCCGAGCTGGGGCCGCGCGGAATTACTGCGAACAGTGTAGCGCCGGGTTACACGCGAACGGACGCGAACGCCGCCTTCCGGGAGAATCCCGAACTCGTGAAGGCAGCCGAGGCCGAAATCGCGCTGGGACGCTTCGGCGAACCTTCAGAAATCGCTGCCGTCGTGGCGTTCCTGGCCTCCGACGATGGTCATTGGGTAACCGCCCAGACGATTGAAGCGAGCGGCGGCTACAAGCTCTGACCCTGCCGAAAAACCGAAGGAGAATCTCATGAGCTACGCAATCATCGGCTTCGGCAAGATCGGCCAGGCTCTGGCCAGGACGTTTGCCCGCAACGGCATCGAAGTATCCGTTGCAACCACGCGTGACCCGGCGAGCTTTGCATCCCATGCGGCCGTGATCGGGCCCACTATCATTCCCACAACCCTGTCGGAAGCCGTCAACGCCGAGATCATCTTTCTGGCTGTCCGTTTCGAATCGCACCCGGAGGTCGCAAAGGCGCTGCCCGACTGGAAGGGAAAGATCATTGTCGACGCAATGAACACGCAAGCCCCGCTTGAGGAACTGGACGGTCTTCCATCCTCTGCAGTCGTCGCGAAGGCGTTCACCGGCGCCAATCTGGTGAAAGGCTTCAACCATCTGGTCGCTGCCGTCCTCGACCAGGACCCGGCCGTACACGGTGGCAGGAGAGTCGTGTTTCTGGCGAGCGGCGATGACCGAGCCGCAGCGGAGGTTGGCGCGCTTGCGGAAAAACTCGGTTTCGCGCCAATCAAACTTGGCGGGCTCTCTGAAGGCGGCCTGCTTGTGCATGCGCGCGGAAATAGCTGGGGGCAACTGATCTTCAAGGACTTGATCAAGTTCGACCGATGAACCACGGTTTCCGGACATTTCGCCGAGTTTCAGCGGCGGCTTCTGGTCCGTGAGCTTGCCCTTGTTCCAAGGTATCTTGGCGGGGGTCTCATCGTCAGTCGCTTCCATCACTGGGGGTGTAAAGCGCTCCGACCCAATGCCAGGTGATGATGATGGTAGAACGCCGGAAAATTTCAAAATTACGTTCCAACAGCCTGGTCAGGTAACCGTTCGCGAAGGCTAGTTTCCGAGCGTAACGGCCACTCGAACGTCCATTGAAGCCCGAGCGCGAATAGCCGATGTTGGCCGACCAGGCCGACGGCGTACGCATCAAACCTACCCGACCCGGTCGCTCACCGACACCATCTAAAGGACCGCTTTGCGGCGGATTGGCGAGAGCGGCGTTCGGGTCGTGGCGGTTCAGCCGAGCATGGCTAACGCAGTCGTCAGAACAGCACGTTTGAATTCCCTGGCGCGCCGCGGTAAGGAAGTGAACGGACTCAGCACATGGCTATAGGCGACGGTTTTGCTGATGCCATTGGCGAGCATCATGAACATGATGTGGGGATCCTGCCGCGGAATCTCACCTGCGTCGATAGCATCGATCAGCAACGGCACGAACACGTCATGAAACGGCCGCACCACCCGCTCGATCAGCAGGTCAAGGCGCTCTCCCGTTTCGGTTGCGGCAGTCGAAAAAAACATGCCGACGTCCGGCGTGAGAAACACCTGGTCGATCAGAATCGACACGGCGGCCTCGACACGCGCTCGCGGTCCGAGACCCGACGTCTCCCGCAAGGCGGTAGCCTTCGCGACCATGGGAGCCGCTTCGTCGGCAATCTGGTCCACCACGGCGATCCACAGCGCTTCCTTCGAGCCGTAGTGATGCGCGACCAGCGCCGGATCGACACCCGACGCCCTGGCGATTTCGCGCACGCTCGTCGCCTCATAGCCGCTCCTCGCGAACGCCCCTCGGGCGCTGCGAAGCAATGCGTCGGCGCCGCCCGCGTCGCGGCACGCTGGACGGCCACGCGACCGGCGCGGCGTGGGAGTCGCCTCGGTGCACTGGGCAGGATGGTCAGGGTGTTTCATCGGCGATGGAAGTTCGTGTTCAGGGAAAGCTACGAATTTTAGCGGGTGTCGCACCGCGAATAGCCGCGGCACCGGTTTGACATGAACCTGTCGAAACCTTACTATCGCACTTTAATTCATCACTCGTAGAATATCTGATTATGCGCCAGACCACCCGGATCGTCATCGTCGGCGGCGGCATCGCTGGACTTCTGCTCGCGACCAGACTGGGCGACACGCTTGGCCGCAGCGGCCGCGCTCAAGTCACGTTGATCGACAAAAGCGCAACCCATGTGTGGAAGCCCATGCTGCACACGATCGCGGCAGGCACGCGCGATATCCAGCAACAGCAGATCATCTATCTCGCGCACGCCCGCGACCACGGCTTCAGCTATCAGCCGGGCGAAATGGAGGGCCTGGACCGCAATGCGCGCATCGTCAGGCTGGCCGCGTTGCGTTCGAAGGGCGGTGAAGTTGTGATCGGCCCGCGCACGGTCGAATACGATGTACTGATACTTGCGTTAGGTAGTCGCGCCAACGACTTCGGCACCCCGGGCATACTCGACCATTGCCATTTCATTGACAGCCAGGCACAGGCTGAAGTCTTCAACGAAGCATTGCGAATCCGCATATTTCAGAGCGTTGTGAGGAATAGCCCGTTGCGCGTGTCTATCGTCGGCGCGGGAGCGACCGGCGTCGAGCTGGCCGCCGAATTGAGCCGCTTGCTCGAAGTGGCGTCCAGTTACGGCGACCCCAGCATCCGCTCGCGTCTGAAACTCACCCTTTATGAAAGCGCACCGCGCGTACTGGCGGGGTTTCCGCCGGCGGTGTCGGCGTCCAGCGAGGCACAGTTACGGCAGATCGGTTTCACGGTTCGAACGGACACGCGAGTGACCGCCGCCGAACCCGATGCACTCCGGTTGGGCGATGGCAGCCAGCAGCCGGCGGATTTGATGGTATGGGCGGCAGGCGTCAAGGCGCCTGATTTTCTAAGCAAACTGGATGGGATCGAGACCAATCGTTCCAATCAGATCATCGTCAGGCCAAGCCTGCAGACGCAGGACGACGACACAATATTCGCCCTCGGCGACTGCGCGACGTTGACGCTCGCCGGCAATGAACGTGCTCTGGCACCCACGGCGCAAGTCGCCACGCAACAGGCGCAACATCTCGCCAGGCACTTGCCGGGCTGGCTCGGCGGCGGCTCATTGCCCGACTTTGCATTTCACGACTTCGGCGCGCTGGTGTCGCTGAGCGACTACAACGCATTTGGAACGCTCGGGCAGTTCGGATTCTTCCGTGGCGGGTTCATCAAGGGACGTTTCGCGCAGATCAGCCACGCCATGCTCTACCGGCAACATCAGCAGGCTCTGCACGGGTTCGGCAAGGCCATGATGCTGTGGACCGCCGAGCGGATCAATGGCCTCGTTCAGCCGAAGATACGAATGAGCTGAACGCCACCCCACTTTTGACGGGAGTACTGTCATGGATCAATGCGTGAGCGCCGACATGGCATGGCAGCGCACTGTCGGCCAACTCGATGCGGGATGCGCGCATCAATTGATCGCGCGAGTCAGGCATATAGTCGATTCGCACGGATCAAGCGGTTTGCCGGTCAAGAATGAAGACGTTGCGATCGCGCTGCTTGATCGACCCAGTCCACGAACGGCCACCGTATCGTGGAGCGATCCCCGAGGGTGCAAGTATGGCGAACAGGTTTGGCGCCTGGCGACAGCCAGACGATCGGGTACATGCGCCTTGAGCGGACAGAGCATCGCCGCGGGCGATGCGATCTACCGCCCCTCAAAGGTCGAGCCGCCTCCAGCCAACGCGGCTGCCATGATGCTTGCAACAGTCGTCGAGCTCGGCTTTACCGATGAATGTGATTCGAGTCCAACGAGCTACCCGACTTCATAGAGCTGCCAACAGGTAACCAAAAGCCACGCCAGGGCGAGAATGCAGATCGGGCCCGGCCGATGGCCGATCGTCAGGTGGCTCACGAAGGAAGCGCAGCAGCCGGGCCCGTTGCGTCGGAATATTGATCGAGAAACCTTGCACAGAGCACGGCCCACTGCTGGCGTGGATCTAGAAAGCGCTCTTGATAACCCCGCCGTCGGCTCGCAACGCAGCTCCCGTCGTGGCCGACGAAAGCGGACTGGCGACATAGGCCACGAGCGAGGCGATTTCCTGCGGCGAACCGAATCGCTTGATGAGCGATGTGGGACGCACCTTCTCGAAGAACTCCTTCTCGAACGCTTCGAACGACTTACCATCGGCCTTCGCAAGCGATTCCACAAAATCACCCACTCCCCGCGATTTCGTTGGCCCGGGCAGCACGCTGTTGACCGTAATGCCCGTGCCCGCAACCGCTTCGGCCAGTCCGCGCGAGACCGCAAGCTGAGCGGCTTTCGTCATCCCGTAGTGGATCATTTCGGCTGGAATCTGCACCCCGCTTTCGCTCGAAATGAAAATGACACGCCCCCAGTTTGCCTTCTTCATTGCAGGCAGAAACAGGCGAGCGAGACGCACCCCGCTCAAGACGTTGACGTCGAAGAACCGCTGCCAGTCCGCGTCGGGAATCTCTTCAAACGGCTTGGGCTCGAAGATGCCCAGGTTGTTCACCAGAATTTCCACGTTCGGATAGCGCCGTGCGAGTTCTTCTGCTGAAGCGGCCGTACTGAGGTCGCCCGCAAATCCCTGCACGTCGGTGCCCGTCTCGGCTTTCAGTCGTGCGACCACGTCATCCACGGATGACTGCGAGCGGCCGTTCACGATCACACGAGCGCCTTCCTGCGCCAATGTGCTGGCGATAGCGAAACCGATGCCGGCTGTGCTGCCGCTCACCAGTGCGAGTTTGCCTGTGAGATTCAAGTCCATGAGTGGTTTCCTTTCTATGCATGAAGTAAGGATGGCGGCATCGGGGCTTGAGTGCCGGATGCCGCCCGGAGTTTCACGTACGGGTAATCGATGCGCCACCATCGACCAGTGAGGCGGTGCCCGTCACGAAGGACGAATCGTCCGACGCGAGATACAGCACCGAACGCGCCAGTTCTTCCGGCTTTGCGACGCGCTTGAGTGCATGCAGCCCGGTGACGAACGCCTGCGATTCGTCGCTGTCGTTCATGTCGCGATACATCTCCGTGTCCACGGCGCCCGGCAACACCGCGTTGACGCGCACACCTTGCGCGCCGTACTCGGCGGCGAGCGCCTGCGTCAAACCGATCAGTCCGGCCTTGCTCGCCGCATAGGCCGCAGTGCCGGGAAACGCGAACGAATAACCGACAAACGTCGACGTGAAGATGATCGATCCGCCACCTTGCTTCAGCATTTCGGGTATCTGGTGCTTCGCTCCGAGGAACGCACTGGTCAGGTTGGTCGCCAGCGCGGCGTTCCAACCGGCTTCGGAAATGCCGGTGCTCGGGCCCATTTCGCCCAGCGTACCGGCGTTGTTGTAGGCGATGTCCAGACGGCCGAAACGGCCGACTGCAAGTTCCACCAGCGCCTTCGCGAAGTCCTCGGATTGCACGTCGCCTGCGAGATACGCGGCTTCGCCGCCTTCGCTAGCGATCTCCGCGACGAGCGTGTCGAGTTCCGCCGCGCGACGGGCGGCAAGCACCACCTTGGCGCCCTCTTTCGCGAACAGCTTCGCAGTAGCGCGGCCGATGCCTGCACTGGCACCGGTCACGATAGCGACTTTTCCGGTCAAGCGTTGCATGCACTCTCTCCTGAGTATCCGGCCAGTGCCCTATGCCGTGGCCCGTGAGAGGAATATAGGCTTCAGTCCCGATGGTGGAAAGGCCGAAAACATGGTCGTATCAAACAGCTTTTGTGAATGATGGGAGGTCTGAATGGACCGTTTGCGTGCCTTCGAGGTTTTCGTGACGGTGGTAAGCCGTGGCGGCTTTGCGCGCGCCGCGGATGTGCTCGGCACGTCGCCCGCCAACGTGACCCGCTATGTGAACGAGCTGGAAGCGCACCTGGGCACGCGCCTGCTGAATCGCACGTCACGCACGCTCTCTCTGACCGAGGGCGGCGAGACGCTGTACGCCCGCTGCAAGTCCATTCTCGACGATGTCGCCGAGACGGAAGGGCTGGTGTCCTCGGCATCGGTCGAGCCCCGCGGGCGTCTGCGCATCAATGCGCCCGTGAGCTTCGGCATTCTGTATCTGGCGCCGCTATGGCCGGAGTTCATGCGGAAGTACCCCGGCATCGAAGTCGACGTTGGGCTGATTGACCGCGTCGTCGATATCGTCGATGAAGGCTACGATCTCGCCATCCGCATTTCACGAGCCGGTTCCTCCAACCATGCAGCTCGCAAACTGGCGACATCGAAAAACATTCTGTGCGCGTCGCCGGACTACCTGGCTCGCGCGGGAATGCCAGCAGCACCAGCGGACCTGGTCCAACATCGCTGCATCGGATACACCTACGCAGCCACCGGCGATGAGTGGCAACTGATCGACGGTGGCGGCAAGACTCACATGGTGAAGGTCGACTGTCACATGCATACGAATAACGGCGATACGGCGCGCGCCGCAGCGCTCGCCGGGCAAGGCGTGATCTGGCAACCCACATTCCTGATCGGCAACGACGTACGGGCCGGCACGCTCGTTCACGTATTGCCGGAGTATCGCCTGCCCGAGATCGACATACTCGCCATGTACCCGAGCCGTCGACACCTGAGCGCCAGAGTGCGTGTCATGATCGATTTCCTGGTCAATGCGTTCGGCGGGACGCCCCCATGGGATGGGGACGACACAAACCGGACAGATGTGACGTCGAGGACGAGTTGAAGGGGCCAACGAACGTCGGGACACGAATTCGCGCGGACGTCCGCCGCCTCGGTGCAGACGACATTCGAATGCCTGCGCGATAGCAGCCGCCGACGCCCCTAAACTGGCCGAATCCGCGCCCACGGCGAACGCACCGGATCGACCGCGGGCAAATGCCAATCCCGCCAGACCGCACTGGTGGTCCGCTCCATGTCCGGCGGTGGTCGACCCATCACGGCCCCTCGGCCAACTTCCACCCACGGCCAAACGTCGACGAATTGCAGCCATTCAGGCCTGCGATTCGAAGATCAAGACTTAGCCAGCCACTGCGTGCCCGATCGGTGCGCACACACCGGCTGACACCGATAAATTTCGTCGCTTCGATGCCACAGTGACTCGTCCGGAATAGGCGGCTCACTGAGTCACTGCGCCTTTTCTGGCAGGGGCGTCTGCAGAATTGCTACGAATTCATGACGGATTAACTTGAGAAAACGTAACAGTCCAATCCAGGCTGGAAATAGTCTGATGCTGCTCCTGCGCTCTTATACTCGCCCCGCTGTTTTCTGACTCAACCTCAACACGCTCGAGCCAATTCATGAAGAAAATTTCCTTCGCCCTCGCTGTCTCCGCTGCGCTTGCTACATCGGCGGCACAGGCACAAAGCTCGGTCACGCTGTACGGCCTTGTCGACGCTGGTATCGCCTATACGAATAACGTTGGCGGAAGCGGCCGAGTCGCGCTGGCGAGCGGCAACATCAGCGGGAGCCGCTTCGGCCTGCGCGGCTCAGAAGATCTCGGTAGTCGCCTCAAAGCCATCTTCGTGCTTGAAAATGGCTTCAACGTGAACAACGGCACCCTCGGTCAGGGTGGCCGGATGTTTGGTCGACAAGCCTATGCTGGGCTGACCAGCAACGAGTTCGGCACCGTCACGCTGGGGCGCCAATATGACTCAATGGTCGATTTCGTCTCGCCGCTGTCAGCGACGGCTGGCACGTTTGGTGACTCGGGTTTTGCGCACCCGTACGACAACGACAACCTCCAACATACCGTTCGCTTCAATAACTCGGCCAAATTCACCAGCCCCAACTATGCCGGCTTCAAGTTCGGCGGCATGTACGCGTTCAGCAACAGCCAGAACGGCTTTGCCGTCAACCGCGCCTACAGCGCGGGCGCAAGCTACGACTATGGTTCGTTGAAGGTGGCTGCCGCTTATCTGCAGATTAATGGTTCGAGCGCTTCGAATGCCACGGGTGCCGCTGACCCGACTGAGTTCAGGGGTGGCTTGACTTCGGATGTGCAGCGCACGGCGGGCGCCGGTTTGAGCTACGGTTTCGGCCCTGCTGTGGTGGGGTTCGTCTACACGCACAGCCAGTTCCAGGGCACGAGCGCGTTCGGTCTGAAAAACGGCTCGGCTCATTTCGACAACTACGAACTCAACGCGAAGTACGCAGTTACGCCGGCACTCAATCTCGGCGTTTCGTATGCATACACGGATGCACATCTGGACGGTGCGACCTCGTACGGTGCAGATCCGAAGTGGAATCAGGTGAACGCGATCGCACGGTACTCGCTATCGAAGCGCACGGAGCTCTATGCTGAAGCAATGTACCAGCACGCAACGGGCAACAAGAACGTCGCATTTCTGTACAACGCCGGTGGCGCATCGTCGACGGGCAATCAGGTCATGGGTTCGGTCGGTATGTTGACCCGCTTCTAAGGTGGCCCGACGCAGAGCGGTTTTTTCCCCTGTGCCAGCGCGAAACAGCAGTGCGCGCCGGCAAGAACATGTGCCGCCGAAACTCATCTGGACACGGCCGATGCGGCTCGGCTGAGAAGGCCGCGTTCAGATGAGTCGGACTGTCGTCGTGGGCCCCGACCAAGTAGTAAAGGCGAAGTGAAGGCGGAAATAGCGTCCGTTACTTTCGCCACCCGACTTTCTTCGGGTAGTATTTTCGCCCGTCCATATGGACGGGCTTTTTTTTCTTCAAAAACAGCGACTGCCCGGCTTTTTCCACCCATTCCAAGTCGGCCCTTGCAGATCGGCGAACGGCCGCTCAGCGGGACGCACGTCGAACTATCTGCGTATAACCGATGATCAGGGAATACCCCTGGCGTGCAAATGGCTGAGAAAACGACAACAAGGCAAACACCATGTCGATCGCGCCAGCCATGAGGTAGGGAAACGAAAGCGCCGAACGTATAACGAATCTTCTCGCGAGCACGTTCGCTAGTAATCTCGCCACAGCAGATTGAATCTCGGGCGGCGATTCGAAAGATCCATCCCTTAACGCCACATACACCCGAACGTGGCGATCAAACTCTATCGACCGATCGAGAAGACGGGAGGCCTTGCTCGACGTGTAGTCGATGTAATTGCAAAATCGCCGGCTGCACAGAATTGCAAGAATCCAATTCGTTATCCGCACAAAGGCGTGCGACATACGCGCGTACCCCTTCAGACTCCGCTTGCCCGCCTTCCCGTCATCCTTCACCCCGGGTTGCACTGCATCTGTTCAGCCACGTCCAGTGTTGGCGTGCAGTGAGCCCCCTTTGAGCAGCCACACCGCCCGCAGCGCGAACTCAAGCGCGTACCGTGCACGCTTGTCTTGCCTGTCACCGTTCTTCTTCTTGCCTGATTTGATCTGCTCAACAGCAGACTCGTTTTCCCACGGCACGCCCATTCCGATATCCGTCTATCCGGGTTTCAGCGTGCGCTATCAGACAGAGCTATGGCTCACGCGAGGAGAAGATCACCCTGCGCCAGTGCTTCCATCTAAGGAAGGTCTGCAAAAGTCCCGCATTTGATGATTGGGCTTCGATGATTTCCATCACCGAAGCATCGATTGAAAACGGGCCGTGTGAACACGCATTCAGTTGGACAGTTCCAACTCGCCTACCACAATCTCGATAACGGGATCAGACATATGAAAGACATCGTGCATATCACGGAAGCCTTCGGAGGGGGGGTTCTGTCGATGCTGACCGAGCTTTCCAACCGCGCCGCGGAAGCGGGGGCCAATGTATCCGTGATTTACTCGTTACGGCGAGAAACGCCTGCAAACTTCGAAAGTCTGTTTCATCCAAAAGTAAAGATGACCCACGTATCGATGTGCAGAGAGATCAGTTTCAAGAAAGACTGGTCGAGCCTGCTCGCGCTCGTTCAAAATTTACGTGTCCGTAATCCGCAAGTCATCCACCTTCACTCGTCGAAAGCAGGTGTCCTCGGGCGAGCCGCGGCCAAAATAGCGTCCCCTCACGCCAAAGTATTTTATTCACCGCACGGCCCCGCCTTTCTCCGGCGTGATGTATCGCCTGCGAAACAGTACACCTATTTGAGCTTTGAACGTCTCGCCAATTTCATTGGCGGAACGATTGTTGCATGTTCACGTAGTGAACTTCATGAAATCAAAGGCCGGGTTCACGCGCACTCGTCTGTCCTGATCGAGAACGGCGTCGATATCAACGAAATCCCCCAGCGCTGCAAACGAAGCGACGACAAGGTGATGATCGGCATGACCGGCCGCGCTTCGTTCCAGAAAAACCATGAGGTGTTTCTCAAGCTGGCGAATGAATTTCGCGATCCCTCCGTGAGCTTCGTGTGGATCGGCGGGACTGAAGAAGAAGTGCCCGACGTGTACCGCGGCGACGCGGTCACGTGCAGCGGCTGGGTCACCCGTGCGCGCGCGTTGGAGCTGATGTCGCAGCTTGACGTCTATGTTCAGACGTCACGCTGGGAAGGAATGCCGATGGCGCTAATCGAAGCACAAGTCGCGGGCATTCCCGCGGTGGTGACCAACGTCGTGGGCAATCGCGACATTGTCATTCATTGCGTTACCGGCTTTGTGGCGTCCAACGAAGAGGAGTTAGCGAAATATCTCGCCCTTCTACGTGACAACCCGACGCTTCGTCAGCAAATGGGCGCCGCAGCGAGAAAACGGGCTATGGAGCGCTTTTCTATGGACCTGATCTTTCGCGAATGGCAACTGCTTTACGGCCTGGCCGACGAGCGCATTACCCGCAATGAGCCGCTGATCGTTGACATCGCTCATCCTTATGACGTCAATAGTTAACCGGAGATTACGGTTGAAAAACATGCAACCTGCCGCACCCTCATTTATCTACAACGGTCGATTCGCTACACAGAAGACGACCGGGGTACAGCGCGTGGCGCGTGAGCTGATCGCTGCGCTCGGACATCTGCCCGGCAACGGTGGCGTTACCCTTGTCGTTCCGCCGCAGCCGGAACTGCAGTCCGTGGACGGCACCCATTTAGTCAAGATCGGCTTTGGAAAAGGCGTGTTCTGGGAACAGCTCGTCCTTCCCTTATTCGCGGGCCGGCATCGTATTGTCAATCTCAGCAACTCGGCCTCGATCTTTCGTCTGAACCAGGTCATCTACATGCACGACGCGGCGGTATTCGATGTGCCGGCTCATTTCTCGCGGCGCTTCCGTGCATGGTACCGATTCATGTTCTGGATTCTGGCGCGAACGTCGAGTTGCGTGGTGACCAATTCGGATTTCTCGCGGCAGCGCCTCGCGCACCATTGCGCTGTGCCGGCAGAACGGATCAGCGTCGTTCCGCTTGGGGCGGACCATCTGGATGCGATCACACCCGACGCAAGTGTTTTGCAGGAACACGGCCTCGTGGCGAAGCGTTTCGTTCTCGCGGTCAGCAACATGAACCCCACCAAGAACTTTGGCCGCATTCTCGAATCCTTCCGCCAGCTCAACGATCCTTCGATTGATCTGGTGATCGTTGGTATGAAGAACACGAGCGTGTTCGGCGACGTTCAGGACATGCGAGCCATCGCGCCCAACATCAAAGCCGTGGGGTATCTCAACGACCAGAAGCTCAAAGCCCTGTATCAGCATGCGCACTGCTTCGTATATCCGTCTATTTACGAAGGATTTGGCATTCCACCGCTCGAGGCCATGCGCTGCGGCTGCCCGGTTATCGTGGGCCGCTCTTCGGCATTACCGGAAACGTGCGGCGACGCAGCGCTCTATTGCGACCCCTTCTCTTCAGAAGATATTGCGGACAAGATGCGCACGCTACTCTGTAAGTCCGACATTAGATCGATCATGATCGAGCGTGGTTATTCGCACGCGGCCAGATTCCGCTGGGACTCAAGCGCCGAGATGCTCCGGCAAGTCATCAATCGTTCCTGGCGCAACATATAACTGCGCTTTGCAGTCTGGCGGCCGACTTTCGGGCTCAGTCCGGTCGGCGCGGCCGCCGGGCCTATTCCGAGTTTAAGGAGAACATCAGTGAGGCTGGGCATTTATTGCGATTCGGGTGTCAACGGCGGTCACGAAGAAATGCTCAAGCGGCTGATTCTCGCGCTTGTGAAGTCTCCGGGAATTGCTAGCTTTCATATTCTGGTACCCACCCAGAATAAGCCAATGTCCGATTTTGCCAGCGACATTGCGGCCCAGTATCGCCAGGTCGTCGTCACCTCGCTGCCGTTCACGACCGAGTCGATTCACGGCAATCCTCTCGCGCTACTGGCGACGTCATGGAGCACCGCGGCCAGATTACGCACGCTGAATCTGACGAAACTCGTGATCGCCCAAGGCACGATCGTGTCGGCAATCACCGGTTTGCTCGCTGCGCGACTGGCTCGCACGACTGCCGTCAGCTACATTCCACTGATAGATGATGCCGCGCAAGCGGGCGCGCCCATTGCCGAACGCGTCAAATCGCGCGTTAAGCGGGCGTTGTACCAGCTGCCGCACCAGTACATCACGCTCAATGATCATCTGCGCGAAAAACTGCGGAAGCAGGCGCCGGACACGCCCGCCTCGATTCTCGAAAACTACGTCGACAATCGATTCAGCCGTTCCTCGCTTACCCGTGAAACAGCGCGTAGCTCACTTGGCTTGCCGCAAAGCGGAAAGTTCATTTGCGCGCAAATTGGCCGGATTCACTTTCAGCATAAACGGCAAAGCTTCCTGCTCGCTGCCATCGAAAAGCACCCCAATGCCTTTGCGAATAGTATTGTGCTCATCATCGGTGACGGCCCCGACGCGGATAAGTTACAACAAGCTGTGCAAGGGAGCGAGGTTCTGTCGCGTTGCGTTCGCATCATCGGCCCGCAATCCGACGTACTGCCGTACATCCTGGCGAGCGACGTCGTCGTGTTGCCGTCGGCCTATGAGGGCGTGCCGCTTGTGATGATCGAGGCCGTGCTGGCCGGGCGCCCTATCGTGGCATCGCAGGTATCGGCACTCGGCTCTTACTTGCCGGCCGAATTGCTGTTTCCTGTTCACGATCACGACGCGTTCGTCGACAAGATCTTTTCGGCACCTGCCTACCCGCTCTCTGGTCTGACGGATTCTTTTCGGGTGCGATTCTCTCGTGAAGCGTTCGATGCTCAGGCGCAGGAAGTCTTATTGCAGCCCGTGCCGCAACGTCGCGTTGCGACCCATCTCGAGCACAATACCGCGGATCTCGGGACAAAGTAGCGCGCCCAGGTTCAGCAGGAATGTGGTATAGAAAGCCACGGCAACAGGCAGCAATCTCTACGGCCTCGATCATCACGACATGATGTCGTGATGATCGAGGCCTTCTGGCTTACCGGCTGCACTGCTGTTTGCTGTTCACGATCAATCAGGACGCGTTCGTCGAAAGGATCTTTTCCGCGCCCAGCGCCCCCGTTCTCCGAACCGGTGGATTCTTTCCGGGTGAGGTTCTGTCGAGAAGCGTTCGACGCTCAGACGCAGAGAGGATTACTGCAGTCCCTGCCGCAACGCCGCGTTGCGGACCATTTTGAGCACAATGCCGCGGATCTCGGCGCACAGTAGCGATCGGTCCAGCAGGAAGGTTGCACCGAAAACCACCGCGCCCAGCGCAATCTCCAGAACGAGCTTCACGCCAGGGTGCACGGACCCGGGCAGCAGACCGGACGCGATCCAGACGCTCGCCACCATCGGCGCGGTCATTCGCAGCGGAATGAAGCAGGCATGGAGATATTCGCCGAAACTCGGACCCAGCACGCGCTTGATCAAGAGCAGATACATCGGCAGGAACGCGATCACTTCGACCGCGAGTAATCCGAATGCGACGCCCAGTGCCCCGCCCAGATAAGCACCAACGATAATGGCGGGCACCATCGTCGCGGTTTTCGCCAGGTTGAACCAGAAACTCAACCTGATCTTTCCCGTCGCCATCATCAGCGAGGTGACCGGATGGCCTATGGAACGGAATGCCCCTACCAGACAAAGCACTTGCATGATCGGTGTGATCCAGAGCCATTTCGCACCGAACATGCTGACGACAAAATCGGGGCCCGCGATCAGAAGCCCAAACACGAGCGGAAAATTGAACATCGCCATGAAACCCGTCAGCTTGAAGTAATTCGTACGAAGCTTCGCCGTGTCGTCCTGGATGATCGAAAAGACAGGAAAGAGTACGCGCGTGAAGAACGGGTTGAGCCGCGCCGGAAAACCAACGGCGCAGTTGTGTGCGAGGTTGAAGCCCCCAAGCGTTGCCGCGCCTAACGCCCGACCCGCCACGATGCCGCCGAAATTGAAGTTCAGGTAGAACACCATCGCGTCCATGGCCTGAAAAACGCCAAAGCCCAGATACGACCTCGTGTCCGCGAGTCGGAATCGCCATGCAGGTTTATGCAGCTTGCGCCCGCTTACATTGAGCATAAGCGTACGACATGCCGTTCCGGTCAGCGCACCGAAAATCGGCGCGTAAGCGCCATAGCCGCGCATCGCGAAGACAAGCGTCGTGACGAACAGCATCAGCGTGGACGCAACCTCGATCTTCGAGAGCATATTGAACATCAACTCCCGCTCCATCAGGGACCGGTACTGCAAACCATGCGGCGAGATGAAGAACAACAGTGCACCGAGACCTATCAGCGACTTGAGCTCAGGCTCCGAAAAAAACCACGCCGCGAGACCGCTTCCGGCAAGCAAGACCCCGCCAAGAACCGCACCGAACATGACATTGAGCCAGTACAGCGATGACAACTCCTGCGTCGTCACGTTCTTACGCTGTACGATTGCCGTGCTCAGTCCCATGTCGAGAAACATGTCGGCCAGCGTCGTGAACAGCGAAACCATACTCACCAGACCCAACTCGGCCGGCCTTAGCAAGCGGGCCAAGATGGCCACCTGCACGAACTGTACGCTGACCGTCAGGATCATCGACGTCGCCGACCACTTCGCCCCGGAAATCGCTTTTTCTCGTAGTGACATTACTTTCCTATCGTCCAAACTACACAGGGCAGCACCGGCGCACGCGTATTCGGAAAAAATAACAGCTATAGATCAGCGAGTTGCAGGAGTGTGTGCCCGGACCTGATTGGCGGTCCACCAGAATCAGGTCCGGAGCGGGTTCAATAACGCCGCCCGCCTTTCAGGCCGTACTCGTCATTCTCGCCATATCGCGACGGCAGAAAGCCGTTGAAAATATGTCCACCGACGTTTGCACCGACGTTCGCCAGACGCTGAAGCGTTTCTTCCAGCTGGCGGGATCCGGTATGGTCGGCGCGCGACACGAGCAGAACCAGATCGCAACCTTGCGCCGCGATCGTCACGGCATCGCTCACCGGAAGAACCGGCGGCGAGTCGATCACCACGAAGTCGTAGGTTTCACGCAGCGTGCTGAGCATTTCCCGGAAAGCGGGACTGCTGAGAAGCTCCGCAGGATTCGACGGATAAGCGTCGCCGGCGCCCATCACCGATAGATTGGTCCCGTCCTGCCTCACGATCGCTTCATCGAGCGTCGCCGTTTTCTTCAGTACTTCCGCGAGTCCGGGCCCCGCGGGGTCCTGCTGCAGACGGCCCAGTTTCCCCTGCCGCATGTCGCCGTCGATCAGAAGAACGGATTCTTCGGTTTGCGACAACAGATAGGCGAAGTTTGACGAAACAAAGCTTTTCCCCACGCCTTGTGTCGGGCCGGTGAACAGAATCACCTTGTTGGTCCGGTCGCTGCTGACTTTCGCAAGCATGGCTCGCACGCTGCTCGGCAATGCGCGCAATGCTTCGACACTCGGATCTCGCGGACTGCTCACCGCGAGCAGTTTCATCGGTTGATCCTGGTTGTTGCGCGAGTCGACGCCGCCACGCAACTGCGCCTTGGATCGCGCAACCACGGCGAGACGCGGCAGATCGGAAACGTAGTCAATTTCCTGCGGTGTGCGAAATTCCCTGCGCTGAAGCGACACGAAGTGAACCGTGACCGCTGCGGCAAACAATCCGCCGAGGAACGAACCGAGCAGGATGATCGCCTTGCGCGGCCACGACGGCTTTTCCGGCGCAATGGCCCAGTCCATGACGTTCACGCCGGAGGCAGTACTCGCTGCCGCGACTTCGAGCTGCTGAACGTTGGCCAGCACGCCAGTGTAAATCTGCTTGTTGATGGCGACATCGCTGGACAGTCTCACGAATTCGCGCTGGGTGGCCGGCAGATTCTTCGTGAGCTCGCCGGTGCGCGAAATCTCGCGGCCCACCTGCTCCAATTGCTGAACCAGTCCTCTGTACGTCGGGCTTTCCGGACCGAAGAGCTGACGCTTGTCTTCAAAGTCGAGTCGCAACTGCGCTTGCCTTTCAACGAGCCCATTCATACGAGAGATGAGCGATGCGCCCTGTTGATCCATGTCGATCGCCTGATTCTGCGTCCGGAAATCATTCAGGCGGTCTTCCGCAGTCTGCAGCTCGGCCTTCAGTTTCGGCAGCCGTTCGCTCAGGGTTTGGAGTTTCATGTGTGCCTGAGCAGCGCGATCGTCGACGTTGCGCTTCACGAAGGCATTGACGATCGCGTTGACCATCCGTTCCGCGCCCAGCGCTGAAGTCGACTGATAGCTCAACCTCATCATCGACGAGTCCCGCAGTGACGTATTCTGAGCGGTTACGGAAGTCTTCAACCGACTGCTGACGTCTTCGTAAGCCGCTTGCGGCGACAGCCTGGACAGCGAGAACTCGATACCCGGCCGCGCGCGCAGTACGTCGATCCGCAGTTTGCCGGACGCGGCTTCATCATCGTTCGTGACCTGAAAAGTGGCGGTTTCCCCAACACGGCCCTGGACAAGTTGATGGCCGTCCTTGTCATACAAGGTCCAGTTGCCGTCTTCACCTGTCACCACGCGAAACTTTTCGCCCAGCGCGGCGTCAGGCACCTGGAAGATTCCTGGCTTCAGTTGCTCGCCGCCCCAGGCGAATCCGCTCAGCCCCAGAAACGGTTTCCTCAACCGGTTGCCGGCAGCATGGCGCGACGCGAAATAGCGGCCAATCAACGGAAAGTAACTTTCCGTTTGCACCACCGTCTCACTCCCCGTTGCCGCGATTGCTTCGCCGACGATCGTGCGCGAACTCAGAACATCGGTTTCATCGTCCGCGGACTGGTCGGCGGACATCGTTCCCGATACGTCGGACAGCGCGCTGATCGATGCGCCTGGTTTGATCTGCACGCGCAGCAGCGCGTCAGCCCGGTATTGCGGCGTCGCGCTCAGAATGTACAGGCCGCCCGCCAGACAGCACATGCCGACAATCGTTGAAAATAGCAACTTGTGTCGAGCGATGCTCCGCCAAAGGCCGGAAAATCCGTCGTTTTTGGCGGGAATTATGCCCATTGGCGATTGCCCCATGTATGAACTCATTTTATTTTCCGCGATAAAAGACGAGGGTGACCTCGTTAGAACACACAAGCTTCCACTTTCCAGACCTCTGTCCAAGTGGAACTGCCCGGGAACTTCCATTCACGCCGTATGTGTAACGCTACGACGGCACGCTGACAAAAACCGGCCCCAGCGTTTCAGGGACTGCAAGCAAATCCGTGTTCGTCAAAACCTTGCCGTACATGTCAGTCACGACTGCACGAGGCGGCAAGTGCGACGCGTCCAGCTTCAATGCATCTCCGTCGTCATAGGACCAGAGCACATATTTCACCGTGCCCGCACTGGTCCCCAGTTTGAGGACGATATATCTCTCGTGTTCGTTGATGAAGTACTTCGCACTGGTTGCATCGGCCGTAAATGAGAACAGATACTTCGATGCGTCATAAGCCGGCAGCCTGTTGTTGTTCTCATCCAGCAGGCCAAAGTTGTGCTCCTGATTCGTTGGGCTCGTGCCGTCGTTGCGCATGTCGTAATAAGCCGTGAGCCCCACTTCGGCGATCCAGTCGACCAGAAATCGCCGCACTGCATATCTCGCCTGGAGTGCACGCGCTTTCGGCGAATGCCCGTTGTCGATCCCGGAGACATACTTGTAGCCGTAGCTCGGGTATGACCATTCCGTTGCCCAGATGGCCGGTGCATTCTTGTAGTTCGCCAGGTCCTCGCGCAATTTGCGGTAGTCGGCGAAGACCGACTCCGGATCTTGCTGCCGGTAGGGATGCACACTGATCGCGTCGGCGCCACGCAGCGTCGCGCTGGAAATATCACCGACGGCCCGAATGAATGCACGGTTGATCTGCTGCACGCCTCCCGACGCAATCTTGACGTTCGGATTGGCTGCGCGGGCTGCCTTCACCGCTGTCGTCAGCAGGTGCCGGTATCTCGGGGGAGACGGGTCAGCCAGCCAGTACATTTTGTGATCCTCTTCGTTCCAGACTTCGAACCTTACATTGGCACCGCGATAGCGTTGCGCGGACTGATAAACATACGTGTAGAACGCCCCAAGCTGGCTCGTTGTCGTCGGCGGCTGATCCGGGCTGAACTCATAATGCTTGTAACCAAGGATAAACAGCACCCCCAAACCTCTTGCCGCACCATCCGATACCAGCTTGTCGTATGCGCCGAAATGCCAGCCGTCGGGGGCCTGGACGTCTTCCCAGAAGAGATCCGTGCGAACAAAAGAGAAGCCCACGTCTTTCACGGCATCCAGCAAGCGCGTATCGTTGACCTCGTGGATCGCCACACCCGTATCGGCCCGAGCCGCCGCGAACGAAGGCAGCTGGACGTAGGGCTGTTCGTCCTTCGTTGCCACTCCGCTCAGGATCACCACCGACCCCGCCGGCATGGCAAAGGCTCGAATAGCCAATGAACCTGCAAGCGCAAGCGCCAATCCGACGCAGCCCACAAGGAGAATCACGATCCGACCCGATCGCCTGTCTCTCTGAACTTTCATCTACCCCCCTGGCCGCCCTCGTCGGCTAACTGCACCCCGTCAACGTCAGTTCATTTTTTTGTGTCCGGATCATCAAAACGTCGATCTCCGATGCCTGACGGACAGCACAAAACCGGGACGCATATGGAAGCGCTGTACGCCGACACCTAGCCAGAGCGTCTTCGCTGTGACGCCAAAAAAGAGCAGGCAGCCGAGCGATTCAAAGATATCCGTGGTGATCCCGCTGATCAGTAGAAACATCATCATCGTCCACGCCACTCTATCTCTCGAGGCACTGGAGAACAGTATTCTAGATAACAGAGTGGTGAAGATAACCAGTCCGATTACGCCAAAGTTCGCGATCGCGTACAGCGCAATATTGTCTGAATAGCCGATGTTGAAACCGAAGTTGTTGCGGTAGTAATCGGTCGCCGCGCCAAACCCGCCAGGACCGATCCCAAACCAGATCAGGTTCTCGCGGATCATGCCCTGCAAGAGGAGCGGCCATGTACGCTCGAAGCGATCCTGGAAGGAACTGAGCGCGCCACCGTCAAACATCGAGTCATTGATCGCCGCCGAGATCGCGAACGCAGCGAGCGGCACGAGAAGCGCGGCCGCAGCAGCCCAGATCACGCCTTTGCGGATGGTTTCCAGCCTGCAGAAACGATCTATTCCGAGGACGATCACGAGCGCAACCAGCGAGGTCTTGTTGGTGGTGGCCCAAATCGAGAGTCCCGCCACCGCGAGCATCATCGAAACGAGACTGAGCGAGCGGAATCTCGGCAGCAGCCAGGTGGCCAGCAGGCCGATCATGAGCCCTGTTGCGGCGCTGTCGCGCCCAAAGCCCGGTAAACGCGGCGCCTCTCCGACGTAGTTCGAATTCGTGACGTGTACCGCCGTGCCGTCCACCACGGTGTTCGCTCCGACCCAGGGCAGCGGATTGAAATAGCCGAAATAGTTCACGAGCACGCCGGCCATACACACGATGGCGATGACCACGACCGCCATCCGTGCACCGGGCCTCTCGAGAATCGCAAGCGCTTCTGGCGGCGCCAGCATGGTAAAGAACATCGGCAGCGTCATCCACGCCCAGAAAATCGCCGCGTTGAGGGTGACGCCATTGAAAAGCGACACACATATCTGCATCGCGAAGAACAGGAATACGAATACGTGACTTGCCTTGGGACGTCTCAGGACGATGAGCGTGATGCATACGGCCATCATCATCTTCGGCAAATAAATGGCCTGCGGCGCGCCTGCCAGCGACGTGTAGTAGCGAATCGCCCCCGACATGACATCGCTCGTCACACCGAGGAAGAAGGTCAATATCCAAAGCGGGCCCATCATGAGTTCCCCGCACTGATCGGCGCTGCATGTTCATCGCGTTCGCGCGCAACCGGCGCGCGAAGCGTTGTGTTTTCCACTGAAGCGTCTTGCGCAGCGAGGCCCAGGAAATTCCGCATTACATTGAGCGTAATCCGCGCAACGATGGCGTGGCTGCCAGCATTTTTATCCATCAGAACGCGCGGCCAGTCGGTGGTGCCGCAATTGAACACCTGCCCCGGGTTCGCCCCACCGCCGAGATCGGGCGTAAACACGCCCATGGCAGCGGCGCCACCTACATCCCAACCCACGAGCTTCGTCGAATCAGCCAGCGTCACGAATCCGTTCGGTGTGGGCGGCACGCCGTCGGCCTCGTAGCCGACCAGACGATCTTCCGCGCCGAATGTCTGCGCGTCCTTGACGTGCGTCCCGGCGAAGACCCAATGGTCCGCGAGCCGCACCGTATAGCCGATAGGCTCGCGTTCGGGTTTGACCCATTTGCGCCTGAGCCGGCTCCAGACACCGTATTTCGCGCCGCCATAGCCGTAGCTCAACCCGAGAAGATTGCTCTCGCTGTAATCCGGCCAGGATTCGGCCAGCCGGTTCATTACCTTGATATTGCTCACGTCCGCATCCGCCCCGAAATCGACCGGGCGGTAGCAGGTATTACCGCTGAACACGGCCAGATTGCCGCCGCCGGCAATGAAACGCGCGACATGGTCGCGCATCGGCTGACTCCAGTATTCATGGTGTCCGACGCTCAGCATGCAGCGATATCGCGTCAGATCGAGGTCGGTGGCGCGATGCAGGTCCACATCAGTGTAGAAGTCACAGGCGAAATCGTGCGCGCGCAGCCAGCGGATAAACTTCGCGTCCCAATGCGTGAAATGCTGGCGCGGCGAGCGCCGGTCATAGGCATCGTCAGGATAGCCAAGTTGAGCGCCCAGCCCGCCGCCCGGCCGCAGAAGCGTGACTTTCGTCTGCGGGTGCGTGCGGTGAACCGGATCGCCGTAAAAGCAGCCGCCGCCCATCGAGTTGTAAGCGTGGTACGTCGCGATCGGCACCACGTACGCGATCGATGCGGCCGGTGAACGGGGTCGCACGATAATGAGCGCCATGCTGTCGCTGTCCGGCGGCGTGGCGAAGACCGGCTGACGCGCAATGCAGCGGCGCCCCAGATCCGTCAGCGCTTCGCCGCTCGGGCCGACCTCGTACGCAATCGCTGCATAGGCCCCGCTTTCCAGCCCCTCGATATCCGGCTTCACGGTGATCGTCGGCCAGTTCCAGTCCGTGTCGAATCGAACCGGCATGCGCTCGCGCGTCGATTCGAATACGTACTTGCCATTGATGAGCTTTGCCGTTACGTCCCGCGTGCCCGTCGCGACCACCCCGCCCACGCAGATCATCGATTCCGCGTCCTGTTGCTGATAGATCGCGATCGAGAATCTGTTGCGCGGCTGCACCGCGAGGTCGAACGACTCGCCGGCGGTGAAAGATGTTTGTAGTGGATAGAGTTGCATGCCTCGCGCGCCCCGAAAAGTCACTTATGGTTGCCGGCCCAGCGATGGCCGTTTGCAGCAGGCGGATCGATCCGCCGTGGTGCGACCGCGGGTGCCCGCAGTTCCATGCCAAGCGCCCGCTTGATCACTCGCTTCACCTTGAACACGCGACGGTTGACCAAGATCTGTGTGCGAAAGCGCAGTGCGGGCAACGGCTCTTTGTGCTGGACGGCGAAATTTCCATACCTTGCGGCGGTCGCCTCGACGAGTTTCATTGCGGCAGGAAACACGGACGAGTCGACACGCGAAGTCAGAAAACACTGGATGGCGAAAAACTTATGAAACAGCAGAAGCCAATAGGCTGCATCCTGTCCAGATCCGCTCTTATCCAGGGCCTCGGCTGAGAACTGCGCAACACTTTCGACTGACTTGAGTGTCGTGACCTGCGTGATACTGCCTGGACGTCGACGATAGTAGTACAGCCGATCAGGAATGCCGTACAAAGTGCGAGCACGCTTATAGACGATCGGCATTGCAGAGCATTCTTCGTAAACACGCCCGGCTGGGAAATCCACGCCATCCCACAGGTCGCGGCGAAAAATTCGCGGGCAGCAATGCATCTGGCAAATGCGTGCGAATTCCAGCAGCCTCGCGGTATTGTTGGTACGCAGGCCGACCGTTGCGTCGTTCACGATCTGAAGCTCGTCGACGATTCGACCGTCCGGATTCGCCATACCCACGTTGAATTCGATGATGTCCGCCGTGTCGGCATCGAGCAACGGCATAATCATGTCCGAGAAATTCGCCGCCCATTCATCATCGGAATCGAGAAAGGCGATATAACGGGACTTCGCGTGCTTCATCGCGGTGTTGCGCGCAGCACACACGCCCTGATTTTCCTGATGAATCACGGTGATACGGTGCTCTGGCGCGCCTTCCTTTATTTTGAGGATCTGAGCCAGCGTGCCGTCCGTCGATCCGTCGTCGATCACGATGATCTCGAACTCTTCGGAGCGAGGCTGAGCGAGGGCTGATTTGATTGCCAGACCGATATAATGCTCGACGTTATACGCCGGAATTATCACGGATAGAATTGTCTCGCCACTACCTTTATCCACTGGTTTCATAGGACGGGTTACCTTTGAATATCGATTTTTCGAAATCGCCCCGCCCTTTACGTAGGCAATGAGGCGGATACCACCCCGGCGCGTCCTGCCACGAGCTCCAGCAGACATCACAAACCGTGTCTCCGGAATAACCTAAGCGGACCGCGCGAATCGCTCGCGTGACGCTTTGTTCGCTTTGTGAGCCGCTCCGACTTCAGATCGATGTCGAGTCGTTTGACGGCAATCCTGTGATTTTTTTCGGCACGCCCCTCGTTGTACGCTCCCATATTCCGCTGCGGCGAACGGTACCGTCCGTTCGGAAGCCCACAGTGGAGGCACACATGCCCGACAGCGAGCCCGCCCGGTCGTCCCGGCAAAGCCAGACAATTCCGTCCGCCGGACTGTGGGGCGACGGTTACGTGGCCAGTTCGCGCTGGCCGCTCCCACTCTCCGCCACACCGCTCGGAGCCCGATTCGCCCAGTAAAGGAGGCCGAGCAATGCAAGCGCGCCCCATAGCGCGCAGGAGCCACCGAGCCCGTGCCCTGTGAAGATGTACGACACCAATAGCACCGCCAGCCCCACAGCTCCGCCGCGTGACGTGCTGCGGTTGAGCAACGCGAACATCATTGCAATGTAGATGACCGGCAACACTCCGTAGTGGTGATCCCAGGCGATCGGCGAGGCCATCGTGAACGACAGCGCCGCACCGAGGAAGTCGAGCAGCCCGGAGGCCCCCTTACCGCGCAGCGGAACCAGCAACGCCGCACCGACGATCAAGGCTGAGGTAACCAGCGTGCCGGCGTAGACGATCGGATTGAACGACGGAAATTCGTGGATCTTCCATACGGCCGGCGTCGCGTCGGTGGCAAGCAGCCTGTTCAGCAAGCCATTGACAGACTGGTTTTCAATGAACGCTTCACCGGTCCGCGACAGCGCACGCAGCACCGCGACGTAATCGAGATGGTTTTGTATGCCGAACACCGCAAACGATGCGACGCCCCCCACCGCCGCGACCACGCCCCATCCCACGAGGAAGCGCCACTCACGCCTTAGCAAGCCCCACACCATGAACATGACGAACTGCGGCTTGAGCAGACATATCAAACCAATCAGGACACCTGCCAGCTCCTTGCGGCCAAGGAGCCACGCCAGCGCGGACAGGGCGAACAACGCGTTGATCCAGACCTGTAACTGTCCCAGATCGAACGCCTTGAGCAACGGGCAAAACAGCAGCGCGCCGAATGCACTGATGATTGCAAACTGCCAGCGCCGGCGCGCATGGCCCGGCGAGCGCCGCGCGAGCGTAAATGCCAGCGCGCCTGCAGCCAGAACGTTGGCGAGGACCATCCAGAAGTTGATCCAGTTCAGGAGCGCGTTGGACGGAGCGATCCCCCATTGCGACAGCGTATGCAGAGGCAACAGGCTACTCGGCGGGTATTGGAACTTGACCCGCTCCACGAAGAATATGTGCTCGTAGAGACGGCCGTCGGCGTGCTGCTGAAACCAGCCGAGCGCGGCGCGCATGGGTCCCCAGGAGTCGTCGACGTCGCCCGGGTGCCGTAACGAGCGCACCCAGGTCAATGCGTAATTCAGGACGGATGGGTGCTTGCCGATGATCCCCAGGTGCGCGAGAAGCCGGTTCGCAATGTCCTCGACCACCGATGTGACGAATACAACCAGGCCCAGCGCGAAGAGATGCCGACGCGATCGGCTCGCGATAAAACCGCCCCCTGTTTCAGGGCCACTCATGTTCAGGGCAGCATTGGAAGACATGGCTCGACCCTCTCGGATGGCTCAGGATGTTTCTGGAGAAAAATTGGCGGCAGGTCGAGCATGACGAAAGATGCGCCCACATGAAATGGCGGAGTTCATCGAAGTGTGTGTTATCTCACCTATCACGCGCGCCAGCAGAACCGGAACGCTACGAGCGTCCGGCCGCAAGAGGTCCTGTTAGCGCGGGGCTACCTCGTGCGCGGCAACCGGTTCACGGGTTGCCGGCATACGCGCCTGTGCCGCCGGCAGTGGTGCGCTCTGCCGTTGAGCGCGCGCGGCCGCCTGCTGCAGCGCGCTCGAAATGGTTGTGCAGGTCACAAACGCGAGCGTCATCGTCAGCAGGCTCAGATTGCGCAATTCGTCCCGATAGCAGAAGGCGATAAATAGCGGCACGGTGATCACGAGCGCGATCCACGCGTGCGTACGCACGACCGACGGCAAGCCGCGCCAACTGGCCTTCAGCAAGAGCGCGACGAGCAGCAGATGCACTACGTTGAATCCCTTCGTCGTCAGAATCCCGTAGTTCATCTCCATCCGGAAGTAATTGCGCGGATTGATCAGGTACTGAATGTGCGACATGAGTTGATACTCCATCGCGCCGCCGGCGTTGCCCGCGTACCGGAATTTGATCAACAGGTTGACCACTGCGGCGAGCGCGAGGAGGCCGCCGGTCAGCATGATTGTCTGCTTGCGTGAGTGGCGCAGGGCGATGAACGGGACGAGCGTCAGCACGAACAGAAGGTACGACTCCTTGTTCAGCGTCGCGATCGCGGTGACGAGGACGAGCGGAACGATCCGGCGCTTTACCGCCAGCCAGATTCCGAGCGCCATGAACATCAGTTCGGGCATGTCGTAGTAGTAGCCGCCTTCCGTCAGGATCAGCGGAAAGACTGCGGCTATCGCAAGCGGCGTGAGGGTCGCCGCGACCCTGTCGCCAATGATCTCGATGCAGGCGGCCCGAATCGCGAATAGCGCCGCGAACATCGACAGAAAAGACATTGCATAGACAAGAAAATAGCGCAGTGCGTACTGCGGATTGGCCGCGTCGGTGGCGCTCGGGAAATATCGGTGAATGGGGTTCGAGACCGGCGCATCCTCGGCCAGCTTGTTCAGGAACGTCGTTTTGGTTGTTTGCGGAATCACGCTGTCGATCGCGTTGGCGGTCATCGGCAGCAATTGCCGATAAACGAACGGTCGTATGGCCGTGCCGTCCAGCATCTGCGGGAGCGAGTACTTCTCGCCCTCGGAAAAATGCCACTTGACGAAGAAGCCACTGAACGATGCCGCCGCGGCGAGGTAGTAGATGAAAGCCAGGAGGATCCACGCGGTAGGACGGGGCAACGCGACTCGGTTCGACATTGGAAGCTCCTGAGCACATGGCTGGATATATCAGCCGATTCCGGCACTAATCCCGCCATCGTAATGGCGCGGCAATTCAAGTCTGTGCGATAGCGCACTCCAAGGCGATTTGCTGCCTCCGGCGGCGCTGCTCCGCCATGTGCGATGCCGAACAGATGCCTCAAGTACCGGGCCTTAGGATCGGCACTGTGGCCTGCGTACGGCCGCATGCCCGAGTTTTGCGCCGATCAATCGCTTCTTCTGCCAATAGGTGTTGCCATGTCGTCTCACGCTCTTCCATTGTGCGTCGATCTTGACGGCACGCTTGCGCGAACCGATCTGTTGGCCGAATCGCTCCTCGTATTGCTCAAGAAAAACCCGCTCTACCTGTTCATGTGCGTGGTTTGGCTGACGCGCGGCAAAGGTTACCTGAAGGACCAGATCGCGAAACGTGTGACGATCGACGTCGGGATCCTGCCGTACAACGACCGGCTGGTCGCCTACCTTCGGACGGAGCAACAGAGCGGACGCGAGCTATACCTGTGCACCGCGTCCAACGAACAGTTCGCAGAGCAGATCGCTGCGCACTTCGGCATTTTCAGCGGCGTCATGGCCAGCAATGGCGAGTTCAACCTCCGCGGCAACAACAAGGCCAGCGCACTCGCGGGCCGCTTCGGCGAGCAGGGCTTCGACTACTGCGGCAACGACATGGCCGACGTGCCCGTCTGGAAGCGGGCGCATGCCGCGATCGTAGTGGGCAACCAGAAGATGGCAGCCGCTGCCCGCAAGGTCAATCAGCAGATCATTCTGTTCGATGAAGTGAGGCCGCCGCTGCGCGTCGTGCTGCAGGCGACGCGCGTCTACCAATGGTGCAAGAACACGCTGGTGTTTCTGCCGCTGCTTGCGGCGCACCAGTTCACGAATGCCACCGCGGTCCTCAACGCGACCATCGCGTTCTTCGCCTTCAGTCTGTGTGCGTCGTCCGTGTACCTGGTCAACGACATGCTCGACCTCGACGCGGACCGTCGCCATATTCGTAAGCGCAACCGGCCGTTTGCGTCCGGCAAGCTGCCGCTGTCGTTTGGCGTCGCGCTGACCGCCGTATTGCTGACGCTCACCGCGATACTCACGACGTTTCTGCCCGCGAAGTTCGTGCTGGTGCTAGGCCTGTATTTCGCGCTGACGCTGGCCTATTCGTTCGTACTGAAGCGGCTGATGCTCGTCGACGTGTTCTCGCTCGCCACGCTCTACACGGCGCGAATAGTAGCGGGCGGCGCCGCGGGACAGATTCCGCTGTCGTACTGGCTGATCCTCTTCTCAGTGTCGATTTTCCTGAGCCTTGCGATGGTCAAGCGCTACGCCGAACTGAACGTGATCCTGAAGGAAGGCAAGTCTGCCGCGGCCGGACGTGGCTATATCACGCAGGATCTGGCGATTTTGCAGTCCTTCGGCACCGCAGCCGGCTACACGGCGGCTCTGGTGCTCGCGCTGTACCTGAATTCGCCTGAAGTACAGCTGATGTATCGTCACCAGGAAGGTCTCTGGGCATTGTTCGGGCTGATGCTGTTCTGGGTCAGCCGGGTATGGATCATGGCATTCCGCGGCAAGATGCACGACGATCCGATCGTGTTCGCGTTGAAGGACAAGGTGAGCCTGTGCGTGTTGACGGCGTGCGTCGCCAGTATTGTTCTGGCAGCATAGCGATCCGGGTCGGTCAGCCGCAACGCAACGACCGGCGCGATGCACACCGGCGCACCGCGCCCACTCGATAACAACGACTAGCGACGAATGGCGATCTTTCTTCTTTTTGCAGCCGGCACGCTCAGTGCGGTTGCCAGTGTCCTGCTGCGCATTGCGGCAACCATGAACACCGTACAGACCTCCGGCGGCCTGCTGTCTCTGGACACGCTGACGGGCGGGCCGATGCTGATGCGCGCCGGCGCAATCGGCGCCTACGGGGCCGGTTTCGTCCTGTACGCGCTCGCGTTGCGTCGTGTGGAACTGAGCCTCGCGTACCCGCTGATGGTCGGCATCACGATCATCGAGTTGTTCGGCTACGGCCTGTTTGCGGGCGAAGCGGTGACGGTCAAGACTGCGGGCGGCGCGGCGCTACTCGCGGCCGGCATCTATCTGATCTATTCTTGACCCGGCATTGCGCATCTTTCTGGACACGCCGTGTTTGAAGCTGGGTGACGTGCCCTCCTGTGCGAACGGACAGCAAGCAACGCCGGCACGATCTGCGTGAAAGATGGAATGGGTCGCGCTGGTGGGTCCGCAGTACTGCACCATGGCGCACGTTGCCGATGGCGCGCCGTCGCAAAGGCTCGACAGTGCATCGACCCGTGAATGCCTTGGCGACGCTGCCCGCATTGCAGATGACAGGGAAAAGCCGCAACGCGCAGGATCGCGCGCAGGTCGAGCAACGGACTCGCGCGGTGGACGGAGGTGGCTCAGGCAAAGCGTGATGCTAGCGTTGCCGATAGGATCTATCCCGGCGAGGCAGCCCGGCAGGTCGCCGGGCACACCTCATCCAGTGTTCATGACAGACGCTAGGATTCGATCACGGCCCGATTGCCCGACAACGCCGCATCGAGTGCCGCGGCAACCACATCCGCGTTAGGTCTGAAGACCATATCGCTGTGACCGCCCGCCACGTCGATGACCTTCAGTCCGCGGCATGCAACCCGCTGCCAAAACGGCAGTGGATTCCCACGGCCCTCGATTCGCGTCGACGCGCGAACATACAGGATCGGGCCGGCGCGATACCGTTTCGGCCGGTACGTGGCCATCGCAACCTGCATGGCCTGGCGTACGCGCAGCAGCACCGGGGGCAGCCCGACAGCATCGGGTTCGAGCCTATGCGCCGTGCGTCCCAGGCGCAGGCGCGTCCGGTCAACCACCGCCGCGATCTTGGCGGACACGTAGCGGGTACGCTGCGCCGACAACATGCCGCGGAACGTCCGCCATTGCTCGATGACGTAGCGGCCTTCGTAACGCATCCATGCATCCCACGGCAGATAGCGCTCATTGACATAGGTGTCGACGAGGCACAGCATCTCGACCCGTTCGCCCGTGCGATGCAGTTGCTGGGCGATCTCGAGAGCGATCAGGCCGCCGAAAGAGTAGCCAGCCAGCGCATACGGCCCGTGCGGCTGCAACTGCCGTATCTGCGCCACGTAGTCGCGCGCCATGTCGATGACATGCTGTTGCGGCGCTTTTTCGCCCTCGAGACCGTGTGCGTTGAGTCCGTACACCGGCCTTCCGTTTCGCAATGCGCCAATCAGCCCGCGGCATTCCATCACCGAACCGGTGACGCTGTGCGCAAGAAAAAGCGGCGTCCCGTTGCCCGCGCGCATCAGCACCATTGCGCTCGACGGCGCGCTCGCCGGGCCGGCTTCAAGGATTGCGGCGATTTGCGCGATGGTCGGTGCGGTCATCAGGTTCGTCAGCGAGATCGTCTGACCGGTCGCATCGTGTATATGGCTCGCCATCTCCGCGGCGAGAAGCGAATCGCCGCCCAGATCGAAAAAGTTATCGTCGCTGCTTATCGGTCCAAAACCGAACATGCGTTCCCACAATGCCCGCAGGTACGTCTCTCTCTGCTCGCGCGTATTGCCGGGCAACGGCAGCGAGCCTTTTTCAAGGTTCAGTGCCGCTTGCCGGCGGATGGCGTCGAGACAATCGGGATTACGCAACGCCCCAGCGTTTCTGGGCGGCACGCCGTTGATGGCATCGCGCGCCGCGGCCTCCGAGGGCTTGCCACTATGGGTGGTCGGCAGAGCTTCGACCGCGAGGACCAAACCCGGCACATGCGCGGGCGATGCACGGCGAACGAGGTCACCGCGCACGCGTGACAGCAACGCGGCGGAAAGCTCGACACCGGCTTCCAGTACCAGCAGCAGAACGATGCCTCGTTCGCGCGAACCTGCGGTCAAGGTCGCATTCGCCCCATTGCGGCCTGCATGGGATAACGAACCGGCCGCATTCCGATCGACCACCATCGCGTCACGAATGCCGGGAATGTCGTTCAGAATGCGATAGATTTCCGCGGGCCCGACGTTCACGCCGCCGACGTTCAGCACGCCATCGGAGCGGCCATGCATGCGCGCCGATCCTTGAGGCGAAAATTCGATCAGATCGCCGTGCGTCCAGGCGCCAGGGTTGGCCGCAAAGTACGACGCATGAAAACGTGTCCCGTCGGTATCGCCAAAAAAACCAACCGGTCGCGAAGGGAACGGATTGGTGCAGACGAGATGGCCGATCCCGACTGCCGGTCGGCCGCTATCCCACGCCTGGACATCGAGCCCCAGACTCTTGCATTGCGCTTCGCCCGCGTAGACCGGCAAGTTCGGATTGCCAAGTACAAAGCAGCCGATGATATCGGTGCCGCCCGAAATCGACTGCAGCGGCAACGCTCCGACGTGCTCTTTTACCCAGTCGTACTGCGAGTCGAACAGGACCGCGCCGGTCGACAGCATCGCGCGCAGCGCCGAAAGGTCGAACTGCCTGGCAGGCTCGAGATTCGCCTGCTCACACATCTTCAGATAGGCAGGGCTGGTTCCAAACACGTTCACGCGGTTATCGGCCGCAATACGCCACAAAGTATCGACCGTCGCAAGCGGACCGTCGTATGTGACGATCTCGACCCCCGATGCAAGCGCCGATAGTTGCCAGTTCCACATCATCCACGCGCAGCTGGTCTGAAAATAGAGCTTCTCGCCAGGGCGCAAGTCGGTATGCAGCCGATGCTCCTTCAGGTGTTCGAGGAGCGTGCCACCGGCACCATGCACGATACATTTCGGCTTGCCGGTCGTACCCGACGAAAACATGATGAACAGTGGATGATTGAACGGAAAGCGCCGCCAGACGAAGTCCGCCGGATCGGATTGTGCAATCAGCGCGCCAAGCGAAAGAACCGGCAGCGTGATGCTGTCGGACAACGGTCCATCATCGAGGCTGACGATGCCTTCGAGCGAGGGCATCGCCGAGGCGAGGCCTGCGACGTTCTCTGCAAGCGGCGTGCCCCGGTCGGTCGCACGCGTGACCGTGTGCGCGAACAGCAGCCGTGGCGCAAGCGGTACGAAACGATCGAGCAGCGCATCGGCGCCCATCTCCGGGGCCGCGCTCGCCACCGTCGCGCCGAGCGCGGCGACGGCCAGCGTACAGATGACGGCCTGCGCGTCGTTGCGCATGACCATGGCCACACGATCGCCACTGCGCAACCCGAGACGTTCGAGCGTGCAAGCGAGGCTCGCCACTCGCTCGCGCAGTTCGCCGCGCGTCAGGCGCACAGTCGGCGCGTCTATATGACACTCGGTCAATGCAGGGGCGGCGGCACCGGCGATGGTCAAACCGAGCAGACTATCCGCATAGCTCAGTTCGAGGCGCGGAAAAAACTTCGCGCGTTCGATGTCTTCGCCGACGCAGACCGGCTCGACTTCGCCTGAAGTTTTTATATCCGTACACCACTTAAGAAAGCAACGCCAGAAGCTCCGGTATTCACGTACCGAAAATTCGTGCAGTCGTGGGTAATCGGACAAAGGTAAACCCGTGCGCGCGTGGAGTGTTGCAGCAAATGCGCTCATTTGCGATGCGGCGATCCGTTGTGATGACGGTAAATAGACTGGCGTGCGGGTGCTGTTAGCGATCCGAATGGGATCGCGGCGATCGAAGGAAGTCATGTCTGGAGCTCTCAAGAGGGAATAGATACCCCGCGGCAAAGCGGACGCATATGTACCCTGCTTTAACGATTCACGAAACACTTTGCCGATCCGGTCCTGCATGCTCGGCGGTGCTTTCGAAAGAATGAGAAAGATTGGGAAAGAATGTACGCGCGCGTCCGGCACTGGAATGTGCTCTAACGAACCAACTTCTGCGATCGTTTTATCGAGTGCCAGGTGGCGCTGATTCCCGAGTCAATGCTATTCGGCCATTACACCTTTCATCCTGCTAACAGCATTAAATAAAAGCCCTTTCATCTATTTACCCGGTAACACGCTGAGTGCGTCGGAATTCGCGTCGCTGCTTCGTTACGCTCAACCAGCGTCCGATGTTCTATACGCTTCATCACTTTGTGTTGGCCAACGTACATAGCGAAATGCGGCCAACGCCTATTTTTCATCACGAGACCTACGCATTCGGGAACAAGATTCAATATCAGAGAGATTCCGTCCTATGCAAACCCTGTCAGACGCACGAGGTCATTCGCCCGCGAAGCGCATTCAGATAGAAAAAGGCGTCGCGCTGAAGTCTTTTAACAATGTGATTCCTCTTGAAGCAATTGCAGAAATCAACGAAGTCATCGATCATGCGTTTGGCAGCCTGCCGCAACGTGCTCAAATAAGCCTGATGGCGGCCGAGTTGATTCGCCGTAGCGAGGCATTCCGGCAACTCGAAGAGACTATTTGTGCGAATACACGCTCGATGGCGGCTCGGGCCGGAAAGACGGACTTGCCGCTGCAACCTTTTCACGTGATTCGCTGCTCGAGCGCAGCGACGCGGGCGGAAAGTCATTGCCGCCATTACGACTCCCATCTGCTGACGTTGCTGATTCCGCTACAGCTGGCGCCGGAGAGTGACGCCAACGGCGATCTGGTGATGTACCGCCGCCCTCGCCTTTCGGTCTCCACGCCGGGCAATGTGATATGCAAGATTCGCCACGGCATTCAGCGCGGCCTGCCGCTCAGCTGGCGGAAATGGCTGACGTGGCACGATCTGCGACGCGGCAATTGCGATCGCGTGCCGGTGCAGGTCGGCAGCGTCTACGCGTTCAATGGCTTTGCGCTCCAGCATGGGAATCTCGAGGTCGAGACGGGACAGCGCCGCACGCTGCTGATCCATTACTATGATCCTGGTCATTCGCTGGGCCTTAGCGCGATGCTGCGTCGTGCACGGCACTGAGAGGCATGGCCTGCAATAGAAAGCTCCGGAAATGTCGATGATGTGCTTCCAGGAGTGGCTGGTTTAGAAGCTTCTACAGAAAAATCCCATGGCCTCGATTCAAGTGGTCGCGCGTTTTTCTATTGCGGGAAAACTGAGCGGCGCAAGCGGTTTATAGGCGGCAGCGTGCATCGTCACCCGCATTGCGGCCCGGGTATCAGTGAGCGGCCGCGGGTTTCAACAGGAAAAAAACTCGATGCCGTGCGCACCGTGATCGGTGAACTCCACATGCAATTTTCAATGCGGCAACGCCGGAATAACGTGAGAAGTCGATTTACGTTGCACGCATTTATCTGCATCGTCGGTTCGCACATAGGCCTTACACGAGCAAGATGGGCCAGCCAATGCGCGGGGGCGAAACGGTCGCGAGTCCAACTGAGGATATCGGTGAGCGGGGTCGCATTGCTATCGTAGGTAAAGTGTAGAACGGCAATTGGGCCCGGCGAAAGGTGGCTCAGCAGAGCCTCGGCGAGCTTCATTCCACGTTCGACCGGAATATGCTGGATCACGATATAGGAATTGATCAAACCGAACATTCCGTGGAGATTCGCCAGCCCATCATTGGATCGCCGAATTCGACATTCCCGATGCCTTCCCGGCTGACGTTTTTCGCCGCTTCTTCCAGCATGGATGCAGAAACGTCGATTCCAACCGCGCTTTTTTATTCGCCTCGACAGTGGCATGATCAAACGACCCACGCCACGGCCGAAATCCGTGGCCCTCTCGGCCCGAAAGTCCCGATTCAAATGTCGATGAATGGCATTGAATAGGCTGGACACATTCGGCTCTCCGCTCTGGAAGGGCTGTTGCCTTCCATCGGTCGACAGTTCGGGCTCCCGGAACTGAAGCCAACTTACCACCCCGTAGTATGGCGATGATTTTCCCCATTTTTCCCAATGCGTATCGGTGGACACATCGTTTGTTTCCCCCCGGTGGCGCGAGGTTACATACGGTCATTGCGGCATGTTTCCTGAATATTCGCTGCCGCACATCGGCGTCGAAAAACATTTTCCGCGAGGCTTTTGCCGTGCATGTCTATGCCTCCTTGGCAACCAGGGGGTCTTCGCCGATGAAGTTGGAAAAGGTAGTGTGGGCGACGAGCCGGGCCGCGACATGTCTGCTGATGGAAACGTGGCAGACACCCAAACCAGAGAGGCCTCTACTGCCCTCACTTTCGCGCTGGTGTCCGTAGCGAATTGCCGGCCGGCCACTTTAAACGTTCGCAATTCACCTTGATCCGTGCCGCGAATTCGGAGGAATCGCGATCGCGCAGCGCGCTCATCTGGGTATAGTCCTTGTCCGCCGTCGCGGCAAGTTTCCCATAGTGGTACTTGATGTTCTTCATCCTGCGTCCTGACGGACCGCCATCAGCCGTCGGGATTCCCCATGTTTTTCGCCGTTTTCCGCCGTCTCGCATTCAATGTGGCTTGTTTGGACAGCACGATGGCGTTTTCGCGCGCTATGCGGACTCTTGCTTCCACAATACGCAGTGTTACGCTTCACAGAGAGCAGCCTTCGCGACAGTGAGCCGCCCTTCAGCGGCAGAACCAGCAGCCAACAGACACGTCGCGAAACGCATTAGCCAATGAAAAAGGCGAAACATCGCTGCGGGAGCCACTGCGATGGAATTTAAAACATATACCGTACTGACGCTCATGGTGGTTAGCAACGCTGCCCTCGCATGGCAGCCGCTCACCTATCCTGTCCAAAGTCAAAGCCCTTACCAGCGCAGCGTCGACACCGCGATGTGCTTTGCGCAGGCCAACAAGACCAAGATCGACATCAAGCGCGAACCGCAAATTCCGCCGCGCCCTCAACCGGCCAGCAAAGCCACGTCGACCGGCGTACCGTCGCGTCCACCACTGCCGCCCAGCACTTTCTCGGCCACGCCGATGAGCGCGAGCATGCCGGCCGCCGCGGCCGCGCCCGGCGCCAGCGAGCCGGTGGCGACGGCGGCGACAGCCGCAGGCGCTTCGGCACCGCGTCCGGCGAGCGCGCCAGTGGCGGGTNCCGCCACGACGGCGGCCACGCCGGCATCGGCGGCAACGACGGCGGATATCGGCGCATCGGCGGCTGAAGCCGGTTCGTCGGAGCACGCGAATGCGGCGTCGAGCGTCAAGCTGCCGCCGCTACCTGCGCCCGAGCCGCCCATGACCCAGTATTGGGCCGCATACGGCGCGTGCATGCAGGCGCGAGGCTACGTCGTCGCACAGTAAGTCCCGCTTGCAAACCTCCTGGCTCCGTGCCCCGTTCTTTTGATGGCGGCATCGGCATTCGACGCCCGTTAGCGACCCGGCCATGCTTAGCGACACGACCTTCGATCAGCAGGATTCCCAACGATGTGGCCACTGCGGTGCGCCGCTAAGCGGCCGTTTATTGCCGTGTCCTTCGTGCCGCACGCGCCCCGCCGATACGTTCGGCGCACGCGCGGCGCGAGCGCCGGGTCTGCCCGTAGCGCTGAACCAGCGTCAGCCGGCACTCGCGCCCAGCGTGCCGCCGCGTAGGATCTGGAGCCCGTCGTCGCGCGCAATGGTCAAGCGCTACGATGCGATCGAAGAACCGCTTGCGCCGGCAAGCGTCTATCAGCGGTTGCGCCGACCGGCCGCGGCTGTGGCCTCGGTGATAGTGGCGACATCCGCGGTGTACCTCGGCTTCATCCATGGCGATGAGACGCGCGTGGGCGCGCCGATCGAGACATCGGGCACGGTGCTGGCGCAGAACGGCAAGGCGCCCGGCGCTGTTGCCGGCAAGGCTGGCGTGGCGCACGCGCAGCGGCCGGCGAGTAGCGGTGCGCAGCAGGCCGCGTCCGCGCGGTTCGCGCCGGTCGCGCCGACGGTCACGGCGCCATTGGAGCAGCGCCGCCCAGTCCTGGCAGCGCCTGATACGAAGGCCCCCATTGCGGCGGCGTCCGATGCGAAGCGTGCCGGTGCTTCATTGCCCAACGAGAGACGCGCCGTCGCATCGGTGCCGGATGCGAAGTCCACCATAGCGTCGGCACCTGATACGAAGCGCGCGGTTGCATCAGTGCCCGATACGAAGCCCGCCATCGCATTGGCGCCCGATACGAAGGCCGCCATTACGTCGGCACCCGATACGAAGCGCGCCGTTGCGTCAGTGCCCGATACGAAGCGCGCCACGGTTGCATCAGTGCCCGAAGCGAAGGCCGCCATTGCGCCTGCGCTCGATACGAGGCGCGCCGTCGCATCGGCGCCCGATACGAAGCCCGCCATCACGTCGGCACCCGATACGAAGCGCGCCACCGTTGCATCAGTGCCCGAAGCGAAGGCCGCCATTGCGTCGGCACCCGACACGAAGCGCGCCCTCGCATCGGCACCCGATACGAAGCCCACCATTGCGTCGGCACCGGACACGAAGCGCGCCGTTGCATCAACGCCCGACGCGAAGTCCGCCATTGCGCCTGCGTCCAGTGCGAAGCGAGCCGTTGCGTCGGCACCCGACGCCAGGTCTGCCGTTGCGCCCGTGTCCACCACGAGGGCCACCGTCACATCGACGTCAGATGCCCAACACAGCCCCGGCAGTCAGCCGATCAGCCCGGCGGACAAATTGCGCGCGGACGCAGCGCGGAATCTGAAAGCCGCGCGAGCCAGTCTGCAGGCGAACAATTTGTCGGCGACGAAGACACGCCTCGCCGCGGCCGTCGCGGCGCAGCCAGGGAACCGCGACGCGCAGCGCCTGCGCTCTGCCGTGAGTATCCGCGAAGAGCAGCGCGACGCGTTCCTTAGCCTTGCGCGAGGCTGCGGATACGTCGGGCATTGGACGTGCGTGTCGCACAACGCCGGCAATGCGCTGGAGATCGATTCGAGTAGCAAGGAGGCGCGGCGTCTCCTGACAATGGCGACGCAGCGATCCGAACTCCAGATCCCACCGCCCGTCGAAGCACCGCCCGAACCGCCGCCCGCGCCACGCGACCTGCTTACGCATCATTGAGGGCGATCGATCGCATTGCCTTCGTCATCGGCACTGGTGCTAGCACGTTCGTGCGCGCGGCTGTCTGGACACCCGACGCGGACTCCGGGTTCTACTAGCACCGCTGGCGGCGGCACATCTGCGTGTGCGCCTACTTCAATACCTTGACCGACAACAAGCCCAGGTTTGCGCGTGTTGCATGTCGCCCCTTGCCCGGGCAATCAGCGAGGAATGCGGTCGGGGTAACTGACAATCGGGGAGATTCCCGCACAATGCCCCCTGTGAGACCGTCTGCTATAGACCGACGGCGTCATGACCGCGACGGTGAGGATCAGCGATGCGCCATCAGTATGCAACGCCATGGATTTGGCTTTTTCTGTTACCGCTTGCCCTGGACTACAAGGCAACCGACGCGAACACCGGCTACTTCACGCAACTCGGCCTCATCCTGCCCACGGCGTTTGCGGGCGTCGCGCTGCTGCTTATCGCTCCCCGCTTTCACGAGCGTTCGCAGCTGCGTTCGGTCGTCACCATCAGCGTGCTGCTGTGTGTAGTCGGCAGCGTCGTCGCCCAGCTGGTTCAGGACAACGACACCGGCAAGTATCTGCGCGCCCTGCTGCCCTTCGTGCTGTTCCTGCTCGCCTATCTCGTCGCGTGCCGGCCGTGGAGTGCCGACCGGCTCGCGCGATTCGAAAGGGCGTTGTTCGTCGCCAACCTGATCAGCCTCGTGCTCACGTTCTTCTACGGCATGGCAACGGGCGGTGGTCTCGACGACGTGCGCGAGCGGATCATCTCCGTGACGCTGCTCGGCTTGCAAGCCGTACTGCTGCACGAATTCATCGTGGCGCGGCGCTTTCCGGTCTTCAGCGTCGCGGTGTTCGCGGCCACCGTCGTGGTCGAATGGCTGAGCGAGACGCGCAGCGTGCTGGTCGGCACGGCGCTGCTGTTCCTGCTCGCGCTGGCGCTGAGTGCGCCGACCATCCGTCATGCGCGACGCGCGCTCGCCCGCGGCCTCGTGGTCGGCACAGTGCTGGCCGGCATGGCGGCCATCGTGGCCTGGCGCTTTCCGACCGAGGCGGAACACCGGACCCAGCTCATCTTCGCGTCCCAGGAGAGCGTCTCCGGCACGGACCTGGCTGCGATCACGCGACTCGCCGAAATGCGCGATCAGTACGACCAGGTCACCGCGTCGGCGGACACGCTGCTGTTCGGCGAGGGCTTCGGCCACTACTATCGCTACTCGCCCGTCTATCTGCCGTACCTCGCGGACCAGTTCAGCGAGCAGGACTTCTACGCGATCAACCAATGGGCTGCGGGTCACAACTTCTGGGTCTATCAGTTCTTCGCGGGCGGGCTGGTATTCGGCATTGCCATGCCGCTGGCGATGCTGGCCGCGCTGGCGATCTGCGTCTTCTCATACCGCCACGGGCGCTCGGTCCTGCCCAACGCGCCGCTGCTGCCCGTGCTTGGGCGCGCGATCATGCTGTTCGCCGCGCTGCCGGCCACTACCATCGGCGGCAATCCGCTCGGGCCGCGCTTCTCGGGTCTGATCTTCGGCGTCGCGCTCGGCCTGATGATCGCCACGTACGCGCGCCTGCAACGCGCGCTGCCGGCGAACACCATGCGCACGACCCGCGCGCCAGCGCCGCCGCCGCGAGTTCCGGTCCCGATGCCCGAATTGCCGGGCCGCATCCACCCCGGCATGGGCCGCGCCGATCTCGCATCGACACTCGGTACATCGCGCACGACCGGCGCCGCATCCAACGAAGGCCGGTTCGGCGCACTCGTGCCGCACGGCTCGCACGTGCCGCACGCCAACCGGCCGCGCATCGGCCAATGAAAATTCTCGAGTTGCTCGCGGGCGTCGATCCGTGCGGAGGCGTTCCGGTCGAAGGCGTGCGTCGTAGCGGCATAGCCATGCGCGACGCGGGACACGTGCTCGAAGTCGCGAACTGCGACGCACCCGACGACGGCTGCGTCCGGGCCTTTCCCGTTTCCGTGTCACACCTGCGTATGGACCGACGCCCGCTACGGCTATTGCGGGCGGCGCGCGCCGTCAATCACCGCCGACGCGAAACGCTTCGACGCGGTCATCGTCCTTCAGCTGTGGCGATGCGATAGCTTAGCCGCAGGGAAAATGCTGCACAGGGGCGACGTGTCGCACTGCGTGTACGTGTACAGCATGCTCGAGACGTGGTTCAAGCAAGCCATGCGCTCAAGCATCTGAAGAAGTGGCAGTACTCGCCGTGGGCCGAATACGACGTGCTGCGCGATGCGTGCCGAGGTCATCTTCACGACCGAGGAAGCACGCATGGGCGTGCGTGAATCGTTCTGACTGCATCGCGCCAATGAACGGATCGTGCCGCTCGGCACGACGGACAGTGCCGGCACTCGCCCCGGGGCCGCTCGATGTGAGCGAAGAGGCATGTCGATCTTTCTTCGCTGCCGGCGCGACTGTTTGGATTCCAGGTTGCCGCGATGCACCTCGCTTCATCACGTGCGGCTTCACTGCAACGCCCATGTATATGCCGAAGCGGTAGCGCGATCGAGCGGACCGCGCAAGGAGGTCGCGCCCTCAACCAGCGACACTGTCGTAACCGTAATAGCCGCCTTGATAACCCGACCCCAGGAACGCGCCTTCCTGCGGCACGTCGGTCAGCAGCACGCCGCGCATCGCGACGCCGCTGTTGCGCAAGCGCTTCGCGGCCTCGGCGATCTCGTTGGCCGGATGGCGGCCGTGACGCACCACCAGCAGCGTCGTGCCCGCGTATTTGCCGATCAGCGTCGGATCCGTGACCGCGAGCACCGGCGGGGTGTCGACGATCACGAGGTCGTAGTATGGCTTCAGTTCGTCGAGCATCGTTTCGAAGCGTTTGCTCATCAGCAGTTCGGCCGGATGCGACGGCAGCGAGCCCTTGGCGAGCACGTCGAGACCGGGCAGCACGTCGCGCTGGATCATCGCGTGCAGATCGCCGCCGCTCAACACGTCGGACAGACCTGGCTGATGCGCGATGCCGAAGTGCGAATGGACTTCGCCACGCCGCATGTCGCCGTCGATGATCAGCACGCGCTTTTTCGCCGAGGCGACCAGCGCCGACAAATTCACCGACAGGAACGACTTGCCCGCATCGGGCCGCGAGCCGGTGATCATCACGACGTTGTTATCTGCGTAATCGAGCGAGAGCTGCAACGAGGTGCGCAGATTGCGCACGCCCTCCACCGCCATGTCTTCAGGCGCCTGCTGCGCGAGCACGTGCAGCCCGCGACGGCGCAGACTCACTTTCTCCTGCAGCCGCAGCTGCGTCTGGCTGCGCGGGACAACTGCGAACACCGGCACGCCGAGCATCGATTCGAGTTCGTCCGGGCGTTCGACGCCGCCGTATATCGCGCGTTTGAGGAAGGTCAGCAGGATGCCGAGCGCGAGGCCGCCGCCGAGTGCGATCAGAATTGCCTCGGCACGCTTTGGGCGCACCGGCTCGTCGGGTGTTTCGGCGAAATCCACCACGCGTACACTGCCCGTCTGCCCCGCCTTTGCCATGCGCACTTGCTGCACGCTGTTCAGCAGATTCGTATAGAGCTCCGTATTGACGCGCACGTCGCGTAACAGCTGCATGGCGGTCTGTTCGGTGTCGGGCATCACCGCGACGCTGCGGTTCATGTTCGTCTGCGCGCCCTGCAACGCGGCGATCTGCGCGTCGAGTGCGGCAACCATCGGATGACTTGCCGTGAAGCGCTGTGACATCTCCGCGCGTTGCTGTTGCAGATCGAGCAGCCTGCTTTTGTTGTCGACGATCTGCTGCAACAGCAGGCGGCTTTCCTCCCCGAGGTCGACCGTGCCGTGCGCATTGCGGAACTTGTTGTAGCGTTGCTCGGCTTCCTCGAGCGCCTTGCGCGCGCCTGACAGTTGCTGATCGAGGTACGCCAGCATGTGCTCGCTTTCGCTCGAACGGCTCTCGAGGTCCTGCCGCAGGAACTCGCGCGCCATGTTGTTCACGATCGCCGCGGTTAATGCGGCGTCGCCGCCTTCAAGACTCGTGCGGATCACGCCGGATTGCTGCGTGGCTTCCTGCACCACCACCGCTTTCTGCAAACGGTTCACCGTGCTCAGCGTGGACGCGCGCGACAGTTCGAAACGCGAGCCGGGCGCGCCGACCAGCTTGTCGACGTGCAGCGCGATCGGCCCGTCGGCGGTATCGGTTTCGATGGTTTCGCCGACCCGCCCCGACAGGATCGCGATACCGTTGCGGTCGCGCAGCATATAGGTGCCGTCGGCGCCCGCGATCAGCGTGAAGGTCGTGTCGTACAGCTCCTTCGACGTATCGAAGCGCGACACAGCGATGCTCTCGCCGCCCCACGCGAAACCCGACAGATTGATGAACGACGGCAGCCGGAAACCCCATTGGCCATACACCAGCCCCGCGATCATTCGGCCGATGACCGGCAGATAGCGTGGCGTCGCCGTGATATCGAGGTGCAGACTTTTGACGGCCTCCTCCGTGACTAGCCGCGACTTCAGCAACTCGATCTGCGCCGCGGTCGATGGCCTCGCGTCGAACATGCCGGGCAGCGGCGGCAAGGAACTCTTGCCGATCGCGCTGACATTGGCCGACCTGTCCTCGACGTGAAACAACACGTCGGCACGATACGTGGGGGGCGCGAGAAACGCGTACGCGCACCCCAGCGCGAGCGCGATCAGCGTCACCGTGCAAATGGTGCGCCAACCGCGCACGATCGTGCGGAGATAGTCCGACAGGCGAAGCTCGTCCGATCCGGACACGTCGGTGTAGCGGTTTTCGAAGTTGATTGCCATGTTCTTCACCCAGCAAAGCCCGGCGGTTCAGGTTTCAGCTCGCGCGTCGTGTCATTTCGTCAGCACCACGCCCGTCACAGCCGCATTGATGGCCGGCAGCAGCAGGTTCAACACGCGATTGAAGCGAACCAGTCCGCCTTGGCCGACGTAGACGATGTCCTTCGGCTGAAGCTCGAACTGATTGGCAAGCACCATCGAAACCGGCGAGGTCGCATCGAGGTGATAGATCTGCGGCGACTCGCTCGTCGAATCGCGGATCACAAACACCTGCTGCGCGGCGGCCGTGTTCGAATCGAAGCTGCCGCCATCCGAGATCGCCTGCGACAGCGTCAGCGAACCATTGCGCAACGGCAGGACGGTGGCCGGCTTGTTGACCTCGCCCATCACGTACACGCCGCTGTCTTCACGCGCCGCCACCCGGATCAGGTCGCCCGGCTGCAGATAGATCTGCGACGGATTACGGCCGCGCTTGATCAGGTCGTCGACGTTGATCGGATAGATGACGCCGTTGCGGACCAGCTCGACGCGGCTGCGGTCGGCATTCGCGCTGAAGCCGCCGCCCTGGTTGATCGCCATTGTGAGCGACATCGGAATATCGTTGAGCGATTGCGCGCCAGGCGTGCGCACTTCACCGTCCAGATAAACCTGCGAATTGCGGAACGACGCCACGCGCACCGTCACTTCGGGCTTCTGATAAACCTTGCTCAGACGGGCGTGCAACTCTCTCTGGATCGTCGAGACGTCCTTGCCGGCCACATGCATGTTGCCCGCGTACGGGAACTGGATGTCGCCGTTTTCGTCGATCAGGAAGCCCGGAATCGCATCCGCATTGCGTGTGCTCTGATTCGGTTGTCCGAGCGCGGCGGCCAGTTCCGGGTGATCCCAGACCACGATCTGCAGCACGTCGCCGGCGCCGACCCTGTAGATGGGCGGCTTGCCGAACAGGCCAAGCGTCTGCGACGGCAGCGCCGCCGACGTTTGATCCGCATTTATCTTGCGCAGCAGCGCGAGGTTGATATCGGTAATCGGTATCTGCTTTTGCTGCGCGGCTTCCGTGCTGAATTCACCCCCTGTGTCCTGGATCGCGGCCGGCGTGACCATCCGTTGACCGGGTGCGATCCCGCATCCGGAAAGCAGCGTTGCCGTAGCGAAAACCAGGAGACTTCCCGTGCGTAGACCAAGTGAGCTCATGATATTTCCTCCGTGCGCGCGGCAACCGTTCCAAAGGCGGTAGCGCCGGCGTGTTTTTAATTGCTTAGTAAGCGTTTCGATGCACCAGTCCAGCGACAATCGTCGCGCCGATAATCCGCATATCGAGCGCGAACGACCAATGACCCAGGTAATACAGGTCATGTTCCACCCGACGCTCCATCTTTTCGATGCGGTCAGTCTCGCCACGGAAGCCGTTTATCTGCGCCCAGCCCGTGATTCCCGGTTTGATCCGGTAGCGATTGATGTAGCCGGCGACCACTTTCTGATAGAGGTCGTCATGCTCGAGTGCATGGGGACGCGGTCCGACGACCGACATGTCGCCACGCAATACGTTGAAAAATTGCGGCAGCTCGTCGAGGCTCGTGCGGCGCAGGAACGCGCCGATTTTCGTCACACGCTTGTCGTCACGCGTCGCCTGGCTCAGCACGCCCTTGGCTTCGGTATGAAGACGCATCGAGCGGAACTTGTAGATCGTGAAGACCCGGCCGTCCGCGCCCTTGCGCTTCTGCTTGAACAGCACCGGGCCGCGCGACGAGAGCTTCACCGCGATCGCGATGGCCAGCAGCAGCGGCGCGAGTGCGATCAACGCGGCGGTCGCGAACAGGCGGTCGAAGATTTCCTTCTTCAGCATCGAACTCGCCGAGAGCGGCGACGCCACCAGATTGATCGCCGGCATGCCGAGCAGCTCGACCACGCCGCTGCCTTCGAACAGCGCGTGACTGCGCACGTCGGGCATGAAACGGATGTTCACGAGATCGTCGCGGAATCTGCCGATCAACGCGCAGATCAGCGGCTCCTCGCTCAGCGAGAGCATCAGCCACAATTCGTGCACGTCGTTCGTGCGGATATAGTCGGCGAGTGCGTCGACGCTGTCGAACACCGGCACACGCGAATTCGTCACCGACGTCTCGTCCGGACGCGTGTTGTAGACGGCAGTCGCACGAAAACCTGCGGTCGGTGCGGCTTCGATGCGGCGCAGAATGGCTTCGCATTGCGTGCCGCTGCCGACGATCGCGACCTGGTGCAGATTCATGCCGGCTCCGCGAGCGCGCGCCAGCACCGCGTGCGTGATCAGCCGGTACGAGATCAGCAAACCGCCCGTCATCGCAGTCCAGTACGAGAACCACAGCCGCGACACGAGATCGCTGCGATGCAGTGAATACATCAGCACGAGCGCGCAGCCCTGCACGATCAGCCACGCGAGCGAGACTTGACCGGCGAGTGCCAGCTTGGAGCGGCCGCGCCACGATTCGTAGACGCCGAACGCCGGGAAAATGGCCAGCGCGAACGCGGCGGAAAACATCACGAGCGCCCAATAGAATCCGGATTGAGCGAGGTAGTCGAAGCGGATCTGCGACGCGAGCGCCGCCCCCGCCAACACCAACGCGACATCGAAAACTCGCGCGAGCAAATCCTGAAACTTGCGCATTTTGTTGACCTCTGTGCTTACGTCGTTACTTGCCGTGCCTGTTAGCAGATGAATCCGGCGGACTGCTCAGGAGCAGCGGCCGTAGTTGTCGTCGAACCTCACGATGTCGTCTTCGCCCAGATAGACGCCTGACTGGATTTCGATGATTTCGAGCGGCACTTTTCCCGGGTTTTCGAGCCGGTGTCGAGTGCCGAGCGGAATGAACGTCGATTCGTTTTCACTCAGCAGGAACTGCTCTTCGCCGCGCGTGACCAGTGCCGTGCCGCGCACGACTACCCAGTGCTCGGCGCGGTGGTGGTGCAGTTGCAGCGACAGTTGCGCGCCTGGTGTGACGACGATGCGCTTCACCTGAAACCGCTCGCCGTGGTCGAGCGAGTCGTAGAACCCCCACGGGCGGCGCACCTTGCGATGCGCGTCGGCCTCCGGCGCGTGCTGTGCCTTGATACGCGAGACCAGCCCCTTCACGTCCTGGACGTGCGAGCGGTCGACCACTAGCACGGCGTCGGCGGTTTCGACCACCACGACGTTGGTGGTGCCGACGCACGCGACCAGCCGCCCTTCCGAATGTGCATAGCTCGATACCGCGCCTTCGAACGCGACCCGCCCACGCCCCGCGTTGCCGTTGGCGTCCTTGTCCATCGCGGCCCACACGGCGTCCCATGAACCGAGGTCGGACCAGCCCGCCTCCAGTCTGACAACTACGCCGGCGGGCATCGCGAGTGCATCGCGGCCCTGCGCGCCGCCGTACGTTGCTGCATCGGAGGTGTCGATCAGGCGCTCCATCACCGCGTAGTCGATCGAATCCGCGGGCACGCCGAGGAATGCGTCCAGCAGCGGTCGGAACACGGCCTCAGCGGTGTTGCCGCCAACGAATGCGCGCTCGCACGCCGCGTGCATGTCCGGCTGCAGGCGCTTGAGCGTGTCGAGCCACACGCTCGCCCGCACGATGAAGATTCCGCTATTCCACCAATAGGTACCGGCCGCCACGTACTGCGCGGCGATTTCTTCCGCGGGTTTCTCGACGAAGCCGTCGATCGCATGTCCGCCGTCGCCGAGTTCGGCGCCGATCCGGATATAGCCGAAGCCGGTGTCGGGCCGCGTGGGCGGCACGCCCAGCGTCGCGATCGCGCCGCGCTCCGCGTAGCGCGCGGCGCGTTCCAGCGCACCTTGCAATGCCTGTACGTCGGCGATCGAGTGGTCGGCCGGCATCACGACGAGAATCGCGTCGCCGCCGTCCGCACACGCGAGCGACGCCGCCAGCGTCAACGCCGGCGCCGTATCGCGGCGCGCCGGTTCCACGATAAGACGCGCGTCGACGCCGTTTGCGTGCAGCTGTTCGGCGATCACGAAGCGATGCTCCTCACCGCACACGATGATCGGCGCGACATCCACACGCCAGCCGGCCGGAAAGCCCTCCATGCGCCGCGCGGTTGCCTGCAGCAATGAATCCGCGCCGACCACGTCGATCAATTGTTTCGGAAAGTTTTCGCGCGACACCGGCCACAGCCGCGTGCCCGATCCCCCAGCAAGAATCACCGGGACGATGCGCGCGCAACGCGCGCCGGATGCTCCGCCAGCGACGTCATCCGGTCCGGACAACGCAGCGCTTCCCGCTCCCTGAGTCAACATATTCGGATTCCTTATAATTCTCAAAAGTCTAAGGAAATACTTCCTGGCGCCGTATTGCTCACGCGCCCGTCAACGCGGCCCCGCCCGCGCTATTCGCCAGCCATGCGGCGGCTTTGAATCCTGAATTCGGTGGGTGAAATTCTCATCCGTTTGCGGAACACTTTTGCAAGGCGGTCACCATTGCCCATGCCGGTGCGCCGGGCAATCTTGTCGACCGGCAATTCCGATTCGGTCAACAGGCTGCACGTCACCGCAAGGCGTTCGTGCAGCAGAAAGCTCGATGGCGTGATGCCCATTTCCATCTTGAAGCGGCGCAGAAAGTTGCGCTCGCTCATTGCCGCGAACTGCGCCGCGTCGGCGATCGAAATCGACTGCTGGCAATTTTCCTGAAGCCAGCGAGCCGCCGCGCGCACCTTGTCGCCGGGGCTCAGGCCGCCGTCTTCGCCCAGCAGCGGCGCTAGGTTCGAACACGAATCCGCGAGCAGGCGTTCGGCCACCGAGCGCGCCGTGGCGCCGCCGAGGTCGCGCTTGATCATCGCGAGGGCGCTTCTCATCGACTCCAATCGGTCGCCCGCTTCGGCGGGCGCCTCGGGGTGCCGCGCGCCATCCGCCTGCTGAGCGGGCTCGGCGCTGCCCTTGCCCTCCGGCGCGTAAGCCGCCTCGAGCAGCACGCGCCCCTCCGCGATCGGCCGGATCATGCCGGTGTTACGGCGCACGCGCCGCAACCATGCAATCAGCCGCTCGTCGCCGGCGGCGGCGCTTGCGCCTTTGCCGCCCGCCACGTACAACGCATCGAAGCCGCCGGAGTTCCGCGCATCAAGTCCGTCGGTCCACACGCGCAGCGCGGACGATGAGGTCACCATGCCGCCATCGGCCGAGAGGAACGACACGTCGTACAGCGAGCCACCGGCGTTCGAGGCGGCCAGTTCATTGGCTGCCTGGAAAACCTCGGCCACTACTCCGGCGCCCTGCAGCGAGCAGTCGTTGAACATCAGTAGCGCGATGCGACGCATCCCCCTGGTCGGCGCGTGCACCCACCGCAGCATTGCAGACTCGAGACTCGCGCAGGTCATGGTCATCCTCTCTACAGAAAACGGATCTACTCTTTGCGGTCACGACACAGAGAACCCCGCTCTGTGCTGTGCATCATGCGACGACCCTTCCAGCACTTAACCGCCATGACCGAAAGCGCAGACATGTTGGCGCGCCCGCGTCACCGCCGGCCAGTGAAAGCCGGCAATAGCCCGCCACCGCGCCGCTTCTCGCTAATTAATCGCCGATTCCACATATGAATGAATAGGCATTTTGCGAATCTTAATGCAAATAAAACGGCGACTGCGTACGCCAGCGCACACTACACGACCACTCGAAAACGGCGCACTTACAATTCGATCGTCCCAAACGCCCAGCAGTTTTAAGTAATTTTTTTCGGGACGAACCATAGGATGAGAGTAAGCGCCCTCGTCGGCCTTGTCTGTGCCGGACCCCACGTAAATTTGCTCCGACCACAGAACGTCGCACCGCATTTCCGAAAGAGACATCCAATATAGGCACTTGAAAGCCGACCAGATTATTTAATTTATTGTTTTCGGCAATCGGGAATATAAAGCTGGCGATTAATGTTTCAGAGTTGAAACACCACAACTTAGAGCGCGTCGCAATCGGCGCGCGAATGGCGGATTGCACCGAGCGCAAATCAGGTCGATTCCGCCAGTGAATTGCGCAAATGCACTATGCGCTTTGCCCAGCAGCTTCCTTGCGAGCCAGGTGAAGGCCGTTGTGACCTCGTGCATGTGCAATTCGACCAGGCATTGCGAGCGGATAGTCGACGCCGTGTGGGCGCAAATACAGCACCTGGCGCTTCAACAACGGCACACACGCGACGTGGTATATCGCAACGGTGCACAGCATGTCGTCAAACGTTGTCGCGTGGCGCGGGATGCCGGCTCGGCCCGTGCGGCACCCGCCGCTATTGGGACAACCTCAGCGCGCACGGTCACCGCGACGCGCGACCACATCCGATGCCAACGTGGCCCACAAGCGGCGCAATGCGCCGATAGTTCGGCGCTTCACGACAGGTTCGAAGCCTGCTGGCGTACAGAACACCCGCGCATGGACGAGTTAGGATGCCTGACAACATGCTGGAACCGCTTCTATTCTATGAACGCTTTTATATGGATGACACTGATCCTCGCTGCGATGATCGGCGCGCTCCTCTTTACGACGATGGGAGCATTGCTGTTCGCCTTGCTGCTTGGCAACGTCTCGGACCGGCTCGCCCGCACCGCCGAGAATCATCGCGACTATTGATGCGCTCTCGAGCGGTCCCGGCATTGCACTCAGGAGCCCTTGCATCGATCGATCTGATCGTGGCGATGCAGACAGCCGCATCCATAAGGACGAACCGCTCGGCTCGGCATTGGGCGAATTCAGGCCCATTCACGCGCCGCCCTCGGCGGTCCTGGGTATCAAAAGACAGAAATCCCAACAGTAACGGCAAAATCAGCGCACACTACCTGACTGCTCCTGTGAGGAGCGAAAATCGCCAATTGGGAGTCCATCATGGCAAAAGGTCAGATGCGCAGTAACCGCGAAGTCAAGAAACCGAAGCAGGAGAAGAAACCGCAACCTGCTACTTCGCCATCGGGTGGGACACCGATTCGCGTAGCGCCGAGCGTTTCGGCGACCCAGAAGAAGCACTAAACGCGAGCCGGCCCGCCTTCGCAAGGCGGGCCGCGTTACTTCAGCCTGCACTTCCGCGCTACTTCTCCACTGGCCGATGGCGATCATCACACCGCCACGCGCCACACACGTTCGCAACGAAACGAATCACCCCGTGTCGCGAACCCGAACCACCGCTCAAGGGCTTTCCCATGTCGACCACCAGTCTTTTCTTGACCGCCGCGGGCGTCGGCCTCGCGATTGCCGCGCCGGTCGGCCCGATGGGCATGCTGTGCATCCGCCGCACGTTGACGGGCGGCGCGCGCGCGGGACTGGCGATCGGCTTCGGCATTGCAACCGGCGATGCGCTCTACGGTCTGGTCGCCGCGCTGGGCCTCGTCGGCATTTCGCAGTTCATGCTCGCCTACGACCGCCCGCTGCATCTGCTCGCGGGCCTGTTCCTGCTCTATCTCGGCGTGCGCACGCTGCTGCAGAAGCCGGCCGCCGACACCTCGAATGGCAACGGCGACGGCAAGCTCGCGCAGGTGGGCCGCGCCGGCGCCTTGCGCGCGTACGCGAGCGCCTTGCTGCTCACGCTGACCAATCCGCAAACCGTCATCATGTTCGCCGCGCTGTTCACGACGCTCGCGCCGCGCGGCGCCTTCTCCCCGGCCATTGCGCTGACCACGGTGGGCGGCGTGTTCGTCGGCTCGATCGCGTGGTGGTGCGTGCTGGTGAGCGTGGTGTCGCTCGCGCGTCACGCGATCGGCAGCCGGCTGCGCGTCGCGATCGACCGCGTGGT
>NZ_NPIH01000241.1 GCF_012275575.1 Paraburkholderia sp. SG-MS1 | reverse complement strand
AGCAAGGCCAGGACGTACACGGACATAGTGGACTCCGAATGAGGGCAATGATGCACGGTTGGACAAGCCGACGGCTTACCTGGACGAACGTCGGCAGAATGTGTCGAGCATTTCACCTGGACAGTCAACTTCTCACCGCATCCATCGAGGCGATCCGCCGTGGCCGGCGCGATTACCCCCGAGGGTTTGCCCCCCTCCGGTGTACTCCGAGTGTCGCACAATTCGACTGCCGAAAACGCGGGCGAGCGCCTGTGCCAGCATCGACCCCGTTCGGGTCACGCGCGCCGGATAGACTCCGCCACTAGCGCGCCGACATTCGCAATCGCCGCATTGCTGCGGGCCGCGTCGCCATCCGTTTCGGTCAGATAGACGGTCACGAGGACCGGTCCACGGCCGGGCGGCCACAGGATCGCGATGTCGTTGGCGGTGCCGCGCTCGCCGGTGCCGGTTTTATCGCCGACGCCCCAGTCCTCCGGCAGCTTCGCGCGCAGCCGTGAACCGCCGGTCTGGTTGGCCGCGAGCCACGCCAGCAATTGCGCCCGCGATGCCGCCGAGAGGTGCTCGCCCAGCACAAGCTCGCGCAGGTTGCCGAGCATCGCGTTGGGTGAGGTGGTGTCGCGTGGATCGCCGGGAATCGCTTCGTTCAGCGCGGGTTCGATACGGTCCAGCCGCGTGATGCCATCGCCCAGGCTGCGTGCGAATGCGGTGACCGCCGCCGGGCCGCCGAAGCTCGCGAGCAGCAGATTGGCCGCGGTGTTGTCGCTGAGCGTAAGTGCCGCCTCGCACAATTCGCCGATGCTCATCCCCGCGTCGCCGGTCAGTTCGCGGGTATGCGGGCTCGTGCCCGGCGAATTCGGCACGAGATCGCTGGCGGAGAACACCACGCGCCGCTGCAAATCCTCCTGCCCATGATCCACCCGCGTCAGCACCGCGCCCGCCGCCAGCAGCTTGAAGGTGCTGCACATCGGGAAGCGCTCGTCCGCGCGCAAACCAGCGTGCAAACTGGTGGTCGTGTCGACGATCGACACGCCCAGCCGCCCTCCGCTTGCCGCCTCGATCCGCGCGAGCCGCTCGCGGATCGCCCCGGCGTCGGCCAGCTCACGCCCACGCGCGGGGCCACCTGCCTTTATCGTCTTTCCCCACGCGCCTGCGCTGCCAAGCGCAACTCCAGCTATTGAAACACCCAGCACCGCACGCGCGAACTTCCGTCTCGTAATCATCGTTGCTCCTTGTGTGAAGCCGCCACTATCGGCTTTCCACCCGGCGCTGACAAACGATGATAAGTTAGCCGACTCTCAAGAAAATCTTATGCCTTCATCATGAGACCGCATCTTCCACTGAACGCGCTGCGCGCCTTCGAATCGTCCGCGAGACATCTGAGCTTTACGCGCGCCGCGCTCGAACTGAACGTCACCCAGGCCGCCGTCAGCCAACAGGTCCGCATGCTCGAGGAACGGTTGGGCACTGCGCTTTTCAAGCGTCTGCCGCGCGGCCTTGCGATGACCGACGAAGGCCTCGCGCTGCGCCCGGTTCTCAGCGACGCGTTCGATCGCATCGAAGCGGTGCTCAAGCAATTCGAAGGCGGGCATTTTCATGAGGTGCTGACGGTCGGCGTGGTTGGCACGTTCGCGGTCGGCTGGCTGATGCCGCGCCTCAAATCGTTTCGTGAGGCGCATCCGTTCGTCGAACTGCGGCTGCTGACGCACAACAACCTCGTCGATCTCGCCACCGAAGGGCTCGACTTCGCGATCCGCTTCGGCGACGGCACGTGGCCCGGCTCGCTCGCCACCCGGCTGCTCGACGCGCCGCTTGCGCTGCTATGCACACCGGAGATCGCCGCGCGTCTGTCGAAGCCCGACGATCTGGCGGGAGAAACCCTGCTGCGTTCGTATCGCGCGGACGACTGGATGAACTGGTTCAACGCCGCCGGCATTCCGCCGCGGCCGGTTCGCGGGCCGGTGTTCGATTCGTCACGCCTGATGGTGGAAGCGGCCATGCAAGGCGCGGGAGTCGCGCTCGCGCCGGCTCTGATGTTCGATCATGAGGTCAACACAGGGCGCCTCGTGCGTCCGTTCGATGTGGAAGTCCACGCCGGCAGTTACTGGCTGACCAGCCTGAAGGGCAAGCCGATGACACCGGCGATGCTGCTGTTCAGTCAATGGATCGTCAACGAAGCGGGACAGCACGCGCCGGCTTGGCACGGCGCGCTGCGGCGATGACCGTTCATCGCGGGCCGTTCGGCCTGCGGCGGGAATACGTTCCACGAACCGTCGTCGTGACGGAAGAAGAAGATCGACAGCAGCCCGCCCGGCCGCAACGCTTCGACGCACACATAGCGTTGCGAAGCGCGATGACAGAACCGCACGACGCGCGCGGGCATCGACGGGGTGGGTGCGAGCCATTTGTCGACGGCCCAGTGCAAGGTCTTTTCTGCGGCAACCATGACGCTCTCCTTGAATCCTGTCACGTTTGAATCGTTAAACCGTTGGGTCGTTGACACCGCCGTTGCGCTTTCACGCAAGGTGCGCGGCCACCTCGGCGCCCTTCGCACCGCTTTCGACGAAAGCCTTCACCAGACACAGCAGCGCAAGCACGCCGGCGCCCGGATGACACAGGCAGCCATGCACCTGTTCGCTGCGGCTTTCGCCGAGCAGGCACCATGCGCAAAAGTGTTCGCAGTTGTTGGTCAACAGGCGGTAGCGGTTTTCGCCGAGACGCGAGCGCGCGCGGCGCACCGCTTCGTCGCCGACGTAGCGGGCGCTCGGGGTCGAGCGGATCGACAGCGGCTGGCCTGCGGCGAAGCGCGCCAGTTCCACTTCTTCGACCGGGCCGCGATGCGCGGAACTCGCAAAGCCCGCGTAGTGGACCACGCGGCCATTGCCCACATAGATGCCGTGGTGTTCGTAGCCGCGCCGTTGCGTAACGAGATGCGCGCCGATCGGCAGGTCGATGGTGGACGTCGTGGCCTGGCGCGCTTCGTTGCCGGTACTGCCAGTTTGAAGAAGAGGGGTGTTCATGGCTGGCCTCGTTTCGATTTCCAACACTGTTGCGAGGTCTTTTGCATCATCCGGGCCATGCGTGTGGAAGCCTTTGTTTAAGGCATTTGCGGGTCTTCAGGTGGGATGCGGAACGTCCGGATGTCAGCCGCGAGCCGACAGAATTCGTCTCGATGTGTTGGTGCGCGACGCTCAATGACGGCTGCGCGGCATGCCGCTTTCCGCTGTTGCTCCGTGCGAGGACGGGTGGCCGGAAGCAAGCCGAATGTGTTGGGTCATACACCGCCGCGCGTGGGCGTTTGTTGGCTGCAAGCCGACCGATCAGCGCCCGCGCAACCCGGCACCGCGCGAGCGGGCGCACGGAATCGCCGTGCAATCAACGCGTTACGGCAAAGCCGGGGACGGGGGCCGCCAAGTGGCATGGCACTTGCACCTCCACGTCCAGATCCTTTTCAACCGCGCGTAACCGGCGCGGCAACCGGAGAACGTCATGGCTTGCATCACGGTAAACGACCTCACGCTGAACCTCGCGCTCGACCGTAAAGCGATGGCAGCGATTCGCGGCGGCGGTGGCGCGCCGTGGGTATATGGCTGGATTCAACCGTATGTCCGGAATACGCCCAGCATGGGACCCGTCGTGAACCTGTATGAGGTGTCCAACAACTTCTATGCTAACCAGATGATCAACCAGTTCCAGTCGGTCGATGTCTACAACACGGGTGCGAATTCGAACATCGCCGTCTCTCCCGACGCACGCAGCAGAAACGATACGGTGTAGCCGTTGTGATTTGTGCGAGCCAATTTCGCTGGACGTCGTCCGCGCGTTCCGACGCCGGACGCGTCCGTGAGATCAACGAAGATGCTTGCCTCGACCAGCCCGAACCCGGGCGCTGGGCCGTCGCCGATGGCATGGGCGGGCACGCGGTCGGCGATCTGGCAAGCCGTGTCGTGATCGATGCGTTGAGCCGGCTCGCGGCGCCGCTCAGCATGAAATCGCTGATTGCCGACGCACGCACGCGGCTGCAAACCGCCAATCGTCAACTGCGCGACGAAGCCGCGCGCCGCCAGGTGCAGCGCATCGGCAGCACCGTCGTCGTGCTGCTCGCTTGCGATCGCTTTTGCGGCTATCTGTGGGCGGGCGACAGCCGCATCTATCTGTACCGCGCAGGACAACTGCGGCAACTGACGCGCGATCACAGTCAGGTGGAAGAACTCAAGTCACTCGGCGTCATCACCGACGAAGAGGCGCGGCATCATCCGGCGCAGCATATGATCACGCGCGCGGTGGGCGCAACGGACCTGCTCGAACTCGACGACGATGCGATCGAAGTCGCCGACGGCGACGTGTTCCTGCTCTGCAGCGACGGCCTGAGCAACGAGCTGAGCGACGACGACATCATCGCGGTGCTGACCTCGGCGCAACGTGAGAACGCGTCCGAGGAACTGGTCGAATTGGCGCTCGCGCGCGGTGGTCGCGACAATATCACCGCGGTGGTCGTGCAGGCGGAAGACCCGAATGCGTCCGACAAAACCTTGCTAAATCCGTCGCCTTGAAGCCGCAGCTTTGACGGTGCTGCTTTTGACGCCACGTCAGGCTTTGGACAGTATCAAGTCTCGCCGTCCTCCTCGTCGTTTCCTCGCTCGTCCTGCGCGCCGTTTCTGTTGGCGGCCGGGGCATTGCGATTGCGGAAGTCCTTCGAGTGCAGACCATGCTTCTTCAGCAGCATCTGCAAATGCGACCGATTCATGTCGATCCGCCGCGCGAGTTCGGCAACAGTGCCGCTCACCTCGCGAAGGCCTCGCTCCAGGAAGGCTTTCTCCGCATCGTCGCTGGCGGCCCGTTTCGCGTCGCTCAGCGACATCAGATTCGCCACGCTGATCGGCTCCTGCCCGCTCGCGGCCGCACCAGTCGACACAGCCGCCGCCCCCTGCGCCGTCGGCCGCATATCCAGCGGCAGATGTTCGACGTCCGCCATATCGCCGGCGAGACACGACACACGATACATCACGTTGCGCAACTCGCGGATATTCCCCGGATACGCGTAGTTCAGCAGAAAGTCGCGCAAACGCGGCGTCAATCTGACAGGCCTGCGCTTTAAGGTGCCGGCCGCTTCGTCGCCGAACCACGCAATCAGCAGCGGAATTTCATCGCGGCGCTCGCGCAGCGGCGGCAGCGTCACGTGAATCACGCTGAGCCGGTAGAACAGATCCTCGCGGAATTTGCCCTCTTCGCTCAGTTGCCGCAGATTGCGATTGGTCGCCGCGACGATGCGCGTGTCGACGGCAATGGTTTCGTCGGAGCCCACGCGTTGAATCTCGTGCGCTTCGAGCACGCGCAGCAGTTTGACCTGGCCCGCGAGCGGCAACTCGCCGATCTCGTCGAGAAAGATCGTCCCCGTATGCGCGCTTTCGAATTTGCCCTTCCGATCATTCGACGCCCCGGTGAACGCGCCCTTGCGATGCCCGAACAACTCGGACTCCAGCAGGTTGTCCGGAATCGCGCCGCAGTTCACGGAGATGAACGGCTTGTCCGCGCGCGAGCCGTTCGCGTGAATCACCTTCGCCATCAGTTCCTTGCCGGTGCCGCTTTCGCCGTCGATCAGCACAGGCAAGTCGGTGGGCGCCGCTTTCTCCGCGATTTCTAGCGATTCCAGCAGACGCGCATTGTCACCGAACGTCCCTTCGAAAATGAAGCTGCGTTCGAGCAACGCCTTTCTGCGCGCGCCGCGTGATTGATCGACCGGCGTCTGCGGCTCGGCCGCCACCGCCGCCTGCACGAAGCGCTCCTTGTGCGAAAGCTGCATCACTTCGTCTCGCAACGCCGTGGCTTGCCTGAGCAGCTTGTCGATATCCGCGCGTTCGAGGCGCGACGACCAGCGCAACGTCGAGCGCAAAATCTCGATCCGCTCGATCAGGCCCGCGTAGGAAATCGCGGGGCTGGCCTCTTCAATCTGGTCGAGTATCTTCATCATGACGCGCTCAACTGTTTCTGGACCAGTTGGTAATACATCCCGCCACGCTGAATCAGCTCATCGTGACGGCCCTGTTCGACAATCGCCCCTTCGTACAGCACGAGAATCTTGTCCGCGCGCATGATGGTGCTGAGCCGGTGCGCGATGATCACCGCCGTACGGCCCTTCAGAATGTCATGCATATTGCCGAGGATATTGCTTTCCGACTGCGAATCGAGCGCCGAGGTCGCTTCGTCGAATACGAGCAGACGCGGGTCGTGATACAGCGCGCGTGCGATGCACAGCCGCTGGATCTGTCCGCCCGACAAACCGATCCCACGCTCGCCGACGATCTGTTCATAGCCGAGCGGCATCTTGCTGATGAACGCGTGCGCGTCGGCCGTCTTCGCGACTTCCTCGATGCGGCGCCGGTCGGGCGCATCGTCGCCGCTTGCGATGTTCTCCGCAATCGTGCCCGAGAACAGCAGATTGCTCTGCATCACGTAACCGATCTGCGCGCGGTAATAGGCCTTATCGACCACGCCGAGATCGTAGCCGTCGATGCTCATCTTTCCTTCGGTAGGCGCGTAAAAGCCGACCAGCAACTTCGCGAGCGTGGTCTTGCCCGAGCCGCTGCGACCGACTATCGCCACCAGTTCGCCGGGCTTGATGTCGAAGCTGATATTTTCGAGCACGTAGGCGGAGTCGTTGTCGCCGTAGCGGAAATACACGCCGCTGAAACTGATCTCGCCCTGCAGTTCCGGCAGCATCACGCGCGAGGGCAAATCCTGCGGCTTCTGTTCGGGCTCGATGTCGAGCACGTCGCCGAGCCGCTCCATCACGACGCCCGCGTCGTTCAACATGCTCCATAAGCCCACGAGCCCCATTAGCGGACCCATCACACTGCCCATGAACGCATTGAATGCGATCAACTGACCGATCGTCATTTCGCGCGCCAGCACCAGATTCGCGCCGACCCAGAGGATCGCAATCGTCGTCGCGGCGTTCAGCAACTGACTGCCGAATCCGACCAGAATGCTGAACGCGTGCGCGCGATACTGCACTTCGAGCGCCTTCGCGTACTTCCTCTCCCAGCGCAAACGCACCGGCCGCTCGATGCCCATACCCTTGATGGTCTCCACGCCCGCGAGCGCCTCCATCAGAAACGACTTCGAATCGGTCGACGCGGTAAACACTTCGCGCGCGTAGCCCTTGATCTTCGGCGTGGCGATTGCGGTCAATGCCATGATCGGAATCACGAACGCGATCAACACCAGCGTCATCTTCACGTTGTAGACGAACATGATCGTGAAGTAGATGAACACCATCAGCAGATTCAGCGTGGTCGTGACGGTGGATTCGGTGAGGAATGCCCGGATGGTCTGGTTCTCCTGAAAGCGCGCGAAGATGTCGCCGGTCTTGCGCTTCGCGAAGAAAGAGAATGGCAGCGACATGGTGTGCTTGAAGAACTGCGACATCATCGCGAAGTCCATGTTGCGAACCATGAAGTTGGCGAGATACGCGCGGATCGTCGACATCAATTGCGAAAACACGTTCGCGATGATCAAGCCGCCTATCAACAGATGCAGCAGGCTGACGTTCTGATGCACGATCACGCCGTCGAGAATGTTCTGGATGATCAGTGGCGGAATCACGCCCAACACCTGAATCACGAAGGTGGCAAGAAACAGATGGCCGAGTATCTTCTTGTACGGCTTCAGATAGCCGACAAAACGTATCCACGGCGAGCGCGCCGCCGACATCTGCACCAGATGCGGGCCGCCGGTGAAAAGCAGACACGTGCCGCTCCAGCCGCGCTCGAAATCCTCGACGGTCAATTTCCGGAAGCCGAGCGCCGGGTCCGCGATCCACACGTAATCCTTCGAGAGCCCGTACACCACGACGTAGTGATAGCCCTCCCAGTGGATGATGAACGGCAGATCGAAACCGCGCAACGAATCGAACGTGCATTGCACGCCGCGCGCCGTGAAGCCGAGCGATTCGCCAGCGCGCGCGAGGCTGTCGAGTGTCGCGCCCTGGGTCGTGACGTTGGCGAGTTCGCGCAATTTGCCGAGCGTCATCGGAATGCCGTAGTGGCGGCACACCATCGCGAGACACGCGGCGCCGCAGTCCATCTCCTCCGCCTGTTCGACCAGCGCAAAGCGTTTGATGACCTTCTCGCCGAACTCGGGCCTGCTTTGCAAGTCGAGCATGAGCGGCAACTTGCGGCGCTGTTCGAGCCGCTTTTGCCGCTGCAATTCGCGGTCGCCGTAGCGGATGCGCTCGTCGAGCACTTCGCGCAGCTTCGGATTGCGTTCGAGGATGAAGTGAACCGTGCGCTCCGGAATCACCAACAGCCGCGTATCGGTCGTCGCCACGACGGAGGCCATCTGCTCCTGGCGCATCAAACACGCTTTCTCACCGAAAATCTCACCATCGCCGAGCGTCGCGAGCGTGTAGTCGTGACCCTCCTCGTGCCGCACGATGCGCACCCGGCCGTGACGCACCACGTAGAGTCGCCGGTCGTCGCGGCCCTCCTGCTTCAGGATCTCCTTGCCCGCGACAACCCGTTTCACGCCGACGCTGCGCACATACTCTTCCAGCTCCGCCTTGTTCAGCTTGCCGCGCAGATCGAACAACTGCGCGACGAAGCCGCCCGCCGAGCTGATCGCCACATAGCTCGCGACGAACGCCAGCGCGGCCGGATTGCCGGCCATCACCGGTTCGATTGCCGCACGCGGAATGAACAGCAGCTCGGTTCTCGCCGACGACCGCACCGACGCTTCGTGCATGTAGGTGCGCAACATCGCGATGTCGGCGAAGATCTCGCCCGACTTGCGCACCCCCATGCTGGTTTCCTTGCCGTGCTCCTCCGTGAAAATGCGTACCGAACCCGACCGCACCACGTAGAGCCCGTCGGCGACCTCGCCCACGGAGCAGACCGTTTCGCCAAACGAATAAAAGCGCGCTTGCGCGTAGTCGGCAAGACGCTCGATTTCATCGCGCGAGAACGGCGAGAGAATTTCCACCGAGGCGAGAAACTCGGCGGCGGAAGGCGCGGTCTGGGGTGCGTCCATGTACTACGGACCTCCGTTCGGCTCACTGCGTTGGGTTGGTTCGAGTGGTTCGACCGCGCTACGGCGCGAATAAAGCAAAGCGCCCAAGTCCATTAGCGCGCTTCGATCACATGCTCCTGGGCGCGCGCGATCAGCCAGCTTTCGCGCAGCAGCCGCCTGACTTCGGCGGCCACGTCCGCATCCAGCGTCGCCGGATACTTGGCCGTGACCGCGAAAATCTCGAAGCACGAGCGATCCGCCGATGCAAACGGCCCCAGCAGATCACCCACCGCTGCATTGAAAATCTTCGCCTCGATGTCCGGCTTCAACGAGCCGCGCAACACTTTGCCGATCACGCCGCCCGCCTCGCGCGTGTCGGCAATCGAATGTTCGCGCGCCATGTCGGCGAAACTGTCGGGGTCGTCGCGCAGATACGAAATCATCTCCTTCGCCTTGCCCTCGCTGTCGAGCACGATATGGCTCACTTCGATCGCGTCGAACTTGGGCGAATTGAGCGCGAAGTAGTCGCGGATCGCGGCTTCGTTGCCGACCTCGTCGAGCATCTTCTCCTGGTACAGCCCGTCGGTAATGAACACTTCGAACTCGTCGAGACTCACGTGCAGCACGTCGAGGTACTGGTTCATGTCGGTCGCGCGATGCAGGCCGCGCACACGGCGGAACTGATCGGCGCGCTGCTGGATCTCATCGGCGGTCACGGTAACGCCGTGCTTTTTCGCCGCGTGCACCGTGAGCTTGTCGCGCACGATCTGTTCGATCAGGCTTTCGAACTGGCCGGTCAGCTTCAGAAGACGAATGAACTCGGACACGTCTACGACTTCATCATCGATACGCACTATCGCGGTCATTTCACTCGCTCCTTTGATTGGTGATATTCGGCGTGCTCAACCCGCCACCTGCCTGAATGGATCGAGACCCAGATCGATCAGGCGCCGCTCGCGCACCACGATCTCGGCGCTTGCCGTCATGCCGTAGCGCAACGGGTAGCGCGTGTCGGCGATCTGGTAGTAGTTCTTGTCGAGCGTGACGCGGCCTTCGTAGACCGGCTGCTTGTCCTGCGCCGACGGTTTGGTGGCCGGCGAAATATAGGCGAGCGTGCCGCTGATCAGCCCATAACGCTGATACGGAAATGCGTTGAATTTCAGCTTCACCGGCAGGCCTTCATGCAGAAACGCACGGTCATGTTCGGCGATGTCGATCTTCAGCACGGGCCGCGCATCTTTCGGCGCGATGCCGCCGAGCGGCGCATTTGCCTGAATCTTGTCGCCGCGCTGCGTCGATGTCACATCGGTGATGACGCCCGACACCGGCGCGAGAATCAGCAGGAAGTTGTCCTTGTCGATGTTCTCGAAACGGATTCGCGCGGCGGCCTCGGACACGAGGCGGGCGCTCTGCAATTGCAGACGCACCTTGTCTTGTGCGTCGGTGATATCGCGCAGCGCCGAATCGTATTGAAGTTGCAGGTCCGTGGTCTGCTGGCCGCTGGTTTCGAGTTGTGCATTCGCCTGCGTGTATTCATGACTCAGGCGAAAGTCCAGTTCGGCGAGTTTCGATTGCGCGACACGGTAGGCGTTGTCCGCTTCCAGCGCGGCGGTCCGTTTCTGCTCGACCTGCAATTCGGCGATGCCGCCGCCCCCGGGCTGCGCAAATAGCTTTGAATAGCGGTCCAGTTCCTGACGCGCCGCCTCGCGCGTGCGGCGGGCGTTGTCGAGAACGCTGCGCGCTTCGTCGAGTTCCGCCTTCTGCCCTTCGGCAAGCTTGGTGGTGCCCTCCGACACCCGATTCTCATGCAGACGGGACTCCACTTCCATTTGTGCCTTCAGCGCAGCGGCTTTACGCTCCATCAGCGCCTTCTTCTGCGGAAACTGCTGCGAGTCACGCTCCGCGTCTTCGAGTTTGAGTTGCGCTTGCAATGCGTTGCTCGCCGCTTCGATCGCGCCGCGCGCATTCAGGCGCGCCAGCACGTCGCCCTTCGAGACCGGCTGTCCCTCGGCGACGTACAGGTCGGCCAGTTCGCCGTCGATCGGCGCATAGATGCGGCGCACTTCCGACTCGGGCGACAGCGTTCCCTGCGCGGTGACGATCACATCCGCTCGGCCGACGAACGACCACAGCAGCCCGGCCACCACCAGTGCGACCATTGCCCAGATCAGCGCGCGCGCGATCCGCACGGGCTCGGCGGTCAGAATTGCGATGCCTTCGACGCTGTGGTCCTCCAGCGCCTCGGACAACGGCTTAGGGTGATTGTCGCGCTTCACTCTGCTCGCCTCCGATCAATGCCAGCTTCGCCTTCAACAGTCCCGGGTCCAGCACCATGCGCAACTCCGTCAGCGAGCGGCGCTGCAAATCCGCTTCGGCTTCGATGTCCGCGAGGAGGCGGTCGAGATCAGCGGGATGATCGGCCTTCAGTTGCGTGTAGATGCGCATGCCCTGCTGCGCCGCCGTTTGCGCGTCGCTCAGCAAACGCGCCTCACTGCGAAAGCCCGGCGAGATGCCCGCTTCGAGCCGTTGCGTGCCGCCGATCGAACCACTCGCGCGATATTGCTTCCACAGACTCTGCGCGCGCAGCAGCAGATCTTGCGCACGCGCGAGCGCTTTGTCGTGCAGCGCGGCGACGTCTTCATCGATCGACCGCGCGAACCACGCATCCGCTTGCGGATCGAGACTTGCATAGAACGACAGCAGGCGCTGGTCGTAATCCTTGCCGCCGCGCGTCTTCTGCAAATCGGTGTACTGGTCGAGCAGCGCTTTCTTGTGCACTGCTTCGGCCGCGAGCACGTCGGACCAGGGGCCGGCGGGCATCGCCTGCAAACCGGCCAGCGCCTGCTGCGCGTCGCCGCGCAGCCACGCCGCGTTCACCGCGTCGTGACGCTGAATGACGTCGGCGGATGGCAAACGGCTCGCCGCCAGTTGCTGAAACTGCGCCTGAAAAGGTGGCGTGCCAAAACGCACCGACTTCAGCATCGCGAGCAGTGGCGCGAGCTGACGGCTCAGCGCGGCATTGAGCAACGCGGAGTACTGGCGCAAATCCTCGCGCACCCGGTCGAGGCCCGCGAGACGCGGATAGCGCTGCGCGTAATCGTCGAGCACCGGCGCAAGCGCGTCGGGTTTGTCGCGCGCCAGTTCAGTGCGGATCACGCCATTCAGCCGGTCGATCGCGGCGAGGTACACCGAGTCGTCGCTTTCCAACTTGCGCAGATGACTCAGCGCCCGCGCGTAGGGCTCGGCAAACACCGGCACGTATGACGCGATCCGGTCGAGCGCGCGCTGATGGTTTTTCGCGTCGTCTTCCCAGCGTTGCAGGAGGTTATTGATCGTCGATTCGTCCGAGTACATGCGGATCGGCGCATCCGCGCCGCCGCGCCCCGCCACGAAGCGCTCCAGATCGCCCACCCATTGCAGTTCGCCGGCCAACGAGGCGGCGTCCGCGTTGTTCGCGCTCAACGCTCTCATCTCTGTCAACAAAGCGTCGGCCTGATCGAATTGAGCTTTCTGCAATGCGTTCAACCAGCCGGGCAGTTTCGCCTTCAGCAACGCTTCGCTGGCGAGCGCTCTGACTTTGGTGTCCGCAGGATGACTCGCCAGATAGCCTTTCGCCGCCGTGACCGCACTCGTGTAATCGCCGCTCGCCAGCAGGTCCTTCAATTCGCGCTCCGACGAGCCATGCAGGTAAAGCGCCACCGCGATCGCCGCCAGAACGGCGGCGCCTGCGCCGCTCCATCCCGCGAGGCGTTTGACGTTCGGACGGTCGTCGTCCGCAAAGGCCTTGCCGAGTTCGCTCGCGACGAGGCGCCAGCGCCGCGGCTTGCCCTTCGCGCTCGCCGCTGGGCCCGAGGCGTGGGCGCCGTGCCCACTGCCGCCGCTCGTCGCGCCCTGCGCGCCCTGCGTTCCGTTGCCGCTGGCGCCATTCACACCTTTGGCGCCGCTCTGCGCATCGCGCTTCGCCTGCGCCAACGCGGCCGATGCGGCTTCGTTGACTTCGTCTTCACGTTGTAGGCCCGGGTCGACGCAAAAGATATCGAGGAACGAATGCGCGGCGCCGACGAACGTGGTCTTGTCGGTATCGGCCGCATCGTCGACGGTTGGATTGAGGCACAGCTGGGTCACGGTGGGCTCGACATCAGGGGCTTTCTGCAGCGACACCCTGTAGACGAAGTGGTCGCCGCCAAATGCAACGACGTCGCCTTCCGCCAGCGGCAGCGCGGATTCGTCCAGGCGTTTTCCGCCAACGAAGGTGCCGTTGGTGCTGCCGAGATCCTCGACGTAGAGGTCTCCACCCTTCAGAAAGATGTGTGCGTGCCGCCGCGAGATGTAATTGACCTGATGCGGATAGCGCTCCCTGTAGCGCGAGAAAACGTCGTCTGCCTTGCTGATGAGAAACGGGAACGCCTGCACCTCGATCGGCTGCAAGCCGAGGTCGTCGCGCTGCGGCACCAGCAGCAGGCCCGGCGTGGGCGGCGCGCTGGCGGCCGCCACGATGCGTGCGCGCGGCTCAATACTTACCCGGTAGCACAGCTCGCCGCCGAAGCACAATTCGTCGCCGGCCCGCACGCGCGCCGGCATTTTCCGCACGGCGATGCCGTTCAACGTGGTGCCGTTCTTGCTGCCGAGATCGGCGACATAAACCGCGCCGTGCTCCGTGAAAACGCGCGCATGACGGCGCGACAGACGCGAGGTTCGCTCGGGCGGATAGTCGGTGAATGGCGCTTCGCTGCGGCCGATCGCAAACAGGTTGTCGACAATCCGGATCGCGTCGAGCGCGGGACGTTGCGCGGACGCGACCGGCGACAACACCACGTCGAAGGCAGCGGCCAAGGTCGCGCGCATTTCAGCAATCGGAACTTCGCCGGTGGCCATTTTATCTGGATCACTAAGCGTTTACCCGCTGCGGCCAAAACGCAACGGGAACGAGACGAAGGACAACGGCGAAACGATCTTGTTGCATTGAGCCGTATGAAATAGGGCCCCTCAACGATTGTAAGTCACGCATGGCGAGTGTCAATTTTCAGATGATCAGTTGTGAAGGCAGCACGGTTCGTCTGCATCGAAGAAAACACCCGGGCCGCGCGGCCGTCTCGCGATTAGCTCAGTGTTCCATTACTTCCCTTTATCGCCACTTATTTTTTACCTACCTGCTACTGGCTTGCGCCTGCACGTCCACGCCAGGCCAGCCGCCGCCTAGCGCCTTGTACAGCAGAACCGTGTCGGACAGAATCAGCTGATGGTTGGCGAGAAGGCCCTGCTGCGCTTCGAGCAGAGTCCGTTCAGTTTCGAACACCTCCAGTTGCGACACCACGCCAAGTCGCAATTGCGACTGGATCTGATCGGCGACGAGTTGCAGACGCGACACCTGTTCCTGCAATTCCACGCGTTGCGCCTTATGGGAATTCAGATTGACCAGCGCGTTCTCCACTTCCTCGAACGCACCCATCACAGCCACGCGGTACTGCTGCTCGGCTACCGTCGATTGCGCCTGAGTTGTCTTCACGTGAGCCCGCGTACCGGGATCGAGCAACGGGATGTTGATGCTCGGCATCAGGCCGAACGTGAACGATTTCAGCAGGTTGTTCAGCGCGGCGCTCGCCGTGCCGCCGTGCGCCGTGAGACCGATGGTCGGCAATTGCGCGAGCTTGGCCTGGCCGACGAGGTCGTAAGCCTCCAGCACTCTGAACTCCGCCGCCACCACGTCGGGGCGCCGTGCGAGCAGTTGCGCGGGGAGGCCGTCCGGCACCGCGGGCCATTGCACGCGTTCCTGCAGATGGCCCTGCGGCAATTGAAACTCGCCCGCCGGTACGCCCATCAGCGTACAGAGCGCATTGTTGGCAATCGCGCGCGAGCGGCGCAAGTCGAGCAGCTCATTCGTCAGCCGGTTGATTTCCGCCTGCTGGCGCAGCACCTGGGTTTGCGGTATCAGGCCACTGCGCCGCTGGCCGTCGTAGATCGTGAGAATCTGTTTGTTCGTGACGAGCGTTTTCTGCTGCTGCTCGATCTGGTCGTCGAATTGGAGAATCTGAAAGTAGGTGCTGGCGACGTTCGCCACCAGTTCGAGATACCCGGCGCGCCAGTCCGCTTTGCTCGCGTGAAATTCCGCCTTCTGCGCCTGCACGCCCTTTTCGACCTTGCCCCAGATGTCGATATCCCAGTTCACTTGGGCCGCGACGTTGTACTGCTTCGCAAAGGTCTGGCCTGTGGTCTTTTCGAAATCGGCGCCGACGCCAAGATCCATCGTGGGCAACGCGCCTGCTTTGGCTTCTGCGATCTGCGTGCCGGCGACATCGATACGCGCGGCCAGCACTCTGATGTCGAAGTTGCCCGCAATCGCTTTGGCGATCAGCGTGTCGAGATACGGGTCGTGGAAGCCCTTCCACCAGTCGGGCTCGATGGTCGCGGTGGCCGACACCGCGCCCTTCTGATCCGACCACGTCGCCTTGGCGGGCGTGTCGGGGCGCTTGTAGTCGGCCATGCGGAAGTCCACGCACGCACCGAGCGACAGCGCGCACACCGTCGCAGCACATACGCCGCGCAACGCGGCGCCGACGCTTGCGCGCCCCGGCTTGCGCCGTGCCGATGTCATGAGGAAGAAGCGCTGGCAGACCGGTGAATCAAGCAACGCTGACACGATTGTCTCCGATGACGCCCGCTTCGCTGCACGCACTGCCCGACGGGAGCACCCTTCAGCTAAAGCCTCTCCCACGCGGCTTCACCATCGAAGGAGCGGGCGGGAAGGTTGGCGCGGGGATCGGACGGTGACGCGACGGGTGCGTGAAAAGAACGATTGAAGTGAAAATCTTTTTGAGTCACGGGCCGGTAAGTGGCCAACGCCAGGATCGATGCTCCACCAGGCCGGAGCGGGCCCCGCAGAGGCCGGCAGGCCTGCGCGGGGGGCGCGCCGTTCAGGACACGTAGATGTTGTTGGCCGAGCTCACGTGCGGAGCGATCGTGGTCGTGGTGCCCGCGACGAACGCGGCGTTGTTGCCGTTCGCGCTTTGGATGCTCAACGTCGTGTTGATGAGTTGGGTAGCGTCGACCGTCTTGCTGTTGTTCGGCGCGTACACCGGCGCATAGCTGAAATACGATGACGAGGGATAGCCGAAGCCACCGCGCACGGCGCTCATCGCCTTGCTGTCGAGTTGTTCGGTGATGGACAGGTCTTTGATCATCAGCGTGTTCATGGTAAATCTCCTGGAAGGGGAAACTGCACAGTCCTGCGTTTGGGTTCGAGCAATTTGTCTGCTCGGATGTCACTCATGCATGGGCTGTGCCAGAGTTGTTTTCCGCTCCTAATAAATTTTCAGAAGGGCCGTGGATAAAGGGCTGTGCTGATGACTCGCCCGTGAGGCGAAGATAACGCGACGATATGGCAAGCGGGGAATGATGGACTGCAGCCAACAGACGGCGTGAAGTTGTTGGCTGCTTCGTGACACTGGCATGCACGCGCTGCGCCGTGCAATATTTTCAGCGCGCAATGACGGTGATCTTCTTCGAGTACACCGGCGGATTGTGCGGGACGTGCATATCGTCGCCCATCAGCAGTTGCAACGTATGCTTGCCCGGCGGCAATTGAATCATTGTTTCCGTTTCTCCCGCGCCGAAATGCAGATGGTTGCGGTCCGAAGGAATTTCCTGGTCCGTCGGCGGCAGATCGGTGTCGATCAGCAGATGATGGTGGCCCGTATTCGGATACTTGACGCCCTTGGGTGCCACGCCCATGAAACGCAAGCCGAACCACACGCGAAACGGCTTGTTGGCGGGCACTACCTGGCCGTCGTTCGGGTAGCCGATATAGGCGTACGCGCCGGGCGGCGCTGGTGTCGTGCCGGCCACGGCGAAGCCAGGCAAGGTCAATCCCGCCGATGTCACGAGCGCCGCGATCACAAAGATCTTGTACATGAGGTCTCTCCGTCCTGACGGACCCGCGTGAAACGAACGGATCGCGCTAGTCTTTTTGCATGGTAATGGTGATCTTCTTCGAATAGACGGGCGGCACGAACGGCACGTGATTCTGGTCGCCGAGAAGCAGTTGCAGTGTGTGCTTGCCCGGCGGCAATTCGATACGCGCGTCGGTCTCGCCCGCACCGAAGTGCAGGTGATTGCGGTCCGACGGAATTTCCTGATCGAGCGCGGGCAGATCGGTATCGATCAACAGATGATGATGCCCGCAGTTCGGGCGTGCGACACCCTTCGGACACACGCCCATATTGCGCAGGCCCATGCGCACCCAGAGCTTGCCGCCATGAATCACCGCGCCATCCGACGGCCAGATGATGTATTCCTCGGCCCCCGGCGGCGAAGCGGTCTGTTCGGCCAGCGCAATATTGAAAGGCGCCATACAGCCGAGTGCGGCAAACAGCGTTGCGCGCGCAGCCGCGCGTCCCGCGCCGACGTGCGCTTTCGCTGCATGACGCCAACCGGAAACAACGGGGGTGAGGGTTTTTCTTCGCATAGCGCACTCTCCCGAAGAGGGGTCATGGCCGTCTCGGCTGCGCAAAGCAGACCGAGCGCTCCGGCTGAATATCGCGGGTGCGAGTGACGGGACGGCCGCGAAGTTAAAACGACTGTGCGGCGTTACTTTGTGAAAAAAGCTTAGGACGTAACTTGCCAAAAAGATACGCCACACTCGTTAACCGTATGACGCATCGAGTCGTGGCGCGCAAAGCGCGTGCTATCGTTATTGAAAGGTTGCAGACGCATGGGCGTCGAAAGCGGCATCGATGCTTCGCCCGACGTGCTGCAGCGAATGTTGCACACAGCGCGGTCCTCGAATGCATAGGTTCTGTCCGGTACAAACAGGATGCAAAAGATGTGGCGAATATTCCTGCTGGTGTGCATGGCCGGAGCAATCCAGGCGCAAGGGAGCATGGCTCATGCGGCGAACTCGACCATGGCCGGCACTGCAATTCCTGCGCCCATTGCAACGGCTGCGCATACGGCGGCGACAGCCGATACGACGGTCTCGCCATTCACGTTAACGCGCGAGACTGCCCTTTCTCCACGTATCGCGCTCGTGATCGGCAATGGCGTAGGCGGCGATCTTTCTGCCTCTACTCGTTCTAATGCGCCACGCGACGCCGAAGCATTGCGCGATACGCTTGATGCGCTCGGCTTCGATGTCATCATGCGCACGGATGCGACGCCACTGGAGATGCGGGAGGCGATCGACGAATTCCAGCGGCGTTTGCAAGGCGGCGGCATCGGACTCTTCTATTTCGCGGGCCATGCCATGCAAATCGGCCGGCAGACGTTACTCATGCCTGCCGGAATCGATGCACGCGTGCCGGCATCGCTAGTGAATAACGGCGTCGATCTGCATAGCGTGTTGAGGGCGATGGCTGTACCGCGCGCGGCTCGGCTCAATGTCGTGATTCTCGATGCGTGCCTGAACAATCCGTTCTCGCCGGGCGCAACGAGCGATGCGCCAGCGCCAGGTGCCGATACCGTGCTCGCCTATGCGACCGAACCGGGTGGCTTTGCGGCAGACGGCGCGCGCCACGGCGTCTACACGAATGCTTTGCTGCACGCGCTGAAAAGCGCTTCGTCCCAAACGCTCCTCGACAGTCTGTTCGAGCACGTCGCCGCGCAAGTCCTCGACGCAACCGGTGGCGAGCAAAAACCGTGGATTGCTTCGACACTGGCTCCCTCGGCTCAGTTGAACGAAATCGCCGGCCACTATCGCGGGGCGTCTGTGCCCGTCGTCGTGGGGGCACGCCCGGATAATCCGCTCGTCGCGCTGCACAGCAGGGGCATTCTTCCGAAAGACAGCAGCGAACAATACGAAATCACATTCTGGAACTCGATCAAGGACAGCAACTACCCCGCCGATTACGAGGCCTATTTGAAGGCCTATCCGAATGGCCGCTTCGCTACGCTCGCTCATGCGCGCATAGATCGCCTGCGCGCGGCGGCGAGTGCGCCTGCGCCAACACCTGCACCCACACCTGCGCCGCAACCCGCTCACCCCGCCACGCCAACGAGTGCCCCGGTGCAGGAGCGCCCGCGCGCAGCATCGGCGCCAAATCCAACGCCGACGCCAGGCGCCGCCGCACCCGCCTCGCCGACTGCCCCAGCGACCCCCGCAGTCGCACCAAAACCCGTCACTCACCCGCCCACCGCCGGTGAAAGCCGAGACTGCGCCACCTGCCCGATCATGGTCCCCGTCCCCGCCGGCTCGTTCGCCATGGGCAGCAGCAGCGACGATCCATCGGAGAAACCGGTCCATCACGTGAGCATCGGCGCGCCATTTTCCATTGGCAAATACGAAGTGACGGTCGAACAATGGAACGCTTGCGTCGCCGCCAACGCCTGTCAGAAGGCGACGCCCGAAAGCAACACGAACAAGGCCGCACCGGCGCGCGACCTGAGTTGGGACGACGCGCAGCAGTACGTGAAATGGCTCGCCAAAGTGACCGGCAAGCCCTACCGTCTGCCTACCGAGGCGGAATGGGAATACGCGGATAGAGGCGGCACGACGACCGCCTACTGGTGGGGCGATCAGATGCGCAAGGGCGCCGCGAATTGCAAGGATTGCGGCGACCCGTGGCACAAGGAAGGACCGGAGTCCGCCGGTTCGTTCGCGCCCAATCCGCTGGGCCTCTACGACATGAACGGCAGTGTATGGGAATGGACCGCCGACTGCTGGCACAACAACTACCAGGGCGCGCCCACCGACGGCCACGCATGGGACAGTCCCGGCTGTGACATGCGCGTGATTCGCGGCGGTTCATGGCGCGAAGGCAGCAGCTACATGCTCAGCGCGACGCGCTTCAAATACAGCGCGGGCGTACGTCAGTCGCAGGATGGCTTTCGGGTCGTCAAAGATCTCAGATGAAGCGCGTGGTCTTGCTGCGAATAGAGGCGTTGCTCCTGCGGTCGGGACCAGACGTGGTGGCTAACGCCCGCTGTGCATTCACGGCGCGCGCGGCTTCGTCGTGATCGATGCAAAGTCTGCGACGATGTGGTCCTGCCCGTATTTGCCGCCGATCTGCGTGAGCCGCGTGTCGAGCGCGCGCAGGTAGTCCGCACGCGATTCGCTTTCCGGACGCGGCTTGTCGAATAGCGGCACCGGCGTAATCAGCAGCACCACCATCTCCGCTCCGAACGGCTTCGAAATGATCCAGTCGCCGCCGCTGCCGATCGTCGCGGCGTAGTGCGGCGGCGCCTGATTGTCCTTCGCGCGCGGACTCGGCACCATATGCACGACGCTGCCGTCGAGCTGGAAATAGTCGAGGTTCACATACGAGTCGAAGCCAGGCGTCGTCACGTCGACGACCAGTGCGTCACCCTCGCTCAACTGACCGCCGGGCGGGCGCACATGCAAAGCCGCAATGCGCCCCGCTTGCCAGTTGCGAACCCAGTAGCGAGCGAGCGCATTGACCGTATCGCATTTGCCCTCGGCGATGGGCTCGACGTCGAGCGTCAGCGTATCGACGCCCGGCAAGGCCGCCAACGTGTCCTTCAGATGCGCCGCACCGTAGCGCTGCGAGACGAAACCACGCACCGTCAGTGAATGATTGTGGACGGCGGCGAAGAGCGCCGAACACGGTACTTGCGCCAACGTGGGTGCGATGGCTGCGAGCGTCAGTGCGGGCTTGGGCGCCGGTGGCGCCGCGAGTGCCGCCGACACAGCCGCGGCGCTGGCGGCAGCAGGCGCGGAGTTTGATGCGGCGGATGCCGTCAGAGTCGGCGGCACGGCCGTCATCGCATTCGGCTCCGACGCGGTGTCCGCCCGATCCGCCAATGCCTGCGACGCCCCGACCTCGGCCGGCGGCGCACTTGCCTGCCGGCTCGGCCCCGAGCGCAGCGCGAACACGCCGACCGCCGCCGCGCACACCACGGCAAAGCTCGCGAGTCCGACCTTCGCCAACGTCCCGGACTTCTCTGCGCGCGCCTCGTTGTCGAACTCGGTGATGAAGCGCACCACGCTCGGCATACGCGTCGCGCGATCGAACGACAGCGCGGCACGCAACGCGCGCCACTGCCTCGAATCGAGATTCGGTGGCCGCTGCGGCTTGAAATCGGCATTGCGCGCCTGAGTCGCCGACAAACGGTCGAACGGATGGTGACCGGTCAGCAATTCATAGGTGATGCAGCCGAGCGCGTAGATATCGTCGCGCGGATCGGGCTCGCGATGCTCGATCATCTCCGGGCTCGCATACGCGGGCGTCAACGCACCGAGGCTGCCCGGATCGAACACGGTCGCGTCGCTCTCCTCTTCGGGGCGCTGAAACACGCGCGCGATGCCGAAGTCGATCACTTTCACTTCGGCGTTGGTGGTCAGAAACACGTTGGCCGGCTTGAAGTCGCAGTGGACGAAGCCGCGTTCATGCGCGTACGCGAGCGCCGCGCACATACCGCGCACGATCGGCAGCGCCGCGCGCACCGGCATGCCCTGATAGCCTGGTGTGCGCAGCAACTGGCTGAGCGGCTTGCCGCTCAGATACTCCATCGTCAGATAGACGATCGGCCCGTCGCGGTCGAAGTCGTACACCGTGATGATGTTGCGATGCGCGAGAACCTGCGCCTTGCGCGCCTCGCGCTGCAAGGCGACGAGCGAATTGGGATTGCCGCGAAACTGGACATTGAGCACCTTGATCGCAAGATAGGGCTTGCGATCCGATGCTTCGAGCTTGCGCAAGTCGAGCGCCTTGTACACCGTGCCCATGCCGCCCACGCCCAGACATTCCTCGAGGACGAAACGGTTATTCAACGTGTCGCCGGTGCCTTTGCTCTGATCGTGACCTGCGCCGCCCGGCGCATTGCCGGCGTTGCCCACGCTTCCGGCGCTACCGGCGCTGGCCGAACGCACCGATGGAATCTCCATCGTGGTCTGGATGCCAGTTTCTTCCCCGCCCGCCGCCACGTTCGACACGCGCAACTGCTCGATGCGACGGCGCACTTCGAGGTAAAGATCGTCGGGCAAGGGGGTTTTACGATGCGCAGCGCCAAGCATCTCCAGCAGCTGCGCGGGACCGAGTCCTTCGGTCGTCAACGTACTGTCGAGTTGAGCGACGAACTCGTCACGCGACAGCTCGCCGCTCTGAAAGTCGTGAATCACACGTGCAAGGCTAGCCATTTGTGCGAAGCGTCGCCGCTGCCGTTGGGTCCGATCGCATGTGACGGAAGCCACTCGGGCTGATGGAAAACCTGTCGTAACCAGTTACATGTGCCGCTTCGATACTAGCTCCCGGCCCATGCTTTCGCAAAGCAGGATTGGCCCGCGCCGTGCATCGCAGGCGTGGCGCGCGTGTGTCGCCCGCCAGCCGACAGCATGCGGCCGTATGTCGGCCATGCGCCACCGTTCGCGCGTCGACGGCGCAGAAGGTGACGCCATGACCGACCGGTGGATGCAGTGCGAAAGCCTTGTGCGGAAAGGCGCCACCCACTTTATCAGGAATGTTGAACAAAACTGGCACAGCCCGTGCATTAGTGACACCCGAGCAGACAAATTGCTCGAACCCAGTCGCAACACCGCGATATTTTCTTCCAGGAGACTTACCATGAACACGCTGATGATCAAAGACCTGTCCATCACCGAACAACTCGACAGCAAGGCGATGAGCGCCGTGCGCGGCGGCTTCGGCCCGTCGGTCTCGTACTACAACTTCAGCCCGGTCTATGCGCCGAACAACAGCAAGCACGTCGATGCGACGCAACTGATCAACACCCAGATGGACCTTCAGAATGCCAACGGCAACAACGTTGCGTTCGCGGCCGGCATCGCCTCGTCGTTCACCCCGAGCATCACGTCGAACAACAACATCCACGTGTAAAGCGAGACGAGGCGAAGCGCCCGCGATGGCGGGCCGCTTCGCCTCACGCCGGTCACGCCCGTCTTCCGCGCACCTTTGGAGAATCACCATGTCATCCCTCTTGATTCGCGATCTGTCCCGCACCCGCGAGCTCGACCGCCGCGCCATGTCGGCGGTAGCCGGCGGCGCCGGCAGCGGCACGCCCGGCCTGCCGTCGGTGGCAGGGCTCGGCGGCATTGCCAACGTCAATGTCTCGATCAACCAGAACCTCAACCAGATGCAATACGTGAACGTTGCCGCGCTCAACAACGTCGGCGTGGTCGGTGCGGGGTTCGTGCCGCTGCATCTGGACGTCAGCCCGTCGCTGTGGGGCGCCAATTACGCCGCTGCATAGGCACCAGAAGCACCGCAGGAACGGGGGTTCCTTCAGTGCGGCTTGATCGTCAGTGACGGGCAAGCTGCAAACAGATTTCCTATACTGATAGTGCGACGAGACCTCTCTACATCGAACAGCAGACAGTAGCGGCGGCCGGACCCGTTCATGGACCGGCCGCCCAATTTCTTTTCGGGAGCCCTCATGGCGAAGCTCATCATCAAGGACCTTGCTGACAACGTCGAACTCGACCGTGAGGCGATGGCCGCCATCGTCGGCGGTGCGCGCGTCGGCGCGCGATCGAGTGTGGCCGCGCCGCTGGTGCCGGCCGCCGCGCGCGTTGTCGACTATCCGCCCGGATTTCCGGCCGCGCATCGGACGATTACCGAAGCGGCGTTGCGGCGTAATCGGCAGCGCGAATAGCGTCGATCTTGAACAGGCATCGCAACGGCATGCGGTACAACCGCATGCCGTTTGTCTTTTGGGCGCGGATTGTGTCGCTGCTTGCACCGTCATGTGCGGCCGATGCGTAACACCGCTCGCTGCACGAGACCGCGCCGCAATCATCCACTGCTTTTTCGCGCGAAACCCGCGCGCATGGCCGCATCTGAAGCCAAAGCAAAGCCGCACACCGCATGGTGTGGGCTCGCCTGCTTCAGGAAGGATTGCCACGAAATCCACTGTCATCATCAGAGACCTGCCGCGTCGCGAAGCGAACCGGTGTCGACGACGGCGAAATCGACGCTGCAATCGCCGAGCGCTTTGGATAGGACTTATTTGTAGGACGCGCGAGAGATCCGCAATTGGAAATGTGGCGTTCCGTTCGCGCGCTCGCCGCAACGGCGGTGCCGGTTCAATTGACCTGGTGAATGTCTGCTCACGGCGACATCGTCTGTCGTGCACTCTCCTATGATGCTTAGGACGCCACGTGGTTTTTTCCTGCCGCCCGCCAATAGCCTGTGCTATCCGGACGGCTCGATGGCGCAGTGGTGTGCGTGGCGCACGACAGACGAAGCGCCACCACCCGGACGGCGAGCGCGGCGCGCCACGAGCCGGTATCGCCAATCAGATTGGAGACACGCAATGAAATTCATCGTGGAATGGAATGGTCAGCCGACCGCCGAGAATGCCGTCATTGAACGCTTCATGAAAACTGGCGGCCGCCCGCCCGATGGCATCACCTTGCTGGGACGCTGGCATGCCATCGGCGGCCTGCATGGCTTCGCGGTCGTCGAGGCTGCCGACACGGGCAGCATAACGGCGATGTCGCTCGAATGGGGTGACCTGCTGACGATCAGCATCTTCCCCGCGCTTACCGACGAAGATCTGGGAGCGGCGCTCGGAAAACATATGGCGGCACGGCAATAGGTCGTTCGTTGGCGCGTTGGGCGTCACGCAAGCGTACCCGGCAGCCCCGTGCCGCCATGCGCGAAGCAGGCGCGCCGCCGATTCACCCTGGCATTCCGATCGCTGGATACAGCAGCGCTGAGCGGCTCTGCGCCGCGCGGCGCACTGGCCACCAAAGCTCCCGGCGCGGGGCCACCTGCGCTGCTGGGCCATATCGGGCGCTCCGCCGCTCGTTCGCCCCTCCGCCCTCGCCCCCAAACTTCCCCCTTGCGTTCTATATCGGT
>NZ_NPIH01000240.1 GCF_012275575.1 Paraburkholderia sp. SG-MS1 | reverse complement strand
ATCGCGGACCTGGCTGGCCCGTAGGGGAAGCATAGCGCGAGGTGGGGCGAGTGCACGTCGTCACAGGAACCGCGTGGCGTGTGACGGCGGGAGCGCGCGGGCGATGACGTCGGCGTACTGCGCTTGGAGGCGCATGCCGCCGATCTGCGCACAGTTACCGCGCGTGCTTCGATTGACCGCGAGCAGGATTCAGGCAGCCGTACGCTGCGGCTCAGGTGCGATGTCCCATCACCAGCAGCAGCAACGACAATGTCACCACCGACCCCACCGTCGACAGCAAAATGGTTCGCGACGTGATGTGCGCTTCGCGCCGGTAGAACTCCGCGAGCATGAACGGTCCCGTGCCGGTCGGCAGTGCGGCCAGTACGACCGCCATTTCGACCAGCATCGCCGATAGCCCGAACACACGCGCCGCGAGCCACCATGTCAGCGCGGGCTGCACCAGCAGCTTGACGCCGGTCAGCAGCAGCGAAACGCCACCAGCACCAGCGCCAGCATCAGCACCCGATGCCCGTTTCTCCGCGAGGAACAGGCCGAGGCTCACGAGCGCGCACGGACTCGCCGCGCCGGCCAGCAGTTTCAGAAACGTCTCCGCGCTCGCCGGCATCGCAACGTGCAGGCTCGCAAACAGCACGCCCGCGATCGGCGACACGATCAGCGGATTGCGCGCGAGTGAGCCCAGCACTTTCAGGCCGAGCTTGTGCGGTGTGCGTTCGGTCTGCAAGCCGACTTCGATCAGCACGATTGCCAACGCGAACAGCACGCAGGCGACGAGAATCGTCGCGATCGTGGTCGGCGTCAGGCTCGCCTGGCCGAACGCGATCATGCCGAGCGGAAAGCCGATATAGCCGGTGTTCGGATACGACGCCGCAATCGCATCGACGCTGGCGTCGGCGAGATGCTGGCCGCTCAGCAGCCGCGTCGCGAGGATCAGCGCGAACACGCTGACGCACGCAATCGAAAAGGTCGCGACGAAGGCGGGTTGATACAACTGCCGCCAGGTGGCGTGCGCCATCGTGTCGAACAGCAGGGCGGGCAGCGCGAGCCAGACCACGAAGCGATTCAGTTCCGACGCAGAGTTCGGTCCGAGCACGCCGCTGCGGCGGCATGCAAAGCCCGCGAAAATCAGGCCGAAGACGGGAAGCAGAATCTCGAGGGTGGCTAACATCGGTGCGAAAAGTGTGAACGGACAGACAATCCGCCAGCGTAGTGGCTCGTGTTGATACAATCCAATACTGTTTTCTGGCTTCAACAATACCTTTTTTGCATCGCTATCCGGCGGGAGTGCATCGTGATCGACATCAAGCCGCTGCGCTACTTCGTGACGCTGGCCGAGACGCGCCATTTCGGCCGTGCGGCGGCGCGGCTGAACCTGTCGCAGCCGCCGTTGAGCCGGCAACTGGTGGCGCTGGAGGCGAATCTCGGCGTGACGTTGATCGAGCGCAGCCCGCGCAGCGTCACGCTGACCGCGGCCGGCGAGCGCTTTTACGCCGACGCGAAGGCGATTCTCGCGTCCGTGGAACAGGCGGTCAGCAATGCGCAGGCCGCCGCGCACGGCGACGCGGGCAAGCTCTCGATCGGCTTCACGATGTGTTCCGCGTATAGCGTCGTGCCCGGCTATGCGCGGGTCTTCGGCGTCGCATATCCGGAGGTTGCGCTGAATCTGCGCGAAGTCGTGTCGAACGATCTCGCCGCGCAGGTGCTCGCCGGTCAGATCGACGCGGCCATCATGTTCCCGAACGTGCCCGACAAGGGCCTCGCCACCCGCACGATTCTCAGCGAGCCGTTGTGCGTCGCGCTGTCGCGCAGCCACCCGCGCGCCCGCACGCGGCGTCTGAAGATTGGGCAACTGGCGGGCGAGCCGTTCGTGCTCGCGTCCGAGGACGTCGCGCCGAGTCTGCGCGCGACCATCCTCGAACATTGCCGCTTGGGCGGCTTCGAGCCGGACATCCGCTTCGAGGTGCAATTGCAGCAGACGGTGCTGAGTCTCGTCGATGAAGGCGTGGGCGTTGCGCTGGTGCCGTCGTCGATGCGCAAGGCGCAGCTCGCGGGCGTGGTGTTCAGGCCGTTGGTCGACGCGCCGCTGATCGAACAGGTGCTGGCGTGGTCGCCCGCGAATCGCAATCCTTGTCTCGCGCGGTTTCTTGAACTGGCGTGAGGGTGAAGTTCAAGGGCTGGCGAGCGGATTGGCGCGCGCGTCGTCATCGCTCGGATAACGCAGCGCGTCCTGCTTGATGCGGCGGCGCAGCCAGAAGGTCCACAGCGTCAGCGCGGCGTAGACGCCGTAACGCAGCAGGTTGGAGGCGAGCGCCGAATGCGGATCGTTCGGCCATTGCCACACGATGGCACTGCGCAAGAGGTTCTCGCCCACCATGCCGATGCCCCACACGAGCGTCATCAGGCGGATGTACGCGGCGAGCGTCGGACGCTCGCGCCAGTGCCGCTCGAAGCTCTCGGCGCTGCGATGGTCTTCGCGCGACATCGTCGAGCGGGCCAGATAGAACACTAGCGGCCGCCGCAATGCGAGTGATGCGAGGAACGACGCGCCGACGAGTCCCGACACCATCGGGTCTTCGATCAGCTGCATGCGCGCATCGCCGCCAATGAGCCGCGCCAGCAGGGATAGCGCGATGCCCACCAGCACGAGCGCGCTGAGCGCGTCGAAATGGCGGTAGCGCAGCAGGTCCCAGCTCATCCACGCGATCAGCGGCAGCGCCGACGCGCTCAGCGCGCCAGGCTGGCCCCCGTGCGGGAGCGCGAGCCGGTAGGCGAGCCAGGGCAGGGCGACGTTGATGAGCAGTGCGCAGAGGTAGCGCAGGCGGGGTTTCATCGGCTGGGGTGATGACGGGCGTGACGGGCGTGGCGAGCAGGCGCGAGACGCGCTCACGCAAACTCGTGCAAACGTATCAGCGCAGTGTAGGGCGAAGTCCGTCCGCCTGCCATGCCTCGCGGCATGCAGCGTGTGCCGCCACCCGTTACGCGGGCATCACCACGAGCCTCGACGCTCAGCCACCCGCTGCCCGCTCCCGCCCAATCAGATCCACCAACCGCTCAACCTGCCGCCCCTGCGCATCGAAATTGCCCGCGTCGAGCCAACGCGGGTAGCTGGCTCGCAGTGCGGGCCATTCACCATCGATGATCGAGAACCACGCGGTATCGCGATTGCGTTCGCGATACACGATCGCCTGGCGGAAGATCCCCTCGAACGTGAAGCCGTAGCGCAACGCGGCGGCGCGCGATGGCTCGTTCAGCGAATCGCATTTCCATTCGAAGCGCCGGTAGCCGAGCGCGTCGAACACGTGGTTCATCAGCAGGAACATCGCCTCGGTGGCAATGCGCGTGCGCTTCAGGCGCGGCGAATACGTGACGTGGCCGACTTCGATCACGCCGTTCGCCCGGTCGATGCGCATCAGCGCCAGTGTGCCGACCGCCTTGCCGGTCGCGAGGTCGATGACCGCGTAATGCAGCGGATCGGTCGATGCGGCGGCGCGCGTCAGATGCTCGCGGTACGCGGCGAGGCTGTCGAACGGACCCACCGCGAGGTAGGTCCAGTCGCGGCCATCGGCGGCCGAGCTGTACGCGTCGTACAGGTTTTCGGCATGACGCTCGACGTTCACCGGCTCGATCCGGCAATAGCGCCCCACCAACGGTTCGCGGCCGGGCGCCTGGGCGCCGTTCCAGTTCGGCACGGGCGTGCCGATCGGTTGGTCAAACGCGTTACGTCTGGGCTCCATGTCTGCTCTCCGTGGTTCGTCAGGTTCGTGAGTGTGCGTCAATGATCATGAACGATACGGCAAACGTGGTATGTTCAAAAGATCCACGACAAGCCCATTCGATAGGTCCAGCCCGCCATGATCGAGATCATAGGCCCGCTTGCTCACCCGCTCCAGGCTGGCACCGCCGACGCTGGCGCGACGAAGTCCGCGCCGCTGCAAAAGCAGTTAATTGAGCGCTTGCAGCAGGCGATCCTCTCGGGGCGCCTGGCTGCCGGCTCCCTGCTGCCATCGTCACGCTTGCTTGCCGCGGAAATGGGCGTGTCGCGCAACACGGTAGTGATCGCTTACGAGCATCTGGCCGCCGTCGGGTACGTGATCGCGGACAAGAAGGGCACCCGCGTGAGCCCGCTTTCCAGCCCGGCCGCGCGCGGCGAAGCGCCGGTTCGCTCGGCCGCGCCCGAAGTGGCTTACGCGGCGCGCGTCGCGCATTTCGCGGCAACCCGCACGCATGCCGACAACACTTTTCCGCTGACGCCCGGCACGCCCGCGCTGGACCGCTTCCCACTGGGCGTGTGGCGGCGCGCGCTCGAACGTTCGATGGAGCGCGCATTGCCGCTCGCCCTCGGCTATGGCACGCCGGCCGGCGAACCGGCGCTGCGCGATGCGATCGCGGCGCATCTGCGCATGGCGCGCGGCGTGCGCTGCGACGGCGCACAGGTGGTGATCACCGAGGGCGCGCAGGAGGCGCTGAACCTGTGCGTGCGGCTCTTCACCAATCCCGGCGACCTCGCGTGGGTCGAGGATCCCGGCTATCGCGGCGCGAAGGCCGCGTTCAATCTCGGCGATCTGCGCACGCTGCCGATGCCCGTCGACGCCGAAGGCATGGCCGCGCCTGCCAGCGCGTGGCTCGCGCAGCCGCCGAAACTGATCTACACGTCACCCGCGCATCAGTATCCGACGGGGGCGGTGTTGTCGGTGGCGCGCCGTCTGGAACTGATCGCGCAGGCGCGGCGCTGCGGCGCGTGGCTGATCGAGGACGACTACGACGGCGAATTTCGCCACACCGGCGAGCCGATCGCCAGCATGCAAGGCCTCGTCGACGACGCGCCGGTGCTGTACGTCGGCTCGTTCAGCAAGACGATGTTTCCGGCGCTGCGCATCGGCTTCGTGGTGTTGCCGCGGGCGATTGCCGAGCACACCGCCGTCGCGCTGCAGGAGATGCTGCGCGGCGGGCATCGACTGGAGCAACTGGCGCTCGCGCATTTCATCGACAGTGGCGAGTTCGGGCGGCATCTCGGGCGCATGCGGCGTCTGTACCGCGAGCGTCAGCAGGCGCTGCGCGATGCGCTCACCGCGCACTTCGCGCCGGCGCGGATTCTCGGCGGCGATTGCGGCATGCATCTGACGTTGCGCCTGCCGGCGCAGGTGGCCGATCGAACCCTCGTCGAACGCGCGCTCGCTAACGGGCTCAATCCGCGCGCCCTATCCGGTTTCGCCTTGCAGCAGCGGGGCGAAACGAACGGACTGGTGATCGGCTACGGCAACACGGCCGCCGAGCGGCTGGCGCCCGCTGTCGACACGCTGGCCACGCTCGCTCGCGAGCTGGAAGGCAAGCCGCGGCGCGCGCTGAAACGCGGGTCAAAGACCGAGTCGGCAGCCGCCTGACGCGCCTCTCGACGGTCGTGCCGGTCGCCGTCTCGTGCATGTGAGTTTTTACGTTTGTCCGCGTGCCCCATGTCGCGCTATCGTGTCGTTTATGCGCGGCGATTTCGACGCGTCGGACGCTGTCCGACCTTGGCGGATCGCCCGCAGGTCATGCCCGGTGCGCAGCATGGCACCATCGCGCGAGAGGCGCGTCGCGGGCCGCTGCGAGGCTCGGGCGTGAAGAAAGCTTTTGTTGTTGCTAACCTTTGACGATTCAACTGACCGGAGACGACATGAAGGAAATCGAACCGACCCCGTGGTTTGAGCTTGCCGCCCACGCACCCGTCCGTGACGGCTGGTACGAGGTGCAGTTGACGAGCGGGGACACGGCGTTTGCGAAATTTGGCGCAGGCACGTGGACCGAAAAACCGTTGCTGGTGTTTACGCACTGGCGCGGCTTGTCCGCGGACTCATCGGGAGCCGCCGAGGGTGAGACCGAATCGATCGCCGCCGAAGCTACCGCGGCCGAGGGCGTGCGCGCCGCATGGAACGCGTTCTTCCCGGGACTCGGCGAAGAACAGCACAAACCGCTGGACGCCGTGCCCAACGGTAAAGCGCCGCATTGATTGACGCGCGGGGCGGCGGCTCGCGGGCTGCCGTCCTGAGCGGTTTGGATTGTCTTTACTTCAGTTCGAGTGCCTTGGCGGCGGCGAGGCCCGATTGCGGACTGGTGAGCGCTATCGCGCCGCGTGTGACGCGCTCCGCTGCACCGGCCATCGATGCTTGCGCCAGGGCGATGACATCGGCGCCATCTGCGTAAGCGGCGTCCGCTGCGGCGGCGATCGCCGAGAAATACGCCGGCAAATCTCCTTCCTTGAAAAAATCCCACGCGCCGCTGATCAGGCGAACGTCGACCTTCGCGGCGGTCCCCTTCGCGGCCTCGATAAAAAGGCTCGCAGTGGGTTCGAGCGTAGTCGGGGCGGTGCATAGTACGACGACCTTCCCGCCGTGCGCGACCGCGCGCTGCGCGAGGGCCGCGTCGGTTCGCACTACGGGCACCGGTGCGCATTGTTGGGCGAGCGCGTCATCCACGGCTGGACCTAGCGTCGAGCAGGTGAGCAACACAGCATGCGAGCCGCTGCGCAGCGCGAGCAGCGATGCGCGTGTTTGCATCGCGATGGCTTCGGTCAAGCCGCCGGCTTGCTCGGCGGCTGCGAGCAGGTCCGCGCGCACCTCATGCGTCAATTCGAGCGTGGGCGAGACGGCGCGCGCGGCCGCGTCGAACAGGGAAATATGGCTGTCGGCGGTATGCAGGCAGGCGATGCGCATGGCGTCTCTCGGGTTGAGGGTGGTGGCACATTCTCGCCTGGAACCGGGGCCGGGAAGAGGCTCGACGGACGATGTAGCGCCTCACACCCGCACCCCATGACCCCGCTACAATTCCCGTCATCCCAGTTCGACGCAAACAAGGACGTATGAAAGTCACCCGAGAACCCGTGACGTTGTCGCGGGCCACGCAGTTGCTGAATCATGGACCGGTCACGATCATCACCAGCGCGCACAGCGGCCGCTCCAACGTGATGGCGGCGTCGTGGGCGATGCCGCTCGACTTCGACCCGCCGAAGGTGGTTGTCGTGGTCGACAGCCGCACGCTCACGCGGCAATTGATCGAAGCGAGCGGCGTGTTCGGGCTGCAACTGCCGAGCCGCGGATTCGCCGCGCAGACGCTGGCAGTGGGCAGCAACACGGGTGCCGAGGTCGACAAGTTTTCCGCCTTCGATCTCGACACCTTCCCCGCGCAAAATATCGACGTGCCGATGCTGGCCGGCTGTATCACGTGGATGGAGTGCAAGGTGATTCCGGACGATAGCCAACGGCACGACCTGATCATCGGCGAAGTGGTCGCCGCGTATGCGGACAGCCGCGTGTACTCGAATAACCGCTGGCATTTCGGCGACGACCCCGATCTGCGCACCTGTCATTACGTGGCCGGTGGAACGTTCTTCGCCACGGGCGATGCGTTCGAAGTGACGCCGGCGAGCGGTTCGGCGCAGTGATGTTCGACAGGCGGCGTTGGCACGCCGCGTGTTCGCATCGCAGATACCTGCCCGTCTTCTGCTACGCGTTGCCTTCGGCGAACGCCTTCAGCGCATCGCCGGCCAGGCGGTAGCGCACCCATTCGCTTTGCGCGCTCGCGCCGATCGATTTGTAGAAGCCGATGGCCGGCTCGTTCCAGTCGAGCACGCTCCATTCGAAGCGGCCGCAGCCGGTGTCGCACGCAATCTGCGCGAGGTGGCGCAGCATCTGTTTGCCCGCGCCGCTGCCGCGCGATGCCGGCGATACGTACAGGTCTTCCAGATAAAGCCCCTGCTTGCCAAGCCACGTGGAGTACGAAAGGAAGTAGACGCAGAAGCCGACCGGCTCGCCATTCATTTCGCAAATGAGCGACTTCGCCGGTGCATCGGCGCAAAACAGACTCGCTTCGATATCTTTGACATTGGCGACGACTTCGTGTTCGGCCTTCTCGTACACCGCGAGTTCGGTAATGAAGCGAAGAATCAGGGCAGCGTCGGCTACGGTCGCGGGGCGGATGTGGATAGTCAAGGCAACGCTCGGTGAAGTGAGGGGGATGGCGGATCAAACGTATATCGTAGCGTCTATCGCATGGTTGTGGCCAGCGCGTGCCGCGATGGCGATTGATGGGCCTTCGCAAGATGGGTTGCTGTGCGCCCATGGACTTTCACCCGATTCCTCGCTGCCGTTACCAATACGACGACCACCTTGCTATAGCGAGTTCGGCGTCTGTCATCGCGAGGAACCTTCGGCATCGGTCGAAGGCTTGAAGCGTACGCGCGCTTTCGTTCAGGACGATGCGCATGAGTCTGCGCGCATTCGCCTATCGAAGCCGAAGTGGGGCGCTTCTGTTCGAGTGTCAGCCTTGCGCCACGGTCACATCTTCAACGATCGGCTTGCGAGCCATGAACCAGTAGAACGGCGCCGCACAGCCGACGATGATGCCGCCCGAGATGAAGGCGAGCGCATAAGAGCCCGTCGTGTCGACGATAAAGCCCGCGACGAGCGGCGAAAACGCTCCGCCGAAATAGCCGCCGAAGTTCTGGATCGCGCTCGCCGACGCAACCATCGACGACGGCGCGATATCTGCCGCGAGCGCCCACGCCGAGCCGATCATCGCGGCAAGGAAGGCGAGACCTACGGTGAACAGCGCGAGTGTCACGTTCAGCGAGTGGGAAAAAGGCAGCGCCATCGCGCACACGCCGGCACCCACCGCACAGCATGCGATCAATAGGCGCTTCGCGCCGATCGGCGACGCGAGCTGGCGATCGACGAGCTTCTTTGCCAGATAGCCCACCGCGATTTCGCCCAGCGCGCCACCCACCCAAGGAATGCCCGCGACGACGCCGAGTTGCGCGAACGAGATATGAAAGCGGTCGAGAAGATACAGCGGTAGAAACACGAGGAAGATGTTCCAGAGCCAGATCACGCAGAAATAGCCGAGAATCATGCCCCACACGCTGCGGCGCACGAATAGCCAGCGCCACTTGAGCGAAGAACTCGCCAGCGAGCGTTCATGACCGCCGCCGCCCGCCTCGATATACGCGAGTTCGCCTTTCGATAAACGTTTGCTGTCGCGTGGATTGCGATACAGCACGAGAAAGAGCAGCGCAAACGCGATCCCGAATGCGCCCGTCACGTGAAATAGCGAGCGCCAGCCGAACGCGATCATCAGAGCGACGAGCACGGCAGGCGCGAGCGCGGGTCCCCACTTCGACGACGAGTCCCAGATGCCCGTCGCGAAACCGCGCTCTTTGGCCGGGAACCACGCGGCGGTGATCTTTGCCGCGGTCGGCCAGCAGGGTGCCTCGCCCACGGCGAGCAACGCGCGCATTACCAGCAAGGCGGAGATCGAACCCACCACGCCGGTCAACCAGGTCGCGACACTCCACCAGATCATGCCGAGCGCGTACGCCCGCTTCGCGCCGAATCGATCGATCAACCACCCTGCCGGCAGTTGCATCAATGCATAGGTCCACGCGAACATGCTACCCAGCAGCCCAATCTGGGTCCGCGTCAGGCCAAGCTCCTGAATCATGCCGGGTGCGGCGATCGACAGGCTCGCACGGTCGAGATAGTTGATGATCCCGCCGACAAGCAGCCAGAACAGTACATGCCAGCGGTAGCCGATGCGAGCCGGTTGTGTCGCGGTGGCCGATACGGAAAAGGTGGGTTTGTCCAACGCGTGTCTCCGTCCAGATGGCCTTGGGCAGCCATTCATCGTTAAGGTTGCCTGCCTTACGTTGCGCGACGCTCGCTTACGTAAGTACTCAATGGCAAGTGTACGGACGGAAGTGTTTCGACTCCAATGCCGAAACTGGATGGGCCGATAGCATTTGCGTTATCGGCGCGACTTTCTTCAGGTGGCGGCAGTCACCTCGAAGACGTGATAACCCCAAGGCGGCAGATCCAGATAAAGGCCGCGCGAGGCGACCTCATTACCGTCGCGATCGAAACTCGCCGATCCCACCAGGTCCCTAAGCCGCACCGTGCGGCCGACCACGTCGACACACGGAATCCGGATATAGCACTGGCTCTGGTTACCGGCATAGTTGACTACGACGAGCCGCCGTTCACCGTCGGCCCGCTGCCAGCACCACGCAATCAAGCAGTCCGAAGTCCAGTTGCCATCCCATGCCGGCACGAGTTCGATCAGGCTCCACGTGCCGTCCCGGAAGACCGGCTGCCGCAGTGCCGCCAGCAGCTTCTCATAGAACGCCTGCACGCCTGCGTCGACAGGTTCTTGCGGCGCGCGCACCAAATGCGGCGAAATCCGTTTTTTGCGGCCCTCGAACTGCCCCTGGTGGAAGAAGCGCAAACCAGGCGAAAGAAACGTGATGATGGCCCCTGCCTCATGCATGGCGGGTTCGAAGGTCGCCGCGGTGCGGGGTTCGTCGTGGTTTTCGAGGAAGCGGGCCAGTTTGTCCTGGTAGTCGAGCCCGGCGTGCAAGTGCTCACGCACCGGTCGTGCGTGCGTATCGCGCAGGCGGTCGTACAACTGCTTGTCGTAGGCGTAATCGAAGCCTTGCTGCTGCATCGTCCATTCGAGGTCCCAATACACCTCCGCCATGAACAGGAAGTGCGGATGCTCGCGCCGCACGGCTTCGGTCGCCTTCGGCCAGAAGGGCTCGGTGCGGATGCCCCAGGTCCGTTCGAACACGTCGGGCAAAACCAGCATCGCCATGTCGCAGCGCACGCCGTCGCACTGCCCGGCGATTCTTTTCAACTCGTCGATCATCGCCTGCTGCAACGCCGGATTGCCATAGTTAAGTTGCAGCGTGTCGGGCCATCCGTCGAAGTACGGGTCCCTGCCGTGGGCGAGTATGAGCGGTCCGTTCTTCGTCTGCACTCCGCCATAGTTGTGCGGTGCGCGAGCCAGGTCCTCCTCGGTGCCGGGGACGAAGTAGTCCGGATGCGCGTCGATCCAGTCGTGGTCCGGCGCCATGTGATTCGGCACGAAGTCGAGCATCAGCTTCAGGCCGCGTTGCTGCATACGCTGCCGCAGGCGGGCCAGCGCCGCGGCACCGCCCAGATCGCGATGAACCGTGTAGGCCTGGATTGCGAACCCGGACCCGGCGATGTCGTCGTCCGCGAGATCCGGAAGCGTCTCGGCGAATTCGCGGCGCCACCCGGCATGCGCGCGCGATATCGCCTGAGCCGCCGGGCCAGTCTGCCAGACGCTTAGCAGCCAGACCCAGTCGAAGCCCAGTTCGACGAGGCGATCCAGTTCGGCATCTGGAACATCGTCGAGCGTCGCTCGCCTGCCGGGCGCGCGAGACAGATCGGTCAGCCAGACGCGTGTGTTGATCTGATACAGCGACGGGTAGCGTACGTCGGACATTTTGCTTCCCTCATTTTTGGCCGCTGTCTTCTCCGCCCACCTGTTCCCTGACGACTTGCGACATCACGCGGCCACGATCGGTTTCCAGCACGGTTTTGGCGTCGACGCGCCCGAACAGGTCGAGCATCGGTGCGACAAGACCCGTCCAGCCCGTCTGATGACTGGCGCCCAGTCCTGCGCCGTTATCACCGTGGAAATATTCATAGAACAGGATCAGGTCGCGCCAGTGCGGATCGTTCTGGAATTTCTCCGTGCCGCCATAGACCGGCCGTTTGCCGTCGGCATCGCGCAGGAACGTGCCCGTCAGGCGGCGCACGATTTCCTGCGCCACTTCGAAGAGCGTCATATGCTGGCCCGAGCCGGTTGGGCATTCGACCTTGAAGTCATCGCCGAAGAAGGTGTACAGGTTCACCAGCGCGCGGACGATCAACAGATTGACCGGCATCCACACCGGCCCGCGCCAGTTAGAGTTGCCGCCGAACATGCCGGTATTCGATTCGGCCGGCAGGTACTGCACCTTGTAGTCCTGTCCGCCGAGGTGGATCACGTAGGGATGGTCCAGGTGATACAGCGACAGTGAACGAATGCCGTGCGGCCCGAGGAACTCGTTCTCGTCGAGCATGTAGGCGAGCACGCGTTCGAGCTTGCGTTTGTTGAGGATCGACAGAAGCCTGCGTTGGTTGTGGCCGATGAAACCGGCGTCGGTCGGGGCAACCTGGGCGATGAGCTCGGGGTAGCGTTTGCGAAACTGCGCGATCAGCTCCACCAGCTTCGGATAGCGCGTCAGGGAATGCGCTTCGAATACCGTCGAGGCGCACAGCGGCAGCAGCCCAACCAGTGACCTTATCTTCAGGCGCTGCGTCTTCCCGTCGGGAAGACGCAGCAGGTCATAGAAAAAGCCGTCCTGTTCGTCCCACATCTCGTCCTCATGTTCGCCGCGCCGGTCCATCGCGTAGGCGATCCACATGAAATGCTGCACGAACTTGAATGCGACTTCCTCGTAGAGTGGGTCGTAGTCGGTCAGATTGATGGCCATCTCGAGCATGGTCTGGCAATAGAACGCCATCCACGCTGTCCCATCCGCCTGTTCGAGCGACCCGCCGGTGGGAAGCTGCGCGCTGCGGTCGAACACGCCGATGTTGTCGAGACCCAGAAAGCCGCCGGCGAACACGTTGCGGCCTGTCGGGTCCTTGCGATTGACCCACCAGTTGAAATTGAGCATCAGCCCCTGGAACGAGCGCTCCAGGAAACGCGGGTCGGCGCGTCCCAGTTCTTTCTCGTACTTGTACAGCCAGAGCGTGGCGGCGGCATGAACCGGCGGATTCACATCGCTGAAGTTCCACTCGTAGGCGGGAATCTGGCCGCTCGGATGCACGTACAGGGTGCGCAGCATCAGCAGCAACTGCTCTTTGGCGAAATCGAAATCGACCTGCGCGAGCGCGATCGTATGGAAGGCCAGGTCCCAGGCGGCGTACCACGGATACTCCCACTTGTCCGGCATGGAGATCACGTCGGCATTCAACATGTGGAACCACTCCGTGTTGCGCACATCGCGCCGGGCGGAGTCGAGCAACGGGTGACTGCCGTGCTCACGCAGCCAGAGTTCGAGATCGAAGTAGTAGTACTGCTTGCCCCATAACATACCCGCCAAGGCCTGGCGATGCACCCGGCGCTGATCCTCGGTCAGCGATCTGGGCGTAATGCGTTCGTAGAACTCGTTCGCGTCGGCGAGGCGAATATCGAAGATCTGCTCGAAGTCGCCGAAGGCGTCGTCGAGCCGGGTTGGCGCGAGGCGCAAGCGGATGGTCGCGCTGCCGCCGCCGGGTACGTCGCAGGTGTAGTGGGCCGCGGCCTTGGTCCCCGTGCCGGCGGGATTGACGGCGTCGCGCTTTCCCGAGATCACGTAATCGTGGAACGCATCCTTCACGAAGGGCGAAGCGTTGGGCTGATTCCGCAGACGTTGCGTATTGCTTTCGTTGTCGGTGAAAAGCGTCTGCGGGGCGCCTTCGCAATGAAGCCAGTATTCGCCCAGATCATGATGGATGGCCCGAATGACGCCGGCGCCCGCGTCGTGCAGCGACGGCTTGCGATCGTCCTCGCCTCTCGACCATGTGTTGCGGAACCAGAGCGTCGGCAAGATCTGCAGGCGCGCCGTCTGCGGTCCGCGGTTGTGCACGGTGATCCTAACGAGGGTGTCTTCCGGGGATGCCTTCGCGTATTCCACGAACACGTCGAAATAGCGGTCATCGTCGAAGATACCGGTGTCGAGCAGTTCGTATTCCATCTCCTCGCGCGATCGCGTGCGGTTGGTCTCCACCAGATCGCGGTACGGATATTCGCCCTGCGGATATTTATAGAGGTACTTCATGTACGAATGCGTGGGCGTACTGTCGACGTAGAAGTAATACTCCTTCACGTCTTCGCCATGATTGCCTTCGCTGTTGGTGAGCCCGAAGAGCCGCTCCTTCAGTATCGGGTCGCGCTCGTTCCATAACGCGAGCGCGAAGCATAGTCGCTGCTGGTCGTCGCACAGTCCGCCTAGCCCGTCTTCGCCCCACTTGTAGGCGCGGGAGCGCGCATGGTCATGGGTGAAGTAGTTCCAGGCATCGCCGTTGTCGCTGTAGTCCTCACGCACCGTTCCCCATTGCCGCTCGCTGAGATAGGGGCCCCATTTCTTCCACGGTACGTGCGACTCGCGCGAGTCATTCAGGCGCTTTTGCTCCGCTACATCGACGATTACCGGGCGCATATTCTTTCTCCGTGACGGGTGAATAGGCTCGACTCGACGCGGCGCGCCGACGATCAACAGGGTTGATCCGTCTCCAAGTGTAGTGTGTGCCGGTGCAGATGCGAGCCCCGATAACGATGCTTTTATCGGCGACGACGATCACGCGTTTTGCGAAAGCCCGGCTCGCGCTCCGGTTTGACATTCGCATGTCGTTTTTATTAAGAATCCAGAATCCGAGCGCCCCGGCAGTGATCGAGTGCGATGGTTGCGCGCGCGGCCGGTCGCACGCTCGCGCGACAGACCGACTCCATTCCTGTTCTTATCCGAACCGCGACGGATCGATTCGGTTACGTGGGCGAATACGTCACCGATGGATCGCCGACTGCCCCGCAGGAGTACGCGAGGTACATGCCGAACACCAGCGTTACGTTCGCGTACGCGTGTGATGCAGCTAAAACGCCGTTGAACTCAAAGGGGCATTACGATAGTCGTTGCGTCGTCGGCCCGGGTCATGGTTCGCGCCCGACCCGCGCCGCTTGCCTGATTGATTGCAGCGAAGCATGCGAGAAACGCGGACCACCTTTGCCCACAGAGCCACGGCAGATGTTGCAATCTCTCACGGTTTGGGCAACGCGACTCAAGCGGGATGTCGTCACGCTGATGTTCGCAAGTCGCGATCCGGCCACGCCGCTGCCGGCGAAACTTCTCGCGTTGGCGACGGTGGCGTATGCACTTAGCCCTATCGATCTCATTCCCGACTTCATTCCCGTTCTCGGTTATCTGGATGATCTGATCGTCATTCCGCTTGGCGTTTGGCTTTGCCTGCGCCTGATCCCAAAGGCGGTCCTCGAAGACAATCGTGAAAAGGCCCAAACCTGGCTGGCCGCGAACCCCGTGAAGCCCAAAAGCATATTCGGTCTCGCCGCCATTCTGGTGATCTGGACGCTTGGCGTCTGGTGGCTGTGGCGCTGGCTTGCTGTGGGCTTGTGATCGGGGCGCTCCCCGCTGGCAATGGCTTGGGAGCGGCGACGCTAGCTCAGTGTATCGAGCGCACGCATCAGGATGCCGTGCAGTCGCGCAAGGTCGTCGAGCAGCGAGAAATGGGTACACCCCGGCACGTGGACATATTCGACTTTTTCTCCTGCGGCTTTGCATGCTGCCCGCATACTCGTCTTCGGCAGGCCACGTTGCAGGACGATCCGGTCTTCGGTATCGCTGACCTCGACCACGCTGTTGTTCGAGTGCAGGTCTATTCCACAAAACTTCATGTCGGCCTCCGGATCAATCCTTTGCCTGGGAGGAGTCGTCCATCACATCAGAGCCGATAACGTCATTGAGCCAGGATCACCGTGTTATCAAACGCATCGTCGGGCCCGTCACTTAAAGCCGTAGTGCCCAGTCCGGCATCGAAGTACATCCGGTTCGCAAAGCAGATTTCACGACGATGGCATCGCCAAAACCGCAGCCGGACGATTTATTCACCGTGATGCAAGCACTCTCGCTTTCTTATCGCGTCACAACCGAATATTGTCCGGCACCCCGTGCGTTCAGCTTACGAGGCACCGGCCGCGGGCCTATATTTGCTGGCCACCTGTCCGCACCATTCAGGCGCGTCGCAAGTCCTCCCCTTTACCACTGGTACGATGCGCCGGCGCCGACTGTCGTCGTGGCGGAACTGACGCCCGCGCCGACTTTGACCTTCAGGTTCGACGTGACGCGTGCGGACAACGCCACCGCCACCGCCTGATATCCCTTATAGCCCGCCGTCGCGACACCGAGCGCGAGATTCTTCGTTGCATCGACCTCCGGAACCATGGTCAGCGCGATAGCCGACGCGGTGCCTGAATACGCATTGCGCGCGACCTCGTTCATGCCGCCCTGGAACTGCTGCATGTTCACGGCGTCGGCAGGCGCCTGGCCCGCCGCGACGTTGGTGATGCGGCGCTCGTTGCCGGCCGAGCCCACCGACACCGTGCCCGTCTGATCGGCCACCGAGCCCTCGCCGATCGCCACCGAGTTCGGCGCCGATGCCTTCGCGCCGCCGCCGATCGCGACTGACCCGTTGCCGATCGCCTGCGCCGCGTTGCCGGAACTGTTGACGGATACGTACGTGTCGCCAGTGGTTTGAATATTGTTGATGACCTGATTGAGGTTGCCGAGTTGCTGGTTCGTGCTCCAGAGTTGCGCGCCGGTCACGGCGTCGCTGCTGGTGGCCGATAGTTCGCCATCCTGCAGATTGGTCAACTGCACCTTCGGCGCATCGGCGGCCGTGCCGCCGAGCGTGAGCCTGTCGTGGGCCGGGCTGTCGTACTGAACCGCATTCGCGACCGCACCGTTGAGGTTGACGAGGGTGCTCTGCAAACCGGCGATGTCCGTGCTGTTCTGCGTCACACGGCCATCGAGATTGGTCAGCGCGCTGCCGACATTGTTCACGACCGTACCGCCCACGTTATATGACGGCGCGGTCATCGTGCCGTCCGGATTGACCGTGGCCCCGCCGCCGAGCGCCACCGCCGTGCCCGCCGCCTGCGAATACAGTTGCGCACCGTTGACCGCATCGGTGCTCGACGGACCGACCGCACCGGCCGCCACGCCGGTGACGACCCGGTTGCCCGCCGTGCCGGCCAGGTTGATCAGCGAGCCATCGGTCGCCGCGCCGACGTTGATCACGCGGGTCGCCGCATCTTGCGTGACCATGCCGATGCCGCCCGTCGCCAGGTTCTGCTGCAACGTGACGAGTCCGCTGTCGAGCGAGCCTAGCGCGTCGCCGACATTGGTCTGTGTGCCGCCCTGCACGTGATACGTGGGGCCGCTCACCGATCCATCCGCGTTGATCTGCGCGCCGCCGCCCAACGCGGCCACCATCGGTCTGAGCTGGCCGAGACTGACCGCCGACGAATCCGCCGTGCCCGCCGCAATGCCGGTCAGCTCGCGCGCGCCGGCCGTGCCGGTGAAATCGACGCGGGCGCCGTCCGTGTTTTTGGCCACGCTGAGGTCGCGCGACGCCTGATCCTGCTGGACGAGACCGATCTCGCCGTTCGTGATCTGGTTCGTGATGTCGCTCACGTCCCCTTCGATCGTCGTGGTGCGCTGGTCCAGATTCGTGATGCTGCCGGTGTTCTGCGCGACCGCTTCATTCGTGCTGAACAGTTGCGCGCCGTTGACGGCGTCCGAGCTGTCGGCGGCGAGACTGGCCGCGCGCACGTTGGTGAGCTGGACCGGCACGGACAGGTTGCCCAACGTGGCCCTGTCGTGCGCCGCCGAGTCGTACCGGAGCGCATCGGCGCCCGCGCCCACACTTGTCGCGACGGCTGCCGCGAGCGCCGCGCCGACGTCGCCATACGTGGTTCCACCGATGCTGTAGAGCGGCTTCTGGATCGTGCCGTCCGGATTGACCGTTGCGCCGCCGCCGAGCGACTCGACGACCGGACCGAGCTGCCCGAGATTGACCGCGGAGCCCGCCGTCGTCCCCGCCGCGACGCCGAGCAACTCGCGTGGGCCGCCCTTGCCGCTGAAGTCGACATGCACGCCTTCCGTGTCCTTCGCGACGCTCAGGTCGCGCGAGACCGGGTCCTGCCGCAGCAGGCCCAAAGTCCCGTTGGTGATATTGCTGACGTTGTTGGTGAGGTTGGTAATGGCCGTCGAATTCTGTGTGACCGCCTGATCGACGCCGTACAGCTGCGCGCCGGTCACGGCATCGGAACTGTCGGCGCTGAGCGTGCCGTCCGCGATATGGGTGAGCTTGACGGCCGTGCCCTGATTGCCGAGGGTGGCGATGTCGTGCGCCGCCGTGTCGTAGCGCAAGGCGTCGGCGCTCGCGCTCACGCCGTCCGACGCGGCCGCGGCCAGTGCCGCGCCGACGTCGTGATAAGTCGCGCCGCCCACCGTGTAGGACGGCGCGACCACCGCACCGTTCGGGTCGATCGACGCGCCGCCGCCGAGCGCGGCAGTCACGCCGGCGAGCTGGCCGACGTTGACCGCGTCGGTGGCCTGGGTGCCGGCCGCGAGATAGCCGATCTGCCGGTTCAGCGTACTGTTGCCCACCGAGACCACGTTCGCGCGATCGGCCATCGAGCCGGCGCCCAACGCCACCGCACCGGCCGCGGTGGCCGTGGCGCTGGAGCCCATGGCCAGCCCGTTCGTCGCCGTCTGCTGGACGAACGAGTCATGGCCGATCGCCACCGCGCCGGCCGACGTCGCGCTCGCGAGCCCGCCGATCGACGCGCTGTTGAGCCCGCTCGAACGGGCGTTGTAGCCGAGCGCGATGGAGTTGTCCGACAGTGCGCCGACCGTCGCTCCCGCGCCGACGACCGTCGAATTCACCGACAGCGCGCCCGCCGAGGAGCCGACCGCGGTCGAGCCGTCGCTGCCCGCCGCCGAGCCGCCGCCGACGGCCAGCGCATTGATGCCGGTGGCCGCGGCCACCGGGCCGATCGCCATCGCGTTCAGCGCGTTCGATGCGCTGGTGCTGCTCCCCTGAACGACGTTGGGGCTCACGGAGATGTAATCGGTCACCGGTGTGGGGGTCACCGCCGCCAGCATCATGATCGGCTGACTTGCTGCGCTGCCGACCACGTCCGCCGGCGTGCCGGCGAACAGGCTGGCGTTGTTGATTGCGGCAGCGGTTTCCGGGGACATCGCCGCGTCATTGGCGGCCGGGCTGGCC
>NZ_NPIH01000024.1 GCF_012275575.1 Paraburkholderia sp. SG-MS1 | reverse complement strand
CACTGCTTTACCGACGGTCCTTGCGCGGCTGCACGCGGCCGCCGCCGTGGCCGCGCATCCTCACATCGGCTTAGAACGTTTCGTGATGCTCGTTGCGGCCAATATCCGCATGAACCATCATGTGGCACAACTGTTCGAGCGTGGTCTGCGGCTGCCAGCCGAGCGTATCGCGTGCCTTGTCCGCGCTGCCGATCAACAGGTCGACTTCGGCCGGGCGATAGAACCTGGGATTCACGCGCACCAGCGTCTTGCCGGTCGCGACATCGATACCGGTCTCACGCTCGTCCTTACCTGCCCACTCGATCTGATAACCCGCGGCGTTGAACGCCATGCGCACGAAATCGCGGACCGTCTCGGTGCGGCCGGTGGCGAGCACGAAGGTGTCCGGCGTGTCGGCCTGCAGCATGCGCCACATACCTTCGACGTATTCGAGTGCAAAGCCCCAGTCGCGCTGCGCGCTCAGATTGCCGAGTTCCAGCACGTCCGCTTTGCCGAGCTTGATCTTCGCGACCGTGTCGGTGATCTTGCGCGTGACGAACTCGCGGCCGCGCAGCGGCGATTCGTGATTGAACAGAATGCCGCTGCTGGCAAACAGGTTGTACGACTCGCGATAGTTGATGGTCGACCAGTGCGCAAACAGCTTGGCGACGCCATACGGGCTGCGCGGATAGAAGGGCGTGCTCTCGCGCTGCGGCACCGCCTGCACGAGGCCGAACATTTCGGAGGTCGACGCCTGGTAGAAGCGCGTCTTTGGGCTCAGAATCCGCAGGCCTTCGAGCAGATTCAGCGCGCCGACGCCGGTCACTTCGGCGGTGGTCACGGGCTGATCGAACGAGACGCCCACGAAGCTTTGCGCGGCGAGGTTGTACAGCTCGTCGGCCTGCGCGCCTTCGAGCAGGCGCAGCGTCGAACCGAGGTCGGTCAGATCGTGCTCGACCAGACGCAGATTCGGATGATCGAGCACGCCGAGCTCACGCATGCGCCAGAAATTGACCGAGCTCGTGCGCCGGTACGTGCCGGTCACGTGATAACCCTTTTCGAGCAGCAGTTTGGTCAGATAGGCGCCGTCCTGCCCGGATACGCCGGTGATGATCGCTTTGCGTGGTTGGCTGTGTGGTTGGCTCATGGCTTGCCTTCGATATTGGTAAAAGAAAAAAGGAAGAAGCGTTCGCACCCGCCAGGGCGCATTTCATCGGCACACTCGAAAGCGCATTTCAGAAGCACGATTCACCTGCGTCATGAAGCGGACTTCGCAAAGCGCGCTTGAAAAAGCGCTTCAGGGCGTGCCGTCCAGCAGCCGCCGCACCAGCGGGTCGACGACCTGATAATCCTGTTCGGCCTTGATCCGGTAGAGCCCCGGTTTCGGATGCGCGCCGTCCGACATCAGCGTCTTCCAGTCGGGCAGACTGCTGACGTAAGCGAACTGGTCGACGAGCGGCACCCGCTGTTCGGCGGCCACGCGGCGCGTCATGGCGACCATCACGGCGAGCCGTGCGTTGAGCCGGTTGTCGGGCATCGGGTTCGACGTCTGCAGAACCGGCTCTTTGCCTAACGCGCGAGCGGTCTTCACGAGCTCCGTTTCAGCCGCATAAAACTGCTCGGGCGTCTGGTTTTGCATCACTTCGTTGATGCCGTAGTTGATCAACACGATCTGCGCAGGCGAGGCGGCGAGGCGTTCGCGCCATGGCAGACCCGCAGTCGGGCCGGCGCGGCGGTTGCCGGTGCCGTCGCGCAGTTGCGTGGCCATCGTGCCGCCTACGCCGAAATTCGTGACACGCACGCGATCGCCGTGATGCGCGCTCAGCTCATCCTGCAAACAGGACACGGCGTTTTGCGGCTGCGGGCCGCAGTGGCCGTCGTTGCAGGTGATGCCGAGCGTGGTCGAATCGCCGTAGGCGTCGATCTGGACTTGCTGTTGCGTTGGCGTTTGCGGCCGCGGCTTTTGCGCCGCATCGGTACGGGCTGCGCAGGTCTCGGGCGCGAATGCGAGTGCCATCGCCAGCGAGCCGGTCAACGCGGCGGCCCATGCGCGCCCAGGCACGCCAACACGCGCACTCGACATCGGCGCCGCGACCCTCCGGCTCGCAGCAAGTGCGCCACGGCGTCTCATGCGCGGCTTTGCGGCGCAGCGCCCGCTCGCCGCGCGACACTGCCGCCGGACGGTGCATGCGTCTGCGCCTCGCCTGGTACATGAGCTGGCACATGCGCCTGCTTCTTGCCGCGCGCACCAAAAATCAACCGCTTTTCGAACGCGAACCACGTGATGCTCGCGTAGGCGAGCGTGATCGCGAGCGCACAGCCAGCGGTCAGATAACGGTTCAGATGCAGCGGCCACAGCACGTACAGCACGCTCAGGTGAATCAGGTAAATCGTGTAGCTGATGGTGCCGATATAGACCAGCACGGGATTGCACAGCAGCCGTTTGACGATGCCCTTGCTTTGCAGGGCGATGACCACGACGGAAGTACAAAGCACCAACGAAACGCTGTAGAGCCCGGCATTCGACAAAGGCGTATTGGCCGCGCGAAAGCGCGGAAAGTGCAGATGCAGCCACGCCAGCACGGCCAGTGCGGCGAAGAAACCGAGTACCGCGAGCCACTTGTACGGCTCGAGCGCATGGCGGTCGCGCCGCACCGCCACCGCGAGCAGCGCGCCGGCTGCGAGCAGGTCCATGCGGAACGGCGTCAGGTAATAGATGGGCCAGAACGAGTCGAACCAGGGCGTGGCCACGGCGCGCAGCACCGGCACCAGGACGATCAGCGCGGCCGCCACGTAGCCGAGCAGACGCTCGGGCACGAGCAGGATCACAAATGGCCAGACGATATAGAACTGCTCTTCGACCGCGAGCGACCACAGCACGTTGAGACTGTCGTGACCGCTCTGATTGAGCGCGTCGCCGATATTCGTCGCGAAAAACGCATACCAGTACCAGTGCTGCGCCCACGCGAGGCCAAACAGCAGCGACGACACCACCATCAGCAGCAGATACGGCGGCAGGATGCGCCGCGCGCGGCGTGCGTAGAAGTAGCGGAAATACGATTGCCCGCGGTCCTTGCGATCGAGCAGGATGCCGCTGATCAGAAAGCCGCTCAGGACAAAAAACAGATCGACGCCCATCCACAGCGGCGCTTTCAATGCGTGCTGCGCGAACACCGCAAGCACGGCGATGGCGCGCAAACCGTCGAGCTGCACGATGCGGGAATGGGAGGGCGCGAGGGGCAATGCGCTGGCAGTCATGAACCGTCCATGGTGTGAAGCGGATGGGCCGGGCGAAGCGTCACGCGAGATTCCACACGGGGCGGGCGCGCTCGCATCGGTCGCAACGGAAGTGCAATCGATTCTAGGGAAAAGAAAATCGCGAAAAAACGGGAATGAATTGGATAAATGAATCAGATTGCAACAGGGTGTTTCGTTATTCATTTCTGCGGGATTTATATGCTTGTCTTGTGAGCGGTGTAGCGAACGGCAAATATGTAATAAATGCAGCGCGCACGCGCTGGGATCGGTAAGGATGGGCAAAACCATGCCGCGCGATACGGTTCGTTCACGTGTCCTCTTTTAATCGATTTTTAAATCGATTTCTTTCACGATGCTTAAAGCGTCGAATATTTTTGAATTATTTTCGATTTTCGTCGCGGTGTTTTTTCCGCGTAATGTGGCCAGGGCGGTGACCCATGCCGGCAGGCGTGCGCACTGGCATGTCCAGGACGGTGCGTGGGCCGTCGCGCGGGTGGCCGGTCGGGCCATCGTCTGAATGTCGCCTGAATGAATGTCGCATTGGCGCGCTGTCTCGCAGCTGCCGTCCTTCCTGCACGAATCGGTCGCACGTTCCTGTGTGGCTTCCGGCGGCCCGGCCCGTCACATCACTGACTTTTGTATCGTCGCGCGGGCTCGTGCCCGAACGCGGCGTTGACTGGAGGACCTACCTTGCCCCGTTTCACGTTCAAAAGCTGGTTTGCCGTATCGGCATGCGCCGCCGCATTGGCCGCAGGAGCGGTCAGTGTCGCGGCGCGCGCGGAGACCGCGTTGAACGCGAAAACCTCATGGATCGGCAACAGCTTCGGGTTCGGCGACGGCATGTGGGCGCAGATCGACATCACCGCGATCGCGGTCGCGCCCGACGGCAAGGTGTACACGAACGCGCCATGGGACGAGAGCGGCGCCGAAGCGAGCGTCTATCAGAACGGCAAGATGCTCGGCTTCGCTGGCGGCACGCATGGCTGGGGCAATGGCGGCGGCAACGCGGTCGCGGTGAATCGCAAGTACGCGTTCGTGGCGATCGCGGTCGGCAACGAAAAGGGTCATCTGGTCGAGCAGGGCGTGTGGCCCGAGAAGGGCAAGCAATGGTTCGGCATTTCGCGCCGGCAGATCGCCGATCCGAAGCGCGCCGCACCGTTCCAGCCCGCCGCGAAAACGGCGGACCCGCACGCGCAACTCGCGGCCGGCTTCCTGATGATGAACGAAGTGCCGACCGGCACGAGCGCTGAAATCGGCGGTCTCGCGGCGAACGACACCACGCTTTACGCGGCGAACACCGCGCGCGAGCGCATCGAGGTGTACGACGCCGAATCGATGCAGAAGAAGGCTGCCTGGGACGTGCACGAACCCGGCCGCCTCGCGCTCGCGCCCGACGGCACGCTGTGGGTGCTGAGCGGCACGCGCGGCGAACACGCGCGCATCGAGCATTACACGGCCACCGGTCAGCGCATCGAGGAAAACTTCACGCTGCCCGCCGACACGGTCGCGGTCGACCTCGCTGTCGACGCGCAAGGCCGCGTCCTGATCGCCGACAACGGCCCGCGTCAGCAAGTGCTGTTCTTCACGAAGAGCAACGGCCGCTATGCGGAGTCGGGTACGCTCGGGGAGAAAGGCGGCATTTTCAGCGGCGTGGCCGGCAAGCCTGGTCCACGCCGTTTCAACGGACTCACCGGCGTCGGCGTGGATGCGCGCGGCAACGTCTACGTATCGACCAACGGCATCGGTCCGCGCTACGCGCCGATCGGCGCGGGCCTAGGCGCGACGCTCGAAAGCTATGCGCCCGACGGCAAGCAGAACTGGCAGGTGCAGGGGCTTTTGTTCGTCGATGGCGCGTGGATCGATCCGTCGCGGCCGGACAGCGTCTACACCGGCAACAAGCGCTTCGAGCTCGATCTGTCGAAGCCCGCCGGACAGGACTGGAAATACGTAGGGTTCCTGTCTAACCGTTTCAGGTACCCCGACGATCCGGTCTTCCACACGGATCAATACCCGGGCCTGCCGATCGCCCGCAAGCTCAAGGGCCGCACCTTCCTCTATCTGACGGACATGTATGCGGATCATCTGAAGATCTATCGCTTCGATCCGCAACATGACGGCGAAACCGCGATTCCTTCGGGCTTCATCGCGGGCCGCGAGCGCGCGGTCGCGAAGGTGCCGAATGCGCCGCCGGGCGGCGACTGGATCTGGCGCGACACGAACGGCGACGGCCGCTTCGATAGCGACGAATTCACGCTCAACACGACGGGCACGAAGCTCGCGGGCGGCTGGGGCTGGTGGGTCGATACCAACGGCGACATCTGGCGCACGCGCGATACCAAGGGCATCTACCGCTTCCGTTTTGGCGGGCTGGATGCGAAGGGCAATCCGGTCTACTCGTATTCGAATCTCACGCAATACCCGGTGCCGCAGCCGTTCACCGAACTGCACCGCGCGATCTACGACCCTGCCACCGACGCGATGTACGTGACCGGCTACACGTCCGACACGCCAGTCGATCGCGGCTTCTGGAAAGAGGTGGGGCGCGTGCTGGTGCGCTACGACAAGTGGGCGAGCGGCAATCCGGTGCAGCGCTACGCGATCACGCTGCCGTGGCAGACGCAGGGCAAACCCATCGCGACCATCATCGGCCTGACCGTCGAGGGGCAATACATCTTCGGCGTCGAACCGGTCGGTGCGGTGCATGTGTGGGACAAGGACGGCGGCCGCGAACTCGGCGTGATCCGGCCGGGCGCGGAAGTGGGGCGCGCATCGGGCTGGGTGGACGTGCCCAACGGCATCAGCGCGGCCAAGCGCGCCAACGGCGAGTACCTGATATTCGTCGAGGAAGACGCGCGCGGCAAGGTGCTGATGTACCGCTGGAAACCGTGATTCACCGTGACCAAAAACGCAAACGCAAACGCAGTCAACTCAAGGCATCCGATGGACAAAGGCATTCTCAGGAACGTAACGATCAATTTCGTCGGGCTGGTGCTGCCGACCTTCGTCTCGCTCGTCACCGTGCCGTCGTATATCAAGCTGCTCGGCGTCGAGCGCTACGGCGTGATCAGTCTCGTGTGGACGTTGATCGGCTACTTCGGGATTCTCGATCTCGGCATGAGCATGGCCGCGCAGAACCACATCTCGAAGGCGCGCGCTTCCGGCGACAAGGACGAAAGCGCGCGGGTGTTCTGGAGCGCCACGTGGCTCAATCTCGCGACCGGGGTGATCGGCGGACTGATCATCTACTTTGGCGCGTTTCTCTATACCGCCTATTTCACCAAGGTGTCGCCCGAGCTGCAGCATGAGGTCTATATGGCGCTGCCGTGGCTCGCGGTGGCGATTCCGATTGCCAACGTGTCATGGGTGTTCGCCGGCGCAATCAACGGCGCGGAACGCTTTGGCGTCTACAACACCAACCAGACCATCGGCACGTTCCTGTTCCAGCTGCTGCCGCTCGGCGCCGCGTGGTGGCTCGGCGCGACGTTGCAGAACGTGCTCGCCGCGGCGGTGTTGGCGCGGATTCTCGCGGCGCTTCTGCTCGGCCGCTCCGCGCTGAAGGTGCTCGAACTGCGCCGCGTTCTGCCGCCGCAATTCGGTGTGGCCAAGGGGCTGTTCAATTTCGGCGGCTGGATGCTGATTGCCAGCGTCACCACGATGATCGCCGACTCGCTCGATCGCGTGATGCTCGGCTCCCGTCTTGGCGCGCGTTTCGTGACCTATTACACGGTGCCGCAGAACCTCGTGACGCGGCTGAACATCGTACCGACCGCGCTGGTGCGTACGCTGTTTCCGCGTTTGTCCGCAGTCGGCCGCGCGGATGCCGACACCATCACGCAGCAGTCGCTCGAATTTCTCAATGGCGTGTTCACGCCGGTCGCGCTGGTTGCAATGCTGGTGCTCGAACCGTTCCTGCATCTATGGGTCGGCAATGAGATCGCCACCGTCGCCGCGCCGGTGGGTCGCATCATGATCGTCGCCGTGTGGCTGGTCGGACAGGCGAATGTCACGCGGATCCTGATCCAGTCGCAGGTCAGTCCGGCTACGGCCGCACGCGTCGGTCTCGTCGAATTGCCCCTGTTTGCAGGGGCTTTGTGGCTCGGCATCACGCATTTCGGGCTGACCGGCGCGGCAGTGGCGGTGGCCGGCCGCGCGCTGTTCGACTATGCGGTGCTGCTGCATTTCTCGGCGATCCGCGCGCGCCAGATCGCGCTCGACATGCTGGCTCACCTCGCTTTCCTGCTCGCGAGCCTGTGGCTCGCGAGCTTCCTGCCGGGTCTCGCGCTGGCGATCGCCGCCGGCGCCTTGATGGTCGGCGCGAATCTCGCCTGGTCGATCACGATGACCCCCGCCTTGCGCAATCTTGCGCGTTCACTGCTGTTGCGACTGAATCCGAGGAAAAGCGCATGAACCAGGACCTCCTTGAAGAAGCCGTGCTGCGGCCCGCGAAGCGCAGCGCGCTCGCCGAACTCACTGGCGTGCCCGGCGTGCAGGCCACGCCGCGCCGGGCCGCGGTCCGCGCCGATAAAACGGTGCGCATCGCGATCGTGCATGACTGGCTCGTCACCTATGCGGGCGCGGAGAAAGTGCTCGAGCAGATCGTCGCGTGCTTTCCGCACGCGGACCTGTTCAGTCTCGTCGACTTTCTCGACGACCGCAGCTTTCTGCGCGGCAAATCGGTCACGACGTCGTTCATCCAGAAGCTGCCGCTCGCGCGCAGCAAGTACCGCTCGTATCTGCCGCTGATGCCGCTCGCGATCGAGCAGCTCGACGTGTCGGCGTACGACGTGGTGATCTCCAGCAGCCATGCGGTCGCCAAGGGCATCCTGACCGGCCCCGACCAGGTGCATATCAGCTACGTGCATTCGCCGATCCGCTACGCGTGGGACCTGCAGCATCAATACCTGCAGCAGTCGAAACTGACCAACGGTCCGAAGTCGGCGCTCGCGCGGCTGATCCTGCATTACATCCGCAACTGGGATATCCGCACATCGAACTCGGTGGACGGCTTCGTCGCGAACTCGGAGTTCATCGCGCGGCGCATCAAAAAGGTCTATCAGCGCGAGGCGCAGGTGATCTTTCCGCCGGTCGACGTCGAAGCCTTTTCGTTATGCACCGAAAAGGACGACTTCTATCTGACCGCATCGCGGATGGTGCCGTACAAGAAGATCGACCTGATCGTCGAGGCGTTCGCGCGCATGCCCGAGCGCAAGCTGGTCGTGATCGGCGACGGTCCCGACATGGAGAAGATCCGCGCGAAGGCGGGGCCGAACGTCGAGATCATGGGCTACCAGCCGTTCAAGGTGCTCAAGGACCGGATGAGCCGCGCGAAGGCCTTCGTGTTCGCCGCCGAGGAAGACTTCGGCATTTCGGTGGTCGAAGCGCAGGCGTGCGGCACACCGGTAATTGCCTACGGCAAGGGCGGGGCGCTCGAAACCGTGCGCGATCTGTCGGAGCCGCGCCCCACCGGCATGTTTTTCGATGAGCAGGATGCCGAATCGATCGTCGCCGCGGTCGAGCGTTTCGATACGCACATCAAGCGTTTTTCGCCGATGGATTGCCGGGCCAACGCCGAGCAGTTTTCCGCCGCGCATTTCCGCGAACGTTTCTTCGCGCATGTGCGCGCGGCGGTGCCGGCCTTGCGCAGCGCGCAACTGCCGGCCTACTTCCCCTACAAGGCGGACGCCGCCGCGAGCGCGCCGCGCATCCTCGCCGTCGATCAAAGCGGCGTGCTCGGTGGCGCCGAGCTCTCGCTGCTGGAAATCGTCAAGGCGCTGCGCTCGCGCATCGAGGTCGTGCTTTTCGACGACGGCCCGTTTCGCACGGCGCTCGATCAGGCGGGCGTGACAGTCTCCGTGCTCGATGCGGGCGCGCTGCGTCATGTGAAGAAACAGGGCGGTTCGTTGCCAAAGGGTGCGGCGCTCAAGGGCCTGCTGTCGCTCGTGCGCGCCACCGCGAAACGCGCGCGCAAGGCGGACGTGATCTACGCGAACACGCAGCGCGCGATGGTGATCGGGGCGATCGCCGGCAAGCTCGCGAAACGGCCGGTAGTCTGGCACCTGCGCGACATCGTGAGTCCCGAGCATTTCGGCGGCAAGCAACTCGCGATCATCAAATGGTGCGCGCGGTTCGGCCTCACGCATGTGATCGCCAACTCGGCGGCATCGGCGCAGGCGTTCGCGAAGCTCACGCAATTCGACGACAAGCGTATCGACGTCGTCTTCAACGGCATTTGCGCCGAGCCGTTCGACGCGTTGCGCGCGGTGCCGCAAACGGCGCTGCGCGAGCGGCTGAATCTGCCGCGCGACGCGTTCCTCGCGGGCTCGTTCAGCCGCCTCGCGCGCTGGAAAGGGCAGCACGTGCTGCTCGAAGCGATGGTGCTCAATCCGCAGATGCACGCGGTGCTGGTCGGCGCGCCGCTCTTCGGCGAGGACCAGTACGAGAGCGAATTGCATGCGTTCGTCGCCGCGCACGATCTCGGCGACCGGGTGCATTTCCTCGGCTTCCAGCACGACATTCCGGCCTGCATGTGCGCGGTCGACGCGGTCGTCCATACGTCGATCACGCCCGAGCCGTTCGGCCGCGTGATCGTCGAAGGGATGCTCGCGCAGCGGCCGGTGGTGGCGGCCCGCGCAGGCGGTGTGCTGGAGATCATCGACGACTACGAGAACGGCGTGATGTGCACGCCCGGCGATGCGCACGGTCTCGCCGACACGCTCGCGGAATTGCGCTCGAACGACGACCTGCGCAACAAGCTCGTCAGAAACGGCTACCAGACGGCGCTGAGCCGCTTCGGCACTGCGACCTATGTCGACGGTGTCGCGCGGATCCTGAAACGCGTGGCGGGGCGTTAAATGGGCGACGGCGGCCTGGGGAGGATCGATCCCTCGGGCCGCCGCTGTCGATGCAGGTTCAGGCAGGTTCGATGCGCTGCGGCGCGCACAGGTTTGACGCGGGGGTAGGCAGGGACTCGGCCGGTTCCTGTCGTTGGCGTAGCGGAGCGAAAGTCAGCAGCTTTCGCTCCGTTTTTTTATTGCTGTTTCAGAGTGCCGCGACTTATTGCTGCGGCTTCACGGCTTTCGGCTTGAAACTGGCTGACCACTTCATGGCGGGCAGCTCAACCAGCCGGTAGAACACGTAGGCGGCCGGCACCGCCACGAGCATATAGCCGAACGATGGCCAGATCGACATCTGCAACGCCGAGCGGAACAGCAGCGACGACAGCAGCACGAAAATCGGCAGATGGATCAGGTACAGCGAAAAGCTGAAATCGCCGAACCGGGACAGCAGCCGCGTGCCGAAGCTTGCGCGTGGCGGCCCATTGCGGCGATCCAGCGCCTTGTACAGATAGAACGCGAAGCCGAGCGCCCACAACTGGAACGCACCGTACTGGCCGAAATGGAACGCCACGCAGCCGAGCGCGATAAAGCCCGCAGCCAGGGCGTAAAGCCATGTCGGCGAGCGGGTCTGCGGTGCGCTGCGAACCTTGGCGTCGGCGATCCACGCGCCGAGCGTCCATGAGAACCAGTACGACGTGAAGAACTGGAGGTCATGGCGTTCGAGTACATAGGCCGACACCACGTTGACCACGGCGACGAGCGCCAGCACCGACGTCATGCCGACGCGCCGGCGCAGTGCGAACAGCAGCGGATAGATCGCGTAGAACTGCACCTCGAGCGACAGCGTCCACAGTGCGCCGTTCGATCCGTAGGTCTTGCCGGCCACGCCTTGCAGCGAGAACAGGTTGACGAGAAACGCCTGCAGGCCGATCTCGCGGATCTTGTGGCTAACGGGCGGCAGTTGCAGGCTGAACCAGTCGAGCGCAAAAGTCAGCACCAGCGCCGCGAGCAGCACCGGATAGATGCGCGCGAAACGGCGTACCCAGAAATTGGCCGCGTCGAGCCGGTAAGCGGGATTGGCCGCAAGGCGCAGCGCGCCGCCGCGATGAATGCAATAACCGCTGATCACGAAGAAAATCGGCACACCTGCCGAGCCCCACGCGATCGGGAACGTCAGATAGGCGGCGATCGCGCCCAGGCTGAACGAATGGCCAACACTTTGATGAAACGCCTGCATGCCGACCCATGCGACCTGGCGGCAATGAAAATACGCGACCAGCAACGCGGCGAAGCCACGCATCGCGTCGATCACGTGTTCCTTGCCGGCGCTGTCGACGCGCACTTCGGCTGACGCACGGGTGGCGGCGCTGGCCGCGCGCGCAGGGCCAGAGGGCGAAAGGGGCAGGGATGAGCCGGCGGCATCCAGTACTGAGTCGCTCATGCGCGGTCCTTATTCTGAATCTGAACGGGAAAAGCGGATTGACGGGCGCTGTACGCGCCCGCGATGGATCACATGCTAGAGCACCATGGCCGCAAAAAATCGATAAAAAATTGCCTGTCCGTTTGAATTGAATGGCGATTTTGTGACGAATTGTAATTGAGCATAAGCAGTTGCGGCGGCGAATTATTTACCGCTTTTGTCGTGCTAATTTAAAGCACGGATTTTCTTGACCAGAGGTGAAGTCATGAACCTGCATTTACTCGCCGGCATTGCCGTGCTGCTGATCCTCGTCGCCGCCTCCGCTTACCGCGAGGCCTTGCGTAACGAGCCGATCCGCCGTTACCGGATGAATCCCGGCAAGCTGCCGCCCATCGATGAAAACGAATGACGCGGAACGTCGATCGATGAAACATGCGTGACAGTGCCACGCTTCACTGCCATGCCGACGCCGGCCGCCCTACGGCCGACCAGCTGGTTTGATACGTAAAATTTTCGGAATCACCGGAAATAATTCAATTGATATATGTAATTATTTCCTGACGCTTATCGCGATTCGGCATATTGAAAGCAAATCGATTTATTTTTCTGATTCGATAAAAATCGCACGTGAAACGCGTGAATTTTTTTGCTAGTCTTTCCGGCGACATCGAATTCGCCGCCAGGTCCGCGAACACACCAACTTCTAACCGATGTGGGAATGCCTACCATGCTGAAAGTCACCAAAGCCGTGTTTCCCGTAGCGGGCCTCGGGACACGATTCCTGCCGGCTACCAAAGCAAGTCCTAAGGAAATGCTGCCGATCGTGGACAAGCCGCTGATCCAGTACGCAGTCGAGGAAGCGATTGCCGCCGGCATCACCGAGATGATCTTCGTGACGGGCCGCAGCAAGCGCGCGATCGAAGATCACTTCGACAAGTCCTATGAGATCGAATCCGAGCTCGAAGCACGCAACAAGCAAAAGCTGCTCGACCTCGTGCGCAGCATCAAGCCGGCCAACGTCGACTGCTTCTACGTGCGCCAGGCCGAAGCACTCGGCTTGGGTCACGCGGTGCTGTGCGCCGAAAAACTGGTGGGCGACAGCCCGTTCGCCGTGATTCTGGCCGACGACCTGCTGCATAGCTCGAAGCCGGTGATGAGCCAGCTTGTCGACACCTTCAATCACTATCACAGCTCGGTGATCGGCGTCGAAACCATTGCGCGCGAAGACAGCCGTTCGTATGGCGTGGTCGACGGCCGTGAGTGGGAAGACAACGTGATCAAGCTGTCGGGCATCGTGGAAAAGCCGGCGCCCGACAATGCGCCGTCGAATCTCGGCGTGGTGGGCCGCTACGTGCTGATGCCGACCATCTTCAAGCATATCCGCGCGTTGAAGCCGGGCGCGGGCGGTGAACTGCAACTGACCGACGCGGTGCAGTCGCTGCTGACCGAAGAGCAGGTGCTCGCGTATCGCTATTTCGGCACGCGTTTCGACTGCGGCAGCAAGCTCGGCTATCTCAAGGCGACGGTGGAATTCGCGCTGCGCCATCCGGAAGTGAAGGCCGATTTCGAAGCGTATCTGCAGGCGTACATGCAGAACAACCAGCCGGCCGGCGTGCCGGCGCAGTACACGGCGCAAGCGGCCTGAGTCGTTCAGCGGATGGGTTGATCCGCTGCTCAACCGTGCGGGTACGTGCAATCGCCCCGCGCGCAAGCGTCGCACGAAAGCTGTGCCCCAGCAAAAACGGGCGCCGCATCACGCGGCGCCCGTTGTCGTTTTTCAGCCGCTTCGCTCGTCACTGAAAGCGAAGCGGCCAGCCCGCTACAGCCTTACCCCCGCTGCTTCACTTCCAGCCGGAACTTGTGCAGCAACGGTTCCGTGTAACCGCTCGGCTGTTGGCGTCCTTCGAACACCAGCGCCTGGGCGGCCTTGAACGCGATCGTGTCGAAGCCCGGCGCCATCGGTTGGTAGTGCGGGTCGCCGGCGTTCTGTTCGTCGACCACCTTCGCCATGCGCCTGAACGTCTCTTCGACCAGCTCGCGCTTCACCACGCCGTGATGCAGCCAGTTGGCGATGTGCTGGCTCGAAATGCGCAGCGTGGCGCGGTCTTCCATCAGGCCGACGTCGTGAATGTCCGGCACCTTCGAGCAGCCCACGCCCTGATCGATCCAGCGCACGACGTAGCCAAGAATGCCTTGCGCGTTGTTGTCGATCTCGCTGCGAATCTCGTCGTCGCTCCACTTCGCGGATTCGACCACCGGAATCGTCAGCAGGCCGTCGAGCAGTTCATCGCGCACCGTCGCGTAATCGGTGCGCTCCAGCTGCTGTTGAACCGCCTGCACGTCGATCTGGTGGTAGTGCAGCGCATGCAGCGTCGCGGCGGTCGGCGAGGGCACCCATGCGGTGTTCGCACCCGCCTTCGGATGCGCGATCTTCTGTTCGAGCATCGCGTGCATCAGGTCGGGCATCGCCCACATGCCCTTGCCGATCTGCGAGCGGCCGCGCAGGCCCGCGCTCAATCCGGCCAGCACGTTACTGCGCTCATACGCGGCGATCCACGCGCTCGACTTCATGTCGCCCTTGCGCATCATCGGGCCGGCTTCCATGGCCGAGTGCATCTCGTCGCCGGTGCGGTCGAGGAAGCCCGTGTTGATGAACGCGACCCGCTCCGACGCTTCGGCGATACAGGCGAGCAGGTTCACGCTGGTGCGGCGCTCCTCGTCCATGATGCCCATCTTGATCGTGTTGCGCGGCAGCTTCAGCAGGTCTTCGACGCGCGCGAACAGCTCGCTCGCGAACGCGACTTCGGCCGGGCCGTGCATCTTCGGCTTGACGATGTAGATCGAGCCGGTGCGCGAATTCAGCTTGTGCTTGCGGTCGTGCAGCGCGCACAGCGTCGTGATCACCGCGTCGAGAATACCCTCCGGAATTTCGTGGCCGTCCTTCGTCAGCACCGCCGGATTGGTCATCAAATGGCCGACGTTGCGGATGAACAGCAGCGAGCGACCATGCAGCACGACGGGCGCGGTGCCGTTCGCGGCGACGTACACGCGATCTTCGTTCAGACGCCGCGTGAAGGTCTTGCCGTTCTTCGTGACCTCTTCGGTCAGATCGCCGGTCATCAGGCCGAGCCAGTTGCGATAGAGCTGCACCTTGTCGTCCGCATCCACGGCCGCGACCGAGTCTTCGCAATCGATGATCGTGCTCACCGCCGCTTCGACCACGACATCCTTCACATGCGCCGCATCGGTCTTGCCAATCGAATCGTTCGCGTCGATCTGGATGTCGAAGTGCAGGCCGTTGTGCTTGAGCAGCACGGAGGACGGCGCGCTTTCATCGCCCTGATAGCCGATGAACTGCGCGGGCTTTGCGAGCTCACTCGTGCCGCTCTTCAACGTGACGACCAGCTTGCCGTTTTCGACGTGATAGCGCGTTGCGTCGGCATGCGAGCCGTTCGCGAGCGGGGCCGCCTGATCGAGAAACTTGCGCGCATATGCGATCACCGCGGCGCCGCGCACCGGGTTGAAGGCCTGCTGCTTTTGCGCGCCATCGGTCTCGGGGATCGCATCGGTGCCGTACAGCGCGTCGTAGAGGCTGCCCCAGCGCGCGTTCGCCGCGTTCAGCGCATAGCGCTGATTCGACAGCGGCACGACGAGTTGCGGGCCGGCCTGTTCGGCGATTTCGGTATCCACCTGGTCGGTCGTGGCTTTGACGCGCGAAGGCGCCGGCACGATATAGCCGATGCCTTCGAGGAACGCACGATATGCGCGCAGATCGCGCACCGGACCCGGATTCGCGCGATGCCAGTTATCGAGTTCGGTTTGCAGGCGGTCGCGCTCGGCGAGCAGTGCCCGATTTTTGGGCGCCAGCTCGTGCACGAGGGCGTCGAAACCCGACCAGAATGCGGCGCTGTCGATTCCGGTGCCGGGCAGGGCTTCGGTTTCGACGAACTGGTCGAGGTTGGCGGCAACCTGCAGTCCGCCGCGCGGGTTCATCTGAGTCATCGACTGCTCCATCTGTCTGAATGGGACCGATGAGGGGGCACCGGTCCGCGTGATTGCCAGTTATTGCCAGCGTGATGCCACGGGTACTTCAATTCGATCGAGGCGGGTGCGCCGTTGCCGACGCCTTCATACT
>NZ_NPIH01000239.1 GCF_012275575.1 Paraburkholderia sp. SG-MS1 | reverse complement strand
GCGGATATGTTCCTCGCGCGTTATGCAGGGGCCGGGGCGGGTTGAGCGGGGTTATCTCGTGTGGGCCAATGAGCGTGTCGAGCGGCCTTACGGTCTGTGCAGAGATTGCGCCGTGCTGATGAGATTTTGCGGCACGACACGGATGATGCCGTTGCGCGGCGTATCAATGTCCGCAATCAACATGAACGAGATAGACACGGTCAACGGCATGATCATGAGGAAGCGGCCTTTGCTGCTCGGATTTTTCGCCCCATAGCCCACCAGTACGTTGGCGAACACGCCGATCAGAATCATCATTATCCAGGCCGCCACGGGGATGCGGTTCGACCATGCTGCCTGGGTATAGCCCTGGGTGTTGATTACATCGTTCATGCCTGCAACGGCGAGCGCGACGACGGGATTCGGCTGGGCTACGGCGCCGCTTCTGGCTGCGGACCACAACCTGTCTTGCAGTTCAGAGGTGGCGGCATTGATCTGCTCGACGCGTTGCGTGTCGCGAGTCTGATAGTACTCGATGCGCAAGTCGACATACCTGGCGAGGTCCGAGCGGATCGCGGCGGCCGCCGCTTCCGGCAAAAGGTCCGCGCGAACGAACTCTGTCCCGATCGCGTTGGCTTCTTCCTCTTCGTAGTTCTTTCGCTGATCGTAACGGCCTACCGCCATGGACAAGCTGAAACCGATGACCAGGGCGAGCAGCGTCAACGTGGCTCCCTGAACGGTTCTGAAGTCGTCGCGCGAGTCTTCATCGAGCGCCATACGTTTTCGTAGAACCGAGTTTCCGAACCACGCCGCCAGCGACATGAACGCGAACGAAACGACCAGCAGGACGAGGGGATGCCTGATGAGTTGCTGCATGTATCGCTCCCTATGAAGGCACACGCTGGGCATTTGGCAGCCATGGCGCGAGACGGCGGCTGCACGACATTGAACCCGTGTCACCTCGCAAGTTGCTAATCATGAGGTGTTTGCACTGGACCGAAGAACGTGCGCTCGAGCCTGTGACGGCCGATCACCTTCGCTCGTTCCGCGATCACACCATACATGAGGATCATGTGTGTCGAGCCCGAAGGGCGGCCGGTTTGCTCCGTACTCAGGGCATGCTTCGTGGCGACCGGTTCATTAAACCCGGCGCGTTCCGCCATGCCCGCGCAGAGATCAATGTAGCGGTCATCCGGGCGAAAGAAAAGGGACGAATCTTCCCACCACACGCGCTATTTGCGCCCGCTGGCGAGCCATGCTCGCCAGCCGCCGAACTCCGTGATGTCGGTCCCGGCCTCCAGGCCATACCCTTCGCACACAAAGCCGGTCACCCACGTACCGTTGGCCAGTTCGACCTTCCCTAGCGCAAGCGGAGAGGGAATCGTCGTGAGGAACGAGCCCAGCTCCGGACTGGGCATCTCCCAGACCTCGATCGCAATCGCCGCGCCGCCGTCCGGCACGCGCCGCATGCCGGGCCGCCTCATGCCGCCCGGCGCGGCCTCCAGCGCGGACAAGCGATAGCGCGGCGCAGTGTGCGTCGCCTCTACGAGGTGTGCGCCGCGGCAGACCAGATCGCGATTGAGCGGCAAGCCCTGCATGTGGGCGCCGCACACCGCGACACGGACCCGATCGTTGGCCGCCGCCGTCGGTCGCTCGCTCGCATCGGGCCTGCCGCCCCCGACACATTCGACACCGCTTGCTCGCTGCAGCAGATCGGCCACACTCAGCAGATACTGATCCGTGAACGCCCGGCCGAACACGGTTACGCCCCATGGCAGGCCATTCTTCATGAACGCAGTCGGTGTCGCGACGGCCGCATAGTCGAGCAGATTCATGAAGTTGGTGTAGTAGCCGAGTAACGAGTTAGGCCCGATGGGGTCGCGCTCCAACTCTGCCAGCGTGACGGGGCGCGGATAAGTCGGCGTGAGAACGAAGTCCAGTGATTCGAGCGCGGCGTCGCAGACGGCCTTCAAAGCTTGCAGCCGGTATTGCGCGCGAAACAGTTCGACTGCAGTCGCGCCCGGCGCCTTCGCCAGCACATCGCGAATGACCGGCAACACGGCCTCCTTGTTCGCTTCCATCAACTCGCCCGCCACGCTGTAGCGTTCCGCGACCCAGGGGCCTTGATAAAGCAGGTTCGCCGCTTCGACGAACGGCGCGAAGTCGATCTCGACCGCCTCGCCGCCCGCCGCTTCGAGTAGCGCACGAGCCTTCGCAAACAACGCCGGACTTTCGGCACAGCCCGCGAATTCGGGTTGCGACGGCACGCCGAAGCGGAAGGTGGCGAGCTTGCCGAATGCGCGCGCGTCGTTCCATTGCGGGTTCTTGCGGCTGTATGCATCGCGCGGATCGGCTTGCGCGGTCAGTGCGAGCAAATCGCTCGCTTCGCGCGCGGTCGCCGTGAAGTAGGTCACGCAATCGAGCGTGCGGCAAGCCGGCACGACGCCGGCAGTGGACAGCACACCTTTGGTCGCCTTGAGTCCGACGAGGTTGTTGAGCCCTGCCGGCACGCGGCCGGAGCCGGCCGTGTCGGTGCCGAGCGCAAAGCTCGCGACGCCCAGCGCGACAGCCAGCGACGATCCCGCACTCGATCCGCCCGACGGATAGTCGGGATGCACGCTGTTGCGGCACCGGCCGTACGGCGAACGCGTACCGTTCAGGCCGGTGGCGAACTGGTCGAGATTGGTCTTGCCGAGCGGCACGGCGCCCAGCGCGATCAGCTGCGCGACGAGTGTCGCCGACTCGCCAGGCGTATAGGCAAAGGCGGGACAGGCGGCCGTCGTCGGGATCCCGGCCAGATCGATATTGTCCTTGATCGCGAACGGAATGCCATAGAGCGGCAATACTTCGATATCCTGTGTTTCCAGCCGGTCCAGATACGGCGCGACTTCCGCTTCGCTCAGAAGGTGGATGAACAGATGAAACTCAGGATTCAGTGCGGCGGCTTTCGCCCGCAACTCGCCAATCAATTGGCGCGGCGTAAGCGTCCCGGCACGGTAAGCGGCGCGCAGCGTAGACAAACGCAGATCGAATGAAGGCATGGATGTTTTCCCCGGAATATCAAAGACGTTCGATGACGGCCACGCGCTGCCCCGCGCGCACCGCAGAGCCAGGCGCCACGTGTATCTCGCCGACGGTTCCCGCACACGGCGCGCACACGGAGATTTCCATCTTCATCGACTCGATGACGAGCAGCACGTCGCCCGCCTCGACCGTGTCCCCGGAATTCACGCGCACTTGCCAAAGGCTACCGGCGATCTCGCTGTCCACCGCTATTTCGCCATCTTTCAACGGCGCCAGTTCGGCGTCCTCGGCAACCGGCGCGTCAAAGCTCTCTTCCACCGTTCCCGCTGCGCGCCAGCGCTCGCGTTCGGCCTGAAACGCGGCTTGCTGACGCGCGCGGAATTGCTCAATGCCCGCGGATTCGCGCGTGAGAAACGTTTGATAGTCGGCCAGCGACAACTCGGTTTCTTCGATCTTCAACGGATAGCGCCCCAGCGGAAAGTCCGCTCGAATACGCAGCAACTCGTCGGCGGGCACTTCGTAGAAGCGAATCTGATCGAAGAAGCGCAACAGATAGGGCCGTCCCGCGAAATCGGCGACTTCGCGATAGCGGTTCCACATCTGCAACGTGCGGCCGACGAATTGATAACCGCCCGGCCCCTCCATCCCATACACGCACAGATACGCGCCGCCGATGCCGACCGAGTTCTCCGCCGTCCACGTGCGCGCCGGATTGTATTTGGTCGTCACGAGCCGGTGACGCGGGTCGAGCGGCGTCGCGACCGGCGCGCCGAGATACACGTCGCCGAGTCCCATCACGAGATAGCTGGCATCGAACACGACCTGTTTGACGGCATCGATCGAGTCGAGATCGTTGATGCGGCGGATGAACTCGAGATTGCTCGGACACCACGGCGCATCCTTGCGCACCGTGGTCATGTATTTGTCGATCGCGAGCCGGCAGGCGGGATCGTCCCACGACAGCGGCAAATGCACGATCCGCGACGGCGCGCGCAAATCCTTCTGCAACAGCACGTGCTGCCAGGCGCGCTCGACGATCGCAAGCAACTGCGCCAGCGGCAGCGTTTCAGGCTGGTAGTGAATCTGCAGCGAGCGGATGCCGGGCGTCAGATCGATCACGCCGGGCAGCGCCATCGATTCGAGCGACTGCATCAGCGCATGGCCGCGAAAACGCAAGACAAGATCGAGTTCCGCCGGGCCGATTTCGAGCAGTAGATGCGTGTCGCCGGAAACACGTGCGACGAGCCGTTCGCGATCCGCACCGGTATCGAGGACGATCGGCGAGACGAGCGGGGCCGGCTCGGTGACTTGCGGCTTTGCGTCGAATTCGGGAGCCTGCAATTCACGCAGACGTTGGCGCGCCGCCTCACGCGCTGCATCGATTTGCACCGGCACGAAGCGCACCTTGTCGCCCGCTTTCAACTGTCCGATCTGCCAAAGATCTGCTTCGATGATCGTCACCGGGCAAACGAAGCCGCCGAGGCTCGGACCATCGGGTCCGAGGATCACGGGCATGTCGCCCGTGAAATCGACGGCGCCGACCGCATATGGGTTGTCGTGAATGTTCGACGGATGCAGCCCCGCCTCGCCGCCATCCTCACGCGCCCACTCCGGCTTCGGTCCGATCAGACGCACACCGGTGCGGCTGGAGTTGAAATGGATCTCCCATTCGGTGTCGAAAAACTGCTCGATATAACGCGGGCTGAAGTACTCCGGCGATCCGTGCGGACCATAGATCACGCGCAGCGTGCGCACCGTTTCCAGCTCGGGGACGTGGGCGAGCGCCGCGCCCGCCTTCTCATCCTGCAGCGGGTGAAGGTGCAGTACATCGCCTGCACGCAGCGCCCGCCCCCCATGTCCGCCGAACTGGCCGAGCGTGAAGGTGCTGCGACTGCCGAGATATACCGCGACATCGAAACCCCCGCGCACGCAGAGATAGGCACGCGCACCCGCGCCGCGAATGGTGCCGAGCGCGAGCGTCGAACCGGCCGCGACAAAGAGCGTCGTGTTCAACGGCTGTTCGATATCGTCGAGCAGCACCGGCAGACGCGCGCCCGTCACCGTGACGACCGCATCCGTGTTGAAGCGCAAGGTCGGCCCACTCATGGTGATTTCGAGCGCGGCGGCCTCCGCGGCATTGCCGAGCAGCCGGTTGCCGAGCCGCAACGCGCGGTCATCCATGGGACCGGAAGGCGGAATGCCGACCGCCCAGTAGCCGAGACGACCCGGATGATCCTGCACGGTCGTCTGCGTACCGCCACTGACCACTTCGATCGTGCTCGCCCGATATCTGAGTCCTTCGAGACAGCGCGTCCACGGTTCGCCCGATGCAAACGGGTGATCGTCGAGAATCTGCCGCAAGTAGTCGCGATTCGTCTCCACGCCGTAGATGCGCGTGTTCTGCAACGCGTCGTTGAGCGCGCGGCGTGCCGCGTCGCGCGTCGGCGCCCATGCGATTACTTTCGCCAGCATCGGGTCGAAGTAAGGCGGCACTTCGCAGCCCGCTTCGACCCACGTATCGATGCGCAGTGCGCGACCGTCTGCGGGCGCAAACGCGACATCGGTCAGCAGGCCGGGACTCGGCTTGAAATCGCGGCCCGGATCTTCGGCGTAGAGCCGCGCCTGAATCGCGTGTCCCTGCGGCTGCAAACCCGCGGCGAGTTCCTGCAACGGCGCGAGCGTGCCCGCCGACAGTTCGATCATCCAACGTACGAGATCGACGCCCCAGACCTGCTCGGTCACGCCATGCTCGACCTGCAGGCGCGTATTCACCTCCAGGAAATAGAACTGCTGCGCCGCGCTGTCATAGACGAATTCGACGGTGCCGGCCGAACGGTAACTCACCGCCTTCGCGAGCTTCACGGCGGCGTCGCACAATGCGGCCGACATGCCGTCGGGCAAACAGGGCGCGGGGGTCTCTTCGAGCACCTTCTGGTTGCGCCGCTGCACAGAGCAATCGCGCACGCCGAGGGCAATCGCATCACCCTCGCCGTCGCCGAAAACCTGCACTTCCAGATGCCGCGCCCGCTCGATGTACTTTTCGAGGAAAACGCCGGCATCGCTGAAGTTGTTCTGGCCGAGACGCTTGACCACGTCGAAATGCGCGCTCAGTTCCGCGACGTTCCAGCACACGCGCATGCCGATGCCGCCGCCGCCCGCCGTGCTTTTCAGCATCACCGGGTAGCCGATCGCGGCTGCCGCATCGAGCGCGGCGCCGAGATTCTCGAGCAAGCCGGTGCCTTCGAGCATCGGCACGCCCTCTTGCGCCGCGATGGCACGCGCCGTGTGCTTGAGTCCGAAGGCGCGCAATTGCGCCGGCGTCGGTCCGATGAACGCAATGCCCGCCGCTTCGCACGCTTCGCCGAAACCGGCGTTCTCCGATAAAAAGCCGTAACCCGGATGGATCGCCTGCACGTTCTCGCGGCGAGCGATCGCCAGAATCTTTTCCGTATCGAGGTAGGTGGCCGACGCGGCTCCATCGCCGAGACCGTGCGCGATGGGCGCCTCGCTCACATGAAGGCTCGCGCGATCCGCTTCTGCGTAAACGGCAACGCCGGTAACGTCGAGTTCGCGCAGCGTTCTGAGGATGCGACACGCAATCGCGCCGCGATTGGCGATCAGGATTTTCTCGAACATGAAAGGGATCTTGATTCATGGGCGGGCCGTCCCGCCACGTGGGAATGCATGCCGCGGTCGTCCGCGGCAGAGGTCCGTGTCAGCGATCTGCGTGGGTCAGTTGTTCGCGCGTGCAGGTGCAGCAGCGTCCCGAGCGAACCAGCATGACGAAGAAAAGCCAGTTGCGGATTCGCTTCAGTTCCATATCAGCAACTCCGCGGGCGTCGGGTTGTAGGCATTGCACGGATTGTTCAGCTGCGGGCAGTTGGAGATCAGCACGATCACATCCATTTCCGCGCGCAGTTCGACGTACTTGCCCGGCGCCGAGATGCCGTCTTCGAAAGTCAGGCCGCCTTCGGACGTCACCGGCACGTTCATGAAGAAGTTGATGTTCGCGCCGATGTCCTGTTTGGACAAACGTCCGTCGTGTGCACAGGCGCGCAGGTAGTTATCGCGGCAGCTATGCATGTAGCGCTTTTCCAGCGCGTAGCGCACCGTGTTGCTCTCCTGCGCGCACGCGCCGCCGAGCGTATCGTGACGCCCGCAGGTATCGGCGACGATCGTCAGCATCGGCTTGCCGAGGTTCGAATAGAGCACGGTGCCCGTCGTCAGGTACAGGCTTTTCTGCCTGCGCAGCGTGCGTTGCGGATCGAAACGCTCACGCGGATCGGCGAGACTGAAGAACAGCGTGTCGACGGCCTGATTGCCTTCCAGATCGAGAATGCGCAGCGTCTGGCCGGCCTTCAGTTCGTGCAGCCACGGTTCACCGGCCGCGAGTGTCTCGCGAAAGACCGCGTGCTCGGCGCGTTTGTCGCTAGCTGTCAGCGTCGTTGTCATGATGTCGGGCTCCGCTCAAAGAAAGAAGCGATCGGTGTTGATGAAACCGCGCATGTTTTCCTCGCATGAGGTTCGGCACAGTTCGGCGATGTCGCGCTCCGCACGGCTCAATGCAAGCTTGACCGGCTTGGGCGCGTATTCCGGATTCGGATCGAGCGGATGCTGGATCGCGGTGAGCACCACGAGCGTGTTCATCGGTGCATACAGATCGAGGTAGTCGCCGCCCTTCGAATTGCCCGGCACGAAATTCAGAGCGCCCTCGTCTGTGACGTCGACCCGGCTGAAGAGATTGAGCGTCATCAGCAGGTCCGAGATCCCGAGTCCCCACTTGCCCATTTCGACGAGCAGATTGTCGGTACCGTTACGATAAAACGCGTTGCGCAACTCCTGGTAGCGGCCCGATCCGTAGCGTTCGTGCACTTCTTCCGCATTCGATACGCCGCCGATGCTGTCATGCCAGCCGCAGGTGTCCGCCACGATCGCGGCAAGCACACGGCCCATATCGGAGTACAGGCAATGGCCGGCCGTGAGCTTCGCCGTGTGCTGACACTTCAGCGTGTCGGGCAGGTTGAGCCGTTCACTCTTCTCGTCAGCGTTGATCAGCATCATGCTGACGTTCGCGCCGCCACGCAGGTCGGTAATGCGCAGCGACTGGCCGCGCTTGATGATCAACGAAGCATGGCCGCCGCCGGGGATGGTTTCTTCGAGTAGCAGTTCCATGAGGTTCAGACTCCTGTCAGGCTGAGACCGCTTCGACACGGGACGCGCCTTCCACCACGGCCTGGGCCATATGAAGGGACGACGCGGCGCCGCGACTGTGGTCGAGCGGAATGTTGTAGGTGATGCGCGCGCCATAGGCGCCGGGTGCCTGCGGATCGACGCGGACCTTGTCGAACACCAGCACGCGACTGCCCAGCGTGAAACCTTCCTTCAGGTCGTGCGTGACCATGAAGATCGTCAGCTTCGATTCGCGCCACAGGCTGAGCAGCAATTCGTGCATGTCCTTGCGGATGCCGGGATCGAGCGCGCCGAATGGCTCATCGAGCAGGAGCACGCGCGGCTTCATCATCAGCACCTGGGCAATCGCGAGGCGCTGTTGCATGCCGCCCGAAAGTTGCTGCGGATATTTGTCCAGTGCCGCACCGAGGCCCACGCGTTCGAGCATCGCGGCGGCCTCGTCTCGCGCCGCACGGCGTCGGGCGCCGAACAGACGGCCCGTGAATTTCGCGCGCGGCAATTCGAGTCCCAGCATCACGTTGCGAATCACCGTGAGATGGTCGAACACCGAATAGCGCTGAAACACCACGCCGCGATGCTCATCGGGTTCGCCGGGCAACGCTTCGCCATCCAGCAGAATCTCGCCGCGCGTCGCGCGCTCCTGGCCGAGCAAGAGCCGCAGAAACGTGGACTTGCCGCAGCCCGATGCGCCGACCATCGAACAGAACTCGCCTTCCTCGATGCGCAGGTTCAATCGTTCGAGCACGACCTGATCGCCGTATTCCTTCCAGACGTTGCGAACTTCGATCATCGTGCGCCTCCGCCATACCAGGGGAACGACCATTGCGTGAGGCGGCGCAGCAGTTCGTCGGTGAGCCAAGCGAGCAGCGTGATCCACGCCACGTACGGCAGGATCACGTCCATCGCGAGGTAGCGGCGCACCAGAAAGATGCGGTAGCCGAGGCCATCGGTCGAAGCGATCGCTTCCGCGGCGATCAGAAAGAGCCACGCCGCGCCGAGCGACAGACGCATCGCCACCAGCAGACGCGGCAGCAACTGCGGCAGCACGAGGCGCAGAATCAACGTCCAGCTGGTCGCGCCGAGCGTCTGCGCCTTGACCCATAGTTCGGTGGGGATTTCACGGGCCCGCGAATGCAGATCGCGGATGATCATCGGCGTAATGCCGACCACGATCAGCACGACTTTCGACAATTCGTCGAGCCCGAACACGATGAACAGAATCGGCAGCACCGCGAGCGGCGGGATCATCGAGATCACCGTGATGAACGGCGAAAGCGTTGCGCTCACCAGCGGAAACGAGCCAGTCGCGATGGCCGCCACCAGCGCGATGACGGCGCTCACGAGGAGGCCGATGCCGAGCCGCCGCAAGCTCGATACCGTGTCGGCCCACAGCAGATACTCGCCCGTGCGCTTGTCCTCGGTGAAGGCGGCCTGCCTGATGGCGTCGCTCATCTGCGTCGCGCCCGGCAGCAGCTTGTCGTCGGGATTGAGCTGAAGCCGCATCGACGACCCGGTGAAATAAATCGCTACCAGCACGATGAACGGCAGCAACAGCAGCATCAAGCCGCCGCTTCGGCTGGGATATCGATTGATGAGTCGCATGGCTGCCCGCCTTGTGGAATGCGTGGGTATTTGCTTCAGAGCTTGCCCGCCGCCGCCATTTCGACGTAGGTCGGATCGAAACGCAGCTTGACGTTGCTCTTGTTGCCGATCACGACGCCCTTGTCGAACGCCATGCCGACCACATCCGCGCTTTTGGCGTCCTGTCCGAGCAGACCGTGATCGAACGAGAATTTCGCGACGCGCGTCATGATCTTCGGCATGTCGGGGCTGGTGACGAAATCGAGTGCGGCTTTCGGCGTGTAGAAGAGCGCGGTGGTCGCCAGTTGCCCCTTGAAGCCCGCGAGATCGGTGCCCGATGCCTTGGCCATCGCTGTGAGCGCGGTGGTGCTGTCGGCATCGTTAGCGTGCATCAGTGCGACCATTTCGAACCATGCGCCCGTCAGCGCTTTGCCGAGTGCAGGGTTGTCGTGCAGGGTTTTGGTGTTGACCACCATCATGTCCATGATCTCGCCGGGGATCTTGCTCGAGTCGAAGACTTCGGTGACGTTCGGCTGCGCCTTCAGTTCGGCGAGCATGGGGTTCCACGTCACCGCGTTATGGACCGCGGGCGTCGCGAACGCGCCGGCGATGTCGGCATCGGAGGTGTTGACCACCTTGAGGTCGCGCTCGCTCATATGGGCGCTTTCGAGCGCGCGTGCCAGCAGATAGTGCGAGACGGAGAACTGGACCAGATTGATCTGCTGACCCTTCAGGTCGGCGACCTGCTTGCCCTTGCCCTTGATGAGCACGCCGTCGTTACCATTCGAATAGTCGCTGACGATCAGCGCCGTCGAATCCACGCCACCCGAAGCGGGAATGGTCAACGCATCCATATTGGTCATCGCACAGCCATCGAACTTGCCGGCGGTGTACTGGTTGATGGATTCGACGTAGTCGTTCAGTTGCACGACATCGACGTTGATGCCGTATTTCTTCGCCCACTTCGAGACGATGCCCTGGGTTTTGGCCTGCCCCCACGGCATCCAGCCCGCGTAGATGGTCCAGCAAACCTTGAAGTCGGTACGGCCGGCGGCCAACGCGGAGGTGGAGGCGAACGCAGCGAGGGAAACGGCGGCGATGCCAAGAAAGCGAACGAGCTTGCGCATGAGGTTGACCTCGGAAGGGACAGTTAGCGACGGCAGGGAGCAGCGCAAACATCGCGTTCTCTCCCGGGCTTTTGTCCCGCCGTGTAACCTCGCCTGAGGTCGACAGCTCTCGGACCAGCGCCTGCGTGAAGCAGGCCGGAACCCTAGCCATCCATTTCCAGATTGTGTATTGAACCGGATGACGCGCCGGCTCCTTGCCCTTCCTGTTAAGCGAGAAGTGTGCCAAACGGGTTCGGTGCAATTTCTGCGCGGCGTAGTGGGAGGCTGCCCCGCCCGGGTGATGGCGTGCACGTTCGCGTGCTGAACCGGCACCTTATTCGTGCATTGGCTGCTGGACCTTGGATGACATTGACACGATCGCCTTGTCGAAAACGATTTGTGCCTTGTTCCAGCTGAACGGATATGACGCAACGTGAATGAGGCCAAACCTGAATTCCGTCGCCCCGAATTCATGATGCGCGTCAAGCGTCAACTCAAACGGTCTGATCGCACCATCCTTTCGTCGTCATTTACGCAAATTGCCTTATTGAACGAAACTCGGCAATGCTCCTCATGCGTCAGAGCAGGTCAGCACGAATCTCGCGAACGCCTCGGCCCAGCCGTTGACGCAGCAGTGCGCGCAGCGTCGCACCATCGTCATACCCGACCTGGGCAGCAATACTTTCAACGTCAAGCCCCCCACTGCGGAGCAAAGACTGCGCATGTTCCACGCGCAGATCCTGGAAATAAGCGAGCGGAGATTTGCCGAGTACTTCCTGGCAGCGGCGTTGCAACGAGCGTGTACTCGTGGCCAACGCACTGGACGCGTTCTGCAGCGAGAATCCGGATGCCAGATTCTCGCGAGCCCATCGTTCAAAGCGCTGAATCAGCGGATCGGCTTGGGCGAGGTGATTGGGAATGATGTAGGCGGCCTGCGACGAACGGATATCGGCGAGCAAATAACGCGAAACCATCGATGCCAGCTCCGGGCTGGCCGTACGTATCAGCCAAAGGGCGAGATCGAGGTGGCCCATTGCCGCGCCGGCCGTCACGCCGATGTCCGTCGGCACCAGCATGCGAGATTCATCGAGCCGGACATGGGGGTAACGTTGCCGGAAAAACGGCGCAAGGGCCCAGTTGGTCGTGGCCTCCCGGCCATCCAGAAGTCCGGCTTCCGCAAGCTGAAATGTCCCGATACAGGAAGCCGCCAACCGGACGCCATCTGCATGCCATGCCAACAGTTGCGCCCTTGCCCGAACCACGTCCGGCCGCTCCAGCGAAGCGACCAGTTCGTCCTGCATCGTCGTGGCCAGCGCGGGAACAATCACCCAGTCGGGTTGCTGCTCCGCTGTGATCGGTTGCACCGGCACCCCGAGTCCGTGCGCGGACTTCACCCTCTTTCGCACGCCGACGAGAGATACATCGAACCGCAGCATCCCGCCCATTGCCCGCGTCGAAAGCGCGTTGGCGACCCGGAACGCGTCGAGTGTGACGGACAGGCCCGTGTCGAACACTCCATCAAGAGCGAGCACAGAAATTCGCATGGCGTAAATGTCCACAAAGTTGGCGTTTGTGACTGTATCAGCCGTCAACACGGCTGACTAGACTTACTCCCGTTGCATGTCGCAATCAACCCACTCAGGAGATTCCCATGAAGGTTCTAGCTGTTGCAACGATCGTCAAGCCGATCCTGGACGAACAGAAAATGCAGATCATGCCGAGCGAAGTACCAGCAACGCTTAAGCTTTATCTTGACGGCAAGATCGAGCAGTTCTGGTTTCGCCAGGATGCGCCGGGCGTCATCTTCCTCATGAACACCGAGTCGATCGACGAGGCACGCAAGGCTGTCGAGGCGCTGCCGCTCACGGCCGGCGGGTATGCAAAATATGAGTTGATGCACGTCGGTCCGCTCGCTCCGTTGGGCCTGCTGATTCAGGGCAAGTAAGGGCCGCAAGCGCTGCCGGTGCCCCGGTCATCGGCGGCGCTCCCTGAGGGCGTCACAACCAGAGTCCTGCTGCGGAAGGCCTATTCCATCCAGTCGTTAGCTCACCAGAACAATGATCGAGGGCATCGACTCTGGGCCCCTACAAGAACTCTCGCAACAATAGGAGGTAGTCGATCATGAAACTCACCCCGGAACTCTATGTCCTGACGCTTGTTGCCACAGCGACGGTGCTGATGTGGGTCCCCTACATGGCATCGAGAATCCTGACGCGCGGACCGGTCCGGACACTCGCCGATCCAGCGGATCCGACCGCCCCACCCGACCCGGCCTGGGCTCAGAGAGCACGGCGCGCGCACGCCAATGCGGTCGAGAATCTGGCCGTGTTTGCACCGCTCGCGATTATTCTGGCCCTGATCGGCGCGAGCACGCCGGCAACGATCCTCGCAGCCAAGACCTATCTGATCGCGCGACTCGTCCACTACGTCGTCTACACCGCCGGTATCCCTGTCGTCCGCACGCTCGCGTTCGTGGTCGGCATCGGCTCGACCCTGATGATTGCCGGCGCTGTGCTCGGCCATCTTTGACCGACTATTGGACAGGCCATCCGCGTCGTGCGCACCCTCATGCTTCTGGCGCCGCTAGTGGCCTGACTCAAAGATAAGCATACCGAAGGAATGACCGTGAAACCCACCATCCTCGACTCGGGCGCTGCCGGATCGACCGGCAGCGTCGCGGCGAAAAGCCTTCCGGTGAAGGGCCTCCGCGTTCGAGCGCTGGTTCACGAACGGGACGAGCGCCCGGAGAAACTGAAGGCGCCGGGTATCGAGATCGTCGTTTCCGTTGCGGAATTCGTCGAGAGGAACCGCGACGCCTTCAAATAAGGTTGACTATAGCTCGCGGCGGTAGCGTGTCGCGGTTGCTGTCGCTTGTGTTCGCTGGCCGATTAACCGTCATTCCACAGCTGCACTCGGCCAACCGCCTCCGGCTTCCAATTGGATATTGGTCCGCAAGGGCGCCAGCCGGGGCGTCCCGGCTGGCGCCCTCAGCTGTCACTCATCCAGACATTCAGGCTCGATCTGGATGTTCTTTTCGCCCGCGGCTTTCTTTTCCCAGTAGCGTTTGACCCAGTTTTCGAAGGTCTTGCCGGCCGCCGTATCCTTGCCGGTGAAGGCGATGGCGCCGATCTCCGCGTACGGGATCACGTCCTTGGTCTGTTTGCCGGTCGGGATGATGCGGACGAAGCAATCCTTGAAGGCAGCGCCGTATTGGCGGTCGTACAGATAGCCCGCGACAGTCGAGCCATCCTTGCGGGTGATCGTGACGTCGCCACGATAATCGAAGGCCTTTTCCATCGCCTCGCGCACCGCCGCTTCAGTCGTCAGTTCCGGCGTCCAGCCCTCGAGATGCTCGTGCACCGTACCAGCGGCCGTCTCCATCTGATCCGGAGCGACGGCGTCGGCGGCCGGCGCGGCTGCGTGAACCGCTTCGCCCTTCGTGGCCTCTGCGCGCTGTGCCGGGGGGACGAATACCATCGGCACTTCGTGCGACGTCTTCTTCCAACCCGCGAGCATGTCGGTGGCCTCGCGATCTTCATAGCGATCGAACAGCATCGCTTTGACCGTCTGGAACAGGCCCTTGAACGAGCCAAAGGTGTAATTCACGCCGCTCGCCTCGTAACCGGAGTGCACCATGCAGTTCGCGCACTTCGGATTGCCGCTTTCGGTGCCGTACTCGGACCACTTCACGCTTTCCATCAGTTCGTCGAAGCTGTCAGCGTAGCCGTCCTGGAGCAGATAGCACGGCTTTTGCCAGCCGAAGATGCTGTACGTGGGCATGCCCCACGGCGTGCAGGTGAGGTCCTTCTTGCCCATCAGGAATTCCATGAAGATCGGCGACGCGTTGAAGCGCCAGCTCTTCTTCCGATTCGACAGGATCGAGCGGAACAGTTTCTTCGAACGCGCGCGACCAAGAAAGTGCTTCTGGTCGGGCGCCTTGTCGTACGTATAGCCAGGCGACACCATCATGCTTTCGACGCCCGCTTCCATCATTTCGTCGAAATGCAGACGAACGCTGTTCGGGTCCGCGCCGTCGAACAGCGTCGTGTTGGTGGTAACGCGGAAACCCGCCGCTACCGCGGCCCGCACGCCTTCCATCGCGATGTCGTAGCCGCCTTCACGGCACACCGCAAAATCGTGATGCTCGCGCTGGCCGTCCACGTGAACGGAGAAGGACAGATACTTGCTGGGCTTGAAGAGGTGCAGGTTCTTGGCAAGCAGCAAGGCGTTCGTGCACATATATACGTACTTCTTGCGCGCGACGAGACCGGCGACGATCTCCGGCATCTGCGGATGCAGAAGCGGCTCACCGCCCGGAATCGCGACCATCGGCGTGCCGCACTCCTCTACCGCCTGGAAGCATTGCTCAGGCGTGAGTTCCGACTTCAGCACGTGCGCCGGATACTGAATTTTGCCGCACCCCGCACATGCCAGATTGCAGCGCATGAGCGGCTCAAGCATGAGGACGAGCGGATAACGGCTTCGCCGCATCAGCTTCTGTTTCAGAACGTAGGTGGCGACCGTCCACGCCTGCGAAATTGGCACTCCCATGCTGCAAATACTCCTCGATAACCGGTTACTCGGCGGACGACCCGCACTGTGTCCAGTAAAAGCTAAATGTTTGATACTAGAGCGATCATCTGCCAACCCGTGCCGGGCGCGTGCGCGCGATCAGCGTCGGAGTCGGCCAGGATGCGTTCGACTTTGCGCGCAATGATCGCACAAACTGCGCAGGTGGGTTGAAAGCCGCCGCAGACGGCGTGCGGCGCTTATCTCTCACCCCAAAAGCGACCGGCCGAGACCGCGCCGTTAAATGGCCGCTTCAGAGCGGTCGCAACTGGCACATCCAGGCGGACGGAGTCTGCCGCTTCAGATAGAGGTCGGGCTAGAAGGCATCATTCGTCAGGCCATAACGGGGCTTCTTGCGACTGCTGCGCCCTCGTCGACGGCCCGTATCTCCGCCGGGGCTTCCCCAGGCTGTCCAGTAGCTCGACGCGTAGGGCTAGCGTCAATCCGCCAGCTTTACCGTCCAGCGTACCGTCGAAAGATTCGAGCGCGACGTAAATTGCCTTTGAACCGGCCAAGTTTGGCGCATATGCCGGAAATAGGGAGAGGCCCGAGGTGAGTTGCTCAAATTCATAGACTACCCTTAGCAATGGTGCGCGCCTTTTGAGTATCGGCGGATTTCCGTCAATGCAGCTGCGGTCCCAACCAGCGATACGATCACGCGGAGAACCAAGATGCACGACCTCGTCAGGTCCACCCTGAAGGACATGTTGCCCCCAGGGCTCGTGCGATTGCTGCGACCCAAAAATCGGTCTCCCGATGCTTGGGGAGCCGTTCGATACGGTTTGCACGGGTTGCGGCTTCCCGGCGGAAGGCGCTTCAATTTCCGGCCCTCAATACCGGACCGAACGGTGTGCAAGCAGATTTTTTTTCGACGAGTCTATGCAACGGATCAACTTAGCCGGGCGCAAGAGATAGCCGACTTTTACCGGGCCTGTCCGGATCCGCTCATCGTCGATGCCGGGGCCAACATTGGGGCCAGCGCGGTTTGGTTTGCGCTCACGTATCCGAAAGCGAAGGTTCTGGCAATCGAGCCGGACGTATCGAACTACGAACTCCTCAAGAGTAACTCGAGTGCCTTCCCATCTATCGTGCCGCTGAACGCCGCCATCGCAGCGACCAGCGGTACGCTTTATCTGGACGATCCGGGACGAGGCGCTTGCGGATATCGTACGGCCGAGCAGCCCACCGATCATTCGTACGCCGTTGAAGCGATGACGCTGGAACAGGTGATAGCGAAATCGAGCGGAACGCCATTCATCCTGAAGATTGACATCGAGGGCGCAGAGTCGGACCTCTTTTCCCGTCACTCCGAGGAATTAAACAGATTTCCGCTGGTGATCATTGAACTGCATGACTGGATGCTTCCACGGAAATCAAACAGTCGGAACTTCTTGAAGTGGCATGTCGAAATGCAGCGTGATTTCGTCTACGCCGGCGAGAACGTTTTTTCGATTTCCAATACGATTCGGCCAGTGATCTGACGCCAGGCGTCGAAGGCCGTGAGTACGCTTCGCCGACCAGCAATCGATCATCCAGGCTGCGTTGAAAAGCAGCCGTCGATTCCGCCCATTTCGCGCCGCCAGGCCTACCGGCGCAGCGTAGGTAGCGAACCGGCCAGCCACGTGCCGTTCGCGCTGAAATCCCACGTCGGGCCGAAGCTCGCCGGGTCTCTGAACTGTGCTTCCGTGAGTCCGCTCGAGGCCGCCACCGACGTGCCCGCGCCGATGCCCGCCGACGCTCCTGACGTCTCGCTGTTCCAGAACACGTTCGCGGCAATCGAGCCGCTGTTCGTACCAGCGATGCCGCCCGTCGTCGAGTTCGCGCCCAACGGGAGATGCGACCAGGCATACGACTCGCCGATGGAGCCCGCATTGCTGCCAACCAGTCCTCCTACGGTCATCGCGCCGCCGCCTAACGGTTCCTGCGCATACGATCGGGAGATCGCGCCGTTGTTCGTACCGACGAGGCCGCCGACTGTGCTTTGCGCACCGGCGGTCACCGAGCCGAGGGTGTAAGACTTGTCGATGGAACCACCGTTGACGCCGACGAGCCCGCCGACCTGGCCCGCGCCGTGGATCGTCACGCCAGCCCACGACTGCTCGATGCGTCCAAGGTTCTCGCCGACCAGCCCGCCGACCGCCGTGCCCGTATTGCCGACGGAATTGATGGTGCCTGTTGCGCCGTCATTGACCATGTACCCCGAGTTGATCCCGGCTAGCAGTCCGACCGGTGCTCCCGAGGAGGTCGCCGTGCCACCCCCGAGCGTGAAATTTCGCACGACGCCGGTTTCGCCGATTGCGCCAAAGAGTCCCGTATCGGCCGCAAAAGTCAAATCCGCAGGGAGATGCCCCATGCCGTCGAACTGACCGGTAAACGGATTCGCTGCGGTGCCGATGCCGCTGAAAGGCGGCGCAGCCGCGAATTCCAGCCCCCCGGCCCCCAATGCGTAGGTGCCAGCGAGGTTGTTATTCACCGCGACCAGGTCTGCCATGGTGTTGACAAGCTGATAAGCCGTGAATTGCGTGACAAGCCCGCTGAACGGCGCAGGGCTCCAGGCGGTGTCGGTGCGGACATCGCCACGCGTGAAGCTGCCGTTCCTGTCGTAAAGCGCCGCGACGATACCCGTACTACGTGACCAGTCGATCGTACCGAGATTGACTACGCTGCCGCCGTTGTCAAATCCGTGAGTATCGGCGGACAGCTTGAGAGAGCCGGTGCCCGTATTGGCGATGTCCGCATGCGGTGCGACAGTCAGCGAGTGCGCGGCATTGAGCGTCAGTGACGCGGCCCCTTGCCAGCGCACGCTCGACTCGACCACGATGTCGCCCTCGCCGCTCGCACCATATTCGCCGTCGGCGCCGATCGCTTCCACGGTGACGAATGCGCCACGGCTCAGACTCGCGGCGAAGGTGCTGCTCGTGCTGGCATCGGCGGTGAAATCGCCGCTGGTGATATTCCACACTTTCGCCCGAACGTCTGCGCCGCCGACCTTGACGCTCCCGGCGGACATATCAACGGTGCCGCCGCTACCGTCCGCATTGCGCGCACTGATCTGCGCCCCGCTCGCATCGACATTGCCGGTGACGCGGTTGCCGGCCTGATCGAACGTGCTGGCGACGAGCCACACATGGCCGTCGCGCGTTGCAGTGCCGGTGGCCCGCAGCGCGGCCGAACGGCCCGCGAGCGCGAAGATATTGCCGTCGGCCGCCTGCAGGTTGATCAGCGCCGCCTGCACGGTGCCTGTGTTCGTCACCGTGCCGCCGCTTCCTATCCTCACGAAGACTTGCTGATACTTGCCATCCAGTAACGACACGTTACTGCCCACGGCAAGTTCGGCATTGCCGTTCGGCGCATCGATTTTTCCGCCGTTCGTGACCTGGTTGGCTGATATGAGAAACACGTCCCCGCCCGACGAACTGATCTTGCCGAGATTGACCACATTCGCTGTGGAGTTGCCTGTGTACAACGCTCCCCGGTACCTAGGTGGATTGAGAAAATCGCTGTTGGAGACATCCAGTGTCGAAGCGACGAAGCGCGTGCCCGTCGATACCGTGCCGCGTGGTCCGATAAGCACGCCATTCGGATTGACAAGATAGATGCTGCCGGTGCCCGTCAGGGAGCCATAGATTGCCGAAAGATCTTTACCGGTCACGCGATTGAGTGTGGCGCCCGTGCCGTTGTCGATCGACACCTTCTGGCCCGCTCCGATCGAAAAGCTGTTCCACTCGATGATGCCCCGCGAGTCAGATTGCGTGATGCCCAGGTTCGCACCGTGCTGAGCGATGCTTCCCGAGCCAGCGACAAAATGGCCGCCTTGTGGCAGGATGCCCGCGGCAAAACTCAACTGGCCCGCGAACAGCCCTGTCAGCGAGAGGCCGATAACGAGCCACGTATCCTGGATGGGGCGGCGGCGGCGGCGTGCGCGCTTCACGCGCGCCGATCTGACAGCATGGCTCATAAATCACCTTTCTGCGTGAGTGCAAAATGATGGGCCAACCTATGCGAGGCGATCGGGACCGACCGCGTGCGCCCGTGTATGGAAAGTAACACGCGGCGATGTCGAGATGCGTCTAAACCTAGACCTATTGAGACGAAACACTCGCGCTGCGTCTTGTCCGTGATCGCCGGCAAACGCAGGTCGTAGCGGAAACCGAGCTGCACGAGAATGCCGGTTTGACCATCAGCGACGGCCAGACGCGGCGTGCTCTGCGCGTACATGCAACCGCCTGATTCTCCGGGTGGATCATCAGGAAACACGGCGGGCACGGACCGCCGGCACCACCACGATCCCACGGCGTCCGGCCTGCCTCTCGGGGCATCAAGCTTCAGCCGTCAATGCACCGCGGTATTTCCCGCCATCTGCGCATCGCTATCGTTCAAGGTCTTGAGAAACGCTATCACGTCGCGAATGTCACCTTCCGACCAAACCGGCTTGCCGCCCTTGTGATTCGTCATCGGCGCATTGAGATGGTCGACGTTCCTCTGGTACTTCACTGGCAGGTCGTCAAACTGCTGCTTGCCACCCGGATGCGGATACCACTTTTGCGGGTTGGTGTCGCGTTGCACATAGAAGCGCAAGGAGTCTTCCAGCGTATGGAAGCGGCCGTTGTGAAAGAACGCCCGGCGCGTCGCGACGTTGCGCAGCGTAGGGGTCCTGAACATACCGCAATACCAGTCGGTATCGGTCTTGTCGGTCCGGATCGGGCCGCACAGTCCCATGTCGTAGTACTTCGGATCCGCGTTCGCCGGGATCTCCGGATTGCGCGGCACGCCTAGCGTCTGAAAGTTGTAGTCGGTGAACGTCGGGTGCGCACCGGCAGCGCCCTTTTCGACCAGGTGGCAGGATGCGCAGTTACCGCGCTCAGGGTCGTTGAAAAGCGCAAAGCCACGCGCTTCCTGGGTGCTGAACTGCGCTTTTCCGTCCAGTACCTTGTCGAACTTGCTGTCGAACGGCTGGAAGCTGGGATCGTCGAACTGGAAGCGCTCGAGCGCCTTGCCCAGTGCGGCGAGCGCATCGGAAGGACGCGAAAAGATATCCCGGCCGAACACTGCGCTAAAACGCGCGGCATACGCACTCCTGCTCAATTTAGCCGTGACGTCGGCGGCATCCGTATTGCCCATCTCGTCGGGGTTCAACAGAGGGAAGGCGGCCTGGGCGGCAGGGCTGTCGAAGCGCCCGTCCCAGGTGTAGCCGCCAGACGGCATGTTGTCGCCGTCTTCGAGGCGTTCCTTGAAGCTGCTCGCGTACGTATGCGTCCAGATCGGCACCCGGCGCAGATAGCGCAACGAAGGCGTCGCGCGTGTGCCGGCATGCTTCATATCGATGCCGCCCAGTTGCACAGCGAGGCCGTTGGGCGGACCGTAGGCATTCGAAGGGCTGTGACAGCTCGCGCACGACTGTTTGCCGGAAGCCGACAGCGACGGATCGAAAAAGGCCAGCTTGCCGATCTCGGCCATATCCTTGCTGGACGGCGCCGCGGAAACCGTAGTAACGGCGGGGGCGCCGATGGCTTCTTCCTGGCGGCCGCATGCCGTCAGGAAGAGACTTGAAATGAAAAAAAGGGCCGCCCCCCGGGCGGTCCCTTTAGTAAAGAGAAAAAGCATTTATCTTTATTGGTTGAAGATGTCGGAACCGAAAGTCGCGAGGTTCGAATCGTCCGCATAACCGAGATACTCAGGAATACCGAAACGGTTTTCCAGGCTCTTGAGCAGCGAATAGTGGTTGTAGCCCGTATCGGAAGTGGTGCCTGCCTTGATGAACGGCGACAGCAGCACTGCGCCCGTGCGGTCACCGCCAACACCGTCGTAGTGCATGCCGATCTGGATCAGCTGAACGGTCGACGGAAGCAACGCGGTGTTGATACCCAGCGTCGATGCATAGGCAATCGGCAGCGTGGACATGACCTGATCTTCAGGACGCTTGACGTTCGGACCAGTCTGCTGCGTGCAGCACGAAGCGCCCGGCAGATTGATCGTGAGATTCATCTGCGAGTAGCTGGCGTTGAACGACGTGGTCATGGGCGAGCTGGCCGCATTCGATTCGTCGAAGTTGATGATGATCAGACCGTCCTGCTTGTAAGCCGCCGAAGCCTGGATAATCGGAACCCACTTCTTCAGGAACGCGTCGATCGACGTCAGGCCGCCGGGCGCACCGCTCTTGCAACCCTTGCCTGCCGCACCCGTGCCGTCGCCGTCGTGGCCGTCATCGCACAGGTTCGGCGTGATGAACACGAAGTTCGGCGTGGTGTCGATCGACTTCAGATCGTTTTCCAGATTGTCGTCGAGATTCACGACGTGCTGGTCGCAATAGTTGATGTCGTCGATGATCGAGTGGAAGTACACGAACGGATTGTGGCGAGTCGCGTAGGCATCGCCCTTGACGTCGCCGGACGCGGAACCCGCTTGGGCCGATTGCGTACCGTCGACCGCCTTCGCCGGATCCGAGCCTGCCAGCTTCGCGGTACGGGTCGGGAAGCTGCACGACTTCGTGCCGTCGCGGTTCAGGTCATTGCCCATATCGCCCATGTAACCCTTCCAGCTGAACTTGGCGTTATCGAGCTGGTTGGCGAGCGTCTTGACGCGGGCCGGATACACGCATCCGCCGCCGGCGTGACCGTTCGCATCCGTGCCGGCCTTCAGGACCTTCGGATTGCTGCTATCGTTGCCTGCATCGACGATGTCGGACCATACACTGAAGCAGTCGGTCTCGGTATCGACCGTCGAAGGCTGACCGCTCATCATCGAGATGTAGTTGTCCAGACTGACGTGGCCGGTGCCGTAGTAGTTGGTCAGCAGCGCGCCTTGCGGAGCGAGCGACTTGAGATACGGGTCCTGGCCGCTAGTAGCCGAACCCGTACCAAAGGATTCGTCGTAGTTCTTATTCTCTAGCGTGATCACGAAGACGTGACGCACAGCCTTCGAACCGACGACCGTCTTGATGTAGTCGTCGCTGGCCGCCTTCACGCTGGCAAGGCTGCTGTCGCTGTTGAAGTCGCCCAGCAGCTTGTCGGCGGACACACCGCCGTATTTGGCTGCCAGTGTGTTCTTCGCGTCGCTCAGCGCCGCGCCGCCCGTCACCAGTTGAGCCAATTGCGTGGTAATGGCGCTCACCGTGCCGGTCGCGCCCTTGGGCGCCAGGAAAAACGCGCCGGAACCGAACGTGGTGCCCATGTCTTTGCCATTGACATCGTTTTCCCGGGCGTTGGTCAAATCGGCGACCACATTCTTCCAGTTGCCGTTGTTCTTGTCGCCGATGGAGAATTTGCCCTTGGCGTCGCTCACCGTGTACGGTTCGTCGCTGTCGCACTTGCCGTTGTCATTGAGGTCGAGACAGAGCTTTGCGTTCTGGATGTAGCTGCCGAGCACCTGGCCGGAAACCTGAGGCGTCGTGTCCGGGGAGGTCATGTCATCGTTCCCGCCACAGGCGCTCAAACCGACCGCCAGGCCGATACCGGCCAGTAGGGCCAAGGCACCCTTGCGCCCTATCAGGTTCTTGTTCTTCGAAAAAATCACGTGGGGGCTCCCGTCGCACGCCGGGCAGGCAGCGTCTTCACGCTGGCTCGCCCGATTGTTGGATTTATTACATCGGCGCAGGAGCTTAAGATAGTTATGTGAAAGTTCGGTTACATCGGTGTAATGAACCGGGTTGGGGCGGCGCGGTGAGATTCGCGCACGCTGGAAGCAGACGTCGTGAAGTCGCAGCCGCTATCGCTCGCACGTTCCTGGGCGGCAGAAAACGGTTCGTCGAGCGCCGCCGGACGGAGGTTCGGATGGCTGCTATATCGACTATCCTGTTCGCGCGAAGGTGTTTGGCTTGAGGCACGCGCGCCGATTGAGTGCAGATCGCATGCGCGGATCAGTGATAGCGGATGAAGGGGGAAGACAACGGCAGCCGCATCTCGGTGTTCTTGCACCGAACGGAGCGCCATCAACGGCAGGCAAGGCCTGCTTATTCCTGCTGAAAATCCGTCACGAGCGGCGTCAACGGCAAGTCCATCGTGTGTGCCTTATCTGCGAGATGCGCTAGCGCATGGCTCCCATCGGCGCGCGCGGCCGCCTCAAGCGAAAAGGAGCTTTTGCTGAAGGCAACCAGTTTGAATCCGCTTCCCGCGACTCGCGGGACGGTGATACCCCAATGCCAGCCTCCCTCCTGCTCGAAAACGTGCAATTCAGGGACGGCTGGGCGGTTCGAAGCCAGGAAAGTCGGCATGTCGCTCTCCGTCATATCAAAACAAAGCTTACGGCTGTAGACGTTCATGACCTAGTCTATACGCATATTGCTGCAATGCAATATCCCGCACCGAGAAAAAGGAAGATCGTTGGGCGGCACGTTTCTGAAACAAGCCCCACATCACGCAGCCCGATTCCGTTTCACCCTCATGACACGAAAGTTACCCAAACTTTCGATGGCTCTGCGTGAGCCCATGAAGGCCGGCTTTTGCGGCTACCTGACGATGTTCTCTCGAAACAACTGAAGGAGATATCCGTGCTGAAATTCAGACCGCTCGTGCTCACCGTAATCGCCTCGCTCTTCGCGATGTCGAACGCTCATGCCACCGTCAATCTAATCGCGAAAGGTCAGATTAGCGGCACGATCTCCGACCTGTCGCGCGAGACGGCGGCGCCGCTCGAAAACGGTGCGCCGGGTAATCTGCTCGGCGGTATCGGCTCGGGCATGAGCTTCGCGGGCTGCAATACGTTCGTCGCTTTGCCTGATCGCGGCCCCAACGCAATTTCGTACAACGCGGCGATCGACGATACGGTGTCGTACATCAACCGCTTCCAGACGTTGCGACTGTCGCTCGTCGCTGCGCCGTCAGGTTCGGATCTGCCTTACGCGCTCACGCCGAAGCTGGTCGACACGACGCTCCTGCACACGGCCGACCGGCTCGTGTACGGCAACGGCGCCGCGGCCGGCGTGCCGGACGGTGCACCCGACTTGAACCGCCAGAACCACACGCACTACTTCACGGGGCGCTCGGACAATTTCGACCCGACGCACCTGTCGACGAATCCGCTCGATGCGCGCCTCGATCCGGAAAGCATCCGGGTAACCAGCGATGGACAGAGCGTGTTCATTTCCGATGAATACGGTCCGTACATCTACCGTTTCGATCGCCGCACGGGGCGTCGGATCGATGTCATCAAGCTGCCTGACTCGTTCGCCGTGTCGACGCTCAGTTCCGTGGGCAACACCGAAATCAGTGCGAACACATCCGGTCGCGTGGCCAACAAGGGAATGGAAGGGCTGGCGATTTCGCCCGATGGCAAAACACTGTTCGGCGCGATGCAAAGTCCGTTGCTGCAGGACGGCGGCACCAACGGTGGCTTCAGCCGCATCATCCGTATCGACCTGCGTACCGGCAAGACCCAGCAGTTTGCGTATCCACTGACCAACATCGGGACTGCATCGAAGCCGAACTATCCGACCATCAGCGACGTCGTGGCAGTCAACGACCATGTGCTTCTGATGGATGAGCGCGATGGCAAAGGCCTTGGCGATGATTCGACCGCGGCGTTCAAGAAAGTGTTTCGCATCGACCTGGATGGCGCGCAGGATATCAGCCAGGCAAGCGGCGAAGCGGGCCTCGCGCCTTATGCTCTGCCGAAGTCGCTCTTTCTCGATGTGGTTGCCACGCTGAACGCTCACGGCTTCAGCGCGCAAGACATTCCAGCGAAGCTCGAAAGTCTGACGTTCGGCCCTGACATTGTGATGAACGGCGTGCGCAAGCACACCTTCCTCATCGCGAACGACAATGACTTTCTCGGCAATGTCACCGATTCGAACCATCCGGCCGGCATCGCGAATCCAAACCAGTTCTTTGTCTTCGCAATGGACAAGGACGATCTGCCGGATTATGTGCCTCAGCAGTTCGCCGACGTTCACCGGCTTTCTGGCCATGCCGGGGAATGCAGCTTCGTGGAAGATGAGCGGGACGAGCATGGGCACTCGGGACATCGGCCTTTCGGGTTCTGACTGGTTGTCCGTGCCCGGTCGGTGCGCATGCGCAGTTGCCGGCAAACGCATGGCTTCGATGAGAATGAGGTCAATGGCGCACATCGGCTCAACCGTCGCATCGGCAAAAGATGCGCGAGCCTGCGCCTACCGTCTGAAATCGGCCAGTTGGACGCCTTCACGAATGCGTTCGAGAGCATTGGCCACGTAGTCGACGGTGGGCGCAGGCGGGTTGTCCAGTTTCGCCCATACGAAGCCGGAGCATTTGTGCGGCTCCATGTTGGTCAGGACGCCTTGCCATGCCCGGCATGATAGAAAAAAACTGATGCGGTTCTGTTCCGAATCGCGCCTCATCACCAGCGAGAAGTCGAGCGTTCCTGGTGCAATCGTGACGCCCGCTTCTTCCTTCGATTCGCGGATTGCACACGCCTCGATGGATTCGCCCGGTTCCAGATGGCCGGCCACCAGCGAATACTGCCCGTCCCGATGTCCGGTATTGGCTCTCTGGATGAAGAGGCATTCGTCGTTGTCGTTCAGAAACAGAACATGCACATCGACGACACTTTGCATTCGGGTCATTTGTCAGGCACCAGGTATGAATGGCGAGTGTAGCCTGATGCGGTATGTCGTGTCGGGGTGGCTCCGGCTTCTAATAAATGCACCGATGCCCGCCAGTGCATTGGCGCAACCTCATCAATTGACAGGCAACCACGTTCTGCGGCGCGATACCGGTCCAGTATCGCGCCTGCTCTGTCATCAGGACTTCAACGCGCCTCAACCGTCAATCGCGCAACTTCACAGGCGTCATACGCGGCATCAACACATGAATGATGCCAAGCGCCACCAGATAAGCCGACGCCCCAACAGCGAAGAGGGCCCAATACTGACCGGTGCGCTGCAACGTCTCACCGATGACGCCCGAGAAGAAGAACGAACCGACCATCCCCGCCACGCCGCCGATACCCACCACCGTGCCCACCATCCGGCGCGGAAACACGTCGCCAACGGTCGTGACGAGATTCGCCGACCACCCCTGGTGAGCCGCCGCCGCCAAACCCACGGCGAAAACGGCGTACCAGAGACTCTGAAAATGCGACAGCGTGGCAATCGGCAGCACGCACAGCGCGCAGATACCCATTGCAACCTTGCGTGCAATATTGGGTTTGTGGGCACGCTGCATCAGCCGCGACGACAGCCATCCGCCCGCCACGCTGCCGACCGATGCCATCGTGTAAATGGCGATCAAGGGCAGGCCCATATTGCTGATGTCGATATGCCGCGATTCATTGAGCCATTTGGGCAGCCAGAACAGATAGAACCACCACACCGGATCGGTCAGCAGCTTGCCAAAGACGAACGCCCACGTTTCGCGGTACTTCAGCACCGAAAGCCAGCTCACGGGTTGCTCGACGCTTTCGTCGCGGTCCGAATTGATGTAATCCAGCTCGGCCTTCGATACCGACGCATGCTCCGCCGGAGGACGGTACACCAGCATCCACACCGCCAGCCACACGAATCCTGCCGCTCCACCGGCAATAAACGTCGCGCGCCAACCCCACGTGACGGCAGCGATCGGTACGAAGGCAGGTGCCACGATTCCACCGATGGTGGCGCCCATGTTCCAGAAGCCCGTGGCCAACGCGCGCTCCTTCTTCGGGAACCAGGTGGCCGTGGTGCGGATGGCGACCGGGAAATTGGCCGCCTCGCCGAACCCGAGCAAACCGCGCACGGCCGCGAAACCGGGGACGCTCGCCGCCACCGCATGGAGCATCGCGGCGAGGCTCCACATCGCCATCGCACTGCCGTAGACCACCTTGGTGCTGATCTTGTCCGCAATCCGGCCGAACGTCGCGAGACCCACGGCATAGGCGACCGTGAACACCATCACGGTTTGCGCGTACTGGACCTGCGTCCAGCCAATGTCTTTTTGCAGCAGCGGCGCGAGCAACCCGAGCATCTGACGATCCATGTAGTTGATCGTCGTCGCAAAGAAGATGAGCGCGCAGATCGTCCATCGGTATCGTCCGACTGCCGTTTGATCGGCGACGGATTGGGTTCCTATCATTTTCATCGTGTGTCCCCAACGTTGGTATGAAGGGCCGCGGTATCCTCGTGAAGACGGCGGATACCGGGACCTGAATGTCAATATGAAATGCTTGGCAAAGCGCTCCGCATGCCGCCTATAGCGCGAGGGCGCGCCGCCCCTCGCGAGGCGTCATGCGGGCAAAGAAAACGACCCCGGCGGCCACCACCGACATCACAGCCAGCCCGGTGAGTCCGCCTTCGATCGAGCCGGTCTTCTGCTCAAGCAAGCCGAAGGTCGCCGGCGCGACGAAGCCGCCCAGGTTGCCGATCGAATTGATCAGCGCCAGCACCGCTGCGGAAATCCGCGCGTCCAGATAGCCCTGCGGAATTGGCCAGAACAGGGCGGACGCGGCCTTGAAACCGATCGCCGCAAAGCAGATCGCGACGAACGAGAACATCGGGCTGCCCTTGCCAGCCGCATACATGCCGAGCGCGGCGATCAGCAGCACGCACGCAACCCATGCCTGCTGGAATTTGAAGCGCGCCGCGAGCATGGCGAAGAAGTACATCGCCACGATCGAGATCAGCCACGGGATCGAATTGAAGAGCCCGACCTCGAAGTCGTTGAAATGGCCCATCTTGCGAATGATGCTGGGCAGCCAGAACGTCGCACCGTAGATCGTCAGCGAGACGGAGAAATAGATCACGCAGAAGATCAGGATCTGCGGGTCGCGCAGCAGGCTCCACGCCGACGGCGTGACCGCGTGCGCCGCATCGCGCTGGCGCTGCTCGTCCTCGATCTCGGCGACTACCGCATCCTGTTCGGCACGGCTCAACCACCGGGCGTCGCGCGGATTCGAGTCGAGCCAGAACCAGATGAAGCCGGCCAGCACCACCGAGGCCATGCCTTCGATCACGAACATCCACTGCCAGCCGTGCAGGCCGCCGCCGCTGATCAGCATCAGCGCGCCGGAGATCGGCCCGGAGAGCACCGAGGCGAGCGCCGAGCCACTGAGAAAGATCGCCATCGCTTTCCCGCGCTCGTCGCGCGGCAGCCATTTGGTGAAATAGAACACCACGCCGGGAAAGAAGCCAGCCTCGGCCGCGCCGAGCACGAGCCGCATCGCGTAGAACGACATCTCACCGCGCACGAAGGCCATACCGACCGCGGCCAGCCCCCACGTGAACATGATGCGCGTGAGCCACGCCTTCGCGCCGTAGCGTTGCAGCAGCATGTTCGACGGCACTTCGAAGATCGCATAGCTGACGAAGAAGAGTCCTGCGCCGAGCCCGTATGCGGCCGCGCCGATACCGAGATCGGCGCTCAAGTGCTGGCGGACAAAGCCGATATTCACGCGGTCGATGTAGTTGACGATGAACATCACGACGAAGAGCGGCAGCACATGCCACTTGATCTTCCGGACGGCAATTGCCAGCGCGTCGACTCGGTCCACGCCGGCCTGGGCCGGATTGGATCTGCTCATGGGGTTGTCTCCTTGGTTGGCAATGCGCGTCGCGGAACGGCTGTCCGCGCTGGTCAGAAGCGCGGGTTCTTGCCGGTGAAGCTGGGGTCGTACTTCTGCATCTGCTTCAGGTCGTCGCGATTGCGCACGCCGCACGACAGATATTGCGCATGCAGTTCGGCCAACCTGTCGCGGTCGAGTTCGACGCCGAGGCCCGGCGTGCTCGGCACACGCACCGCGCCGTTATCGAAGCTCACGCGGCCGCCCTTGATGACTTCTTCCTCCTGCCACGGGTAGTGGGTGTCACAGGCGTAGGTCAGGTTGGGGATGCTCGCCGCGACGTGGGTCATCGCCATCAGGCTGATGCCGAGGTGCGAGTTGGAGTGCATCGACATGCCGAGATCCCACAGCTTGCACATGCGCGCGAGGGTCTGGGTCGCGCGCAGGCCGCCCCAGTAGTGGTGATCCGAGAGCAATACCTTGACCGAACCCATCTCGGCGCCGCGGCGGAAGTCGTCCATGGTCGTGATCACCATGTTGGTGGCGAGCGGCAGGCGGGTGTGCTTCGCCAGCTCGGCCATACCGGCCAGCCCCGGACACGGGTCTTCGTAGTACTCGAGCAGTTCGTCGAGTTCGGGCGCGGCCTTGATGCTCGTTTCGAGCGTCCAGTTGGCGTTCGGATCGAGGCGCAGTGGCACACCGGGGAAAGCCTGATGCAGCGCGCGCATGCATGCGATTTCGTGCGCCGGCTCGAACACGCCGCCCTTGAGTTTGATGCTCTGAAAGCCGTACAGCTCGATCATGCGGCGTGCCTGCGCGACGATCTGCTCCGCGCTCAGGCCTTCGCCCCAGGCATCGGGTGCATACGGTTTCTCGACGTGCTCCGCGTACTTGAAGAAGAGGTAAGCGCTGTAGGGCACGGCGTCTCGCACCTTGCCGCCGAGCAGGTCGACGATCGGCGCGCCGACGATTTGCCCCTGCAAATCGAGCATCGCGACTTCGAGCGTGCTGATGACCTTCGGCGCGTTTTTCGCCGCGTGCGAGCCGGGCGCGAGTTCGAATTCGACCGCGCCGGGCGCCGCTTTGATCGACGCGCGCACGCGCTCTTCCATCCGGTTCAGGTCGAACGGCGACAGACCGATCACCAGCGCCTTGGCCTGTTCGAGCACACGCAGCATCGGCTCGTCGCCGTAAGTCTCGGAGATGCCGACGCGGCCGTCGCTCGTCTCCAGTTCCACGATCGCGCGCAAGGCCCACGGCTCGTGGATGCCGGCTGCGTTGAGGAGCGGGCCATCGCGAAAAGCGATCGGCGTAATTCGCACTTGGGTGACGGTGATGTCCCGAGTCATGGTGGCAATCCGGCAGATAAGGGGGGGAAGTTGTTGGACGGATAGTAAAGCACTAATGTATTAGTGCGTTACTGGGGTTAATACTCCCCTCCGCGCGGCGGGAAAATGCTTGGACGCTCGTAGAAGGCGGCTGGGCGTCGGCTATAGTATTAATATTTCAGCGGGTCGGATCAGCCGTTTCGCCCGCGCCCACGCTTTTCCGCTCTGCCATGAAAACCAACGCTTCCCTGTCGACGGCGTGCCGGCTCGACCGGTCCCGCCACGCCGCGCCGCAAGTATTCGAACGACTGCGCGAAATGATCCTGTCGCTCGAACTGGCGCCCGGCACGGTGCTCTCGCGCGCCGATCTGGCGACGCAGTACGGTCTGAGCCAGACACCCGTGCGCGATGCGCTGATGAAGCTCGGCGAGGAAGGCCTTGTCGACATTTTTCCGCAGCACGCCACCGTCGTGAGCCAGATCAACGTGACGTCGGCGTTGCAGGCGCATTTCCTGCGCCGCTCGATCGAACTGGAGGTCGTGCGCACGCTCGCGGAGCAGCGCGATGTCGCATTGATCGCGCAGTTGCGCGCCACGATTGCAGGGCAGATGGAGCTGCGGGATCTCAAGAATTACGAGCAGTTCTCACTGCTCGACCAGAGCTTTCATCGACAGATGTACGAGGCGGCAGGCGTGCCGCAACTGTGGGACCTGGTGCGCAGACTGAGCGGCCACATCGACCGGCTGCGACGTCTTCACTTGCCCGTGGAAGGCAAGACAATGGCGGTGGTGCGCGATCACACCGAGATCGTCGATGCGATCGAGAAGGGTGATGTCACGGCCGCGCAGGCGGCGCTGCGCAAACATCTGTCGGGTACGCTGAATCAGGTGGATCAGATCCGCACAAGCCATCCGAATTTCTTGACGGACGACTGAAGAGGGTCGGCGAGGTATGGGCGAACGCCGTTGTTGAAAGCCACCCCACATCGCGTGAATGGCGTACCGGCAACCCGACCTAGTCCGCCCTCACGACCTGACAAAGAAATTGCTTGAGCCGCGCACTACGAGGATGATCGAACACCTCCCGCGGCGTCCCGGTTTCGATGACGTCGCCCTGATCCATAAACACCACGCGATCCGCAACCTGCCTCGCGAATCCCATCTCGTGGGTCACGCAGATCATCGTCATGCCGGAGTCTGCCAGCCCGATCATGGTTTCAAGCACTTCCTTGATCATCTCGGGATCGAGCGCCGACGTCGGCTCGTCGAACAGCATGATCTGCGGCTGCATGCACAGCGCGCGTGCAATCGCCACCCGTTGTTGCTGGCCGCCGGACAGTTGTCCGGGATACTTGCCGGCCTGCTCGGGAATGCGCACCCGTTCGAGATAGTGCATCGCCAGCGCCTGTGCATCGGCCTTCGACATCCGCCGCACATGGGTCGACGCGAGCATGCAGTTTTCGAGCACGGTCAGGTGCGCAAACAGATTGAACGACTGGAACACCATCCCCACCTTGCGGCGAATCGCATGAAGCGTGCGCACGTCGTCCGTCAGTTCGACGTCGTCGACGCGTATTCGTCCCTGCTGATGACGTTCGAGCCGGTTGATACATCGAATCAACGTGGATTTGCCCGATCCAGATGGGCCGAGAATCACCACCCGTTCTCCCGGCGCAACGTTCATGCTGACATCGCGCAGCACATGAATCGCGCCGTACCATTTGTTCACGCGGTTCAATTCCACTGCTGGCACACTCGCTTGCCGCAGCTGTTTTTCAACGCTCAACGTGGCTTCCATTGCGCTTTCCTCGTCAGTGTCAGCGAGCCGTTCATCGCACCGATTTCCTGAACCTGCGCTCGATGCGTGACTGGATCACTTCGAGCACCATCGACAACAGCCAGTAGATCAGCGCCGCCGAGATCAGCATTTCCATGTGCCGGAATTCGCGCTGACCTTCGGTCGTGGCGACATACGTCAACTCCCATACGCCGACCACCGACACCAGCGAGCTGTCTTTCAGCATCGCGATGAACTGGTTGCCCGTCGGCGGAATGATGACCCGCAGCGCCTGCGGCAGAATGACGAGCCGCATCATCATGCTGTGACTGAGGCCCAGTGCGCGCGCCGCGTCCCACTGTCCCTTCGGAATGCTTTGAATACCGGCGCGGAAGATCTCCGTCATGTACGCGCCATAGCAAAGCGACAGCGCCGCCACACCGGCAGGAATCGGGTTCACGATATAACCCAGTTGCGGCAGGCCGAGATACAGAATGAAGATCTGCATCAGCAACGGCAAGCCGCGAAACAGCGACGTATAGAACGTCGCGACGCCAATCGCAATGCCACTCGACGACAACTTCGCCAACGCGCCGATCAATGCGAGCACAAATGCAATGGCGATTGAAATCGCCGAGATATACAGCGTTGTCGTGGCGCCCTGCAGGATCAGATAACCAATTTTCCTTTCGATGAATTCGAACGAAAGATTAAATGTAGAGAAGAACAATACGACCAGCAACGCCAGCTCGCACCACACGACGATTATCTGCAGCCGCAGCGACAGACGCAGCAGCAGATAGCAGTTGGCGACCAGCGCGGCAAGCACCACCGCGCCGCCCAGCAGTTTGGTGAGCAGTGCCGCGTCGATGCCGAGTGCAGGCAAGCCGTGCGTCATGCCGGCAATCCACTCGGGCGCAAGTTGCACCGCGTAATATCCGCCGAGCAGCAACGCGCCGAGCAAAACGAGCACAGGGCCGGGGTTTCGCTTGTCGACGCCGGTAGCCTCTTCTGCAAACATGTGTTCCTCCTGTGAGCCGCGCGCGGTCACGCAGCGCGTTCGCGCATGAAATCCATCAGCTGGTAGTACCAGTAGGTGAGCTGAACGGCGGCGGTGCCGGCAGGGCCGCCGTTCCATTCGAGGCCGAACGGCGCAAACAGACGGTAGCGGTCGGTTTCGCCAGTGATGCCCTGGGCGATCAGACGGCCTCCGATAGCGGTCGTGTTCATGCCGTGACCGCCGAATCCCATGCAGTACCACACGCCTGTTTGCAGACTGCCGATGAGCGGCATCAGATGCCGTGCATACGACATGCGCCCAGACCACGCGAGCTCCACTTTCAGCGGGGCCAGTTGCGGGTAGGTATCGACCATGCGCTGGCGCAGTACTTCGGCAAGGCGGTCCGGCTCGGAGCGGCGCGTCGTGATCATGCCGCCCCAGAGAATGCGCTCGCCGTCGTCGACGAGGCGGTAATAGTCGCTCGCGCGGCGGCTGTCGCCCACCGAGGCTCTCGTGCGAATCGCCGTCGCAATCAGGTCGCGCGCCGGTTCGGTAACGAGCATGTAAGTGGAAATCGGCAGATAGCTGCGCGCGAGCCGTGGCACCACGGTGCCGGTGTAGCCGCCACAGGTGAACACGACGTCGCGAGCGGACACGCTGCCATGAGCGGTTTTGAGACGCTTGACGGCGGATGAGCCATCCATCGACAGCACTTCCGAATCTTCGAATACCCGCCCGCCGAGATGCTCGATTTCCGCGACCAGCGCCCGCGCGTAGTTCAGCGGGTGAAAATGGAAGCCCCGCTCGTTGTAGATAGCGTGTCGATATTTGTCCGACACGAGCAGCTCACGAATTTCTTCGCGCGATTTGAAGCTGACGTCGTATTGAAACTCGCGAGCAAGCCATGCCTGGTACGCCCGCATTTCCGCGGTGTCCTCGTGACGGGACACGCGTAACACGCCGCTAACCGGCTGCGCTTCCTGAATCCCGAGCCGCTGGATATTGTCCGCCACGATGTCGACGCCTTCTATCGACATCCGGTAGATCGACTTCGCGTCGTCGACGCCCACGCGCTGCACGATCCGCCCGAAGCTGGTCGAATAGCCGGGACTGACCACACCGCCGTTGCGTCCCGATGCGCCCCACGACACGCGCTGCGCCTCGAGCAGAATCACCGAACGGCCACGGCGCAGCAATTCCAGCGCCGTGGTGATTCCCGCCATCCCCGCGCCGACGATGCAGACATCGGCCTGCATCGCGCCGCTGAGCACCGCTCTCGGCTCGACCGTTCGTAGTGTCCGGGTGTAATAGGTATCGAGGTAAGAAGCCATCTTCTGATTCGCGCCGGTTGTTGTTCTTGTCGATCAGGCGCTGCGGCGGCGCAAGTCGCCGCAGCGATTACTTCGCATCATTTACTTCGTGTAATCGTTGCCGAACCATTTCATGCTGATTTTCGACAGCGTGCCGTCCTGCTTCATTTGCTGCACGACGTCACCGACTTTCCGGTTCCATTCCCCATCGCCCTTGTCGGCCACGATGGCGAGCGGCTCGCGATAGGCGTAGTCGGCGGGAATGATCTTCACCGGATAGCCGCTCTTGATCGCGGCGAGCGCGGTTTGCTCGGGCGTAACGATGCCGTCCAGACGCTTGCCGTCGCCGATGCGCAGATCGTCATACGGCAGCATGGAGTCCGTATAGGTTTTGATTTCCTTCGGCTTTTGCGACATGTACTTGAATGCCGGCACATCCGGGCCGGCGATGTCGAGGTGATTGCGCACGTAGTCTTCCGACGTGGTGCCTGCTTCGACACCGATCACCTTGCCGTTCAGATCGTTACGCGTCGTGGCCTTCGAGTCCTTGTTCACCACGAACACATAGGGGCTGTAGTAATAGACCGCGGGAAAATCGAGCAATTCGGCGCGCGGTTTGGTCGGCGTCACGGAAAGCACGGACAGGTCCCAGCGACCGTGCCAGTGCCCGCCCGTCATCAGACTGAATTGCGGCGTATCGAACGACACCTTCACACCGAGCCGGCGAGCGATTTCTTTGGCGACGTCAATATCGAAACCGTCGAATTCATGCTTGTCGTTCAGGAACGCTTGGGGAGGCCACTTGCCGCTCGTCGCGACGACCATGTTGCCGTTCTTCATGACGCGGTCGAGCGTGGCGCCTGCGTAAGCGCTGAACGCACTCAGTGCGATGCTTGCGCCGATAGTGAATCCGAGCAGGCGGTTCAGAATGGTCGTAGCCATATTGCGTGTCTCCGGTTGTTTGTTTTGTCGTGCGGACCGTGTCGCGCAACGCGCTTTCGGCCCGTCCACGTTGGCGCGATATTAAGTCACGAGGCCAGGCCGTGCCATTGACAATTCGGCAACAGGTCATTCCGAAAGCGCATCAAGTGAGAAGCGTGTGGACGCTTCAGGGGCACACGATCCGAGAGACCCGTTAGCAACCCCGGCATGTGACGTGCTACCGGATCTGCACGCAAAGCAACCCAGGCAAAAACGATGGCGAACAACGATTCGACAATCCACGGGAGGCAAACGATGAAAGCAAGAACACTGATTTGCACAACGGCTCTCGCCGCAATCTGCGCGTCACAGGGCGCGTTCGCTCAGATCGCCGGCTTGCAGCCGCTCGGCGGCACGGTCGAGCAGACCAACGCGCTGCTCAAGGGCTGGAGCGTGCGCCGCGCGCTCGTCGACGAGCCGGTCTACAACGATCTCAACGACAAGATCGGCAGCATCTACGACGTGATCATTTCGCCGGACCGCAAGGCGACTTTCGCAGTTGTCTCGGTCGGCGGCTTTCTCGGGATGGGCAAGCATTATGTAGCGATCCCGGTCGATCACTTCGAGATTCGCGACGGCAACCTGTTCCTCGCGGGGGCCACGAAGGAAGCGCTGAAGTCGGTGCCCAGCTTCGAGTACAACAAGCTCGAAAAGGCGACCAAACCGCGCAAAATGAAGGCGGAATAGACAAAGGGCCGGCGAGCGCCGGCGCTCAATGACCCGCGGCGGTGACGAGTTGCAATGGCGTTTCAATCAGTCTCGACAGATCTTTCTGCTTCTTGTGTTCGGTCCCCGCCTTTAACGCCACATCGATGCCGAAGATCGCTTGCCGGTCGGCAAACTGATTGATCGTCGCGAGCACGCGGCCGTCGGCGAGGAGCGGCTTGATGGCTTCGACAGCGTTATAGCCGGTGACATACACGCCGCCGCTTCGGCCCGCGTCGCGAATCGCATCGACCGCGCCCATCGCCATGTTGTCGTTGCCGCACAGTAGCGCACGAATCTGCGGATGCTCGTTGAGCATTCTCGTGGCCACGTCGCGGCCCTTGCCGTAGTCCCAATTGCCGGCCTGAATCGCGACGACCTTGATACCGGCGGCGTCCATGGCGTCCTTGCTGCCGGCCGTGCGTTGCTGCGCATTGCGATCCACCGTAATGCCTTCGATGATTCCCACCTGATCGCCCGCCTTGAGCCGGCCGGCCACATAGTGCCCCACCTGCGCCGCGCCTTTGCGATTGTTCGGACCAACGAACGGCACCGAGATGCCGGCGGCCACCTGCGACGCGTCGTCGAGCGGATTGTCGATCGTGATCATGATGATGCCGGCGCGAACGCCACGCGCCACCGCGGCCGTGAGCGCCTTCGAATCAGTGGGCGCAATCACGATCGCGTCCATCTTCGCCTTGATCATCTCCTCGACCATCCGGATCTGCGCGGCCGTGTCGGTCTCCCGCGCGGTGCCCCGCACCGTCAGCTCGAATTGCGCTGCGTAGTGCTGCTGATGATTGCGCGCGGCGTCGGCCATCGCCACCGTGAACGGATCGGCGAGCGACTTCAGCACGAGCGCGATCTTCGCCTGGCCGCCTTGCGCGTCGACACGTGCCGCCCCGCTCAGTCCGGCGGCTGCGAGCGCGCCGGCAAACAGCATGCGGCGGCGCATGGTCTGCTTCATCGGTTCTCTCCTTGCGGGGCCACCTTGCTCATGCCACGCCGCGTTCGAACGGAAGCGGAGCGCGCCGCCGACGACGTGCGGGGCCGTGCAGGCGGTTCATCGATCGCCCTTCAACGCGAGCACACAGGTTGCGATTTCATCGAACAGCGGACGGCTGTCGACCGCGTCGCTCAAGCAAGCGTCCTTCAATGCGGTGAGCTTCGCCGCAACGTCCCGGTGTGCATCCAGAGCGTCACATCGTTCGATCAATTCTTCGAGCAGGCAGCCATACGCCCTGACTTCCACACGCTGCAACGCGGCACCCGTGTCACGATCGTCCGCGGCATAGAACGACGCTGCGCCGAAATCGCCCAACAGCGCGCGCCCGGCGCCGTCATACAAAATATTGTGCGCATACAGATCGCCGTGCATGACGCCTCGCCGATGCAAATGATTTGCCGCCGCCGCAATCCCGTGCGCAATACCCAATGCCGAATCGAGATCGAAACGCGTGCCGGTATCGTAGATGTCGCGCGTGCAGGACGCGAGGCTCGGCGGACCGGCGAGGTTCCCGAATTGCGGATCGATCAGTTCCATCACAAGACCATGGGTATCCGCCGGATGGTCCTGCACTTTTCCCGCCACGGCGATCAGGTTCGCATGGTCGCCGCCTCGAATGCAAGCGGCCATTTCGCAGTCGGGCAAGCCATCGCTGGTTACGGCGCCTTTGAACAGCTTCACGGCGACGGCACGCGACGCGTGCTCGGGATTCGCGAAAAGCTGCGCGCGATAGATGACACCCGAAGCCCCCTCGCCCAATGGCTGTTCGAGTGTGAGCCTGTCCCAGCGAATCCCGGCGATCGGCGTGTCGCGCATCGCCGCCGCTTCCAGCACTTCGCTGAACGGATTGCCCGCATAAGCCAGCCATGCGAGCCGCGGCAGACGCAGCAGCCAGCCCGGCAATCCGTCGAGCCGGTTCGCCGCGAGACGCAGCAATTCGAGCCGCGAGCACGCGGCCAGTTGGTCGGGAAGCGTGCGCAAACGGTTGCCGGCCAGCATCAACTTCTGCAATTGCGAACAGCCGCCTATCTCCGGCGGCAATGCTTCGATCTCGTTGTCCGTCAGGATCAGCCAACGCAATTGCGGTGCGAGCGCGTTACCCGGCACCGTGCGTATGCGGTTCGCCTTGAAGCCAACCATGCTTAGTTGCGCGCACTCGCCCAGCACTTCTGGCATTTCGGTGAACGGGTTGTCGGAGGCGAACAGAATGCGCAGATTGCGCAGTCGCGGCAAATCGTCGGGCAGCGTGGTGAGCGCATTGCCCGAGAGGTCGAGCACTTCAAGCGTGTCGGCGAGATCGAAAATTTCGCGTGGGAATTCGTTCAGGCCGCACGCCAGTTTGAGCTGGCGTGCGCCCGTGAGCTGCCCGGCCCGCAGTTGTTCTAGTGTCGTCGTCACGGTAAGGAGAAAGCGGTGAGCATCGTATGAAGGCATCAATTCTACTGAGTCGCGGGCTGGATGCGCGCCAGGGCCATTCGCCGGAGCGTGTAGATGCGCTGCGGCCCGAGTGTATTCGATCGGCTGGCAAGGCCCGCGGCCTCCTATGAAGGGACGCGCAAGCGCGGTACAGTGACAGCCCTGCGTGCTTTCCCGCCAAGGTGCGGCAACATCGATACCGGGCACGAATCAGATAGCAAGATCTGGAGCGTCTTCAGAAGCAGCGAGGCTCACACTGTCGGATATCGGCGCGCTTTTCAGCGCGGATTCGCCGACCGGCCTCGTTTGCCTCGGCCTCCAACCAGTCAGGAGCAAGCAAAGTGACGTACGCATACAAGTTGATGGATTCGCCTGTCGGTCGGTTGAAGCTCGTCGCCAACGGCGAGCGCCTGGCCGCGATTCTGTGGGAAAACGACAAGCCGAACCGGGTTCGTCTCGGCGAACTCGTCGAAGCGAATGACCGCGCCGTGCTGATCGAAACCGAGCGGCAGTTGCAGGAGTATTTCGCCGGCACGCGGCACGCGTTCGACCTCGCGCTCGATTTTCAGGGCACCGACTTCCAGAAGAAAGTCTGGCACGCACTGTTGACGATCCCGTTCGGCCAGACGCGCAGCTACGCGGAAATCGCGCAGCAGATCGGCAACGTCAATGCGGTGCGGGCAGTCGGCGCGGCAAACGGCAGGAACCCGATCTCGATCGTCGCGCCGTGTCATCGCGTGATCGGCGCGTCCGGCGAGCTGACAGGGTTTGCAGGCGGGCTGGCCAACAAGATGCTGCTGCTGTCGCTCGAAGCCGGGCAGACTTCGCTGGAAGCGGCGGGCGATACGCAAGCACAGTCGCAAGCGCACGCGCCGGCAATCGGCGGCGTCGAGCGCAAGGCTCCGGCGAAGCCCGCACGCCATGCGCCGAGCCATGGCATGCAGGCATCGCTGTTCGGCAACTGAGCGCAAGTGCGGCGTTGTAGCGGCGCATAAAGCACCTATCGCGTCCGCTGTTCCCGCAAGATAGCGGCCGCCGCCGTGGCCGCGACCTGGCAACCCAGAACGATGTGCTCCTCGGCCGTATCCTCGATGAAGTCGTGGCTCACGCCGCCGATGCTCGGCACGAACATCATGCAGGCCGGCATGCAGCGCGCGATCACCTGCGCGTCGTGCGCTGCCCCGCTCGGCATGCGAATCCATTGCCGCGGCGCGATCGCGTCGGCGGCTTGGGCGAGATGCTCCGCGAGCGCCGGCGACATGCTGACCGGCTCCATCGGCACGTCGATGGTCGTCAATTCCACATGCACGCCGTTTCGCGCATCGAAGTCCCGCACCAGCTCGGCCAGTCTGTTTTCCATCGCCTGCAAACGCGCGGCATTGGCATCGCGGAATTGCAGATACATGTCGGCCGCGCCCGGCACGATGCTCAGCGAACCCGGGTCGAGATCGATGCGGCCCACGGTCCAGACGGTGTCGGCATCCGCGAGTGGTGCGAACGCGTCGTTCATCATGGCGATAAACGCGACCAGCGCCGCGCCGGCATCGCGCCGGATCGCCATCGGCGTGGTGCCGGCATGGTTGCGCTGGCCCGTGAAGCGCAGGCGCAACTCACGCAGACCGACGATCGTCGTGACAATGCCGATCGATTTCCCCGCCGCTTCCAACCGGCCGCCCTGCTCGATATGCGGCTCCAGATAGGCGACCTGACGGCCGGGCTCGAAGCGCGCACGCGGCCGTCCCGCCAGACCCGCAGCTTGGAGGACGTCTTCGAGGCGCTCGCCTTGCCGGTTCGTCGCACCGCGGATTGCCTCGTCGACGGCATCGCCCACGAAGCTTCTGCTGCCGAGCAAGCCGGAAAACGTGCCCTCTTCGTCGATCCACGAAGCCACGTCCACGGCGAGATGCTTCGTGCCGTCGTGTTCCGCCAGCGCGCGCGCAATCTCCAGACCGTAGATCACGCCCATCGCGCCGTCGAGCCAGCCACCGGTCGGTTGCGTGTCGGTATGCGAGCCGATCACGAGCGCGGGACCGCTGTTGCGCGATCGGCCGAACACCGTACCCACTCCGTCGATGCGCGCGTCGAGCCCCGCTTCGGTCATGCGTGCCGCGAGCCACTCGCGCGACGCCAGATCCACCCGCGAGAGCGCAAGCCGGACTACGCCCGGTCCGGTCGCCCCAAAACTGCGCAACCGTTTCAGGTCGGCCAGCAACCGGTCCGGATCGATCTTCACCACGTTTTCCTCTCCTTTGATTGATTGCCCACCTGCGTGGGTTCGGTCGCGACGCATGTTTAATCCATGCGACGGCTAAGCATGCCATAAGCTTGGGCCGCTAATATCGGTCGGCGCAAGTCAAATGAAACGCACGGCTCGGAAAAGCTCACGGCATGAATACACTCGAAGCGTTCAATCGGACGCTCTTTCTAACGATCAACGCCACGCCGTCGACACCGGCGTCGCTGATCCACGTCGCGCGTTTCATGGCCGATTACCTGATCTACCTGGTGCCGCTGACGTTGACCGCGATGTGGTTATCCGGCGACGCGCATCGCCGCGAAATTGCGATGCATGCGTGCTGCGCGGCGTTGCTCGCGCTCGGCATCAATCAAATGATTGGCTTGCTCTGGCCGCATCCGCGACCGTTCGTGATGGGCATCGGCCACACCTTTCTCGATCATGCGCCCGACTCTTCATTCCCCAGCGACCACGGGACGATATTCGCGTGCGTCGCGCTGACGTTGCTGCTGAACGGCATGAGGCGCCTTGGCGTCGCTATCGTGCTGGCAGGTCTTGCGGTGGCGTGGGCGCGCGTCTTTGTCGGCGTCCATTTTCCACTCGACATGGCGGGCGCCGTCGTCGTGGCAAGCGCGGCCATTTTTCTGCTGGCGCCATTCTGGCAGTTGTTTGGCGCAAGCGCGACGCGCGCGTGGGTTGCGGTGTATCGCACGCTGCTGGCGTGGCCGATCGAGCGCGGGTGGTTATCGCTGTAGCGCGGCTTGAGGCGCGCGGTTTGCGCCGACGCGCGGCGCGCCTATCGCATTAGCGAACGGCAATCGCACGGAAATCGCTTGGCGACATGTCATACGCGCGACGAAACGCGCGATTGAAATCCGACGCGCTATTGAAGCCCCAACCATAAGCGACTTCGATAACCGCCTTATGCGGGTAGCGGCGCAGTTCCTCGGCCGCTTCGCGCAAACGGCGGTTGCGGATATAAGCGGCGAGACCACCCTCCGATTCGAACAGCCGGTACAGCGTGGGCCGCGAAAGCTGCGAAACGGCAAGCACGTTCTCGAGCGTGAGATCCAGTTGTCCGAGGTTCGCGTCGATGTAGCGGCGCGCCGTCGCGAACATCGCGGCACGCGCCGCCGCACGCGCACTGCCGCTGAGTCCGGTCTGCTTGCCGAAAGCCGCCGCGATCAGCATCGCGCAGGTGTACATTGCGTCGTAGGCTTCGGGCGCACTCATCGTCGGCAGCCTCGTGCATAGGTGAGCAAGATGCGTCGGAATCATTCGCGCAAGCGGCGAGTGATAGTCGATCACCCGGCCATGAATCGACTCAGCCTCAGGCAGGACGGATTCCACCAGTTCGCGCGGCAGGAAAAACGCGAGTACGCGGCAGGCGCTGCGTGTCATCTGCATCGGCTGATTCATATCGAGCGCGAGGATGCCCGGCTCGGACTGCACTGCGATGCGTTTCGGGTGGAGCCCCGAGCCGGTTTCGATCGTGCCTTCGACGGCCACATGAAACACCAGCTGGCGCACCGAATCCGTGGAAATGCGCGCCACCGATCGCGACTGCGAAAACGGATCGGTCCTGCAGTCCATAAAGGTCAGATTGCCGGTGCGGTAGCTGTCGATACTGCCGCTGAAGCCCTCGGCCAGTTGCCGGCGCGAGATCGGCACATCGAGAAAATGACCTAGCCGGTCTCGCCAGGCGAGTAGTTGCGCGCGTGGTCCTTCGTGATGCGTATCGAAGTGGCTATAGACGCAAGGCATGGCGGCATGCGTCGTTAAGGAGTCGGTCCTCAAGATTTTTTCCGCCGGTCGCAATTTGCGAATCATAGCCGCATACGGCGAAAACTTCACAACCGGGCGAGGCGGCGGCGCAACACTCGTACTCGAAGCGGAAGTGGGCGAAAGGCCCCGTCGCGACGAAGGAGTATCGGCCGACGCGCTGACGTCAACGGCCCCCGGTATAACGTGTCGCCCTGCCGCTTACTTCCACATCGTGCGGCCAAAGAAGGTCAGCGTGCGGTCCCACGCGAGCTGCGACCAGACCGGATCGAACTGCGTCTTCGCGATGCGGCCCGGGCCCACCGCCGTTTCGTTCGCGAACGCGTGATGCGCCAGATAGCGATGGAACTCGAAATCGACGTTGGCGTCGGTCAGCTTCTTCTCCAGCGCGTCGACCGTTTCGGCGGGGAAGAATTCGTCCTGCGATGCCCAGTGGCCGATGACCGGCACCTTGATCTTCGACGCGTCGATGTAGTCGAGCGGCGGGAAGCCGTACCACACTACGCCGGCCGCCACGTCAGGAACATTGCACAGCGAGAGCCACGTGAGCGCACCACCCATGCAATAGCCGGTCACGGCGACCTTCGCCGCGTACTGCTTCAGATACTGGACCGCGCCGCGCACGTCCTGGGTGGCCGCGTCGCCGAAATCGAGTCCGCTCATCAGGTGGTGCGCCTCTTCTTCCTCGACCGTCGTTTTGCCGCGGTAGAGATCGGGCACGAGCGCGAGATAGCCGGCCTGCGCGAGGCGGTCAGCCACGCCGCGAATCTGTTCGTTCACACCCCACCATTCCTGAATCACGACGATGGCGGGTGCGCCTTCGAGCTTCTCCGGTTTAGCCAGATAGCCTTGAAGCTGCTGGCCATCGGGGCGGCTAAAAGTGATCATCGATCCTGTCGGGTTTTTCATCGCTTGCTCCTCGGGTTAGACGAAGCCGCTAGCATAAACCCTGCGCCGCTGGTTCTGTGAAGGCCGACGCCGCTCGCGGACAACACGCACGACGCTAGCCGGCACAGACTCGCGTAGCGCGCGCTGCCTGCTGCACAATCAATACGACTTGTAAGGCAGGAACTTGCCGCTGAGCACCACCTGCACGCGGTCGCCATTCGCGTTCGGCTCGCGCTGGATATCCATCGAGAAATCGATGGCGCTCATGATGCCGTCGCCGAACTCCTCGTGAATCAACTCCTTGATCGTGGTTCCGTACACGTTCACGATTTCGTACCAGCGATAGATCAGCGGGTCGGTCGGCATCGCATCCGGCAGCGAGCCCTTGTACGGGACGATTTGCAGCCATGCGGTTTCTTCGTCGGTCAGATCGAACAGATCGCGGGCGACGCCGGCCTGCGTCGCGTCGAGCGTCATCTGACCGAGCAGCGCCGCGGTCGTCCACTCCTTGCTTTTACCGATCTTTCCGGCAATCTCGGCCCACGTCAGCTTGCGGGCCACCTTGGCGGCGACAATTTTCTTCGTGACTTCATTGCGGTCCATAATCGCGTCCTTTTGAAGAGGCAGGCAACAGACGTTCAGAGGCATGTACCGATAGTATCCGGAATCGGACTCGTCAAAAAAACAGTCTCGCGCGATCTCGCCATGGGTTCGCGACTCAGTCCCGGCATCGCGCGCTTTTAATAGGGATTGCTCAAAGTCAGACCAATAGGATAAATATCTCCGAATTTTCCGATCGTTAACTCAGAGTTGTCTGACTGGAAAAACGCATAGAAACGGTTATGCTTGGATCCATGCTGTTTGGTTTAAAGTGACGGCCACAAGGCCGGCCCGGCAGCGCTGTTGGCCGCTGTTCCCAGTTGTCCGCTGGTAGAAGCCACCCAGCGTGATAACCGCGAATTCCGCTATCAGGCAAGCAGTCCCGCATACTGCAGGCTATTGCACGACTAGCCTGCGCAATGTCTCTCAGGTTCTGGCAAGCGATCCTCGGACGCCAGAATCTTTAGGCCGACACATCGTGTCGGCCTTTTTTATTGCCGACTCCTTACAAAAATAAAACTATGCGGCACGAGTCAACAGTCCCGCATCCAAACCAAAATTAATGTCACCGCTGTGAGGGAGACATCGGCAATCGGCTCGAGCGTCTGCGCCACAGCGTCGGCGCCGCAGGGGTCAAGCGCGGCGCCCCTTCGAACGCCTGTCGGCAACGCATGACCACGCCGTTCAGCACGCTCGAGTTCGCTTTCGTGCTGAACCGCTCGACATAACCCGGAGACGGATTCGCTCTTTGGCTCGACGCGGGTCGCAGAACCACGCCGAGTCCCCAAGCGCTTCTGTTGACGACTTCACTCTCATGGAAAAACGAGCACTCATCATTGGCGCAAACGGCATTGTCGGCAGCAATCTCGCGGACCGGCTGCTCTGGAGCGGCTGGCAGTAGCAGGACTCTCGCGCGGGCGCGCGCCGGTCTCACCGGCGATCGAATCGATCACCGCCGAGCTCGGTTCGGCCGACTCCGTCAGCGGCGCGTTAAGCGGCAAGTCGTTCAGTCACGTCTTCTTCGCCGCGTGGTCGCGCCAGGCCACAGAGAAAGAGAACATTCGCGTGAACGGCGCGATGGTTCGTCACGTGATGGACGCCGCGGGTCCGGCGCGCACGCTCACGCATGCCGCGCTCGTGACCGGCCTGAAGCACTATCTCGGCCCCTTTGAAGCGTATGCGACCGGCGCGGTGCCGATCACGCCGTTTCGCGAAGAGCAAGGCCGCCAGCCCGTCGACAACTTCTACTATGAACAGGAAGACCGTCTGTTCGAAGCGGCGCAGCGCTATGGGTTCGGGTGGAGCGTGCATCGTCCGCACACGATCATCGGCTATGCGCTCGGCAACTGCAGGAAGCGTTCGAACGCGACGCCGCGGTGATCATCCACCCGGCGGGCTTTTCGTTCGCGTCGGTGCCGGTGTTCGACGCGGTCAAGCTGATCGAGCGTCCGTGGATCGAGCTGCACATCACGAACATTCACAAGCGCGATGAAACCTACCGCCATTCCTTGATCTCGCGCGCGGCGAACGGCGTGATCTGCGGACTCGGCGCGAACGGCTATCTGGTTGCATTGCAGGCCATGGCGATGGCGCGCGGCAAGAATCCGCATTTCGGCTGACTTTTGATGTGCCCAACGCGCCCGCAGAGATCGTACGTCTTGCTTCCGCCAACATGCCGTGCCCGCGTGGCTCGGCGTTTTTTGCCCGTCAATCGCGAGAAATAGTTTTGGCTAAGGGAAAACCCGTATAATCCCCACAAGAGGTCAGACAACTAGAGGATGTAGCCGTCAAGACCCTGGCCCGCGCTCGACCGCGCGACGCCCACCCTGAACAGCCCTTTGCCAGCTCCGTGAATCCGACTGCCACTGCACTGCCCTTCCGAAACGCCCTCTTTGCGATGCTCGGCATCGGTCTCGTCAACATGCTGGTCGCACTCGACCAGACGGTCGTCAGCACCGCGCTGCCGTCCATCGTCGCCGAATTGCACGGCTTCGAATATTTCGCGTGGATCGCGAGCGCCTACTTGCTGGCGTCGGTGGTGACGGTGCCGGTGTTCGGCCGGCTCGGCGACTACTTCGGCCGCAAGCGTTTCGTGATCGCCGCGGTGATCACGTTCACGGTGGCGTCGGTGCTGTGCGGCCTCGCCAACGACATGCTGTTTCTCGTCATTGCGCGTGGCCTGCAAGGCGTCGGCGGCGGGATGATGGTCGGCACGGCGTTCGCGTCGATACCGGATCTGTTTCCCGATGCCCGCACCCGCGTGCGCTGGCAAGTGGTGCTGGCCGCCGCGTATGGCATCGGCACGGCAGCGGGCCCGTCGCTCGGCGGCTGGATGAGCGAGCACTGGGGCTGGCGCTCGACCTTCCTCGTCAACCTGCCGGTCGGCGCCGCCGCGCTGTATTTCATCTGGGCGCATCTGCCGAGTTTCCGCCGTCCGCAAGAGGGCGAGGTCAAGATCGACTGGCTCGGCGCGGCGCTGGTCGCGGCGGTACTCGCCGGCTTGCAGACTTTCATTGAAGCGGTGCCGAAAAGCGGGCTGACCACCGGCAACGTCGTATTGGCGGTGTGTGTGATCGCGGGCGCGATTGCGCTGTTCATCTGCGAAAAACGCGCCACGCATCCGATCATTCCGCTCGACCTGTTCAAGGACGCGCAACTCGTGACGCTGTTCACGCTCGGCATGCTCTCCGGCTTCGTGATGTTCTCGCTGATCTTCTTCGCGCCGCTGTTGCTGCAAGGCGGCTTTGGCCTGTCGCCGCAACAGGCCGGCCTGCTCGCGACGCCGATCGCCGCCTGCATCGCGCTCGGCAGTCTGCTGAACACGCGCATCGTGATTCACATGAAGAAGCCCACGCGGATTCTGACGATCGGCTTCGCGCTGCTGATGTTCGCGTCGATCGCACTAGCGTTCGCGAATCCCGACACGCCGCATCTGCGCATCGTCGTGCCGATGGCGGCGGTCGGCATCGGTCTCGGATTCATCCTCAACAATCTGAACGTGTTCGCCCAGGAAATTGCCGGGCGGGAGCGCTTCGGCATCACGACCGCGCTGCTGCAGTCCACTCGGATGGTGGGCGGCATGCTCGGCACGAGCATCGTCGCGACCGTCGTGTCGCATCACTACCGCAACGTCGTCACGCGCACGATCAGCGTACTCGGCGAACCGGCCGCGTCGCAATGGCGGCCTCGCTTCGTCGACCTGCGCATTCTCATCGACGAAGCGTCGAGAACGAAGCTGATCGCGGATATGAAAACCTCAGGGCTCGATACGCTCGCGCTGCTCGATACAGCGCGCGATGCGCTGGTGCAGTCGATTCATATCGGCGTGTGGTTGACGGCGGTGGCGTCGCTGGCGGCAGCATTGCTGGTGCAGCGGATTTCGCACGTGGTGTTTCGGCGCAGTTGATGCGCGAGGGGGCGCCCGCGATCTCATGGTCGGCGGAATGCTACGCGGGCCGCAACGGCATCGTGAAGATCACCGCCTAACCTGCGCAACGGTTGCGTATTGCCGCGTGCATGTCGAAACGAAGCATGCATGTGGCGTCGAACAACGGCAGGCACGGCGCGGTTTCCCGCGCCGCCGCCCGCTTCAGTCAAGCTTTATTCAAGCATCAACGCACGAGGCACGGACGCTTGTTGTCGAACTTCCAGTTCGGGATCAGGTATTGCATTGCCACGCCGTCGTCGCGCGCGCCGAGACCATGCTGCTGATACAGCGCATGCGCCTTCTCGATCTCGTCCATGTCCAGCTCGACACCCAGCCCCGGCGCTTGCGGCACCTTCACCTTGCCGCCGACGATCTGCAACGGATCGCGCGTCAGACGCTGACCGTCCTGCCAGATCCAGTGCGTGTCGATCGCGGTGATCTTGCCCGGCGCCGCGGCGGCCACATGCGTGAACATCGCAAGAGAAATGTCGAAGTGATTGTTCGAATGCGAGCCCCATGTCAGGCCCCAGTCGTTGCACATCTGCGCGACGCGCACCGAGCCCTGCATGGTCCAGAAATGCGGATCGGCGAGCGGAATGTCCACCGATTGCAACTGGATCGCGTGCCCCATCTGGCGCCAGTCGGTGGCGATCATGTTAGTCGCCGTCGGCAGGCCGGTCGCGCGGCGGAATTCGGCCATCACCTCGCGGCCCGAGTAGCCGTTTTCCGCGCCACACGGGTCTTCCGCGTAGGCGAGCACGTCGTGCTGGTCGCGGCACAGACGGATCGCTTCGGCAAGCGACCACGCACCGTTCGGGTCGAGCGTCACGCGTGCATCGGGGAAGCGTTCGGCGAGCGCGGTGACCGCTTCGATTTCGGCGTCGCCCGGCAGCACGCCGCCCTTCAGCTTGAAGTCGTTGAAGCCATAGCGCGCCTGGGCGGCTTCGGCGAGACGCACGACGGCTTCGGGCGTCATCGCTTCTTCGGTGCGCACGCGGTCCCAGTCGTCGCGGCCATCGGCGCCGCTCGCGTATGGCAGATCCGTTTTCTTGCGATCGCCGATGTAGAACAGATAGCCGAGCATCTCCACTTCGTCGCGCTGCTGACCTTCGCCGAGCAGCGCCGCAACCGGCACGTTCAGGTGCTGGCCGAGCAGATCGAGCAATGCCGCTTCGAGCGCGGTGACCGCGTGAATCGTGGTGCGCAGATCGAAAGTCTGCAAGCCGCGGCCACCCGCGTCACGGTCGGCGAACTGCGTGCGCGCCTTGTTCAGAATCGACTGCATATTGCCGATCGACTGGCCGACGACGAACGGACGCGCGTCGTCGATCGTCTTGCGGATGCTCTCGCCGCCCGGCACTTCACCGACACCGGTATGCCCCGCGCTGTCACGCAGAATGACGACGTTGCGCGTGAAGAACGGACCATGTGCGCCGCTCAGATTCATCAACATGCTGTCGCGGCCGGCGACCGGCACGACGCGCAGCTCGGTGACGATCGGCGTGGCGTTCGATTCAGAGAGATTCGTGGACATGTAAATAGGATCTGTTGAGTAATAAAGCCGGCGGGTGGAAATCATCGCGACTCGAGGTCGCGTTCGACACCGATACCGGATGGAAAATAAAAACCGTCTGACAAGCCCGTGAGTCGTCGTTCGTGATGGAAAATAGTGAACGTCAGTGTACTTCGCTGCGCAACGCCTCCGACAGCTCGCGGTGAGCGCCGCGGCGATCGCGCGTGAGGAAGCCGGCCGCCGCCGCGATCAGCGAGGCTACACCCAGCGCATACACGCCGCCCGTGATCGAGCCGGTGTGCTGCTGCAGATAGCCAAATGTGGCCGGCGCGAAGAAGCCGCCGAGGTTGCCCACCGAATTGATCAGCGCGATCACGCCGGCGGCCACGCGGGCGTCCAGATAGCCCTGCGGAATTGGCCAGAACAGTGAAGACGCCGCCTTGAAACCGATCGCCGAAAAACAGATCGCCACGAACGAGAGCACCGGATTGCCCGAGGTCGACGCAAACAGGCCGCACGCCGCGATGACGAGCGCCACCGCGAGCCACGCCTGCTGGAAGCGCCATTTCGCCGACAGCACCGCGAAGCAGTACATCGCGGCCATTGCGATCAGCCACGGAATCGCGTTGAGCATGCCGACCTGGAAATCGGTCAGGCCACCCATCTTGCGGATGATCGTCGGCAGCCAGAACGTGGCCGCGTAAATGGTCAACTGGATCGCGAAGTAGAGGAAGCAGAACAGCAGGATCTGCGGGTCCTTCAACAGCTTTATTGTTGGCAGATGCGCGCCGCCTTGCGCTTCGCGTTCGGCCTGCTCCGCCACGATCGAGCGTTCGAGCACGCTCTGCTCTTCCCGGGTGAGCCACGTCGCGTCGCGGATATGCGACTTCAACAACATCCAGCTGACGCCGCATAGCATGATCGAAAAGCCACCTTCGATAAGGAACATCCACTGCCAGCCTTGCAGCCCGAAGCCGCGAATGGACAGCAGGCTGCCCGTGACCGGACCGGACAACACCGACGCGAGCGCCGAGCCGGACAGGAAAACCGCCACGGCCTTGCCGCGCTCTTTCTGCGGCAGCCATTGCGTGAAGTAATACACCACGCCCGGAAAGAAGCCCGCTTCGGCCACACCGAGCAGGAAGCGCAGCACGTAGAACGAGGTGTCGTTCCACACGAACGCCATGGCCCCCGCGACCAGCCCCCACGTACCCATGATGCGGGTCAGCCACGCGCGCGCGCCGTACTTCTGCATCAGCACGTTGGACGGCACTTCGAACAGCGCATAGCCGATGAAGAACAACCCGCTGCCGAGCCCGTACGCCGCCGCGCCGATGCCCAGGTCCGTCTGCATGTGCGAATTGACGAAGCCGATGTTCACGCGATCGATGTAGTTCGCGATGGACATGATCAGAAAGAGCGGCAGCACGTGTCGCTTGACCTTTGAGACCGCGGAATCCAGTGGGTTGACTGCGGTGGCGAGGGTTGATGACAAGGGTGTCTCCAGGATCGGCCACGCGCAGGCGGCCCGCTCGAACGTAATGCGGTGCACATTCGAGCACAGAAAACCATTTCGTCACGCGTGATGTGTTGTCTGATGACAGTCTACCTTGCCACTTACAGATTCGGATTGAGTGTTTACCCTGTTGTCAATCTAGACAACGGATCAAGACGCTGAAATGGCACCGTACGGCCATCTCAAGGTGATAATTTTAATTGAACTAGGACGTCTGATGACATAACGGCGCGGCCAGCTTAATGGCAATCGACACTTACTGGCCCAACTGATAAAAACATGGGGCAGAAAGTCCATGAAAGCGCGCCGACCCGTGAAGCGCCACTGGCCAATAGCCAACGCCGAGGGCGCCGGGCGGGCGAGAATCGAGTAAAGTCCTGTGCGATACTTTGCACGAAGTCCAGCCACGGCGTCGCCCCGATGCCGGCCGGCTCCATGATGATGGCCGCTCGGTCCGAACCGTCCGACGCCGTCACTCGCTCCCGCGAGCGTCCGCATTCCAGCCGATTAGCCAATAACCCACAAACATGAGCAGCCTGACTGAGAAGGTGGTGGCCACCCTTTCCGATGAAATTCGTCGCGGCACCCTGAGGCCGGGAGACCGCATTCCCACCGAAGTCGCGATGATGAAGCAGCTCTCCGTGAGCCGCTCCGTGGTGCGCGAAGCCATCTCCCGCCTGCAGGCGGCCAAGGTGGTCGAGACGCGTCACGGCATCGGCACATTCGTGCTCGCGCCCGCCGCCGAAAAGCCGGTGCAACTGCCCGCCGCCGATCTGTCGAGCATGCTCGACGTGATGGCGATCATCGAATTCCGCATCGACGTCGAGGCTGCTTCGGCCGCGCTCGCCGCCGCGAGGCGCACTGAGCAGAATCTCAAGCAGATCCGCGCGGCGCTTGAGCGCTTCGAGTCCGAACTCGAAAGAGGCAGCACGGATACGCTGGCGCACGACATCGAGTTCCATCTGCAGATCGCGCGCGCCAGCGGCAATCGCTATTTCTTCGACGTGCTCAGCCAGCTCGGCCGCGCGGTGAGCCCGCGCACGCGGCTCGGTTCCGCCGAAATCGCGGAACTCGACCATATCGAGCATCTGCGCAACGTGCTCGGCGAACACCAATTGATTTATCGCGCGATCGAGCGGCAGGACGCGGACGACGCGCGTGCGGCAATGCGCATGCATTTGAGCAATAGCCGCGAACGGCTGCGGCGTGCGCATGAGTCGAGTAAAGCGGGCGGATGAGGTCCTTTCCCGCTCGAATCGATGGACGAGGTTGAGCGCCGGGCACTGATGAGGCGCGTGTCGCGCGGCGCTCGCTCGACCCTCCATGACGGCCTCAAAAACGGGAAGCTACGCCGCGCACTTCCCGACGACTCGCTAAGACCGGCCGATATCCCGACCCCATGACGCGAAGCTGAACGCATCGCGCTCGTCTTCGTGACTCCATGAACACGATCATGCGCATCGGATTCACGGAAAGCCACGCCTGCGTCAGCGCATGGAACTCGATTGACCCCCAGACGAATTCAGTGATTCAATCACCGGGCACGCACGGACTGCCGCCGCGACATCGACGACGCCGGCTTTGAATCAGCAATGCCCCCGCTTGAAACGAAGGATAAAGGCAAGCAGCATGCCATCTTAGGAGCGACAAGCATGAGCGTATCGACACCCGAGGCTCCGTCCGCACCAGGTTCCGCTCCGGCCAAACGTGGTGTGCCAATCGGTTTGATCGCGAGCGTCGTCGCGATGATCGTCGTTCTGATGTTGCCGTTGCCCGACACGCTGCCGCCGGCCGGGCACCGCATGCTCGCCATTCTCGCGTTCGCCGTGGTCGTCTGGCTGACCGAAGCCGTCTCATACGAAGCGAGCGCGATCATCATCACGTCGCTGATCGCGTTTCTCATCGGCACCGCGCCGACCATCAAAGACCCGAGCGTGACGTACGGCACGTCGGCGGGAATCAGCATGGGACTCGCCGGATTTTCGAATTCGGCGCTCGCGCTCGTGACCGGCGCACTATTCATCTCCGCGGCGATGACCATCACGGGACTCGACAAGCGCATTGCGCTCGTGACGTTGTCGCTGATCGGCACCACCACGCGGCGCATTCTGATGGGCTCGATCGCCGTGACGATCGTTCTTTCGCTGGTGGTGCCGAGCGCCACCGCGCGCAGCGCCTGCGTCGTGCCGATCATGGTCGGCGTGATTTCGGCGTTCGGCGTGGACAAACGCTCCAATATTGCGGCCGGCATCATGATCGTGGTCGCCCAGGCCACCAGCATCTGGAACGTCGGCATCCTGACGGCGGCTGCGCAGAATCTGCTGACGGTCGGCTTCATGGACAAGATGCTCGGCGCACGGGTCACGTGGCTCGAGTGGCTGATCGCCGGCACGCCATGGGCCATCATCATGTCGGCCGCGCTGCTGATCATCGTGCTGAAGATGTTGCCGCCCGAGACCGACAGCATCGCCGGCGGCAAGGAAGCGGTCGCGCGCTCGCTGCGCGAACTCGGTCCGATGACGGGGCCGCAAAAGCGCCTGCTCGGCGTCGCCGTCGGCCTGCTGCTCTTCTGGGCGACCGAAGGCAAGCTGCACCCGTTCGTTACCACCTCCGTCACCTATGTGGGCCTCGTGATCCTGATGCTGCCGCGGGTCGGCGTGATGGACTGGAAGACGGTGCAGAGCCGCATTCCGTGGGGGACGGTGATTGTCTTCGGGGTCGGCATCAGTCTCGGCACGGCCTTGCTGACGACCACTGCAGGCCAGTGGCTCGGCGACCTCGTCGCGCATCACACCGGCCTCGACCAGGCGAGCACGTTCACCGCGTTTGCGATTCTCTCCGCGTTCCTGATCGTCATTCACCTGGGGTTCGCCAGCGCGACCGCGTTGACCTCCGCGATGCTGCCGATACTGATCGCCGTGCTGCAATCGATGCACGGCGACTTCAGCCGGCTCGGCATGACGATGCTGCTCGGCTACGTGGTCAGCTTCGGTTTCGTGCTGCCGATCAACGCACCGCAAAACATGGTGTGCCTCGCCACCGACACGTTCAACGCGCGCCAGTTCGCGCGCGTCGGCATCGTGCTGACGATCTTCGGATATCTGCTGCTTCTGCTGTTCGCCGCGACGTGGTGGAAGTGGCTCGGGTGGTTGTGAGGGGTCTGGCGATGCTTCGTGAGAGCGGAGCCCGCGCGGCGGGTGCAAGGGCGGCGCGCCCCTTCCAGCACGCCCAACCGTTCAGGAAGACGCCAATCTCCGCGAATTTCACGATACGGAACGATGCGTTGCTTCGTAAAAAATCGTGGTGCGTGGCACAAATCGGCCATTTCGCAATGTCGCCCCACGTTGCACATCGCAAAATAAAACGCATAACACCTTATTTTTAAAAGATATTTTTTGATAGATAGAACTGTCGAGCCCCCACTTGCGATGCGGTTCACTGACGTAGACTCTTTTACAAGAGCAGCGGCTTCAGGCAGTCGAGTTTGGATGGGTCAGAAAAGACGCAGTCTACCCAGTAGTCAAATCGACGCATGAAGCCACTCAGGCACCGCGATTTTTTAATTGGCAATTGGGAGACAAAAAATGAAAGGCTTTCGCTTTAGTTCGACCCAAGGAGCGTTCTATATTCTGCCGGGCCATGATGGCTGGGAGGCCACCTACGGCAACGATACGCTCGGTGAATTTTCCACCCCGCAACAGGCTGCCGACGACCTCGCGCGCGGCCTGACCTGCCCGCATCTGTCCGAGAGCGACGACACGTCGACGCTTGAAATTCCAGAGAAACTGGCTGATTGGGAAATCGTTCACGTGTGAGGTGCGCATGACCGCTGGTCACGTGGATGTAGAAACGGCGATGGCGCTCGTGAGCGCCATCGCCGTCTTTACAGCTTACTTCGCTGCTTTCGTGGGTACTTCAGTCGATGCTTCAGGCCAGCGAGTCCACGATCTGGTTCAGCGTCGCGCTCGGGCGCATAGCCTGACTCGTCAGTTCGGCATTCGGACGGTAGTAACCGCCGATGTTCACCGGCTTGCCCTGCGCCGCACCCAGTTCTTCGACGATCTTCGCTTCGTTATCGGCCATCGCCTTCGCGACACCGGCGAACTGCGCCTGCAGCGCCGCGTCTTCGGTTTGCGCGGCCAGTGCTTCGGCCCAGTACATCGCGAGGTAGAAGTGGCTGCCGCGGTTGTCGATACCACCAACCTTGCGCGCCGGCGACTTGTCGTTGTCCAGGAACTTGCCGGTAGCCTGATCCAGCGTCTTGGCCAGAACCTGCGCCTTCGGGTTGTGATACGCATTGCTCAGGTGTTCGAGCGACGCGGCCAACGCCAGGAATTCACCGAGCGAGTCCCAACGCAGGAAGCCTTCTTCGACCAGTTGCTGAACGTGCTTCGGCGCCGAACCGCCCGCGCCGGTTTCGAACAGGCCGCCGCCTTCCATCAGCGGGACGATCGACAGCATCTTCGCGCTGGTGCCCAGTTCCATGATCGGGAACAGGTCGGTCAGGTAGTCGCGCAGCACGTTGCCAGTAACCGAGATCGTGTCCTTGCCCGCGCGGATACGCTCGACCGAGAACTTCGTCGCTTCGACCGGCGTCATCACGCGGATGTCGAGACCGCTGGTGTCGTGGTCCTTCAGGTACTGCTCGACCTTCTTGATGATCTGCGCGTCGTGGGCGCGAGCCGCGTCCAGCCAGAACACGGCCGGCGTGTTGGTCGCGCGGGCGCGGTTGACCGCCAGCTTGACCCAGTCCTGCACCGGCGCGTCCTTCGTCTGGCACATGCGCCAGATGTCACCCGCTTCCACCGGCTGCTCGATCAGCACCGTGCCGGCTGCGTCGGTCACGCGCACCACGCCGTTCGCCGGGATCTGGAACGTCTTGTCGTGTGAGCCGTATTCTTCGGCGGCTTGCGCCATCAGGCCGACGTTGGGCACCGTGCCCATCGTGACCGGATCGAAGGCGCCGTGCTTCTTGCAGTCTTCGATGACCGCCTGATACACGTCCGCGTAGCAGCGGTCCGGAATCACGGCCTTGGCGTCGTGCAGCGCGCCGTCCGCGCCCCACATCTTGCCCGACTCGCGAATCATCGCCGGCATCGATGCGTCGACGATCACGTCGCTCGGCACGTGCAAGCTGGTGATGCCCTTGTCCGAATTGACCATGGCCAGTTGCGGGCGCTGTTCGTATTGGGCCTTGATGTCGGCTTCGATCGCCGCAACCGTTTCAGCCGGCAGGTCCTTCAGGCGCGCGTACAGGTCGCCGATACCGTTATTCGGGTTGAAGCCGACCTTCGCGAGCGCGTCGGCATGCTTGGCCAGCACGTCCTTATAGAACACCGATACCACGTGACCGAAGATGATCGGGTCCGAGACCTTCATCATCGTCGCCTTCAGGTGCACCGAGAACAGCACGCCCTTGGTCTTCGCGTCGGCGATTTCCGCTTCGATGAAGCTGCGCAGCGCGTTCTTGCTCAGTACCGACGCGTCGATGATCTCGCCCGCCTGTACGGCCGTCTTTTCCTTCAGGACCGTCTTCGTGCCGTCGGCGGCCGTCAGTTCGATCTTCACGGCGCCGGCTGCCGCGATCAGCGCCGACTTTTCGCTACCGTAGAAATCGCCGCCGCTCATGTGCGCGACATGCGACTTCGAGTCCGCGCTCCACGCACCCATCTTGTGCGGGTGCTTGCGTGCGTAGTTCTTCACCGATAGCGGCGCGCGACGGTCCGAATTGCCTTCGCGCAGCACCGGGTTGACCGCGCTGCCCTTGATCTTGTCGTAGCGAGCCTTGACGTCTTTTTCTGCGTCGGTCGTGGCGACATCCGGATAGGCCGGCAGCTTGTAGCCCTGATCGCGCAATTCCGTGATCGCGGCCTTCAGTTGCGGCACCGACGCGCTGATGTTCGGCAGCTTGATGATGTTCGCTTCCGGACGCGTGGTGAGTCCACCGAGTTCCGCCAGATCGTCGGAACCCTTCTGTTCCGCGGTCAGGTAATCCGGAAATGCAGCAATGATCCGGCCGGCGAGCGAGATGTCGCGCGTTTCAACGATCACGTCGGACGAGCGCGTGAACGCCTTGACGATCGGCAGCAGCGAGTAAGTCGCCAGAGCAGGCGCTTCGTCGGTCAGGGTATAGATGATCTTCGGCGGTGTGGACATGTTCGATGCTTTGCTAGGTGAAGTGATAGACAGAGCGTTGGGTAGCGCTGAGCCAGCGAGGTTGCGACGAAGCAGCAAAAACGCAGCGCAACCCACGGCACTACTTTTTACGGCCCGACCGTGAGTATATGCGCGTTTTCCTGTATTCGCTGCTAAACAAACAGGTCCGGAAACCACCCTCAACAGGGCCGATCCCCGCCAGATAAGGCTTTGTGATCAATGGGCGCTGTCTTGAGACAGATGTCTTATACATGACTCGACGTCCCACACATTTGTAAATAAGAACTAGATGCATTAACATTCATGCGTTTTGAAGGTTTGGAACATCTGTTTAACAACCACTCGCTCGAACCCGCGCCGCCGCGCCCAACTCTGGTGCGCGGCGGCGTCACCCTGCCTAACTCGAACAAACATGCAGAAATCCTTTATCGCCGGCCGTCCGGCGTTTGCGCGCGCTGCGCGCCGATCCCCTTCGCTGTTGAGCGCGGGGCTTCTGGTCAGTGTGGGCGTGTCGCTTTCCACGCTGCCATCGTCGGGATGGGCGCAGGCCGCGGCTAGCGATGCGGCCGCCACGCTTCCTGCCGTGAGCGTATCGGCAGCGAAAGACACGACCGTGGCGCAGGCTGATACCGTCAGCGCCGGCGCGCTGGGTTCGCGCAAGCAGGTGGATACGCCGTTCTCGACGCGGGTCGTGACGAGCGAGGATGCGCAGGATCTGTTCGCGACGACCGCCAACGACCTGTTCAAGTACGACCCGGCCGTGACCGTCAGCAGTGAAAACTCGGTTAGTGAAAACTCGATGTTCAACGTGCGCGGCATGCCGATCGACACGCTGAACAGCATCAAGGTCGACGGCCAGACCTTCCCGTCGTGGGACACCGACCTGTCGCTCGAACCGTTCGAGCAGGTCGAACTGCTCAAGGGCCTGTCCGGCTTCATGTACGGCTTCGGCTCGCCCGGCGGCATCGTCAACTACGTGCTGAAGCGCCCCACCGACGACCCGTACCGCAGCTTCACGCTCGGCTACAAGTCGTCCAGCGTGTTCACCCAGGCGGTGGACCTGGGCGGACGCTTCGGCAACGACAACCGCTTCGGCTACCGCCTCAACCTCGCCAACGAATACGGCAACACCGCCGAGGAGAACGGGCACGTAAGCCGCCAGGTCGCGTCGCTCGCGTTCGACTTCCGCATTACGCCAGACCTCGTGCTGAGCGCCGACGCGTTCTACCAGAAACGCAAAGCCGAAGGTACGCTCTTCGGCCTGATGTTCGCGGGGGGCATTCCCGACGCGAGCAAAGTCAGCGGCACGCTCACGCAGCCGCAGAATTACTACATGACCGAGATGGCCTCGTTCGGCACGGGCCTCGACTACCGCCTCTCCGACAACTGGCACGCGAGCGTCAAGTACCGCTTCGCCAAGGAGAACCGCACCAACTCGGACAGCTTCCTGTACGTGTCCGACGACGCGGGCAACTACTCCAACACGCTCTATGCGGCGATGACGCGCTACTTCTACCAGAACGTCGACGCGATGGTGCAGGGCACATTCAACACCGGCTTCATCAAGCACGACGTGGTGCTCGGCGCGGGCTACCAGACGCAAACCAGCGAGTACAGCAATAGCGTCGGCTGGAACGAAGGCTACTTCCTCGGCAACGGCAATCTGTACAGCACCACGCTGCTGACCAACGACGAAGTCAGCATCGGCTCGGACCTCTATCGTGAGCAGCGCACCACGCAGGCTGCCGTGTATGCGAGCGACACGCTGCAGTTCACCTCGCGACTGTCCGCGCTGCTCGGTGTGCGTTACACGCAATACCGCCAGAACGTGTACGACCCGAGCGGCGCGGTCACGTCGCAGTACAGCGCGAACCCGGTCACGCCGACTTTCGCGCTGATGTTCAAGACCGATCCGTATTCGACGGTGTACGCGAGCTACGTCGAGTCGCTGGAACAGGGTGGCGCCGCGTCGAACCTCAACGTCAACTATCCGGCAACTTTCGGCCCGCTGCGCAGCAAGCAGTATGAGGTGGGCTTCAAGTCCGACCACAGCAAGTGGGGCGCCAACCTTGCGCTGTTCCGTGTCGATCAGGGCTACAACTACACGAACACCGCAAACATCTTCGTGCAGGACGGCACCAAGCGTTACACCGGCATCGACGCGAGCGGCTGGCTCGCGCTGACCAGCGAATGGCGCGTGATGGGCGGGGTAATGTGGCTCGACACGAAGGCCGTCGACATCGACGATCCGGCCATCGAGGGCAAGCGCATTTATGGCGCGCCGCGCTTTACCGTGACAGGCCGTGTCGAATACAACCCGGCGTATCTGCGTCCGTTGACGCTCGCGTTCGGCGGCAAGTACGTGGGCAACCAGGCGGTCGACGCGGCCAACACGCAGTTCGTGCCGGCCTACACCACGTTCGATCTGAGCGGCAGGTACGAGGCGAAGATTGCCGGCAAGGACGTCACGTTCCGCGCGGGCATCAATAACCTGTTCAATCGCCGCTACTGGACCACCGCCTGGGGCTATTACGTCTCGCCGTCACCGACTCGCACCGCTGTAGCGAGCGCTACTTTGCAATTCTAACTATTGCGCGACCGGGGGCCGGCTCGCCCGGGCGCCCCGATCATCGCGGGTATCTCCGCGACCAGCGCATCGATCGCGCAGCGCGTCTTCAGCGCCAGATAGCGGCTCTTCGGCCACACCGCGTGGATCTCCTGCGAAGGGCGGAAACAGTTCTCCATCACGGTCACGAGCTCGCCGCCTGGCTCGTAGCGCGCCAGCAGCCAACTCGGCAGCCAGGCCAGACCGAATCCGGCGAGTGCGGCATCGAGAATGCCCTGCATGTCGTCGAAACCGAGTTGCGGCTCGACTTGCGCGCGGCGGATCTGCCCGTCGGCGTCGACCACGTCCCAAGGTTGCGCGACACCTGCGCGCAAATACGCGATCGTCGCGTGCCCGCGCAGTTCATCGACGTTGCGCGGCGTACCGGCCCGTGCCAGATACGCAGGCGCCGCGCCGATGCTCGCGTGCTGCATGCCGAGCTTGCGCGCGGCGAGACTCGTACTGTCGGCGAGCGGCCCCACCCGCACCACGAGATCGAAGCCCTCCTCCACCACATCGACGAAGCGGTCGCTGATCGATATGTCGATCTTCAATTGCGGATGCTTGCGCGCGAGTCGAAGCAGCACCGGCGCCACGCAATAGTGGCCGAATGCTTGCGGCACGCTCACGCGCAGCCGCCCTTTCGGCTCCCGCCGCCCGGAATCCAGATCGGCCTCCGCGGCTTCGAGCTCGGCTAGCGCGCGTACGCAGCGGTCGTAATAGGCCTGGCCGTCCTCGGTGAGACGCTGGCTACGCGTCGTGCGATTGATGACACGCACGCCGAGCCGCTTTTCGAGCCGCACGATCACCTTGCCGACCGCCGAGCGCGTGAGGTTCAGGCGCTCGGCCGCCAGCGCAAAGCTACCGGTTTCGACGACACGCACAAACGTTGTCACACCATCAAGGATGTCGCTCATACCTTCACCTGATTGGTTCCACCACGGACACATTTCCGGGATTTTCGTGAGCCGATGGGGACATAGATTCCCTCTATATTACCTATTCCTTGACGGCCGAGCCCATCGCCAAACGAACCCCGGAGAAGATTCATGTCCAGTCATCCGCATGCGCCGCCACGGCGCGACGAACGTGAAAAGCCTGAAGTAACCGTACCTGATTCGCAAAGCGCGCCAACCGGCGCAAGCGAGGCCACCCCCACCCCACCACGCGCGGCACTCTTGCGCAAGAACACGCTGGCGCTCGGCGCCGTCTGCCTCGCGTCGCTGATGTTCGGTCTGGAAATCTCCAGCGTGCCGGTGATCCTGCCCACGCTCGAGCACGTGCTGCACGGCGATTTCAAAGGCATGCAGTGGATCATGAACGCCTACACGCTCGCGGTGACCACCGTGCTGATGGCGACCGGCACCCTCGCGGACCGCTTCGGGCGCCGCAGGATTTTCGTCGCCGGCATTGCGCTATTCGGCATCACGTCGTTGCTTTGCGGCTTCGCGCAGAGCGTGCCGATGCTGATCGCCGCGCGCCTGTTGCAGGGCGCGAGCGGAGGCGCGATGCTGATCTGCCAGGTCGCCGTGCTCTCGCACCAGTTCAGCGACGGCCCCGAGCGCGCCCGCGCATTCAGCGCGTGGGGCATTATCTTCGGCATCGGGCTGGGTTTCGGGCCGATCATCGGCGGGACGATCGTCGCGCTATCGAGCTGGCAGTGGGTCTTCTGGGTGCACGCGCTGCTTGCCGTCGTCACGTTGATGCTGGTTTTCGGCGGCGTACAGGAATCGCGCGATCCGCATGCGCATACGCTCGATGTCGCCGGCACCGTCACCCTTTCGCTGGCGGTTTTCGGCCTCGTGTACTTCATCACCCAAGTCCCGGCGCTGGGTTTCACGAATCCGCGCGCGCTCTTCATCATCACCGCGACCGTGCTCGCCTTCGTGGCCTTTTTCTATGCGGAGAAACTGAGCCCACGGCCGATGTTCGATTTTTCGGTCTTCAGGATTCCGCAGTTTTCGGGCGCGCTGATGGGTTCCGCGGGCATGAACTTCAGCTTCTGGCCGTTCATGATCTACCTGCCGATTTATTTCCAGATCGGCCTCGGCTACGACAGCGTGAGCGCGGGCCTCGCGCTGCTCGCGTACACGTTGCCGACGCTGCTGTTCCCGCCGCTCGGCGAACGGCTCGCGCTGCGCTACGGTTCGGGCATCGCGATACCCGTTGGCCTGTTGACGATCGGCCTCGGCTTCATGCTGATGAGATTCGGCAGCGGCGCCGCGTATCCGGGCGTGTCGAGCATGCTGCCCGGCTGCGTGATTGCAGGCGCGGGCCTCGGCCTCACCAACACGCCCGTCACCAATACGACGACCGCCGCGGTGCCCTCGCAGCGCGCGGGCATGGCATCCGGCATCGACATGAGCGCGCGGATGATCACGCTCGCCATCAATATTGCGTTGATGGGGGCGATCCTGGTCGGCGGGATTTTCTATCATCTGAAGACGAAGCTGCCGGCCACGCTCGACATCGCGGAACTCGGCCGGCTGGCGGAGAAAGTGGCGGCAGGCGATGTCGATGCGATCCGCGCGGGCGTCCCGGCGCTCACGCGCATCGATCCGTCCGGCGGCATCGTGCATGCTGCGCTGATGCGGGGGTTCGGCTGGGTGCTGCTTTACGGCGGAATCGGCGTGTGGGTGCTCGCGGCTCTGAGCTTCGTGATCTCGGGTAGCGCTTCGCGGAGGCTGACTAAAGTGTCCGCCTCCAAACAGACCTCGCCCGCGACACGGCAGAGCGCTCGCTGCGAGTCGTGCTGAACCGCCGATGCCTGGCAGGCCGCGGACGAGACGTGAGCGGCGCTCTTGACAGCCGGCGGAGTGGCGCAGTGGTGAAGCAGTAGTATGCTGGTCACTAGCGGCTCGGCCAACAATCGCACTCGCGCGATGCGAGGGAGATGCTCGCCTGCAGGTCGGGCGACAGCGGGGCATCGCGCACGAGGCAATGCACCTGCGACTGCGAAACGTCGAGCGCGCGCGCCGTGCTTTGCAGCGTTTCCTCACGTATCCGCACCATTTCAAACGCGGCGCGGTTGCGCGGCGGCAATTGTTCAAGCGGGTGATACACGTGACGCAGCGTGTCGCGCACGAGGAGCGCCGCTTCGGGCGAAGGCTCCGGCGACGGCACAAGCAGCGCGTCGTCCGCGTCGTCGTGATAGGTGTCTTCCTGGCTCTGGCGGCGAGTGACGTCGATCGAGCGTGCGGGCAAAGCAGTCTTAATCTGGTACAACTGATGTCGTGTCGATGCTCGCCGCGGTCCGCGCAGACCTTCACCGCGATCGGCACGTCAGGGCTTTCTTCCCAAAAGGCCGGCGTTCGCGAGCGACGACAGCGAATGATGAAATCCCGCTTCCGAACATGGAAACGTTGACATACCCGTCTTGATGGAGTGATCGATGGCCGATGTTTACCTGCAGGTGATCGCGCATTACTTTGCCAAACCCGGCAACGGCGACGCACTGGTGAAGCCCCTCACGGAGCTTGCCGCGGCAACCCGCGCCGAACCTGCCAACCTGTATTACGAATTCTTCCGCTCGCCGCTCGATCCCGATCACTTCGTGATCATGGAGCAGTACAGCCACGCCGATGGCCTCGCCGTGCATCGCGAGACCGAGCACTTTCAGCGCATCGGCGTCGGCATCATCATTCCCATGCTCGAGCGACGCGAAGTGTCGAGCCATCCGGTATCCGGAGACACAGCATGATGAACGCATGCAAATTTCAAACGGTGCCAACGCTGGTCGTGGAGTTCGGCGCCGCGCGTCGCCTCGGCGCGCTGCTGCGTGCGCAATTTCCGGCGCTCACGCGTTTGTGTGTCGTCACCGATGGGTTCCTGCATACGAGCGGCCTCCTGAATCCCGCGCTCGCCGATCTCGCGGCGCACGGCTGGAGCGCCACCGCGATCGACGACGTGATCGCCGATCCGCCGGAACACATCGTGCTCGAAGCAACGGCGCGCGCGCGGCAGGCCGACGCGGAAATCGTGCTGGGGCTCGGCGGCGGATCGTCGATGGACGTTGCCAAGCTGATCGCCGTGCTCGCGCCGCAGCAGGAGCAGGCGCTCGGCGAGATGTATGGCGTGAACAAGGTGAGCGTCGCGCGCTTGCCGCTCGTGCAGATGCCGACCACTGCGGGCACCGGCTCCGAAGTGACGGCCGTGTCGATCGTGACGGTCGGTGAAGCGAAGAAGATGGGCGTGGTCGCGCCGCAACTGATCGCCGATCTCGCGATTCTCGATGCGGAGCTCACGCTCGGCCTGCCGGTGGCCACGACCGCGGCAACCGGCATCGACGCGATGGTTCATGCGATCGAGGCATACACGTCCGCGCATCTGAAGAATCCCGTTTCCGACATGCTCGCGGTGAAGGCGCTCGAGCTGCTGTCGCGCAACCTCTTGCGCGCCTGCGAGAACGGCCAGAACCGCGACGCGCGCGAAGCGATGCTGCTCGGCGCGACCTTCGCGGGGCAGGCGTTCGCCAATGCGCCGGTGGCGGCGGTGCATGCGCTCGCGTATCCGATCGGTGGCATCTATCACGTGCCGCACGGCCTTTCGAACGCGCTCGTGTTGCCGCACGTGTTGCGCTTCAACGCCGAGGCGGCGGCTCATCTGTACGCGGAACTCGCGGACGTGATCGTGCCGCAGGCATCGGGCAGCGACGCGAGCAAGACTCAGGCGCTGATTGAACAGCTCGAACATATGATCGCTGCGACCGCGATTCCGGCGCGACTTCGCGATGTCGGGATTGCACGCGACGGGCTCGAACGGATGGCAAGCGATGCGATGTTGCAGACGCGGTTACTGGTGAACAATCCACGCCCGGTTAGCGAGAGCGATGCCTTGGGGATTTATGTCGCGGCATTTTGAGGGTGGGTTCGGAGGGAGGTGGGGACGGAGACGAATGCGCCTGGCGGCTGTGGGCTAGCGGCGAGTTAGCCGGCGATCCGCGCGCGAGCGCCGGTCTCGCGAGCCGTGCGATGCGGCCGTCGAGCATCGCGCGAGTCGGTTTGCGGCTTGCCGTGGCCGGCTCCGACGCAGTGATCGCGAGATTCACAACATGTCATCTGCGGTACATGACGTGAAGCAAACGGGCGTGCTGGGTCAGGTGAATGAACTCGTTGCCGCCAGTAGCGCCGAGCTGCCGAGCAGTCGATTCAGACCGCCGCTTTGCTTCGGATACCCTATCGATCACGAAGCGCCAGGGCAGCGCGCGGGAACGACACGCTGATGTGCACACCCCTGCCGCCGACACCCGGCTTGAGCGCGATCTCGCCGTGGTGCGTATCGGCAATTTCGCGCACGATAGCGAGACCCAGGCCGGTGCCCTCGGTATCGGCCGACGCCCGGAAGAAAGGTTCGAACACGCGGCCGCGCGACTCGGCCGGAATGCCGGGACCATCGTCGAGCACACTCACGGTGACCGTATCGGCGTTGGCGCTAACGGCAACCGTGACGTGGCCGCCGCTGCCGGTATAGCGAATCGCGTTCTCCGCGAGATTCGCGATCAGCGCCTGCAGCAGACCCCGGTGCCCGCTCACCGGTGCGGCGCCCTTCAGCTCGGCGCCCAGATCGATCTCTCGTGCCTGCGCGAGCAGGGCGAGATCCTCCACGACTTCCATGGCAAGCGGCACCAGGTCCACGGTTTCCGTCGCGAGCTGCGTGTTGTCGGTGGCTTCGGCCTGTGCCAGCAACAACAGCTTGTTGGTTAGCGCCACCATCGAACGATTGCTCCGATGCATCGCGGCGAGCGCTTCGTCGAGCGCGGAATGAATGCCGTCCTGCTGCCGCGCGAACTGCAACTGCGTGCCAAGCAGCGTGAGCGGCGTGCGCAACTGATGCGCGGCGTCGGCGATGAAGCGTCGTTGCGCCGCCACCTGTACACCGAGCCGCGCGATGCATTGATTGATCGCTTCGACGATCGGGCGCAACTCGGTGTGCAGCCGTTCGACGCGAATCGGTTCGAGCTGCATCGGATCGCGGTCGGTGACATCCTCTTTGACTTTCATCAGCGGCCGCAATTCGAACGTCAGCCCGATGCACACCAGCGCCACCGCGAGCGCGATCATCGCGACCTGCCGCACCAGTTGCGGCTGCCACAATTGCTGAGCCATGGCGTCGCGAGAACGCACGGTTTTGCCCACCGTGACCCGCACGCGGCGCGTCGCGCCATTGTCGTACATGTAACGCACGAGCCCGACCGCACGCACCGGCTGGCCTCGCAGCTCGGTGTCGTAATGGTCGGGCGTGTCGGCCGCCTGCAGCGGGCGCGGCGGGAAATCCGGCGTGCCGGCGAGCAGCCGCCCATCGTCGACACGCACGCTGTAGAACACCTGATCGCGATACGGCGACACGAATACTTCAAGCGCGGCGGGCGGAACGTCGACGCGCAGAAAGCCATCTACCCACTCCACTTCACCGGCGATCATGCGCGCCGACGAAATCAGCTGATTGTCCTGCACGAGATCCGCCGTGCGCCGCGCATTATCGTATTCGGCTTTGCCCGTGACGAACACATATAACGCGAGCGGCACCAGCAGCCACCACAACAGGCGCACCCGCAGGCTATTGGTCATCGTCTTTCTTGCGCAGCAGATAGCCGAGCCCGCGCAGCGTGACGATCGCCGCCGAGCTGCCGTCGAGTTTCTTGCGCAAACGTGAGATGTAGATTTCGACCGCGTCCTCGCTCGGTTCGTCGGCGAGCGTGAAGATCGCGTCGACCAGGGCGGGCTTCGTCACAGTTTTTCCGAGGCGCAGGATCAACGCTTCGAGTACCGAGCGCTCGCGCGGCGTGACGTTCAGCGGTGCGCCCTTCAGCATGAACTGGCGCGTGTCGATGTCGAAGGCCAGATCGCCGCACACCACCTCGCTCGCCTTCGACGGCGACTGACGGCGGATCGCCACCTTGATGCGTGCAATCAGCTCGCGTACTTCAAATGGTTTGACGAGATAATCGTCCGCGCCAGCGCCAAGCAGTTCCACTTTTTCGTCGATCGAACCGCTCGCGGTCAGGATCAGCACCGGCGTCGCGTCGCCGCGCTGGCGCAAGCGGCGCAGCACGTTCTTGCCCGAGAGCTTCGGCAGATTCAGGTCGAGCAGGATCACGTCGTAATGATTGGTGCGCAGTAGCTGGTCGGCCGCGTCGCCGTCCTGCACGGCGTCGAGCGCGAACGCCTCCTGCTCCAGCATTTTCGCGAGCCAGTGCGCGAGCGTCGGATTGTCTTCGATGAGCAGCAGCTTCATGGCAGGGACGGCAAAAGTCAGGCCGTCGATTGTGCCGTAAAACAAAGGCTTTGCGCGTGCCCCGTTTGATCCGCCGCACACGGAACGTGCGCTCGCGGCCGGAGCGCAGCGGGGTTTACACGCAGTACGGGGTTAACACTCATGCTTTGTCGAAACCTCAGAAAGCTAGCAGAAGGTTTCAGATTTCTATAATCGCCGTCATTCATCCAGAAAGCGCCGCCTGCCCTACCCGCGGCGACCAAACCTAAGGAGACTGCTTCATGCGTACCTTGCGCCAGATTGCCGCTGTGTCAGGTGTTGCGTTCACCCTCGCCGCCGCTTCGGCTGCCGCACACGCCGAAAAACTCACGATCATGGTCGGTGGCGCCACCAAGATCATCTATCTGCCGGCCAGGCTCACCGAACAGCTCGGCTATTTCAAGGACGAGGGTCTCGACGTCGAGATCCTCTCGCAACCGGCGGGCGTCGACGCGGAAAACGAACTGCTGGCGGGCGCGGTGCAAGGCGTGGTCGGCTTTTACGATCACACGATCGATCTGCAAAGCAAGGGCAAGGAAGTTCAGGCGCTGGTGATCTTTGGCCAGGTGCCGGGCGAAGTGGAAATGGTGTCGACCAAGGCGGCCGGCACATTCAAAAGCATGGCCGACGCGAAGGGCAAGACCCTCGGCGTGACCGGCCTGGGCTCGTCGACGAGTTTCCTCACGCAATACCTCGCGCAACGCGCGGGTGTGCCGTCCACGCAATACACGCTGCTGCCGGTCGGCGCGGACAACAGCTTCATCGCGGCCATCAAGCAAAGCCGTATCGACGCCGGCATGACGACCGAGCCGACCGTTTCGCAACTTCTGAAGACCGGCGACGCCAAGGTGCTGGTCGATATGCGCACGCTGGAAGGCACGCGCGCCGCGCTCGGCGGCACGTATCCGGCTTCGAGCTTCTACGTGCAACGCGCCTGGGCCGAGTCGCACAAGGACGAGGCGGCGAAACTCTCGCACGCTTTCGCCAGAACATTGAACTTCATTTCGACGCACAGCGCCGAGGAGATCGCCGCGAAGATGCCGAAGGACTACTACGGCAACAACAAGGACCTGTACGTCGGCGCGCTGAAAGCATCGCTGCCGATGTTTACGAAGGACGGCAAGATGCCCGCCGACGGCCCGGATACCGTGCTGAAGGTGCTGTCCGCGTTCAATCCTTCCGTGAAGGGTAAGCACATCGATCTCGCCAGGACCTACAGCAACGACTACCTGTCGGCGCCGGTCAAGACCGCGACGAAGTAAGGCTTTTTTCAACATCACGAGCACTGCGAGGCACCAGCCGATGAATCAACCTATGTCACGCGATACGCCAGCGATCGAGATGCGCAACGTGTCGTGCCGTTTCATTTCGCCGGATGGCAAGGCGACGGTCGCGCTGCGCGACTTCAGCATGTCGGTGGCGCGCGGCGAATTCGTCGCGGTGGTCGGCCCGACGGGTTGCGGCAAGTCCACCACGCTCAGCATGATTACCGGCTTGCTGAAGCCTACCACCGGCGAAGTGCGCGTGATGGGCGCGCCCGTGGACGGCATCGATCCGCGCATCGGCTTCGTGTTCCAGGCCGACGCCGTATTCCCGTGGCGCACGGTGCTCGACAACGTGGCCGCCGGTCCGCTGTATCGCGGCCGCTCGAAGTCCGCCGCGTACGAGGAAGCCAACGAATGGTTGCGCCGCGTCGGCCTCGACAAGTTCGGCAAGCACTATCCGCATCAACTGTCGGGCGGCATGCGCAAGCGCGTCGCGCTCGCGCAGACCTTCATCAACAAGCCTGAAATCCTGTTGATGGACGAGCCCTTCTCGGCGCTCGACATGCAAACGCGCACCTTGATGCAGGACGAACTGCTGCAATTGTGGGGCGGTGCCGGATCGGTGGTGTTCGTCACGCACGATCTGGAAGAAGCGATTGCGCTCGCCGACCGCGTGTTCGTGCTGACCGCGCGCCCCGCGACGCTGAAGAAGGTGTACGAAATCGATTTGCCGCGTCCGCGCGTCACCTCGGAGGTTCGCTACGACCCGCGTTTCATCGAAATCTCGCGCGACATCTGGCACGACCTGCGCGAAGAAGTGCAGATCGGATAATCAAGGAACGGCAAACATGTCTACTACCCCTCAACAGATGATGCCCTCGGGCATCGACGCCGCGTCGCTCGCGCATGTCGAACGCGTCGCGCAAAAACGCATCCGGCAACGTCATGCGCTCGTGATCACGCTGCGCGTGCTCGTGCTGGTGGTCGTGCTCGGCGGGTGGGAACTGTCCGCGCGCCTGAAGTGGATCGACCCGTTCTTCTTCTCGATGCCGACCGCCATTTTCGATCAGATCGTCGACTGGTTCGTGAACGGCACGTCGCAAGGCCCGTTGCTCACCCAGGTGTGGGTCACGCTCGAAGAAACCGGGCTTGGGTTCATCATCGGCTCGGTGGCGGGCATCTTCTGCGGCATCGTGCTCGGCCGCAACAAGCTGCTCTCCGATGTGTTCAGCCTCTACATCAAGATTGCGAACTCGATTCCGCGGGTGGTGCTCGGCTCGGTGTTCGTGATCGCGTTGGGCCTCGGGATGGCGTCGAAGGTGGCGCTCGCGGTGGTGATGGTGTTCTTCGTCGTGTTCGCCAATGCGTTCCAGGGCGTGCGTGAAGCCGACCGTTACATGATCGCGAATGCGCAGATTCTCGGCGCGTCGCGCCGCCAGGTGACGACGTCGGTGGTGATTCCGTCGGCGCTGAGCTGGATTCTCGCCAGCTTGCACGTGAGCTTCGGCTTTGCGCTGGTCGGCGCGGTGGTCGGAGAGTTTCTCGGGTCGAAGCAGGGGATTGGCCTGTTGATCTCCACGGCGCAAGGTGCATTCAATGCGAGCGGCGTGTTCGCGGCAATGATCGTGCTGGCGGTGGTCGCGCTGGCGGCTGACTATCTGTTGACCGCAATCGAGCAGCGTCTGCTGAAATGGCGTCCCGCTGCGGTTTGAGCAAAACGTATGCGGCCGTGTAGTACGTGGCCGCATAGTATCTTGCCGTTCAGTCCGGGGCTGAACGGCATTTTTTTTGTGTCGCGAGAAAGCGGGCAATGAAGCGGCGACGTACTGCGTCGCTTGAATAACGCCGCACCTGCTTCGTTCTCAGAGCAGGACGCGACAAGCAGGTTGTCTCGCAGCCGTTCCTTCCTGTCTTCCGTGGGCTTGTCCCACGCGATGTCATCCGCCGGCCAACTTCCCTCCCGAATGCGTTGGCTTGCGCACAACACTTTTCACGTGCGCGACCTCTGCGTTACCCACACGCCGCTTGCACAGGGGCCGGCGTCCTCATGGCACGTTCAATGCGTTATTGCGCCCAGTCAAGTCGCGCAGTGCCCAACAACGCTTTGAAACGAGGTGCGTCATGTCGAGTATGCAAAGTCCACGTCGGCCAATGAATTGGCGCGGCCGGCCATTCCGTCCAGGCTGCGCCGCACCAAGGCGCCATGGTCGCCAAACCCGCCGTTTCGCCGGATTCCTGCCGCTCGGATGGCGTGCCGTCGGCTTTATCGGCACGGGTCCGAAGCAGGTGTGGCCATACATTCTGCCGTGGTTCTTCCTTCTGCTTGCGATCGGCTTTTCCTGCCTCGTCGTGCGCGGCGTGCTCAACCGGCAATTGCTGGTGCCGCCCGTCGAAACACCGCAATCACTTTCACAGCGCGGCTACACGTCGAGCTTTCTCGCAGAGCGAATCATGTCTTCCATGCGGGATATCGCCGAGGATGCCGATTCGATTCCTCACGACACGATGACCGACACCGACTCCCAACCCGACATCCAGCTTCCTGGTCAGGATATGTCGTACGCGTCGACGGTCCGCTTCATCAAGGGGATCATCAAGCGCACGGACGTCGTCGTTCATGTCGGCATCACGAAAATCAACGAGAGCGCCGACTCGTACATTGCCCATGTGCAAATAGAAGGCGGCCCGTTCAATTCCCGCGAAAGCACCGTGCCGTTCGAAGGACGTGACCTGGAAGATTTCGTGCACGGGATCGCTGTCGAAGCGATGCGCCTCGCCGAACCGAATATTCTCGCCAGCCATCTCTATTCACAGGTCCGGAAAACCAGATGCCATCCGCAAGAGTGCCGCTACAACGAGATCATCGCGATCTACGACAAGGTTCTTACCCTGCCCTCGCCCGAGCAAAGGGAATGGGCGCTCGCGGGCAAAGCGTGGCTGCTGACCGATCAAGGGGAGTCGAAAGCGGAAGAGGCAGAACGGCAAACCCGCGAGGCGCTGACCGTCTACAAGCATTCGGCGATTCTGCACGCGAGTCTCGGCCGCGCCCTCGCACAGCAGGAACGCCTCGACGACGCACTCGAAGCATTGCGTGCCGGCGCGAGGGAGAAATCGAAGACAGCCGAAAACCTGCGCCTTCTCGGTGACGTCCTGTTGCGCGCGCATCGTAACGAAGAAGCACTCGACGCGTTCAGACAGGCCGACGAAATGAATCCGGGCTCCGTCGACAATCTGCACGACTGGGGCGAAGCGCTCGACAGGGTCGGCCGATACGACGAAGCGATCGACAAGCTCTCGCGCGCCATCTCGCTGCGGCCCGATCTTGCGCCGTCCTACGCGGAAATGGGCCGGGCACTCGATCACAAGGGTGATCTGCGTGGCGCCTCGCGCAAGTATGCGCAAGCGCTGGAACGCGATGCGGGCACGTTGACCGCTCACGAGACTCAACTCGCGCGCCTCGCCAACGCAGTGGAGGGCGGCGGCGCACCGGACGCACCGAGACCCGATGCGCGCACTCGACCCGTTTCGAATCCACGCCCAGCACTTCCGTTTCAAGCATCACTTGACGTATCACCCGACGCCGAAGCGTAACCGCAGAAGCACCCACGTTCCTGTCGTACATACAGCTGGAGAGGAGAAGTCGAATGGACAACTTTGAAGACGCATTCAGGGCTCTGATCGGAAACGAAGGCGGTTACTGCTTCAATCCGGCCGATCCCGGCGGCGAAACGATGTGGGGCGTGACTGCTCGCGTCGCGCGCAGCGAGGGCTACAACGGCGCGATGAAAGATCTGCCGCTGGAAACCGCGAAGGAAATTGCCAAGCAGAAGTACTGGGATCCGCTGCATCTCGACGAAATCGATCCACGCGTGGCTTTCCAGATCTTCGACGCGAATTACAACGGCGGCCTCGTCGTGTTGTGGATGCAAAAAGCGTCCGGCGCGAAGGAAGACGGTAAGTTCGGCCCAGACACCCTGAATGCGGTCAAAAGCACTGACGCGATGAAGTTCGTCATGCGCTTCGCCGCCTATCGCCTGCGATACCTGCGCAACCTTCACACATGGCCTCATTTCAGCCGTGGCTGGACCGAACGGATGGCCGCCAATCTTCTTCTGGGAGCAGCATGATGGACTGGTCAAAAGTAGCGTCGAACATTGGCAGCACGGCCCCGCTTCTCGCCGGGCTGGTAGGCGGTCCCGTCGGACTGGGCGTGACGGCTGCGGCGGCGATCATTTCGCATGCGCTCGGCACGCCGAGCGATCCGGCCTTCGTGGAACCGGCGTTGAACGATCCCAGCGCGCTCGAAAAAATCAGGCAGGCCGAGAGTGCGAACTCTCTGCAATTGCAGCAACTGGTCGTGACCGCGGCCCAGGCGAGACTTGCGCACGAAACCGATATGGCGCGTATCGAAGCCGACGATCGGGCCAATGCGCGCGCGATGGCGACCACCAATCGCGACTGGGTACCCAAGGTACTCGCGATGGCGGTCACCACGGGCTTCTTCGGCATTCTGATGTTGATGGCGTTCCAGCCGTTACCGGGGACCAACAAGGACCTCGTCAACGTGATCGTCGGCGCGCTGGGCACCGCGTGGATCAGCATCATCGGCTACTACTTCGGCACCTCGGTTGGGTCGATGCGGAAAACCGAACTGCTCGCCAAGCCTAGCGTGCCCATCACGCCGGATAGCGCACTCACGCTGCGCGAACCGGCATCGGCACCGGCCGCGCGTGCACAAGCCGCGCCGGCCCCGGTGCCGCACGAAGTGCTCCAGCCGTTCACGCCGGGCGGACAGGGCCCGATTTTCTCGGGCAGTTGAGCAGCCGCTCGTCACTGATGCAAGGCACGCGGGGAGAATGCAGCGCTGCGTGCCTTGCGGGATCGACGGGCTGCGTGAGTTCCGGTGGGATGTCGTGGCATGACAGTGACGGCGTCTACTGCGCCCGCGCGTCGCCCCGAAGTTCCCCTGATTTGTCTCAAAATCCGCAACAAACAATACCTGAAGCGGTGATTACTCTGCGCACATCGCAAAACTACAATGTAATCACTGACTACGAACAAGAACGTTCGCAGCAAGACAAAATCCGAACTGGAGGTAGTTCATCATGAAATCGCTCATTCAAGCTGTTGTCATCGCCACTGTGCTGGCCGCTCCTGTTGCTTCGTTTGCGCAGTCCAACCAGCCTGTGACCCGCGCCCAGGTGCGTGCGGAACTGGTCCAACTCGAAAAGGCCGGCTATCAACCGGGTCACGCCGACCCGCACTACCCGGCTGACATTCAAGCCGCGCAAGCTCGTGTCGATGCGCAAAACGGCACTGCTCAAGCAGCGGCAAGTGGCTTCGGTGGAGTGTCGAGCGGCTCGTCGCAGTCGGGCCACGCTGTCACGGCAAACGGTCAGAAGTCGATCTACTTCGGCCAGTAAGCCGCCATCAAGCGGACAGTAAGCAGCCGATAGACGGCTGTTAGCCGATCGGCTGCATGACTCATCGTTGTGTTATGCCGTCGCGCGCCGGTTTGCCGCTCCGCGCGTTGATGCAACGCGCTCGCTGATTCAAATGAACTGGCCCGCGGCCGGGTATCCCCGAGCGCGGGCCAGTTCCGTATTCATTACCTCCGTCATCGGGGCTCCCGATGACTTCGCCCGGACCTTCACGGTCTGGGCGCTTTTTCGGCGCTTTCGGCACGCCGTTTTTATTCGCTGCTCTGACGGTCCGCTCCGGTCAATATGGCAACGCCGGCGACCACGTCAGTCGCGCGCGATGAGATCGCCCACCTGGCCACGGCCAGTGACCAGACAGCTCGACAGAAAGTTTTCTCCCTGACTGCTGGCTGCAACGTCTCCAAACCCTTTCTTCAACGCGTTCGATTTGATCAGTTGCGCGCCCTGATGGCACGTGATGGTCCCGACCTCTCCGGCTTGCGCGCGCATCAACGCTCTATCCGCCATCAGATATCCAAGCAACAGCACCACGGCAATATTGAACGCTTGTCTCATGGGTCGCCTCCTCTTTAGAAGAGACTAACGCGAACCGGAGACGCACGGTCCTAGGGGTTTCCCGATTGATCGCCATTCAATGATGCAGATTAAATCGGGTAAGTACTGCCGGCGTTACTAGCATGTGGGATACGGCATGCCGCTCTTGCGCAGTCAAGTTGGCCTGGCACGGTACGCTTGCAGCCCGCCTCGCGCCCTGCCCGAACAGTGGCCATGCCGCGGAAGGCCGCTCATGCAGCGACATCTTCTGCAGCTTTTTACAGCCGCGCTTCGATCAGCCCGATGCGTTTTTCGATCGCGTTGCGCACCAGTCCATTCGACGACACCAGCAGCAGCGACGACGCGATGATCCGATACACCGTATTGCGCCGCACCTTGGAAACCTTCTGCGGATCGAGCCACGCGTCGTTATCGACCAGCAGCAACAGTGTCTCGAGGCCGATCAGAATCGGCCACAAACACGCGAGACGCAAACGCACGGAAAACGCCGGAATCGCCAGCGTGTAGTCCAGAGCCTCGCGGAAATGATCGAGCGTCTTGCGCAGAAGCTCGACCAGCAGCGGTCGCGCACGCAGCGAGTTGGCCGGCACAAGCAGATCTCGCGCAGCGAGCCCGTACGGGTCCAACATGCTCTGCGGCAGATAGCAGCGGCCGATGCGCAAGTCCTTGCCGCAATCGCGCAGCACGTTGGTCATTTGCAGCGCCTTGCCGAAACTCACACCGCGGCGCGCCATCGTGCCGGGTTGCTCCTTCAGCGTGCCCGGCATGTGCGCATAGGTCATCGTGGTCCAGAACTCGCCGACACACCCCGCCACCAGATACGTATAACGGTCGAGATCATCGTATCCGGAAAGCGCCGCGATGTGCCCGGATCGTTCGTCGGGAAAGGTGCGCAGATCGAATTCCATGCCCTCGGTCAGCGTCGTGACGATCTCGCGCACGGCCTTGCGGTCCGCTTCGCTCAATTGCGACAGCACGTCGAGCGCGGGGCCGAGCGATTCGAGCAACACCTTTTCGTCGGACTGGATCTGCTGACTCGCCACTTCGTCAGCCATGCGTCGCAGCGCTGCGTCGTCCGTGGCGCCGTTCACCTGTTCGCGCAGCGACAGCAGCAGCGCGAGACGTTGTTCGGGCGAGATCAGCGAGGTGTCGGCGATCGTATCGGCCGCGCGCGCCAGCAGGTAGGCGAGACCGATCGGATCGCGCATGCCGGCGGGCAGCACGCGCAGCGTGAGATAGAAGGAGCGTGAAACGCCTTTCAGGAGCGGGCCGAGAAGGAAGGCCCGGGTCGGATTCGGCATGGATCGGATAGAGTCGGTATGGGGCAGGAAGCGGGCACGAAGCGGGCACGAAGCGGGCAAAAAAACGGGCGAACATCAGGCGCTGCCGAATTGTATACGGCGCGCGCCTTTGCCATGCGCAAGTGTTTCCACGCTTGCCTCACATCGACCGTCGATCGGCCCCGCTTGCCCTCAGGCCTGATCGCCCAGCCCCAGCAACCCGATCGCGTTCCGCTTGAGAATCAGCGGCTGCACCTCCTCCCTGAAGCCGACCTGCCTGAAATCCTCCAGCCAGCGGTCGGGCTGAATCAGCGGGAAGTCGGAGCCGAACAGCATTTTGCGCTTCAGCACCGTGTTGGCGTGACGGATCAATTCTGGCGAAAAGTACTTCGGCGACCAGCCGGACAGATCGATATACACATTGGGCTTATGCAATGCGATCGACAACGCCTGCTCCTGCCACGGCCACGACGGATGCGCGATCACGATGTTCATATCGGGGAAATCCGCGGCGACATCGTCGAGATGAATCGGCTCCGAGTACTTCAACCGTAACCCGCCGCCGCCCCGCATGCCGGAGCCCATGCCGGAATGACCGCTGTGGAACACGGCCGTGAGCTTGTACCCGGCGATCAGTTCGTAAAGCGGATAAGCCAGGCGGTCATTGGCAAAAAACGCCTGCATGGTCGGATGGAACTTGAAGCCGCGCACGCCATATTCTTCGATCAGCCTGCGCGCCTCCCGCACACCCATCTTGCCCTTGTGCGGATCGATGCTCGCGAACGCGATCATGATGTCGCTGTTCTTCCGCGCGAATTCGGCGATCTCCTCGTTCGGAATGCGCCGCCGGCCGAGATTCGCTTCGCAGTCGACGGTGAACATGACGAAGCCGATCTTGCGCTCGCGATAATGTTCGATGGTCTCGGGAATCGTCGGCCGCCTGCCGAGCTTCAGCACGGTGCCGAAGTACTTGTCAGCGGCATCGTCGACCTCCTTACCGAACAGATCGGGCGGCTGGCAGCACGAGACTTCCGCGTGCACGTGCGTGTCGATTGCAACGAGTTGGTCGAGGTTCATCTACAGATTTCCTGTCGGTGCCCGGGTTCGAGCGTCACGCATTACAGCGCGCCGCACGCGCTCGCGACGATCACAGCGGGATCGCGCTGCGCCGCGTCGTACATCGTCTCGACGAGCGCAGCCCGATGGGTCAGCACCGCGCGTTGATTGATCGAGCCTTTGTCGGTGATCTCGCCGAGGTCGAGCGAAGGCGCGACGTCCATCAGCCGCAAGCGCGCGATGGTGGTGGCGCTGCCGGTCGCGCCGCGGTTGAGGGTGTCGAGCAGCGCCGCGAAGTGTGCCCGCACGGCGGGCGCATCGACCACCTCGCGCGCACTCGCCGAGGCCGGCACACCCGCGAGGCGCCTGCAATCGTCGAGTCGCGGAAACACCAGCAGACCGACGTCGTCGCGGTTCATGCCGGTCACCACCACGTCCTGCACATACGGCGCCCCTTCGGAAATGACCCGCGTGCGCATCGGCCCGACGCTGACGAAAGTGCCCGAACTCAGCTTGAAATCCTCGGCGACCCGCCCGTCGAACAGCAGCCCCAACTCGGGCCGCTCCACGTCGACGAAGCGCACCGCGTCACCGCTGCAAAAATAGCCTTCTTCGTCGAACGTATCGGCTTGCTCCGCCGCGTTCGCGCGCCAGTAACCGGGCATCACATGAGGGCCCCGATAGCGCGCTTCGAGCTTGTCGCCGACCCGCGCGAGCTTGACCTCGCAGCCGTGCGCGGGCAGGCCCACGTAACCCGCGCTCATGATGGGCCCGGTGGTGAACAGGCACGATGGGGACGTCTCGGTCATCCCGAGTCCGGCCATGATGCGAATGCGCTCGCCGCAGTACTTTTCCGTGACGCGTTCGAGCCGGTCCCACGCCGCTTGCGACAACCCCGCGCCCGAGAAGAAATACACCTTCACTCGTGAAAAGAACGTCTCGCGCAACTGCGCGTCCTGCTCCAGCGCGGTCGTCAGTTCTTCCCAGCCCTTTGGCACATTGAAGTAGATAGTCGGGGCGATGTCGCGCAAATTGCGCAGCGTGTCGCCGAACTTGCCGTTGACCGGCTTGCCGTCGTCGATATAAAGCGTGCCGCCGTTGTAGAGCGCGATGCCCACGTTGTGACTGCCGCCGAACGTATGGTTCCAGGGCAGCCAGTCGACCAGCACCGGCGGCTCCTTGGCGAACTCGGGAAACGTTTCGAGCAGCATCTGCTGGTTGCTGCACAGCATGCGGTGCGTGGTCGGCACCGCCTTCGGCAGTTTGGTCGAACCCGAGGTGAACAGAAACTTGGCGATCGCGTCCGGGCTCACCGCCGCGTGAGCGGCATCGACCGTGGTGGGCGTGGTGCGCAGCAGCTCACTGAACGCCGTCACCTGGCGCCCGCTTTGCGGTTCGCGCGGCAACGTCGCGGCGGCGACTTCGACACCGGCCGGCACGACCGCGTCGATCGCCTTGGCGAACGCGTCGTAGCCGCTCACGAAAACAAGGCCGGGCGTCAACAGGTCGATCGTATGGCGCAGCTTGCCGTAGTCACCGGATGCCAACGCATAGGCCGGAGAAATCGCCGCATACGGAATGCCGGCCCACATCGCGCCGAGCGCGAGTTGCAAATGATCGAGATCATTGCCCGACAGAATCGCGACGGGCCGCTCGGCGGACAGATTGCGCGCCAGCAAAGCCTGGCCGATGGCGCGTGCGCTTTGCAGCGCGTGCGCGTAGCTCAGGCCGATCCATTGACCGTCGCTGCCGCGGCGCGCCGCCAGCCAGCGCTCGGGATGCGCCTGCGCGCCGCTCGCGAGCCGCTGCGTCAAACGCTGCGGATGCTCGCCGAGCGCTTCGGCCGCTTGCAGATACCAAGCGTCCCCCTGCCGCCGCATACGCAACGACGAAGCGCCGATCGTCGTCGCCCGGTATCGCGTCGGCGCGCCGGAGGTGTTCGTTTGTGTCGGCTCGGAATGCAAAGCCTGTCTCCCTGGAAAGGTGCCTGCGCGCCGTCTCGCGACGGCATCGGGCGCTCCGCTCGATGCGGCGGAACAACCTTCTCTATGTACTGTTTCGATCAACCTTCGAAGCTCGGACGATCAGACCGGATAGTGGCGCGGCCCGGTCTGAATCGTGATCCAGCGCAGATCGGTGAATTCGGCAATCGACGCCTTGCTGCCAAAGCGCCCGTAGCCGCTCTTCTTTACGCCGCCGAACGGCATCTGCGCTTCGTCGTGCACGGTCGGGCCGTTGATGTGGCAAATGCCCGATTCGATCCGCCTGGCCACGTTCAATGCACGCGACACGTCGCGGCTGAATACCGCGGCGGAAAGACCATACTCGCTATCGTTAGCAACCCGAACCGCTTCTTCGTCGCCGTCCACGCGCTGCACCGTGACCACCGGGCCGAAGGACTCATCCGCATACAGCTTCATGGCGGGCGTGATGCCGTCGACGATCACCGGTTGCATCACCGCACCCTCGACCGTGCAGCCGACCGGCAGTTGCGCGCCCTTGTCGCGCGCGTCGTCGATCAACGCCTTGATGCGCCGCGCCGACGCCGCGCTTTCGAGCACACCGAGCACCGAGTCTGCGGCGGCCGGGTCGCCAGCCTTCAAGGTACGCGCCTTGGCTGCCAGCTTCTCTACTAGCGCATCGGCAATCTTGCGATCGACGATCACCCGCTCCGTCGACATGCAGATTTGGCCCTGGTTGAAGAATGCACCGAACGCGATGCCGGCCACGGCCGCGTCGAGATCGGCGTCGTCGAGCACGACCACGGGTGCCTTACCGCCCAGTTCAAGCAAAGCCGGCTTCAGATGCTGCGCTGCATGTTGCGCGACGATGCGCCCAACGCGCGTCGAGCCGGTGAAGTTGACGCGCCGCACCGCAGGATGCGCGATGAGACGTTCCACGATAGCCGGCGCGTCTTCGGCGGCATGCGTGACGACGTTCACGACGCCATCGCCAAGCCCCGCCTCGTGCAACACGCTGCCGATCAGCCGATGCACGCCCGGACAGCCCTCCGACGCCTTGAACACGACCGTGTTGCCGCAAGCGAGCGGCATCGCGAGCGCCCGCGTGCCGAGGATCACCGGCGCGTTCCACGGCGCCATGCCGAGCACCACGCCGCACGGCTGACGCACGGCCATCGCGAGACTGCCGGGCACGTCGGACGGAATCACGTCGCCGTCGATCTGCGTGGTCATCGCGGCGGCTTCGCGCAGCATGTTGGCCGCGAGCATCACGTTGAAGCCGTACCAGTTCGGCATTGCGCCGGTTTCGGCCACGCCGGTTTCGATGAACTGCGCGGTACGCGCGTCCATCAGGTCGGCTGCGGCGAGCAGCCGTTTGCGGCGTTCGGTGGGTGCCAGCGCCGACCATGCCGGAAAAGCACGCGCCGCGGCGTCGACCGCCGCGTCCGCGTCGGCCAGCGTCGCGGCAGGCGCGCGTGAAGCGGCCTGACCGCTCGCGGGATTGATCCGCTCGAACGTCTTGCCGTCCGATGCGCCGCGGCTCTCGCCGTCGATCAACAAAGTCACTTCATGCATAGGTGTCTCCTCGCGTGTCTGTTTCGCTCGAACCTGAGGTGCTGCGCAAAACGCTCAGCGTTTATAGGCTTGCAGGCCCGGCTTGATCGCCTTGTCGTCGAGGAACTGCTTCAGGCCCTGCTCGCGGCCATGCTCGGGGTCGCGCAGTTGCGCCTGGTCCAGCTTGGCGTACAGGTAGTCTTCGTTCTGCTCCCACGTCAATTCACGGCTGCGCTTGAAGCCGTGCTTGGCCGCACGCAACACCACCGGGTTCTTCTCCAGCAGTTTGCCAGCAAGCGCACGCGTCGCCTCACGCAATCCGGCGCGTGGCACGCTGCTGTTGACGAGGCCCATTTGCGCCGCCTGTTGGCCCGTGAAAGTCTCGCCCGTCATGATGTAGTACAGCGCCTGACGATGCCCGACGGTGTCGGCCATCGCCTTGCTCACCAGATTGCCCGGTGGAATGCCCCAGTTGATTTCGGAGAGGCCGAACACCGCTTCGTCCGCGGCGATGGCGAGATCGCACGCCACCAGCGGCGAGAAACCGCCGCCGAAACACCAGCCGTTGACCATCGCGATGGTCGGCTTCGAATACATGCGCAGCAGTTGCCATTGCCAACGCGACGCGTCGCGGCGAATCTTTTCCTGCAGGATTTCCGGGCCCGCATCGACCTCGCGGAAATATTCCTTCAGGTCCATGCCGGCGGTCCACGCATCGCCCTCGCCAGTCAGCACGAGAACCTGCGCTTCGGCGTCGAGCTCGACCGCTTCCAGCACCTCGATCATTTCCTTGTTCAGCGTCGGGCTCATCGCGTTGCGCTTCTCGGGACGGTTCAACGTCACCCATGCGATACCCTCGACGACATCGACCTTGACGGTTTTCCAACGGCCTTCGTAGTTCATCTGTTTTCTCCGTGAATGTCGACCGCGCAGCGGCCTGATGGACACATTTAATATCAGGTTGCCTGATATGTAAAGCGGAAATTCGCCGGCTCGGTGCAAACCCCTAGCGACGGTTTCGGGGGGCCGGCGCGCTAAGATGCGGGATAGACCGAACCTCCTGTCCATCATGAGCAAAAATCAAAAGCCAGCCGCCGAGCCCACCGCCGCACGCCCCCGCAGATCCAGCCTGCGCCTGACCTATGTGATCGGCAGCCTCGATCGCATCCTGCGGCGCCGCATGACTGAAGCGCTCGCGCCGCTCGGTCTCACGCTCGCGCAATTCACGGCGCTTTCCGTGCTTGAGGCGAAGGGGCAGGCGTCCAATGCACAAGTCGCCGAGCGCTCGTTCATCACGCCGCAATCGGCCAACGAAGTGATGAACGCGATGGCGAGCCGCAATTGGGTCAGCCGCGAACCCGACCCGACGCACGGCCGCATCGTGCTGCTGCAATTGACGGACGAAGGGCGCGCCGTGCTGCGCGAATGCGAACTGGCCGTCAAGTCCATCGAGAAACAGATGATGGAAGGCATCGAACTCGACGTGGCCGGCGCGCTTCAGACTCACCTCGAAACTTTCGTTCGGAATCTGCGCGGCTAGATTCTCCGCGCCGCCAGAGTGCTAGGTGTTTTCACCGAAGAATTTGCACTTGTTTTATCAGCCTACCTGATATTAAATCCACATCACGATGCGGCGTATGGAGAGACGCCGCTGGCCTCGTAGCACACACGCCGTCACGTGGACATCGACACGATGCGCCGCGCGCTGCGGTGTGGCGAGGCGTCCCATCACGCGCTTGATGCCGATCTGACCACCGTTTTGCCCATGCCGTCCGTCGACCGGACGGCTCGGGCCCGCACGCGCGTGGGCGCCTGGCCGGCATCTGCCGTACTTCATCAAAACCGGAAACCACGCATTTTAATAAGGATCACTAACGTGAAAAGAACCGGAACATTGACTCCGACGCAAGGCGTTTCCGCCCCGGCGGCATCCGGCCGATCGGGCGCCGCGATCACGCTTGGATTGTGTTTTGCGATTGCGCTGCTCGAAGGGCTCGACCTGCAGTCGGTCGGCGTGGCCGCACCACGCATGGCGCGCGAGTTCGGCCTGTCGGTCGGACAGATGGGTCTCGCGTTCAGCGCCGGTACTTTCGGCTTGCTGCCGGGCGCCATGTTCGGCGGACGACTCGCCGACCGCATCGGCCGCAAGCGCGTGCTGGTGATTTCCGCGTGCCTGTTCGGCCTGCTCTCGATCATGACCGCGCTGGTCAGCGACTTTCACACACTGGTGATCGTGCGCGTGCTGACGGGCATCGGGCTCGGCGGCGCGTTGCCGAACCTGATTGCGTTGTCGTCGGAAGCGGTCGAGCCGCGTGCGCGCAGCACCGCCGTCAGCGTGATGTATTGCGGCATTCCGTTCGGCGGCGTGATCGCGTCGGTGATCGGCGTGATGAGCGCGGGCGACGCCGAGTGGCGCCACATCTTCTATGTGGGCGGTGCGGGGCCTTTGCTGCTGGTGCCGCTGCTGCTCCTGTTTCTCGCGGATTCGAAGGCATTCACCGAGGCCTCGCACGACGGACGCATCAAGCCCGCGCCAGTCGGCGAAATCCTGTTCGGCGGCACGCGTGGACTCTCCACCGTGCAGATCTGGGTCAGCTACTTCTGCACGCTGATCGTCCTCTACTTCTTGCTCAACTGGCTGCCTTCGCTGATGGCCGCAAGCGGTCTGGCGCGCGCGCAGGTCGGTTACGTGCAGATCTTCTTCAACGTGGGCGGCGGGATCGGCGCGCTGTGCATCGGCATGTTGATGGATCGGATGCGCTCCCGTGTCGTGGTGGCGGGCATGTACGTCGGCATCATCGCGTCGCTCGCGGCGCTCTCGATGGCGCCCGGCTTCGGTGCGCTCGCCGCCGCCGCATTCTTCGCGGGGATGTTCGTGATCGGCGGGCAATCGGTGTTGCACGCGCTGTCCGCCGCGTTCTATCCAACCGCGATGCGCGGCACCGGCGTCGGCGCGGCGGTGGCCGTGGGGCGCGTCGGCTCGGTGGTCGGGCCGCTGGCCGCCGGTCAATTGCTGGCGATGGGGCGCAGTTCGTCGACGGTGATCGGCGCAAGCATTCCGGTGACAGTGATCGCCGCCGCGGCCGCATTGCTGTTACTGCGCCGCCCGCGCGCCGACGAATGAGCGCGCAGCCCCGCAAGAAGACCTGACAACAACAACACAGACGTTCAATCAAACGGTTTGGAGACATCTTTCATGCAAGCATCCGCACGCCTTCTACTCTGCGGCGCACTGTGCGCGGTCAGCGGGGCCGCAGCAGCGCAATCGAGTGTGACACTCTACGGCATCGTCGACACCGGCATCGAATACGTTTCCCACGCGAACGCAGCGGGCAAGAGCATATTCCGCATGCCCGCCGTCACCGGCGAGTTTCCGTCACGCTGGGGACTGCGCGGCAACGAAGACCTCGGCGGCGGCTATAGCGCGGTCTTCACACTGGAAAGCGGCTTCAATGTGCGCGCCGGCGATCTCGGCCAGGGCGGCCGGCTGTTCGGCCGTCAGGCGTTCATGGGCATCAAGAGCCCGTACGGCACGCTCACGTTCGGGCGCCAGTACACGATGACCTACCTTGCGCTGATGGGCGCGGACCTGATCGGACCGGACATCTACGGGCTGGGCTCGCTCGACGCGTATGTGCCGAACGCGCGCGCCGACAACTCCATGACCTACCTCGGCAGCTATGCGGGGGTGACGCTCGGCGCGAATTATTCGTTCGGCCGCGACGCCGCTGGCACCGGCAACTCGCCGGGCCAGGGCACCTGCACCGGTTCGGTTCCCGGTCATGCCACGGAATGTCGCGAATGGTCAGTGATGCTGAAGTACGACACGCCGTTGTTCGGCGTGGCAGCTTCATACGAAGAACAGCGCGGCGGCAGCACCGCAGCGGCAAACTTTTTCGACGGCGTAGCGCCGACTCCGCTCATCAATGCCGCCGACAAGGACATCCGCACGCATGTGAGCGCCTACGCAAACCTCGGCAGCCAGGCCAAGCTCGGCCTGGGCTGGCTGAATCGCCGCGTCGATACGTCGTCCGCCGCGCTCGCCGATGTGCGCTCGAATCTGTTTTTCGTCGCCGCATCGTATTTCGTGACGCCCGCTTTCATCGTCGACGGCGAGGTCTATCACATCACCAATAGCGACCACGACACGCGCGCCACGATGGGCACCCTGCGCACCACCTATCTGCTGTCGAAGCGCACCGCCGTCTACGCGCAAGGCTCGTATCTCGCCAACAGCGCGAAGGCTCGCTACTCGGTCAGCGGCGGGGGCGGCGGCACAACGCCTTCTGCAGGCACCGGCCAGACCGGCGTGATGCTCGGCATTCGTCATTCGTTCTAGGAGATCTCGCATGAACATGAAGCGCACTTCTATCGCGCTCGCAGCGGCTGCCGCGCTCGGCCTCGCCGCATGCGGCGGCAATGACACCGACAGTGGCAACAGCAGTGTCCACAGCAGCGCCAATGCGTTACCGCATCTGAGCGCGGCCACGCCCGGCACGCTCACGGGCAATTGCGCGGCGCTGGCCGCGAAACTCACGTTCGCCAACACGGTTTTCACCACGGTGACAGACGTGGCGGCCGGCACGCTGAAAGTGGCCGACAAACCGGTCGCCGAACACTGCCTCATCCAGGGCAACATGAACCAGCGCGTGAGCAGCGTCGACGGCAAGACGTATGCGATCGGCTTCGAGATGCGCTTGCCGCTGGCATGGAACGGCCGCTTCTTCTACCAGGCCAATGGTGGTCTGGACGGCAACGTCCTGACCGCCACCGGCGAGATCGGCGGCGGCGGTCCGACCAACGACGCGCTCAACATGGGCTTCGCGGTCATCAGCTCGGATGCGGGGCATAGCGCTTCGCAGAATCCGCTGTTCGGGCTCGACCCGCAGGCGCGCATCGACTACGGCTATCACGCGGTCGCCACGCTCACGCCGATGGCCAAACAGGTGATCAAGCTCGCCTACGGCAAGGCGCCGGACCGCAGCTATTTCGACGGCTGCTCCAACGGCGGCCGCCACGCGCTGGTCGCGGCAGCGCGCTCATCGGCCGAATACGACGGCATCATTGCGGGCGACCCCGGCTTCCATCTGCCGAAGGCCGCGATCGGCGAGATGTGGAGCGCGCAACAACTGGCGAAGGTCGCGACCGCGACCACGGCCAATGGTTTGCCCGACATCACGACCGGCTTTACCGCCGCCGAACGTCAGATGGTCGCCTCGAAGATACTGGCCAAGTGCGACGCGCTCGACGGCGCGAGTGACGGCCTCATTCAGGATATCAAGGCATGCCAGGCAAATTTCAGCCTGGCCAACGACGTTCCCACCTGCGCGAACAACGCGCGCGACGGAAGCTGTCTGACGAGCGCGCAGAAGGACGCGATCGGCAACGTGTTCTCGGGCGCGCGCAACAGTGCGGGTACGGCGCTGTACTCAAGTTTTCCGTACGACGCGGGTCTTGGCCCGGGCTGGTCGGCATGGAAGCAGGCTAATTCGATCACGCTCGATCCGGCCGCGGCGGCCTTCACATTCACGACCCCGCCGCAAAGCGCCGCCGTGTTGAGCCAGTTGTCCGCCTACGCGCTGAACTTCAGCATGGACACCGACGCACCGAAAATCTTCGCCACCGGCGGTGCATACAGCGAGTCGGCCTGGTCGTTCATGACGCCGCCCGATGAAACCAGCCTGGGTGCATTGAAGCAACGCGGCGCGAAGCTAATGGTTTATCACGGCACGAGCGACCCGGTGTTTTCATCGAACGACACGACCGACTGGTATCAGCGCCTGAGTGCGGCCAACGGCGGCGACGCCTCGAACTTCGCGCGGCTCTACACGATCGCCGGCATGAACCATTGCAGCGGCGGCCCGAGCACCGACCAGTTCGACCTGCTCACGCCGATGATCGCGTGGGTCGAACAAGGCAAGGCGCCGGACGGCGTGCTCGCGAGCGCGCGCGATGCGAGCAGCGTCACGCCCAACGCCGACGTTCCGGCTGGCTGGGGCACGGGACGCACGCGGCCACTCTGCGCGTATCCGAAAGTGGCCCGTTACCAGGGCGGCGACGTCAACGCGGCGAGCAGCTTCATGTGTAGCTAAGCCGCCGGTAAGCGCGGGCCAGGGCCCGGACCGCCCGCGCTCTGCATCGCTGCCGTCCGGCGCGTGAGCAACGCCTGCGGCTCGCGCATGCGCGTCGTTTTTGCATGCGCGAAGCGACATCGTTACATCGGACCGAAAACAAGACTCGCCACCGCACGTCGATAACCATCGACCATCGCGTCTCCTCCCCCTTCCGCTACACTCATCCACAGCCCGTACGCGCCGCCGTTTCATTCCCGGAGCGCGCCGTGGCCGGATAGAATCACGGGCATTCAATTCCCAGGCGCGTCAAGGCACCCGTGGGAATACGAATTGCTGGCAATGTTCAGTTCGAGCACAAGACGGTTTCGGTACGCACCGTCGCTTTTCCGCACTCTGGATGACAGATCGACAATGACTATCCCCGAATCTCAACCGTTCTCCCGGCCTGGCGCGACCCCTTCGAGCGCGATCTCTTCTCCTGGCGTCCGGGCCAACGTGGAAACGGGTGTGCCCGGCTTCGACGATATCCTCGGTGGAGGTCTGGTCCGCGGCGGCGTCTATCTGCTGGAAGGGATGGCGGGGGCCGGCAAGACAATTTTGTCGAGCCAGATCGGCTTTCATCGTGTACGCCAGGGCGAGAAGGTGCTGTACATGACGCTGATCGCCGAGTCGCACGATAAGCTGCTGGGACACCTCAAAGGCCTGAGCTTCTTCGACGAGACCGCCGTCGCACAGCAAATGCTGTTCGTCTCCGGCTATCACGAGCTGATGCAGGACGGTCTCGACGGCTTCCTCAAGCTGATTGCATCGAGCATCTACGACTACCGGCCGAGTCTGATGATCATCGACGGCTTCCGCAGCGCGCGCGAGTTCAGCGAAACCGAGCTGTCCTTGTCGAAGTTCATTCACGAGCTCAATGCGCTGGTCGCAGCCATGGATTGCACCACGTTGCTGCTCGCGCCGCTCTCCGGCAACGAACCGCATCCCGAGCACACGCTGGTCGACGGTCTGATCGAACTGAACCGCTACAGCGACGGCATGCGCCGCGCCCGTGAAATCGAAGTGCACAAGATGCGCGCGCGCAACCATCTGATGGGCAAGCACTTCTTCCGCATCGCCGAAAGCGGGCTGCTGATGTACCCGCGCCTCGAAGCGCAATGCGCGATGAAGCCGGGCCCGGTCGATCTCACCACGCGCCTCGGCTTCGGCTTGCCGCATCTGGACGGCCTGCTCGGCGGCGGCTTTGCGCAAGGCTCGACGACTACGCTGATCGGACCGTCGGGCGTCGGCAAGACCATGCTTTGTTTGCAGTTCCTCGCGGCCGGCGTGGCGCGCGGCGAACGCTGTGTGTATCTCGGCTTTTACGAAGGACCGCAACGGCTGATCGGCAAAGCCGAGGCGGTCTCGATCGCGCTGACCGAAGGATACGAAGACGGCCGCCTCGTCGTGCAATGGCAACCGGCCATCGAACTCGCCGTCGACGAACTCGCGGCCAACGCGCTTGCCACCGTCAAGAGAATCGGCGCGTCGCGCATCGTGATCGACGGTGTGGAGGGCTTCCGCGATTCGGCGTTGCGCACCGAGCGCTTCGGCCTGTTCCTCAATGCGCTGCTGCATCAGCTTCGCGAAATCGGTGTCACCACGCTGCTGACCGAAGAACTGCCGCTTTACGCCGACCCCGGTTACGCGAAGAGCGTGCGGGTCTCGGCATTGACCGAGAACCTCGTGCTGCTGCGTTACGCGGAGTCCGAGACGGGTCTGCGGCGCATGATTTCCATCGTCAAGCAGCGTGAAAGCGCGCATGACACTTCGCTGCGCGAACTCGTGATTTCGTCGCAAGGCCTCGACGTGATCGACAGTGGCGTGTCGGCCAACGCGTCCACAGCGCAGGGCTTGTCGGCCACGCTGCAGCCACGGCGCACGACGTAGCCGCTCATGAAAACCATTCTGGTCGTGGACGACGAGTTCGACATCCTCACGGTCTGGCGGCTGTTGCTGGAGAGGCACGGCTATACCGTGATGACGGCGTCGAACGGGGCCGCCGCGCTCGAACAGATACGCAGGACACGGCCCGACATCATCGTGTCGGACTGCATGATGCCAGTCATGTCGGGACTGCAGCTATGTGCGGCGCTGTATGCCGACCCCGCTCTGCGCGAAATTCCTATCATCCTGTGCAGCGCGGCGTCGGACATTCCGGTGCAGCCAAATCCCACCATCGCCTACGCGCGCAAGCCGCTTTCTTTCGACGCGCTGCTCGCGATGCTCGAACGCATGTCGGCCTGACGGCCGTCGTCGCGACCCGGCGGCGGCCGAATGCCGCGCCGCGTGCGTCTAACCCTCCCTTCTTCGAGGCACCCCTCGCCAACCGCGACGAAACGGCAAACCCCGCAGATTGAGACGATCGCGCCATTTGTCGAGCGTTTGTCGCGTTCACCGATCGGCCGCCGCCTTTTACAGTGAGCCATCGATCGCGCAATCCCGGAACATCGGGGCGCGTCGCAACTTTCGGAGGCTCGGTGATGAACGGCAATCGTGGTGCGGTTCCAGTTGCTTTCTTCGGGATCGCGGTGGGCGCGCTGGCGTTCGCCAATTTGTGGCGTGTGGCGCTCAGGGTATGGCATCTGCCCGCCGTAGCGGGCACCCTGCTGACGGTCGCGGCGCTCGCCGTGTGGCTCGTCGTGATGGCCGCGTACGGGCACAAGTGGCTGACGCAGGCCGCCGACGCCCGCGCGGAAATGCAGCATCCGGTGCAATCGTCGTTTGCGGCGCTCGGGCCGGTGTCGAGCCTGCTCGCCGCGCAACAGCTGGAGCCGTATGCGCATACTCCGGCGCTCGGCCTGTTCGGCGTCGCCGCGCTCGCGCAACTGGCGCTCGGCGTGTATCTCCATGGACGGCTCTGGCAAGGCGGACGCAAGCCTGAACTGATCACGCCGGCCATTTATCTGCCGACCGTCGCGCCGAGTTTCGTCGCCGGGACGGCTGCCGCCGCCTTCGGTTTTCATCAGCTGGGCGAGCTGCTTTTCGGCGCCGGCGTGCTGTCATGGCTCGCACTCGAATCGCTGATTCTGCACCGCGCCGCCGTCCATGAGCCACTGCCCGAAGCATTGCGCCCGATCCTCGGCGTGCAACTCGCGCCGCCGGTCGTCGGCGGCCTGACTTACCTGAGCCTGAGCAGCGGCACGCCTGATCTGTTCGCGCTGGCCCTGCTCGGTGGCGGGCTGTATCAGGCGTTATTGCTGGTGCGGCTGCTGCCGTGGATCCGCCAGCAAGCGTTCGTGCCTGGGTATTGGGCCTTCAGCTTCGGCGTGGCCGCGCTGCCGACGATGGTTCTGCGGATGCTCGAACGCGGCGCCGCCGGTCCGCTCGAATGGGCCGCACCGGTTCTGTTCGTGGCGGCGAATGTGATCATCGGCATGCTGGCGGTGAAGACGCTGGGCTTGCTGGTGCAAGGCAAGCTGCTGCCGCCTGCCACCACCACCCCGGCGGCGCCGGTGAGGCAAGGGCCCGCCGATTCGCAGGTCGCGCAGGCGAGCTGATTGGTGAAAGCGGGGAGAGGCGTCTCCCCGCTTTCGTCTCACGGCCCAAGCATCGACGCGTCACGGCATCGATACGCCACCATCAAAACCCGTGCAACGACACCACGATCAACGCGGCCCCGACCACCGCCACGACATCCTCGAT
>NZ_NPIH01000238.1 GCF_012275575.1 Paraburkholderia sp. SG-MS1 | reverse complement strand
GGACGTGTCAGGAATTTCGTGTGCTGAGGTCGCTGTAAAAAGTCTCAGCTGATGGCGTTGGTGAAGCGCTCGCCGAACAGAATGGCGAACTGATTGACCGCTTGCCGCCAGGTGATAGGCGGCATCTTCCAATCCTTTTCGATGTTGCGCAAGGCCAGATACAGCAGCTTGCTGGCGGCTTCGTCGCTGGGGAAGTGGCCGCGGTTCTTGACGATCTTGCACAGTTGCATGTGCATGCTCTCGATGGCGTTGGTCGTATATATAATCCGACGCACTTCGGGCGGATAGGCGAAGAACGGGATCACCTGCTCCCATTGACGCTGCCACATCGCCGCCACGGTGGGGAATTTGCGGCCCCAGTCGCTTTGAGCGAAGGCTTCGAGCGCGGCTGCCGCCGCTTCGGCCGTGGCGGCCTGATAGATCGGCTTGAGCGCGGCAGCCAACGGCTTGCGGTCTTTCCAGCTCGCCAGATTCAGCGAATTGCGGATCAAATGCACGATGCAAGTCTGGATCTGCGCGGCCGGATAAACCGCCTCGATCGCTTCGGGAAAGCCGCGCAAGCCATCGACCACCGCAATCAGGATGTCGTGCAAACCGCGGTTCTTCAGCTCGTTGAAGACCTTTAGCCAGAACTTGGCGCCTTCGGTCTGTTCGATCCATAGGCCCAGCACTTCCTTGCGGCCATCGGCGCGGATACCCAGCGCCAGGTACACCGCCTTGTTTTTGACCGTGCCTTCGTCGCGAATCTTCAGCCGCAGAGCGTCGAAATACACGATCGGATACATCGCCTCAAGCGGTCGTTGCTGCCATTGCTCGACTTCAGCCAGCACTTCATCGGTGACGGTGGAGATCAGGTCGGGCGACACTTGCAGTCCGTACAGCTCCAGCAAGTGGCCCTGGATCTCGCGCACGCTCATACCGCGCGCGTACATGCTGATCACATGGTCGTCGAATCCCGGCAATCGACGTTGGTATTTGCCGACCAGTTGCGGCTCGAACGTCGCCTGCCTGTCACGCGGGATATCCAGATTCAACTCGCCATTGGGCGTGATGACCGTCTTCGGGCTCGTGCCGTTGCGGTGGTTGCCGGCGTTGCCCTGCTCGGCCTCAGCCGTCAGGTGATGCGTCAGTTCGGCCGCCAGCATGCGCTCGGCGAGTTGCTTCTTGAGCAGGCCGGCCAAGCCCGATTCACCGAGAATCGACTCGGCATCCTTGTTCTGCACCTGGGCCAGCAGTTGATCAATCAGTTCATCCGGAAACAGCTTCGGCGTGCTCGGTTTCTTGCTCTTCTTTGTCATGCTTGTTGTTTCGGTCATAAGGGCGTTCCTTTCGGTATCGTCTCATGACCTCGGCACACAAGAAAACTGACAGGCTCGTCGGCGCCCGGTTGAAGCAACTGGCCTGCTCAGTCCGTGCCGGATTTCGGCGATCTCGGACCATATAGCAGCCCATTGGGCGGCCCCGCGTGCAGCAGCCGGTAACTCGTCACGGCAGCAATATCGTGACTCTTGTCCGTCACAGAGTTTGCAATCTGTTTGACCGCCGCGGTCACGAGCATGCCGATCAAGCCGCCCCCGCTGTAGTTGTTCCCCTCATTGCTGTTGGCACTCGCGCTCCCCTGCCACAGTACATCGCCTGTCCTCAGGTCTACCAGCTTCGCCGACGCCGTGACGACAGTCGCACTATCGAGCACGTGGTATGCGGTGCCGAATTGCGTGATCTTCGAATACAGCACTGCGTCAGCACCGAAGATCTCCCGAAGCTTTGCGGGCGAGGTGGCCTGAATATCGGCCGGGACGGTCAGGCCATTCTGGCGGAATGTCTCATCCATCACCGCCACTGGCACCACGTAATAGCCCGCTTCGGCAAGTGGCATCGTCATCTGCGACAGCATGCTGTTCGTCGCCTGCACGTCGGTCGTATCGTTTTCGGGCGGCAGAACGAGGATTGAATGCGGCCGACTGTTTTTGAAGGCGGTGTAATCGACATGCTTGACGGGTTGCGCGCACGCAGCCAGCAACGTGAACGTCGAGATGGCAAACCAAAGTCTGAAAGAAAGGAATCTGGACATGACGGCTCGCTTAAGGCTGTTTCGTTTTATGGTTCATCAGGAAATCCATGTAGGTCGAGGATTCCGGAAACAGCTCTTTCTCGGCCCCGAACTGTTCCATAGCCGGCCCGTCCTTGCCAACGCTCGCGTACAGCATCCCGAGTTGCGCATGAAAACCGGGCGGGGGCGTGCCGCCCTTTGCGCGGATTTCCTGCAGCGCTTTTTCGAGTGCGTCGATCTGCTGCTGCGGGTCCTTGTTTCCCCTCAGGTAGTCATAGACTGCTGGCTGGTAGCCAGTCCATTGATAAAGGGGCGGTGGGCTGCTTGCCGCACATCCCGTGAGGAGCACCGCAACTGTCATTGCCGGCAGGCTCATTCCCCGTATCGGGCGCGTATGTTTCATTGTGAATCCCGTCAGTGTGGTGGTGTGTCGCACGAAAAGCTGTGCGACGCCGCTGCGTCGTGCGCCTATCGCGTTACCTTGAGCACGCCTTGATCGACCTGCGCAGCCAGGTGGTTGACCGCCTCCTGGATCGCGAGGTCAAGCACCTTGCCATTCAGCGTCGAGTCGTAGCTGGCGGTGCCCCCAAAGCCGATGATCTCGCGATTCGACAGGCTGTATTCCCCCGCCCCCTGGCTCGACGCCACGACTTCCGAGGTCGTGGTATTCACCACGTTGAGGCTGACCTTTGCATAGGCCACCTGGTTCTTGCCGCTGCCGAGAATGCCAAAGAGCTGGCGATCACCCACTTCCTTGCGGCCAAACTCGGTGACGTCACCCGTGATGACGAAGTTCGCGCCCTTGATCGCCTGCCCCTTTTTCATGAAGCCAGCTTCCTGACGGATTTCGTCGAGGTTGTCACGATCGAGCACATTGAAGCGCCCGCTCTGCTGCAGGGCGGTGATCAGAATGGTCTTGGCCTGCCCGCCAAGGCGGTCGACTCCGCCGGAGAAAATTCCTCGCATATAGCTGGACCGGTTGTCGAATTTGCCCACGGCCATCTCGATGCGCTGGCCCGCGTAGGGCGTCTGGGAAACGCTCACCGGCTGAACCGGCAGCGAATGCGACGACTCCGTTGCACATCCGCCCAATGCCAGAGCGGTAGCGAGCACCGAAACTCCATATATCTTTGACATGTTCCTTGTTCTCCTTTTGAATAAAACAGAAATGATCGACGCCATCATCAGAATTGCGCCGTTACCTGAAAGCCGACCGTTACTTGCGCCGTCGGAAAACCCGAGGGCTTATAGATTGGGGTGCCGGCAAACAGGTCATAGGCGAGCGCACCGGCCTTCGCCGATGTGCTGCCTCTGATGCCGACCACGGCGCCCGCCAGTTGTGTGCCAGCAAGATAGACGGCGCTCGGTCCGAATACATGGCCGTAGTCAATGCCCGCATAGAGCGACTGGCCTGTTGAGCCAATCGGCAACTGGAGTTCGTTGCGCCAGTAGAAACCGCGTTCGGCGGCCAGCATCGTTTCACCGTCGAAGCCGCGCACGGTGTAGCGGCTGCCGATCGTCAGGTCGTCGATGTAGTTCAGCGTGTTGTTCGTGAACTGGCCATGCACGGACGTCACGTACCGGAGCGGCTGGTTCGCGATTTGGAACGGTACCGACAGGTTGGCGTCGAGCACGGCCATGCGGAAACGGTAGGTCGGGCCGTCCGGGTAAAAGTCCGGTGTCGCGCCGAGGCCACTAATGCCTTGACGATATGCAAGCGACCCGTCGAACTGCGCGGCACCGAAATAGTGGCGATCGGTCAGCGCCGCTTCGATAAACGTGTTGTTGCGGTGCTGCTGGGGGATATCGGTGTCTTCGATGAAGCTCTCGCCAAAGCGCTTCGTCAGTCGGAACTGTGCGCCGAGGACATTGTTCTGGCTGCGCATCAGGACGCGTTGCAGCTTGAAGTCGACCGTCTGCGCATTGCCGCTGGAGACGAATATCTGGTTGGCCCCCGCGATCTGCTGATAGTACGTGTTCGTGTACGCCGACAGTGTGCCGGTCCAGTAGCCCCACGGAACCGAATACGAGCCGTTCCAGCCATGCGAGCCCAGACTTTTGTCACCGAATTCGAGGTCCTGGCTCACGCCCACGTTGAAGATGTCGTTCAGGCCGAGCGGGTTGTCGAGACCGAGACTCAGGTTACCTTGCAGTTTGCCTGTCGCGCGCGTGCCGGAGTTGTCGATCGAGGCGACGACGGTCCAAGGTTTTGCACGTTTCAAGTCCAGAACTACGTCACTCTCGCCGGGGACGCTGGTGGGGACGATCTGCATGGACACGTCCTGGCTGGCGACGCGCTTCATCTGTTCGAGGCCCTGTTCGAGGTCGCGCAGGTTAAGCACGTCGCCGTCACGCGCAGGGAATGCAGACTTCCATGTGCCGCGTGTGGACGAATCGGAGAATCGAATCTGATTGATCACGCCGGGCACGAGCGCGAACTTAAGTGTCCCGGTTGAGAGATCCTGTTCGGGTAACAGGACGCGTGTCGTGATGTAGCCTCGGCTCAGGATCTGCTGTTGCAGGCTTTTGGTGAGCGTATCGATGCCCTGTTTGCCGACGCATTGCCCCCTGTAGTGGTCGAGCCATTCGCGCACAAACGCGAAGCGGTCGAGCGACAGAGCGGATGCGCCTTGCGCACGCACTGGATCGGGTAGCCTCGACGGTACGTCCAGCACGAACGTGTCGATGCGGAAACACGGCGTTTCGACCGGCAGGTCGGGCCAGCCTGAGGTGCGCTCGATGGTCGAGCGTATGGACGGGGCGTTGACCGCCGCCTCGCGTTGCTGCGCTTCGTGCTGTTGTTGAACCTGCTGGTTCTGTTCTGCGTTTGCGCGTGCCGCGGCGGCCGTCTCGGCGGGTGTTGGCGTCTGCTGCGCGTTGGACGCGAGCGATACCATGGCTGTGAGCGGCAAGGCCGCCAGCCTTTTTCGGATTTTCATACGCGAGTTAAATTGATGGTCTTGCAGGCAAGCCGAATGATCAAATTCTAAAAAACTGATCAGGATCTGTGCTTTCCACTGAGCAGCGGATTTTCCTCTTCGAACACGACCCGTTCGGACATATGCTTAGCGAAAAAGCCTCCAAAGACTATTTGAATTCGCTCGCGAAATTCATAAATCTCTTCGCGCTCGAGGTTTTTGATCTCGAACAAATCGTTTTGATCAAAGTGCGAACTTATCGTACTCATTGTGCCGCTAAAAATGCGGAAGACCGGGCTGCACAGTTCCTCATAGTTCTCTGCTTTTTTTACAATTTCATAAAGTGCCCACTCAAGGAGCCAATATTGATCTCTTTGCCATTCGTTTTTTTTCATGCAGAATCGCAATAAACGAATCCTCGTCATACTCGGGAGACCAAGGGCAATTTTTGGCGATGATCGTGTATGGATTCATGTTCCGGGTCAATTCTATGGGTTTCATTTGACGTTAAGTTTCCGGCCAGATGCTGCATTTGTCTTGTCAGAACTCACAGAGCCGTCGAGATTGACGACAGACTTAAAGTTTCCGTTTCCATCAAAAACCTCAAGGTGGTCTTTGTGACGTCCATCAAGATAACCTGGCCATCCGGCGTCTTCAGCGCGGAGCGATTGTCCGTTGTATATCCGACTGGTCACGCTGAAATCACGGCTTCAATGTTCCGATTATTCCACGCGCTGGGCCCAAAACCTTTGATATTGGCGACCGGTCTAGACTTTTGAATACATCTCTTTCAGAGATTCCATGAACAGGCCATTCAGGCCTTGACTGAGCGCATCCCAACTATCTAAATGAAAGCCGCTTAGCAACTCCGCAAGCTTTGGAGTGGCGTTGAAGTACAAGGCATTCCAGAGTATTTCAGCGTCCATGCTGTTTGCCTTGTCACCGAAATTCAACAGGTTCTCTAACAGACGAGCTCCCGCTTCGCCTGATATCTCCTTGCGATGCGTGCCTTCGAGAAGTCCGGCGTGAACGTTAATGCGGAGAAAGTCAACAACAGCCTGCCTCCATAATCCGGGGGTCAATCCAAATTGACCTCCATGCACTTGTGACAGCGCCGCGTTAGGAGAGAAATCATCAAGTCCAGATACGACAAGCTGTTTCTGATAGTCAATCTCAGGGAATGAAGTCATGGCCGTCTCATTTTCCAGGGAACTTAAATTTCGCAATTTCGCCTCTATTGATTGCCTTGACCGCAGGGTTATTGACTTCCACTGTCGCTATGTCACCGGCAGTCTTCGACGACGCCTGTCCTGCGGGACGATACGTTACTGCTGTTCCGTCTGGCAAGATCGCAACCCAACTCCCTTCGCCCGTAACATTCTCGACAACTTTCACGGGGGTTTGACCATTGAACGCATCTTTTGCAAATTGCTCTGCCGTTGCGTTCGGGTCATTGCTCGGAGGCATCGGGATTGGGGTGCCCACACCGCCAATTCCGGCCGGTAGGTTTCCATCGCTGCCCACGATGGACGACGGAACACTTGCTTTTGACCCGTTTACAGACGTAAGGATGTAGTCAACCAGCCCCTCGGCCACGGTCACGGCTGGCGGCGTCTTGAAAATGTCGTCGATCACACTCGATCCCGAGGGCGTCGCTGTCGGCGTACCCGCTTTGATGGTCGGATCAAGCTCGGTGGCAGGATCGGCGATGACGCCATCACCTTTGCTGGCCGTTTCACCCTTGAAGCCAGGGAGCTTGCCAAGTGCCTCCAGCCACCCGGGCAATAGTGAAGTCGACGGGGCTACCACAGAAAACTGATTGTTTTCCCCTTCGATCTGTCCAGCACCAGTTGCCGTCGCCGCGTTCGTTCCCGAGGCGGTTGCTATTCCGGCAACCAGGCTCGTCACCAGATTCTCCCGCGCCTGACGATCTTCCGCCGACATGTCGCTCGTCGGCCCTAGCAGGCTGCCAAGCACCGAACTCGCCGCAGCCCCCATCGCGCCCGCACCACAACTCTGGCTGCTCGCAGCAGCCCCCGCGCAGCCGACAATCGCATGCAGCGCAGCACGGGCGGTATCGCTATCGAGCGAATCTGCAATCGCCTTGACCCCGCTCGCTCCGAGTTCCTGCAGATACGCCACCGTCGCACTCTGCGCAAACTGCCCCATACTACCGGTCACGTTGCCACCCGCCGCGACGCTCAGCGCAGTCAGCACCTGACGATACGATCCGCCCGGTCCCCACTCGGCATTGAGCTGATCGGCCTGCTGCTGTGCCGCCGCACGCTGCTCCGGCGTCAGATTCGGATCGTTCGCCGCGGCCTTCGCCGCATCCGCTTCCTTCGCCCGGTTGTTAACGAGCGTCCCCACCTGATTGATGAACTGGCTCGTGATATCGAACCCGGCCTCGATCTTGTCCTTATCGAAGATCGGTGCGACCGACCCAAGCGTGTCCGACGTATCACGGCTGATATCCGCCACCGCTTCCTCGGCCGTCTGTCCTGTCAGTTGCTGTTGCTTCGCACCATCGGTGACGGTGATGGTGCCGCCGCTGATCGCGCTCTTCGTCGTGCCGCTCGCGTCACCGGAAGCGCTCATTACGATCGGGGGCGCCATCGAAAGGCCGCCGCTCTTCGGCAGCGTCGTGCCCGGCACCGGGTTGACGTTGTTGGCGGTCCCGCTCTGGCTCTTGCCGATATCGCCACCGTAGCCGCCGCTGATGCCCACCGACTGCCCGCTGTATTCGGCCGTATTCTCGATGTCGCTATGCGTGAGCGTCGCGGTCGTCAGGCTGTTGACGCCGCTCTGGACCGCAGCATCGCTACTGGAAATCACCGCCCCCTTGAGGTCCGTATTCCCCTTCACATTGATCTGGAACCCGCCGTCGCCCGCACCGATGCCGGATTGCTCGGTCACGCTCGCATAGTCGCTGTTCAGCTTCTGCTGGCTGTAATTGCCGGCCACGCTCGATGCGCCGTAGCAGATCGGCGGCACGCACACGCTCACCGACACACCGCCGCTCTGCTGCTTCGAGTTATAGGTGCTCGTGTCCGGCAGGCTCTCGATGTTCAGATTCCCGCCAACGTTCGCCACCACCTGCTGGCCATCAGCCACCGCGCCCTTCAGGTTGGTGTCGCCGCCCGACTGAAGCGTCAGCGTATTGCCCGCGTTGACGTGAGTGTTAGTCCAAGTCGTATCGCTGCCATTGTCATTGCCCTTGGTACCTGAAACACCTGCCTGGAACGAGATGCCATTCGATTTGCCGACGCCGAACGTGACGCCGATACTCGCATTCGATCCGCTGTTGCTACTCTGCTGGCTATCAGTGTTCTGCGCGGCCTGCAGATTGATGGCGCCTTCGGCATTGAGCGTGGCGTTGTTGCCCGCACTGAGATTGCTGCCGATAACGTTGATATTGCTGTCCGCGCCCGCGCCAGCCGCCGCAATATTCAGGTTGTGGCCTGCCGATACCGTACTGCCCACTGCGGTACTGGACGACGCAGTCGAACTGCTGTTGCTATGGCTCGTACCAAGTGACACGTTGATGCCAACGCCGCCGACCGCCGTCGGGTCGCTCATGACTGCGTCATAGGCATTTTTCGCCGCAAGTCCGGTCGTCGCGGCAGCGAGCGCATCGAGCCGCGCGTCGCCGTTGGTCTGCTTCACGTCCTTGCGCATCTGGTCCGCGGTCTGCACCGCCGCGATGACCGGATTGCTGATGCCCGCGGAAATCGCCGTCTGTTTGAACGACTGCTGCTCGTTCTGCGTCGCAGCGTCGTATGCCGCATCGATCGTGACGGTCTTGCCGGCGAGGTTCAGATCGTTGGCCGCGTGCAACGTGCTGCCAGTCGCATGCAGGTCGTTGCCGGCCGTGATGTTGAGGTTGCCGGTCAGCGAGCCGACCATGCTGCCCGTGTTCGCCACCTGGGTGGCCTGCTGCGCATCGGTGGTCGTGCGCGTGCCGATGGTGTACCCCTGCAAGCCGCCGTCAAGCTGGTTCAAGGGATTCAGGCCCGACAGGAAACCGTACTCCTTCCGCTGGGAACTGCTCTGCGACTGCAGGGTGTCCTGCGAGGTCGTGATGTTGACGTTTCCTGTCGCCGCAAGCGTCACGTCGTTCGTACCGACCACATTGCTGCCCTGGATGGTCAGATCGCGACCTGCCTTGACGGTCACCGTGTCACCGGACACGGTACTCGCCACACCAATATTCGCCTGCGTGGCCTGCATCGTATCGGTGGTCGAGCCGCTGACGAAACTGCCGCGCTTCGATTCAACCGCCTGGTAGCTGTCGTGCTCCTCGCGCGCCTCGTTGATCGTCACGTTGCCGGTGGCCGCGATCGTTGCCGTACCCGTGCCGTTGTCGACACCGTTCGTCATGCCGGCAGTCAGGCTCGAACCCGTGAGCGTCACATTGCCCTTGCCCGCATCCGTGCTGACCGCGCCGAGCGTTGCATTGCCACCCGCCGTGAAGACCGTGCCGACTGCGTGTTCGTCGTAGGTATGGTCGACTTCCTTGCGGGTCTTGTCGTCGATGGCGACGTTGTCGTATTTCGCGGTGTCGGTGACCGTGGTCGCCGTCAGGTTGCCGCCCGCGACGACCGCCATGTCGCCGCCGGCCGTCACCGTCGCGCCCCTGAACGTTGTGTCGTTGCCGCTCTGCATCGCGAGATCGCCGCCGGCAGTAATCGCGCTGGTCTCGTTGGCGACGCTGTCCGCTTCCCAGTGATGCTGATCGTTCTGCGTGACTGATTGCGAGGTGGTGGACTGCACCGCATCGACGGTAATGTCGTGGCCCGCGGTGATCTGGGCATTGCCGCCCGCGCTGATGTTCGCGCCATGCACGGTCAGGTCGTTGGCCGCTGCGATCACCATGTCGCCGGTCGACGCAATCGTGCCCTGTGAGCCGAGCAGGGTCTGGCTGACCTTGCTGCTGCCGGCCGCCGAACTGATGCCGTTGACGTCGACCAGCGTCGTGTTGACGATGTCATTGCCTGCCAGCACCGCGACGCGATTGCCGCTGATCATGCCCGAGGCGTTCACCACGTGGTGCGTCGCGGAAAGAACCGTCGTTCCGTCCGTACCGCTGCTGCCGATCGAGCCGCCACGGTTCAGGATATCGGTCGCGCTCACCACCGTCTGCGTGCCGCCCTTGATCACGCCCGAATTGGTCGCGCTGCCGGTGGCGTGAATCTCCACGTCGTCGGCCGAAATCAGCGCGCCGGTGGGCTGCAGGTCGTTCGCATGGCTCTGTGCAAGATAGACGACAGGCGCCAGCACCTGCTGCGTCGTGCCGTCAGGCAGCGTGACGGTCTGACTCACGAGCCAGACGATGTCGCTCGTCAATGCATCCATCTGCGCGGCCGTCAGCGCGATGCCGGGTTCGAGCCCGAACTGCTGTGCGACGTTCACGCCGTTTGTCATCAGCGCCTGATATTCGTCGAGATTGTTCGTGTAGCCCTGCAGATACACGCGACCAGTCAACTGCGTGATCTGCTCGCGCACCAGTTGCTCCTCATACATGCCGTCACCGAGCCGCTTTTCCACGGTCTGCGGATTGAGCCCAAGCTGCTGCAGCATGTAGTCGCTGGAGATGAAGCTCGTATAGCTCGTCAGCCGGGGATCGGTCACGACCAGGTACGACGCGCCGGGTGCTGTCTGGTACGTGTACAGCCCGCTCGTGGGCAGCTTGATGTCGAGTTGGCCCGTGCTGCTCGCGACGCTTTGCGGCGCGTTGACCTGCGTGCCCGTCATCTGCTGGTTGGCGCCCAGCGTTCCGCCCGTCGCACCGGTCGCGGAATTTGCGGCCGCGACGTTCGTGTTGTTGACGTCCGTTGCGCTGATCTGCACCGCGTTGTTCGCGATGATCGTGCCGCCTGTGCCGCCGATTGCCACGGGCGCGAGCACGATCGACGGCTCGACGACGGTGCCCACGTCCTGCGTGATGTTCTCGTTCCACGCGTAGGTCGACACGATGTCCTGACGCTGGTACTGGTACAGCGTCTGCCCGGTGTTGTTGACGGTGGTGCCGCCGTAATTGCCGGTCCCGTTGCCGATTTCGCCGTCCTGCTGGCTCGAGCCGATCTGAATCGAACCGCCCGCCGCGATCGCGCTGTAGCTGTTATTGATGGTGCCGACATTCGCGAGCGTCATGTTGCCGCCCGCAAGCAGTTGCGCCTGCTGTGCCTGCGGCCCTGTCACCTGGTCCTGCTGCGTCGTGGTGGTCGTGTCGCGCGCGATCTCGACGCGCTGATAGCCCTTGTGTCCATCGCTGCGTGTTGCATACTCGGTGGACGGCAGGTAGTTGACGTTCGGGTTGTAGTCGTCCCAGTAGTTGACCGTGACCGAACCGTCGCTGTTCGTCGTCAGCGTGTTGTACCAGATCGTCTGCTGTTGCCCGTTGACGTTGACGACCAGCACGTTGTCGGTCGCATTTGGGCCGGCGGTCTGCGAGACGATCTGCGAGGCGCCGAAGGTCGCGTCGATCGGCGCGCTGTAGCCGCTATCCCACATCTGCTGCGTGCAGTAACCCTTGTCGCTGTTGCCCGTCGCGCAGGCCATGTACTTGTCGCGCTTGGTCTGGTGGACCGTGTCGACGTCAGTCGTCACGGTCTCGACCGCGGGTGCGGGGCGCGTGTTGGTCAGCGTCTGCGTGGCGACCTCGATGTCGCCCTGGGCCTCGATGGTGGACTGGTCATTGGTGACTGAATTGCTGCGGTTGGCGAGCAGACCGTTCGCGTCGCGTGCCGCGTCGGCGGCGATGTAGATATCGCCAAGGCTGAACATGTTCGCGCCGGCCGTGTTCGAAATGTCGCCGGGCGAATAGAGGTTCAGTTCCGAGGCGGCCATGATCGCAGCCGCGCCGGTATTCGCGATGGACTGGCTGCCGTTCAGCGTGACCGTATTGCCGATGATCGCCGCTGTATTGATCAGCGTCGCGCTGTTCGTCGTGACGCTGTCGCCTTCGATGCGGCCTTCATTCGTGATCGCGTTCGCCGCGTTCACGACGGTGCTGGCCGAGTTGAGGTCCGCGCCGGCCTGGTTGTCCACGTTGGCTGCATTGACCGTCAGCGCATTGACGGCGCCAAGGTTGCCCTGATTCGTGAAGTTGCCGGCGGTGGTCAGCGTGAGGTCGTGGTTCGCCTGAATCCGGTTTGCCGCGCTTTGCGTGTAGTCGCCGTTGACCGTGATCGCGCCGTCGTTTCCCGCGACGATGCTGCCGTCGCCCGTGAGCTGATTGGTCGTGACGCTCAGGTTCTGGTCGCTGCCGATAGCGCCGCCCTGGTTCGCGAGCGTGCCTGCCGCGATCGCGACGCTGCCGCCGCTGCCGGCGTCGTTGCCGATACGGCCGGCCGCATTGTCGAGCGACGCAACATTCAGCGCGAGCGCGCCATTGGCATGCAACGAACCGTTCTGGTTCGCAAGCGCCACGCCGGCTCCATCGAGGGTGAGGTTGTTTGTACCCGAGAGCGAGCCGCCGCTGTTGTCGGCCGATTGCGCGACGTTCAGTGTCAGGTCGTGGCCCGACAGGATCTGCGCACCGGCTGTGTTCGACAGCGTCTGCGCGTCGACGCTCACATCGCCGTTGCCGCCGATCATGCCCGCTCCAGTAATGCCGCCCGTATTGGCGTTCGTCACCGTCGCCGCATTGATACCCGTCGCACCGGTGCCGATGTTGGCGATGCGCCCGTTGGTGTTGTCGATGGACGCGCCCGAGATCGCCAGTGTCGCCGTCGCGGCGTTCGCTTCGATCTGGCCGCCGGTATTGTCGAGCGCGCCCTGTGCGGAAACGTTGACCACGCTGTTGCCCAGGATGAACCCGGCGCGGTTGTCGAGCGCACCGCCCGAGGTGACGGACGCGGTGCCGCCGGCCGTAATCGTACCGCCCGCATTCGCGATGCTCGCGCCGGATACCGACACGTCGCCATTGCCGCCAATGATGCCGCTACCGGTATTGGTGAGCGCGCCACTCGCGTTCACGGTCGTCTTGCCCGTGCCGCCGTTTGCAATCGAGCCGCCATCGTTTGCAACGGTTTGAGCCGATACGTCGAGCAGACCATCGGCTTGCACCGTGCCGCCCGCGTTGTTCAATGCGCCCGTATCGTCGATCGATACGTTCTGCGCGCCGATATAGCCACCCGCGCTGTTATCGAGCGACGCCACCGTGAGCGTGGCCGTGGACTGGCCCGCGAGCGTGCCGCCCCGGTTCGACACCGCACCCGCGTGGATATCCAGCGCGCCGTTCGTCGCCAGTGTGCCGCCATTGTTCGACAGCACGCCGGTGTTGACCGACAGCGTGCCGTTGCCGGAGCTCGTGATCGTGCCGTGGTCGTTGAGCAGCGCGGCGGGGCCGAGTGCGAGATTTGCGCTATTGGTCTGGAGCTTGCCGCCGGTGTTGTCGAATGTGCCGGAGACGTCGACGCTCGTTGCGCCCGTTCCGGTCTGCGTGATCGTGCCGTTTCGGTTCACGAGGTTCGCGGCCTGAATGCCAAGTTGAGTGGCGTCAAGCGTCGCGGAACTGGTGTCGAGCGTGCCTGCTGCGAGCACCGTCAGCGCGTTGCCGGCGTCGATCTTCGCACCCGACGCATTCAGGTCGCCACTCGTCGCCGTCAGCGCGAGATCGCCATTCGCGGCCGTGCTGCTGCCCGAGAGATTGACCGTCGCACCCTGAAGCGTTGCATTGCCACCGGCGATATTGGTGCCGGTGGCCGACAACGTGCCTGTCGCGCTTAGGGTGAGGTCCCCCGACTGCGCGATCGATCCATCGCTGTTGACGCCCGCGCCGAGCGTCCCGCTCGACTCAACGCTGCTCGTGGTCACGTTCAGGTTCTGCTGCGCGGCCAGCGTGCCGCTATTGGTCAGCGCGCCCGGCGTACTGACCGACACCGATTGCTGCGCATACGTCGTGCCGCTGTTATCGATGCCACCTGCCGCCGACACCGCCAGATTGCCGCTCGCGGTCGTCTTTCCCGCGAGAACCAGCTTGCCCTGCGTGGTCAGCGTGAGATCGCCCGCCTGCGCCGCAATGACGCCCGCATTCGAAACGCCCACGCCGTTCTCGGTGCCGACGAGCACGATCCGGTTTGCATACATACCGCCGAGCTGGCTCACGTCGATCGACACGCCCGGCGCCACACCACTGCCTGCGATGGGCGTCGCGGCCAGCGTGTCATGATCGACCTGGTTCGCACCCGCGACGACATTGAGCGTATTGGCATAAATCGCCGCATTGGCCTGCACCGCGCGTGCGATCAGGTCAACCTGGTCGACGTTCGTCGCGTTCAGCCCCGCGCCCTGCACAGTGATATTGCCGCCCGTGATACTGAAGCCCTTCAGGTTGCCGCTCGCATCGAGCAGGGGCGTGCCCGTCGTGAGAATGCCGCGCGTGGTGTTGATGAACCCGCCACCATCCACCATGATTCCCGAACCGTTAGAAACAACGACTTCGGCCTTGCTGCCCGCTACCTCGAGATAGCCGCGCAGCTGGCTTGGTGAATTGCTGTTGACCTGGTTGAGAATGATCCGCGCGGACTGTCCCGGCGCGAGATTCGCATTGCCGTTGATCATGCCCGCCTGCTGCGTCTGCACGATGGTCGGCGAATTGTTCAGGATGACGCCAGGCTTCTGTACGTCGAACTGCGAATACGTATTGACCGACACCCCCGCGCCGCTCGGGGTGTTGATGTTCACCTGAGGCAACCCATTGGCCGTATTGATGACATTCGGCGCGTGCGAACCGCCGCCGACGACCTGTGCTTCGACGAGTGAAGGGGCGAGGCCAAATGTCAGCAGCGCGGCAAACGCCGCGACTCGCATTGAAAACAGCGAAAGGTGGGTCGCGCGACGCGAGGCAGTGGTCCCGCCCACATTGTTTTTGCCTGCAGCGCTTGCGGTTTCCGCAACCGCGACGAGCATTCCCCGGCACCGGCTGTAGACCAGCCGGAACATCTTCGTATTCATTTTCTGCAGCGATTATTCTTTAACGGGCAAAAAAGATAGCGCGACAGAGGATTTGAGAGGGTTAACTAGTGTTCACTGGTTGTAAGGCGCTGACAGTAATGCGAAATTAAGATTTATCTGATAGGCGAATTTATTTTTTAATGTTTATCGAAAATGAGTGTGTGGGTAGCCGCCTCAGCAATCGAGAGTCGCAAGACAACGTCCCTTTCCTGCAACTTCGACATGTCATACGATTGCACGTGCATTGCCGGCGCGCGGCCCCCTTACGCGCACGTCCCATCGTATTTTTCTCAAACCGAATCGCATGAGCTACGTCTATCGTTACGATTCTTGGCTGACACATCTCCGGATGCACGGTGACATGTTGCGCGCACGCCGATGGAGCAGCGACGAGGCGGGACCGTGGCAGCACGAGCCGCTTGTTGATGCCGAGCAGACCCTTGCCCAGGGGCAATCGATCTTTCGCATTTCATTCTGGAAAAATCTGGAAGCCGCGAAGAGCCGAATCGGCTTCCGGCTATGGAGTGAAATGCATGTGCTGCAGCGCGTGCGCGACAATCATCCGTTCTTCAACGGCTTTCAGCGGGCGGACGACGATTTCCTGGTTGAAACCGCCTGGCTCTACTGGCAGACGTCGCCGCGAGAGCCTCAGCAAGACTGGTCGCGGGATGGAATTCCCAAAAGCGATATCGAAATACTGGACCTCGATGGACAATGGCGCACCATGCCGGAGTCGACGCTCATGGCCGGTTCGCACGCGCGTTACACCCGGCGAGGGTTCGAGCCGCATTATTTCGCGCCGCACGGCGCGCAACCCGCTGTGGTCTACTGGACATCACGACTGCTACGCCAACGGTCAGGGGACACTAACGTCGCGTTGCTGCTTGCGCATCCCCACGAGAGCAACCTGCGCGTCTATAACGAAGCAACTGCAATCCAGGCAATCATCGACCGGTTTCTCGCTTCGGGATCCACAGATATCCCGGCTGAGCGGCTGCGATTGTTCGTCGTCGATGAAGGTCGACATACTTTCGAGCCCAGCCACGTGCTCGAGGTCCCGCTTTCTGGACACTGGCGGGAAGCAACACCGAGCGGTAGCTGGTCCCTGCGGTGGCCCCGGCTGCGCCGTAACCTTCGTTACGAGTACGTGGTGAAGGCAGGCACGGAAGACTGGCGATGGCACAGGTTCGAGAGCGACGCGGCCATCGCGGTGCTTTCAGCCTTCGAGTTTCCGACGCTCGAACAGACGCTGAGCCGCTATGTGACGGTGCTGGAAGGCGCCCGAGAGCACGAATCGACCGGCGTGCCTATGGTGGCGACTCCTGCGTCCCGGCATGACGCGCTCTCCGCCTGATGCGGCTGCCAATCCGAGCGCGATCATGCGGTCGGACCTTTTCGATAACTGGGGCGGCGATCTACCGGCCGAGTCGCGCCTAGATCGCATACCATAACTCGCATCAAAACATTGAGGCCCCCCTTGTTTCGACCATTACATGAACACTATGCTTTCGCTTGCGGTGCGCGTCCTGCAGATCGTCGTGCCGACCATCGTTCTTGCCGTGATCGCACGACTTTCGCTCAGGTTTCTGACGCTAGGTCGCTATCCCAAGAGGACGCGTTGGTTGCCGGGGTGGGACGACATTGACGTGCTTGAAGTGATCGGGGCTACGGAGTGTCTATTGGTGCTTAGCGTAGCCGCATGGTTCGCCAGTCGTTGACGGCGTGTCGCTTGCCACTGGGTCGGCGGCGGTCCTCTACGTGACGGGAACTGCGCGCGTTTAAACGTTGCAGGCAATGGGGCGATGATCGGCCGCTTGCTTCAATTGCGGAGAGACCGATTCTGTTTCCGCAGTGGTCATTCGATGCCGGTAGTACTTGGCGCAGCCGCAGATGCGCTGCGACGAAGTCACTCCTTGATAACCCGCACGACGTCGATGCTGACTCGGCGCGATATTCTTCGAAGACGGTGAAACGGGCTCACTCTATTTTATCGACTTGGTAAGTATCGTCCACGTCAATGGAAAAACCTAACGCTCACAACAAGCTAGGCTTATGAGTCACTTTGACGAATTACCCCGTCGCGTCCGAAATCACGAGATCGAGGACAAGGCAATTGCTGCCTTTCAGATGCGGCTTAACGAAAGTGGCGCTTTCATTCTGCAGGCGACGGACCGCAAGGACTACGGGACCGACTGCCAGATCGAGGTGATGGCTGACGGGCGTGCCACCAACGCACGGGTTCACGTCCAACTTAAGGGAACTGAAAGTGCGCTGAACGCCAACGGCTCGCTCAGTGTCGAGGTGCGCCGCACTAACCTCAACTACCTGCTAATGCAGCCTTACAGCGTTTACGTCGCCTATCACGTGCCGACGGGCTCCTTACGCATTCGCACGCCAGAAAGTGTTGCTCATCAATATGAGCATGGCGGAACGAACTGGACCGACCAGGAGTCGCTGACAGTCCCTTTCGGTGAGGAGCTGACGGTCGAGCGCCTTGACCGGCTCGCGGATCTCGCCCGGGCCGATACAAAGTCGTCACGCGATCGGCGCGTAGGCGAAGTCGGCGTGGCCGTGACGGATTTGTCCAATCATGTTCTGAAGTCTCCTCCGGACGTTCATGTTCCCGAGGACCCGGCCTTAGCGCGCAAGCTGCTTGCGCAACTCTACGAGAAGAACGCAGACGAGGTGATTAGCGCCGGGTTCGCCAAATTCGCGGCCGCTTTTGGCGCTGGCAGTGACGAAATGGGTATTTGTTACATGTCTGAGATCAATCTCGGCATGGATGGCTTGTGTCGCCAACCGAGAGGATCGAGGAGGCTATCAGCTTTTTCCGGACGAGGCTCGCCGACGATCGTCTTCAGGCCGGCGACCTGCACTACACGATCGGAAACGCCTTCCACGCTCTCCGTAACGAGCAGGAGGCAAAGTGCGCTTATGAAGCCGCGCTCGCCGACCCGACGCTCGATGCCTCTCCCAAACTAGCAGCTCAGGTCCACAAAAATCTTGGCTCAAGTTTCGCGCTGCTTGGCGACGATGAGCGGGCGGTGGATCACTACCACGAAGCTTTACGGTTGGATCCTGACCTTGCGGAGGCTCACAACTCCTTGGGCACCCACTGTGTCAGGCTGGGCAAGTACGAGGACGCGTTGCGCCATCTCGACCAAGTGGTCTTCTCCGATCAAAAACGGGGCCGAACCTCTGCGGTCAACGGCTGGCGCGCCAACGTCCTTTTCAACCTTGGCGATGGTCGTGCAGCATTTCGCGAGATCAATGGCCTACTGGCTCAGGCTGATCGCTTCCATTGGATTTGGCCATGGTGCCGCCGTCTGGTCTCTGGCTTCGGGCGCACGAATGTGGAAAACGCCCGTCAAGCTGTGCCCTTCTGGCAACGCTATGTAAACGCGAACCCTGAGGATCCCGCCGGCAGGTGGGAACTTCTCATGGCGATGTTCTATCTGCGGGGCCAAGGAGAGGATGTCGCCAAGAGCTACATCGAGTTCCGTGCGGAATTTGATCGCCACATCGCCTACGTCGATGCCGACAACGCCGCGCTGCCTTGGGATCGGCTAGGCCACTGGGCGCAAGATGACGAGGACTGGGTAGAAGCGGAGCGCTGCTTTCGAACGGCGTATGAATTGGCGGGCGGAGATTACGGGTATTGCCTAGCGATTGCGCTCAATGAGTTGGGGCGGTTTGACGAAAGCGTGCCGCTGCTGCGCGAGCAGGCTCAGAACGTTCAGCCGGATGCCATGAGCTGGTTTCAGCTTGCGCGACTTACGCCAACCTTAGCAGATGGCCAGAGGCGATCGATGCCTACGAGAGAACACCTGCGCTCGCCCCAGACAATGCCGTGGCAATGTTCGACCTTGGCGGGGCTCACTGGAACAGTGGTGATGCAGTAACGGCGGTGATGGTTTGGACGGCGGCGATAGAGCATTTCCCCAACCATGAACTCAGCGCGAAACTTAAGCGCGATTTCTCGTCATTGTTTAATGATCCGGCTGCTGACCAAACCGGCGATGGCGCCTATTAGAAGTTTCGCGCTCAAACAAGGTCCGGAGCGCTACGCTGGTCAAAGGCAGCTTTCACGGATGAGGAACTGGCAACTCCAACTCCGACCCGGCGTCAGTCGCCGTCGCTCAAACGTTCCTTCTCGAACGACGAGTTCCTCCGCTTCACCGACTTTCCGACGGAAAGTGAAGTTCGATATGCGCCTAACCGTGATACGCCAGCAAGGACGAGAACTCTATTAAAGCGCTACATGTGGTGTGTTGACCTTTGGAAAAACCGCACATATAGTGTTTGATGCTCGCACGGCGCGAGTGCTAATTCCGGGGAGGCGACTCGTGGCCACGCAGCAGCAATTCATCGACTTTTTGTCCGAGATTGAGCCCAGCCCGACGACCAAGTCGGTCTGCATCAGCGCGCACTCGAACCTACGTGGGAAGCTGCAGAAACACGAGACGTACAAAGATATTCACGTTAACACGTACCTCTCCGGCTCTTATGCCCGCAACACGGCGTTGCGCCCGCGGCAAACCAACGGTACAGTGCGCCGCCCCGACGTGGACATCATTGTTGTCACGAACCACACGGCGTACGACCTGCCGAGCGTTGTTATCGGCACCCTCCGTAAGGCGGTGAGGTCCCTGGGATACGCGGAGGTTGAGGCGAACCGCCGGTCCATTTGTGTCTCCCTAGGCTCGGTGGAGATGGACGTCGTGCCGGTCATTCCCAGTCCTTGGGAAGTGGGCGGTTGGCTCATTGCGGACAAGAGCGAGGAGCAGTGGCTGGTCACCAATCCGATGGGACATAACCAGTGGGCCAGTGGTGTGAACAAGCAGGCCAACGGCAACTTCGTTCCCCTTGTGAAGCTGGTGAAGTGGTGGCGTCGCGAGAACCTTCCGCACCTTAAGCGCCCGAAGGGGTTCATCCTGGAGACGCTCGTCGCCAAGCACATGGACTACAAGATGACCAGCTACGAAGACTTGTTCGCCAAGTTCCTCGAGGCAATTCGCGACGAGTACGTGTGGGCCGTCCAATCCGGTCAAGTACCTCACCTGGAGGACCCCAGCGTCCCGGGCAACAACGTGTTTTCGCGAGTCAAGCCGGAAGAGTTCAAGCGGTTCTACGACATGGCTGAAGCTCATGCCGCCCTTGTGCGTCGCGCCCAGCGGGAAACCGATGAAGACAAGGCCTTGCCCCTCTGGCAGCGGGTCTTTGGTGACCGATTCCGCAAGGCTGCCCAGAAGGCAAGCATGTTGCGTCCCACAGTCACGGCCACTCCCGGTATTGGCTTGGCTTTTCCAGCTATCGCCGTAGTGCCTCCGAACAAGCCGGCTGGATTTGCCTGATGCGACTGCTGTTCGAAGAACCAATTCGGATGCGCGCGGAGACCCGCGGGCTGGATGAGCTCGCGGGAACTTCAGGGTGGCTGACCAAGCTGGAATGGGGTTTCACCGAGACCAAGGACGTCTGTGTTGACTTCGACATCACGGTTAACGACAAGGTGCATGAGGCGGTCTTGGTTTACCCGGCTCTGTTCCCTCACGCGCCGGCGTATGTGCGGCCGCGCAAGCCTGATGAGTCATGGAGTGCGCATCAATACCCGTCGACGGGCACGCTCTGCCTTGAGTGGGGACCGGACAACTGGCACCCAGGCGTGACGGGCGCTGACCTTGTAGTCAGCGCCCACAAGCTGTTGGCATACGAGAAGTTCGGACCTGTCATCGGTCTGGCTGCGCCGTCACGGCATGAGTTGACACTTGGGCAACGTGTGCGATACGAGTACCTGCGGTTCCTGATCACGGAGCAACTGCAGGCAGCGCTCGAAGCTTCACCTCGCTCGTCGCCCATTGCTCTTGCGGTAGGGACGTTGCATCGACGGCCAGAGTTCGTTGCGGTGGCAACCCAGCTCGGTGATGAGGCGCTACCCACGGATTTGGGCGTCCCCAAGGAGCTTTCTGACCCCGCTGCGGCTTCATCGTGGATTCGAAAGGGGTTTGTCGTCTGGTGCGACGAGTGGGCTTCGTTGCCCACGGTCGTCAAGGACCAAGCTGTTCTTCGAGAGTTCTTGAGGGCAAAGGGATGCTGGCCATGGCCGAATGACGAACTGCAATCGGGCTTCCTGCTGCTGGCGGATGAACAACTTCGGCTTCGGCCCATTGCGGTTGCCGCGAACACCGACGGGAGGACGGCCTGCGACTACTTCCCTGTGGATTGCGCCGACAAGGGCCAGGTCAGGCAGCCGGTGCGCAATGCGACCTTGGCGCAGAAGAAGGTGGCGATTGTTGGCCTCGGTTCTGTAGGCAGCAAAGTCGCCGTGTCGTTGGCGCGTTCTGGCATAACGCGCTTTCTGCTCATCGACGACGACATCTTCAAGCCATCGAATCTGACGCGCAATCAACTGGATTGGTCGTCGATGGGCTACGACAAGGTGGACGCCGTCCAAAACACAATCCAGTTGATTCGCCCCGCTGCGGAGGTAGCGTGCCGCACGTTCCGCTTCGCCGGCCAGGAGAGTTCCTCCTACAATGCGACGGTGCTCGAGCAAATCGCAGCGTGCGACCTCGTCATCGATGCCACGGCGAGCCCGAAGGTGTTCTCGTCCATAGCGGCTATCTGTACGCGGCGCAAGGTTCCAGTCGTCTGGGGCGAAGTGTTCGCCGGAGGCATTGGATCTCTCATGGCGCGCAGCCTGCCCGGCTTCGACGCGGACCCATTGGAAATCCGCGGTGCCATTCATGCATACCTCGCCGGCATGCCAGAAGCGCCCTTCCAGCATGAGCAAGCCTACGATGCAGAAGTGGATGACGAGGTGTTCGTTGCCGGCGACGCGGAGGTGAGCGCTCTGTCGGCGTCGTTGACGCAGTTCGCCATCGACGCCCTAGTGGGCGCGGAGGCACCTCGATTTCCCAACCCTGCCTATCTGTTTGGTTACCAGAAGGCTTGGATTTTTGAGGCACCTTTCGACACGCACCCGATTGCTTGCCCGCGCGCCGTGGAAGGTCTTGAGGAACCAGCTGACTCACAGGAATCGGTGTCGGCGTTGAAAGAACTCATCACCGTGTTCGGCGCGAAGTAATAATGTTAACGGTCAGCATTCCGCCAGACGTGCAGCGGACGCTGCGCAAGGCGCTCAAGGCCGCTGGAACTGACGAATGCGGTGGCGTCTTGATGGGAGAGCACGTAGGCCCGGGCCATTTCGCTGTCCGGCATCTGACCATCCAAGGTGGAGGGCGTTTCGCGAGCTTTATTAGGGAAACTCAGTCAGCGTTGCGTGCCCTCGCGACGTTCTTTCGACAGTCCGGACACGACTACGCTCGGTTCAATTACCTCGGCGAGTGGCACTCGCACCCGAGCTTCTCGGTGCAGCCCAGCACGACGGACCACCAGTCGATGCGGGATATCGTGAAGGACGTGCGCGTCGGAGCAAATTTTGCGGTCCTGCTCGTCTTCAAGCTTTCGCGCCGGGATGAGCTAGAGGGCAGTGCGCACACCTATCTCCCAGACGGCTCCTTTGCGCGGTCGACTTTGGTTTTTGAAGGCAGCTTATGAACTCAGCGCTCTTTGATCGCCAAGCCACTGGCGGCGTGGTGGCCCGAAACGGCTTCGAGTATCAGGACGCGTTCTTGCTTGAGCACATTCCGCGCTTCCTCGCCCAAGGGGCTTTCAGCCTGGCTATCAGCGAGCTGCTGGGAGATGTTGAGATTCGCTACTTCCGGCCAGGCGGCGGAACGTACTGCGTGTTGTATGAAGCAAAACGCCACCAGTTGACGAAGTCCGAACTCTGGGCGGAGGTTGCTCATTTTCGGACGCTGCACGAGAAATCGCCTACCGAGTATGTGCAGTTCGTGCTGCTCTGCGGCGACTTCGTTCGAGAGTACCAGCCCTTCTTCGGAAAGCTGAACCGGTACCGAGGCCCCGCAGTAGCGCTCAACGCCGACTCTGGCATTCGAGCAACAGCCGAAGCCGACATTCTGGACACCATCGTGAATCTCGGGCAGACGCCTGAGATGGCGCGCTTCGTGCTCGATCGGGTATCGTTCGTTCAGTACCGGGACGACAACGTCGATGCCGGCTTTGGTACCAGGCTGGAAGAGCATCTACCCAGCTTGAACATGAGCCGGCGGGAGACCAAAGCTTTCCGGGCGAAGTGCAAGGAATTGGTCGACACCTCGGTCAACGGTATCGTCACTCGCAGGGACCTCGAAGCAGCGCTCGTGGACTATGCGCCAAGCGTGACCGACGAATGGCGGGTTACGCCGTCTGACCTTCATCTTGCGCCCGTTGGATTCGAGCTTGGTCCTCTCGCCTTGGATGTCTCGATGTTCAACGGGCCAGAGCGGGGAAGGCTTGGCCAAACGGCGTGGCTCCAACTGCAGCAGCACTTGGGCGAGGTTGGAGATTTCCTTCACGCGAGCCGTAGGCGTCGCGGGGTGCGGCTGTCGGCAAAGCACCGGATGTCACTCGCTTGCCTGCTGGGCTACTGCTTCTCGGCGACGCGCAACTTCACCCTCACGCTGGACCACAACGACCACCTGTACGACACCTCGGTGCACGACAAAGCGCCAGGATCGTTTTTCACGGTCAGCGAGGATGCGCCATTAACGCAGGGTGTGGAGGGGGTTGCTTCTATCAGCTTTCCGAACGGCTCGAATGCTGACGTTGTGGCCAATGCCAGCGCCTTCGGACTGAGCAACTCACCGAAGCTATCTCTGGTGTCGTCGGGTGTCGTTACGGACATCGCAAGCCTGAATACGGCCGTGAGCGAAGCAAAAATCGCATTGACCGAGTTCCGTGGGCGCCATCAACTGCAGCGGATGCACCTCTTCATTAAGGCGCCGGCCATTTTCGCCGTAGGACTTGGACATCGGCTCAATGCGGTCGGGTGTATCCAGCTCTATGACTGGGACCAGGGGAGGTACATCCCAACCGTACAGATCGACAGAGTGTCCATGCCAGAGTCGACGGGGCCGCATGTCGAAGCGTAAGAATCATCACTTCGTGCCTCAGTTCTATTTTCGTAGATTTTCACTGAACGAGAGAAGCATCTGTGCGCTACCGAGAACTAGCGGGAAGGCCATCCGTACGGCTTCGATTAAAGCGCAGGCGAGTAAAGATTGGTTCTATGGTTCAGATGACATTGAAGCCTTGCTAGGTCGAATCGAGGCGGAGAGCAGCCTGGCGCTTCGTGCACTTGCAGAGCAGCACAACCCGATGGACATCCCCCCTGAGCATGTCGACAACCTGTTCGTCTGGCTCACCCTGCAGCGGTCAAGAACGGATGCGGCTCGTCAGGGGAGCAAGCCGATGCATGACAAGATGCTTCAACTCTTTCTTAGCGTGGAAATCGCCAATGATGAATCCCTGACCGAGGACCAGCGGACGGAAAGATTAAAGGAGGCTGAGTCGATGTCCGCCAACCCTGCGCATGCGCAGGCCGTGGAGATGGAGATGTCCATCGCAGCCTCCAAGGCTCTCATGGATCTCCACCCGTTGCTGCTGGAAAACCGAACCAATCGCCCCTTTATTTTCGGGGACTCCCCAGTGGTGCTCCACAACGCCTTCTTCGGGAGGGTCAAGTCACGCGGAGTTTTGGGCTACGACACACCGGGTCTGATGCTCAGCTATCCGCTTGGACCGGATCTGAGTCTCCTCTTGGTGGACGACGCGTGTTATCGCGTGAAGCGCGCGCGCGAGGGACGCGTGCTGGTACGGGACCTCAACGATGTCATGGCACTCAACAAGCTGCAGTTGCACGCAGCCTCGTCCTGCGTGTACTTCCACGATTTCAAATATGAGCCTTACGTCGAAGGCCTATGGAACGAGGAGCGTGCGGCGCTGGCACCCCACGCCGGGTCGGTGCACGAGGCTCCGGGATTTGACGCGGACACCGCAGACTCACTTGGCGACATCGTCCACTTCTTTCAGCCACTACTTCCCTACGAACTGCGTCTTTCGTTCTTGGAGCATGACGTGTTAAGTGATGTCGAGTACCGGTTCAGCCGCCGAAGCCAGAGGTAGGGGCCTAGCTTTGCCGGAAGTTCTGGCCGACTGGAATTCTCGACTATCGGCACGGCTCGGGAACGACAGTTCGGGCTGTTGGTCAGCAGGTTGGAGTGCCGCCGAAGGTACTTCGGCTACCCGGACCACGCTGTCGCCGACGCGGCCAGCCTACTATGGGATTTGGAAGGGATCATCTGCACACCCTTGATGACGTCGCCGATGCGTGCATGCAATCGAGTTGGCGAGCGACAGACATTGCGCTGGCCGCCGCGCGTACGCGGGATCTAGTTCGAATCCTGCGACTCATCGCAAAACAGAGCGACGGTGTGCGCGCGATCTCGGATCTCGAGCGCGAACTATCATTAGTTCCGGGGCCGTGGCGCAGCCACGTGTAAGAGACTCTTGGACTCTTACGGTACCGGACCAACCTTCCGCGAATCTGATTTTTGAATCCTGTGGCGGGACGGCCGATCTCCGCTTCGCAGGAGGGGTGCGGGTATCCTTTTACCTCATGAGCGGCCGAGGGGCTGCGAAAGCAAATCCCGTTTTCAGCGTCCGGATTCGCAGACTCTGATGGCCACAGGCGGTCAGTGGATGGCGAGGATGGTCAGTCGCGGCCTTGCCGTGGGGTAGTAGCGATTTGCAGTTGCGCTGAGTCATCTCGGGCTTACGCGGGGCGGACGTCGTCCGAGAGTTGCTTCGCGAAGCGCCTAGCGCAACATGCGATCGCTACTGCGACCATGGTGATCTGCCGTTTGAGAGAAAGCTGTTCGACCTGCTTGCACAAGCTGTGGGCAGCGACCTAACGACGCGCGTCGCGAGCAAACATTGCCAATCCCTCCTCCGACTACAAATCTGGGGCGCCCTCAGCGGAGGCTCAATGTCTTGACATTGCTATACGTCTGTCTGCCGATGCGGGCATGCTGCGGTGACCTTTGGGGGCAATCTCGCAGACGAGGGCATTCCCTTCATAGCCGGACGCGACTTCATCTGCGACCGAGTCGTCTCAACGGCTTGCCGTATGCCTGTGTAGCCGGTATGGTGCGGTCCCGCCAAGAATTTTTCTCTCGACCAGCTCTTAGGCTGGCGCGATTGCGAGCGTGGGCACTACGCTATTCGTCCTTCGATGAAGGGCGCGACTGAACTGCCCAGAGGCTCATTTTCCTGTTGAAAAAACACCAAATATGGGGTTTGTGATGGTAGTCAAGCACAATATTTGGTGTGTTTGACTTTTCTTGTGCGAGCTTGGCTGGTAGACTTCCGTAAAGTTCGCGAGCCGTTTTCCCCCTATCAACCGTTGATGTTTACGAATCGGTTTTTCTAAAGGAGACGCGTATGTCTGTGAGCGTTACTAGACGTAGAATTGGCCCGAAGTTTCCGCGGCCTTGACCGGCCACAATGCCAGTAAGTGCGCGGCAAACAGCAGGATCGCTGCTTGCTGACGGGTCGTAGTTGATGACCCGCATGCAGTGATCCGCGCACCTGACCGAGGTGCGGCAGAAGTGAAGTCGATGAGCGGTCCAACTTCGATCGAGTGGCCGATGCAGGTGAAACGAAGGTGACGCGATCGACGCCGAGCCGCTCATCGACGCCAGTGCAGGGAACGGAAGACGCAGCAAACTGAAGACATGAAGCGAAAGACCTGGCAGCAGAGCGGGGCTCGGCAGTCGGCGGCATCAGACGAAGCGCGCGGCACAGCGCGCTCAGCAAACGGCTTCGAACGATGGACCGCTCAACCAGGTGGCCGCATGCATCGTTCGACATGGCATTGAACTTCACCTCGCTCACGCCGACGAAGTGGCCAATGCGAGGCAGCAGTCGGCAAGCGCAAGACGCTGCAAGCACACTCCGCGATACAGATAGATAGAGCAGCGAAATGTCGCTTCGACGCGTTGCTCTTCGAGCTCGCGAAGCACGTCGACGACACACGTTCAACACGCTTCACTCGAAGCGTCGCACACAGTCTGTTGAACAAAGTGTTGTATGAACGTAGCAACGCGAATCGAAAACAGGATTTTTCGCGAACGAAGTCTTTTATCGCTCGTGAAAAGATGGTACAAACCGTTCTAAATTGATGGTGACATTTATGCTCAACTGGGATGACGAGATCACTGCCGTAACTCCCTCGAGCGGCGCGCAACAGAATGCGTTGCGCAACGCGGCGGGATCGGCTGTCGGTTCGCAAATCGGAACGCGTTCCGCTCCTCATGCTCCCTCGGCTCGAAACGTTTTCGCGGCTCAAGACGTTTTCGAAAACGACATCGCCGTCGCTCACGCTGCTGGAACGGCTGCCGTTTCGGAAGCGCGGGTCAATGTCGCCGACAAACGCATCATCAACGGCCAGACCGACGTCAATCAGTTGGTGCCGTTCAAGTACAAGTGGGCCTGGGAAAAGTATCTGGCTGGTTGCGCCAACCACTGGATGCCGCAAGAAGTGAACATGTCGCGCGACATCGCCTTGTGGAAAGACCCGAACGGTCTGACCGAAGACGAGCGCCGCATCGTCAAGCGCAACCTGGGCTTCTTCGTGACGGCCGACTCGCTGGCCGCCAACAACATCGTGCTGGGTACCTACCGTCACATCACGGCGCCCGAATGCCGCCAGTTCCTGCTGCGCCAGGCGTTCGAAGAGGCGATCCACACGCACGCTTACCAGTACATCGTCGAATCGCTGGGCCTCGACGAAGGCGAAATCTTCAACGCGTATCACGAGGTCACCTCGATCCGCGCGAAAGACGAATTCCTGATTCCGTACATCAACGTGCTGACCGATCCGGGCTTCAAGACCGGCACGCTCGAGACAGACCAGACTCTGCTGCGCTCGCTGATCGTGTTCGCCTGTGTGATGGAAGGCCTGTTCTTCTACGTCGGCTTTACACAAATCCTGGCGCTCGGCCGCCAGAACAAGATGACCGGCGCGGCGGAGCAATACCAGTACATCCTGCGCGACGAGTCGATGCACTGCAATTTCGGCATCGACCTGATCAACCAGATCAAACTCGAAAACCCGCAGCTCTGGACGGCTGAGTTCCGCGCGGAAATCCGCGAGATCTTCCAGCAGGCGGTCGAACTCGAATACCGTTACGCAGAAGACACGATGCCGCGCGGGGTGCTCGGCCTCAATGCGTCGATGTTCAAGAGCTATTTGCGCTTCATCTGCAACCGTCGTTGCCAGCAGATCGGTCTCGATCCGCTGTACCCGAACGAGGAAAACCCGTTCCCGTGGATGAGCGAGATGATCGACCTGAAGAAGGAACGCAACTTCTTCGAGACACGAGTGATTGAATATCAAACTGGCGGCGCGCTGACCTGGGAGTGATCCGGGTTCGTGTCGCAGATGCATTCATCGATGGGGATGCCGCCAGCTTCGGCTGCGGCAATTTTGGTTAGGAGCAGAACCGCCTGATGCAAAGCGTGCCCGGTGCCTTAGCGGCCCACAAACATGACAGGCACTTTGCGAACCCTTCAGTGGGATGGGCAGACTTCCCCCCGGAAAAAGCCGCTGGCGACGCCGCCAGCGGCTCGATCAAGCAATTGCCGGCGTTCCGCTTGAACGCCGACCAGATCTGGCGCGCGGTGCCTTGTGGCACGGCGCGCCTTACCGCATTCATTAGCGTAAGCGCGCGGCATCTGCGTACGCCGATGAATAGCCCGCTTCGTAGCGCGCGCCCTGAGAAGCGTCCGCGGGAAGCGGGTTTTGACGAAGGGTGTAGTTTGAACTGACTCTCATCTGAAAACCTGAAGGAGAAAATGATGGCAACTGCAAAGAAAGCCGCCGCTAAGAAGCCCGCAGCAAAGAAGGTCGCAGCAAAGAAGGCTGCTCCGGCTAAGAAAGCTGCTCCGGCAAAGAAAGTCGCTGCCAAGAAAGTCGCAGTGAAGAAGGTTGCAGCGAAGAAGGCAGCACCGGCTAAGAAGGTTGCAGCGAAGAAAGCTGCGCCGGCCAAGAAGGTTGCAGCGAAGAAAGTCGCCGCGAAGAAAGTTGCTGTGAAGAAGGTCGCGGCGAAGAAAGCAGCACCGGCCAAGAAAGCCGCGGTGAAGAAGGTTGCAGCGAAGAAGGTAGCACCGGCGAAGAAGGCCGCGGCGAAGAAGGCGGCACCGGCCAAGAAGGCTGCTGCGAAGAAGGCTGCGCCCGCGAAAAAGGCTGCTGCTAAAAAGGCTGCGCCTGCGAAAAAGGCTGCCGCTAAAAAGGCTGCGCCTGCCAAGAAGGCTGCTGCGAAGAAGGCGGCTGCTCCTGCGAAGAAGGCTGCTCCTGCGAAGAAGGCTGTCGCCAAGAAGGCAGCGCCTGCACCCGCAGCGACTTCTGTCTCGAGCGCACCGGCGGCGACGGTGAAGACCGCGCTGAACCCGGCAGCGGCATGGCCGTTCCCGACGGGCAGCCGTCCGTAAGCAGTGGATAAGCAGTAGAAATACTTCGGCACGTCGCACGATGTGTCCGATGATCGAGTGGCGCTGAAGCAGTGGCAAGCGCTACTTGGTCAGGGTCCCGTTGCCGGTTTCCGGCGGCGGGATTTTTTTTGCCCGGCGTTTTGACGAGCCCGTTCGCGATCGACTGAGGATGGGCGGAGAGTGTTTCGGTGGGAAGAGCTGCAAGCGAAAAGAGACGCATGCACAGGGGAGAGCATGCGTCTGAGGTCGTCGCAGCGGCGTGTCAGCCGACCGCGCGAGAGGGAAAGCTTGAGTTAGTGCGTGACGCGCGTGACGCCGCCGCTGGAGAGAAGCCGCACGCGGTCGCCCGCGCGGAAGATTTCGCCGGTGGTGGTTTGGGTGATGGCGCGCATGTCGCCATTGTCGAGTCGCACGGTGATCTCGACGCCGTCGCGCATCGCGACGCTGTTTTCGATGGCATTGCCGGCCACCGCACCGCCTATGCCGCCGATGATGCCCGTGGCGACCGAGCCGCGGCCGCCGCCGATCGTGCTGCCGGCCAGTGCGCCTAGAGCGCCGCCACCGACCGCGCCCAAGCCGCTCGGCTGGCCGTTATTCGAGCTGATGCGTACAGCGCGTACGCTGTCGACGGTACCCATGCGGACCGTCTGTTCGCGCTGTGCCTGCGACGCCGTAAACACGTTTGGAGAACTGCTGTTGCTCGCGCACCCCGACATGGCCAGCGAACCGGCGATCAGCGTAGCGACGATCAGGCGACTCGTTGTTCTCATTCCCTAACTCCCATAGCTCTCGGTATCAAGGCAGGCTGTAACCGAATGCCTGCGCGAACCGTTCGTTGATCTCCGCCCGGGTGGGCGCATAGTTTTGTGGGCCTTGCTGCTCGATTTTCAAGGCACCCATCAGACTCGCGAGGCGTCCAGTGGTGGCCCAGCCAAGCTTGTTCTCGATACCGTACAGCAAGCCGCCGCGGAAAGCATCGCCGCAGCCGGTGGGATCGAGCACTTGCTTCGCCTCGACTGCCGGAATGCTTTCGACACCGCCAGCATGATGGATCTGTGCACCCTGTTCGCCGAGTGTGACGATCAACGCTTCCACCTTGCCGGCGATCTCTTCGATCGACCAGCCGGTCTTGTTGCTCACCAGCTTGGCTTCGTAATCGTTGACAGCTACGTACGTGGCAAGTTCAATCATGCGCCGCAGTGTAGCGCCGTCGAAGAGCGGCAAGCCTTGGCCCGGATCGAAGATGAACGGCACGCCGGCGGCCGCCAGGTGTTCCGAATGCTGGATCATGCCGTCGTAGCCGTCCGGTCCCACGATGCCGAGCGTGATGCCTTTCGCTTTGTCAGCGCGGTTCAGATGCGACTGCATCATCGCGCCCGGATGGAACGCGGTGATCTGATTGTTTTCCAGGTCGGTGGTGATCATCGCCTGGGCCGTGTAGGTGTCCGGCACGACGAGCACGCTTTCAGTCGACAGCCCGAGCTGCTCGAAGCGCTCGACGTAGCGCTGCGCGTCCACTGCGCCGAGCGTGCCCATGATGCGCGCGTCGCCGCCGAGAAGATGCAGCGCGTAAGCGATGTTGCCCGCGCAGCCACCGAACTCGCGGCGCATGGTCGGCACGAGAAAGCTCACGTTCAGGATGTGGACCTGCTCCGGCAGGATGTGCTCCCGGAACCGCCCTTCGAAAGTCATGATGTTGTCGTAGGCGAGCGAGCCGCAAATGAGCGTAGCCAAGGCGAGCGTTCCTGTAAAAGTGCGATTGGGAGTGGGCGCGCGACGATGCGACAACGCCGCGCACAAGGCGCGGCGCCGGGCTCGTGCGCGAGGGTTTTACTTCAGCGCGGCGAGTGCTGCGTCGTAGTTCGGCTCGTTCTTGATTTCGCCGACCAGCTCGGCGTGCACGACCTTGTCGTTCTCGTCGATCACCACCACGGCGCGCGCGGTCAGGCCCGTCAGCGGGCCGCTCGTCACGTCGACGCCATATGCTTGCGCGAACTCATGGCCGCGGAACGTCGAGGCCGTGACGACGTTCTCGATGCCTTCAGTCGTGCAGAAGCGCGACGCGGCGAACGGCAGATCGCCCGACACGACGATCACAGCCGTGTTGGTCAGCTTCGCGGCCGCTTCGTTGAACTTGCGGGTCGAGGTGGCGCAGGTCGGCGTGTCGAGGCTCGGAACGATGTTCAGCACCTTGCGCTTGCCCGCGAAATCGGCGAGCGTCAGCGGCTTCAGATCCTTGCCGACCAGCGAGAAAGCGGCTGCGCTCTGGCCCACCGACGGGAACGTGCCGGCTACTTCGATCGGGTTGCCACCCAGCGTGACTTGACTCATGTTGTTGTGCTCCGAAAATTCGTCAGTAATGACGGTGAAAGCGCCCAGTCATGGCCGGGCGCGCGAGGGTGCGTTACGGATAGAAGATCTGTACGCGGAAATTGGAGGCGACCGCCGTGCCCGTGTCGAGATGCACGATCATGGTTTGCGTCGTGTGCGCCGGCAGGCCGGCTGCGATCGCCGTGCCCGGCGGCACATAGTCTTGCGGCCACAGCACGCGCCGCACAGCCACGTTGTTCTGGTCGTCGAGCAGCGTGAGTTCGATGGCGGGATAGGCGAGCGCGATGCCGTAGCGGTTGTGCAGCGGCATCTTCAGTTCGAGCTTGTGCGGGCCGTCGATCTGCCGCAGATCGGATGGTTCGACCTGCAAACCGTCGATGTCGTGCGGCGGCGTCAGCTGGCAGCCGAGATACGAGCAAACCTTCACGTACAGCGTCTGCGTGCGCGGCAGATACACCTGCACCGTTTCCCGCTGCCACCATGCGAGTTGCGCGAGCAGCACGAAAACCAGTATCAGCCCCAGGATCGATGCGGCAATCGCCCGGCCCATGCGCCGCGCGTCGGCGGGACGGGTTTCGCGCACGACCGGGAAAGGGTCGCTGCCGTCGTTCACGGGGTTGACGGAGAAGGGTTCACCGCCGGATGCGGCCGGAGCCGGGCCACCGATGCCGGGACCGCCCGCGCCTGAACCGCCCGCACCCGCAGTCGTGGCTGCGCCGAAACGGGCAGCGCCCAGATCCGCGGCGGCGCCTAAGCCCGAGGTGCCGAAATGCGGTTCATTGTCGGCGATGCCATGCAAGCTCGCCGCCTCACCGAGGGCCGGTTCGGTCACGCGGTCGGTCTTGTGCCAGACCCGCGGCGCTTCTTCTGCGGGCGGCTCGTCGTTGGCCTGGTACGCGTAGGGGTCGAGCGGCGCGTCGGCCAGCACGGGTTCGTCGTCGTGGGGCAGGGGCTTGCTGAAGGCGTCGGCCGGCAGTTCCGGATCGACGGGTTGATCGGGTGTGGGCGCGGCGCCCGCGTCGGTCGAGACGGGCGCGAGCGGCACATTGCCGGTCTGGTGCAGCAGACGGTTGTCGATGGATGCCTCGGGCGCGGGCGCCCCCGGGTCCCACGCTTCGGCGCTGAAGTCGGGGTCTTTCTGACGCACGCCCGACAGCGCCTCGATTGCCGCCGCAGCCGCGACCGGTTTGGCGGTGGAGAAGTCACCGCCTCCGGTGACGTCGAACAGGCTGCTCGACGCGTCGAATACTTCGTGGCAATGCCCGCAGCGCACAAGCCCGCGGCGCTGCGCGAGCTGCGCCGGTTGCAGACGGAAGACGGTTTCGCAGAAGGGGCAACGCGTCGCCAGGAGCATATTGAGCCGTTAAGCCAGGAGGCCGATGGTTGGACAATACGCCCTATTCTAATGGCTTTCGCGGCGCGTTCCCGTGAGACATACCCAACCTTCGTGTTCGCGCCACACGCCGATGTCGATCCAGCGCGCGTAGACCTGCGCGACTTCATCGGCCTGCCGCGCCAGAATGCCGGACAACGCGATCCGGCCGCCCGGCTTGACCTTCGACGAGAGCATCGACGCCATCAACTTGAGCGGGTTGGACAGGATGTTGGCAACCACGATATCGAACTCGCCGATGGGACATTCGTCGGGCAAACCGTAGGTGACTTCGGCCCGGTTGCGCTCGCTGTTGTGACGCGCCGACTCGACCGCCTGCGGGTCGATGTCGATGCCGTACACCGGATTCGCGCCGCACTTCTTCGCGAGGATCGCGAGAATGCCGGAGCCGCAGCCGTAATCGAGCACGGACTGCTCGGGCTTGACCGATTGCTCCAGCCACTCCATGCACAGACGCGTGGTCGGATGGCTGCCCGTGCCGAACGCGAGACCTGGGTCCAGTTCCAGCACGAGTGCTTCGGGGTCCGGCGCATCGTGCCACGACGGCACGACCCAGATGCGTTCGCCGATCGGAATCGGATCGAACTGCGACTGCGTGAGCCGCACCCAATCCTGTTCCTCGACTTCCCGCACGGTGAACGACGGCGCGCTTTCCAGCCCGATTTCGTTCGACGCGGCGGTCAGCAACACCGCCGGCTCGTGTTCCGGCGCGAGCAGCGCGATCACGCGCGAACGCTGCCAGGCCGTGCGATCCGGCGTGAGACCGGGCTCGCCGAACAGCGGCTGTTCGTCGGGCGTGTCGGCGTCGGCGTCTTCGACCGATACGGACAACGCGCCCAGCTCGAGCAGCGCGTCGGAAAATTCCTCCGCGTGCTCGCGAGCCAGCTCGGCGATCAGTTCCCGGTAGCTCATGACTTACGCTTCTTCCGGTGCGGCCTGCAGCTTCGCGGCCAACCGGTTTTCGAGGTAGTGGATGCTGGTGCCGCCTTCGACGAACTTCGCGTCCAGCATCAGTTCGCGGTGCAGCGGGATGTTGGTCTGAATGCCTTCGACTACCATCTCCGAGAGCGCGATGCGCATGCGCTTGATCGCCTGCTCGCGGGTTGCGCCGTAAGCGATCAGCTTGCCTATCATCGAATCATAGTTCGGCGGAACGAAATAGCCGTTGTACGCGTGCGAATCGACGCGGATGCCGGGACCGCCCGGCATGTGCCACGAAGTCAAACGACCCGGCGACGGAATGAACTTGAACGGATCTTCGGCGTTGATCCGGCATTCGATCGCATGGCCCTTGAACACGATGTCGCGCTGACGGAAAGCGAGCTTCTCGCCGGCCGCGATGCGGATCTGTTCCTGCACGATGTCGACGCCCGTGATCAGTTCGGTCACCGGATGCTCGACCTGCACGCGCGTATTCATTTCGATGAAATAGAACTCGCCGTTTTCGTACAGAAACTCAAACGTGCCCGCGCCCAGATAGCCCATCTTCTTGCAGGCATCCGCGCAACGGTCGCCGATGCGGTCGATCAGACGGCGCGCGATACCCGGCGCCGGCGCTTCCTCGATCACCTTCTGGTGGCGTCGCTGCATCGAGCAGTCGCGCTCGCCGAGCCAGATGGCGTTCTTGAACGAGTCGGACAGCACCTGGATTTCGATGTGCCGCGGGTTCTCCAGGAATTTCTCCATGTAGACCTGCGGGTTCCCGAACGCGCGGCCGGCTTCTTCCCGGGTCATGTTGACCGCGTTGACCAGCGCCGCTTCCGTGTGCACCACACGCATGCCCCGGCCACCGCCGCCGCCGGCGGCCTTGATGATGACCGGGTAGCCGACCTGGCGGGCAATCTTCACGATTTCTTTCGGATCTTCCGGCAATGCGCCTTCCGAACCCGGCACGCAAGGCACGCCGGTCTTGATCATGGTCTGCTTGGCCGTGACCTTGTCGCCCATCATCCGGATCGTTTCCGGACGCGGGCCGATGAACGTGAAGCCGGACTGCTCGACACGCTCGGCGAAGTCGGCGTTCTCCGACAGGAAGCCGTAGCCAGGGTGGATCGCTTCGGCGTCGGTCACTTCGGCCGCGCTGATCAGCGCGGGCATGTTCAGATAGCTGAGGTTCGAAGGCGCCGGGCCGATACAGACCGCCTCGTCGGCGAGCTTCACGTACTTGGCTTCCTTGTCGGCTTCCGAATAGACGACGACCGTCTTGACGCCGAGTTCGCGGCAGGCGCGCTGGATACGAAGCGCGATCTCGCCACGATTGGCAATGAGGATTTTTTCAAACATAGCGGGTTTTCGACTCATCAATGGGCGCCGGGTTGGTTGCAACACCGGCCGCCTCAGAGGATCGGTCGCGCGCCTTTCGAACAGCGGGCGCGCGGGCGGCGAACAATGCGTGCCGCGTTAGCCGACCACGAACAGCGGTTGGCCGTACTCGACCGCCTGGCCGTTTTCGACGAGGATTTCCTTCACCACGCCGGACTTGTCCGACTCGATTTCGTTGAGCAGCTTCATCGCTTCGATGATGCAGATCGTCTGGCCTTCCTTGACCGTGTCGCCCACCTGGACGAACGGGTCTGCGCCCGGCGACGGTGCGCGGTAGAACGTGCCGACCATCGGCGAGGTCACCACGTGGCCTTGCGGCGCGGCGACCGCCGGCGTTGCCGGAGCGGCTGCCCCGGCCGGTGCTTCTGCGCCCGGGGCTGGCGGCTGTTGCGCGTATTGCGGCGCGTAGGAGGCGGACGGCTGCACGTAAACTGGCGGCGCATTTTTGACGATGCGCACCTTGCCTTCGCCCTCGGTCACTTCGAGTTCGGAGATGCCGGACTCCGAGACGAGGTCGATCAGAGTTTTCAGTTTACGTAGATCCATCAGGAAGCCCCTTTCAATGCGTAAAGTGCCGGCGTGTGCAGTTGTGCAGTGGCCGGCTCAAATTAGTCGTGTTGGATTCAGCCGCGCGACGCGCCGGCGGAAAGCCGGTCGAGCGCGAATTCGAGCGCGTACAGATATCCCTTCCAGCCGAGGCCGCAAATCACGCCTTCTGCCTGGTCGGAGAAATATGAGTGGTGCCGGAACGGTTCGCGACGATGCACATTCGACAGATGAATCTCGACGAACGGAATGCCGACCCCCGCGAGTGCGTCCCGAATGGCCACGCTGGTGTGCGTGTACGCGGCGGGATTGATCAGTATGAAATCGGTGTTTTCAGTCCGCGCGGATTGGATGCGATCGACCAGCGCGCCTTCGTGATTGCTCTGGAACGACGCGAGTTCGACGCCTGCGTCCGCAGCGCGGTCCGCTAGCGCCTGATCGATCTGCGGCAAGGTCACGCGACCGTACACCTCGGGTTCCCGGGTGCCGAGAAGGTTGAGGTTTGGTCCGTGCAGTACCAGCAGTCGCGTCATGGTCGCTTCTTTTTCCGTGGAATTGGGCGCACTTTAGCGCTGATTAGAGAAACTTGTCTAGTTTCCAAGACGTACGGAGCGACGCTCGCGTCGCTCCGCAGTCGCGCCGGGCGTCCATCTTCTCTCAAATTCGCTCGATTTGCGCGTATTCTTGCGCGTTCTGCACGTAATTTGTCAGCAAAAGAATGCGAAATTTAAAGTGCGTCGAGCGTCTGCCGGAGCGCGCTCGGGTCGATCTGCCCTAATTTCGTCGAGCGGACGTTGCCCTTGGCGTCAATCACGACGGTAAACGGCAGCCCACCCGCGTTGTTGCCGAACGCGCGGGCGAGGTCGGCGCCGCCGAAGCCGGTTACGTAGACCGGATAGGCCACATTGACCTTCTGCAAGAACGCCTGGATGTTTTTTTCCGAATCGACGCCAAGTCCGACAAACTGGATCCCTTTCTTCGCATATTCGTGCTGGAGTTGCGAGAGCGCCGGCATTTCCTCGACACACGGGCCGCACCATGACGCCCAGAAGTTGACGACGATTGGATGCCCTTTGTGCACACTTAGCGACTGCGGCTTCCCGTCGACGCTAGTAACCGCCGCGGCCCACAACTGGTCGACCGCGCTATGCGGCGAGCCGGCCTGCGCCGCGTGGGCGACCTCGGCGCCGTCGCTGAGCCAGTGATTGGCCAGCACGCCGCCGCCCGCGGCAACGATGGCGACCAGTGCGCCCGCCAGAATCCGTCTCGTCTTCATACTTGGTCTGTCTAATTGGTGGAAGGGGTGGCTTCGCTGTTGTCGAGCAGCGCCTGGACCGCCTGCAGATTGGCCCGCGCCGTGCGGCCGCGCGCATCGGCCTTGACGGCGCCGCGCAGGTCGTCCGTTTCGTAGAGCGCGACGTGAATGCCGACCGGTTCCGCGTCGCGCCCTTCGTTCGCCGGGCGCCACAGGAAGCTCAGCGTCTCGACATAGCCGCGGCCTGCAAAGTGCCGCGTTTCCGACACGTCGTATTGAATGTTGGCGTTCAGAAAGTAGATCGCAACTTCCTTCGGGTTGTCGCAGAACGCCTGCAGATGCACGTCCGAATGTTCGCCCGCCGTGCCGCCCAGCACCGCGCCGGTCAGATAGGGATTGAACGGTGCGAGGCGCTCCATCCAGTCCAGCGCGATACAGCGCAGCCGCCGCAGCAGCGCGGGCTGGCTATCGCCCTGAAAAAGCGACTGATATTCGCGGATTTCTTCTTCGATCTGGTCGTTATCCGGCAGCCATTCGCCGGCAACACGAGTCTCGCCGACGACTTGCCGCGCGGCTTTGCGCTTGGCCGTGGCGTAGTCCAGACCGTCCTCGGCGATCATGCGTGCAGCCGCGATGGCGATTTCCTCGCGCACGCGCTGCGGATCGAAATGTGATTTGCGGACCATCCGTCAATCATACTAGAGATTGCCGACAGGCCTTTTTGGGCGGGCCGCGCCGCACGGCGGGCGAGGCGGCGCGGGCGAGCGTGATTGGGCACGCGGGGGCGCGGAGGCTGTCGGTTACAATAGCGTCCTTTGCAGACGGTCGTTCCGGCCGCTTTGCAGCACTCCCATCCCTCGCAAAAAACGCCCGCGCGGCACGACAGGCTTATGCACATTCACATCCTCGGCATCTGCGGCACATTCATGGGCGGTCTCGCGGTGCTCGCGCGCGGCGCGGGCCACACCGTGACCGGTTGCGACGCCGGGGTCTATCCGCCGATGAGCACGCAGCTCGAGGCGCAAGGCATCGGTCTGACGGAGGGTTACGATGCGGACCAGTTGAACGGCCTGAACGCGGACCTGTTCGTGATCGGCAATGTGGTTTCGCGTGGCAACCCGCTGATGGAAGCGATTCTTGACCGCGGCCTGCCGTACGTCTCCGGCCCGCAGTGGCTCGGGGAGCACGTGCTGAACGGTAAGTGGGTGCTGGCGGTGGCCGGCACGCACGGCAAGACCACCACCAGCTCGATGCTGACCTGGCTGCTCGAAGACGCCGGACTCAACCCGGGTTTCCTGATCGGCGGCGTGCCGTTGAACTTCGGCGTGTCGGCGCGGCTCACGGATTCGAGCTTCTTCGTCATCGAAGCCGACGAATATGACACCGCGTTCTTCGACAAGCGCTCGAAATTCGTCCACTACCGGCCCAGGACGGCGGTGCTGAACAACCTCGAATTCGATCATGCCGACATCTTCCCGGATCTCGCCGCGATCGAAACGCAGTTCCATCATCTGATCCGCACGGTGCCGGGCATCGGCCGGGTGGTGACGAATGGCCGTGAAGACGCGCTCGAACGCGTGCTGACGCGCGGCTGCTGGAGCGACGTCGAGCGCTTCGGCGTGCAGGGCGGCTGGGAAACCCTGCCCGCCGAAGACGGCGTGCCGGTCGACGAACGCTTCGCCGTGTATCACAACAGCGAGCGCGTCGGCGTGGTCGAGTGGCAGGTGCAGGGCGAGCACAACCGTATGAACGCGCTGGCGGCGATCGCCGCTGCGCGCCACGTCGGTGTGCCGCCGGCCCAGGCCGCGAAGTCGCTGGCGAGCTTTCGCAACGTGAAGCGCCGCATGGAAGTGCGCGGCAGCGTCGACGGCGTAACCGTGTACGACGACTTCGCGCATCATCCCACCGCGATCGACACGACCGTGGCCGGGCTGCGCGCGCGCGTCGGCCGCGACAACACGCGGATTCTTGCCGTGCTCGAGCCGCGCTCCAACACGATGAAGCTGGGCGTGATGAAAGCGCAACTGCCCGTCAGCCTCGCCGACGCCGACCTCGTGTTCGGCTACGGCGCGCCGAACGGCCGCGACGCACTCGGCTGGAATCTCGGCGAGGCGCTCGCGCCGCTCGGCGGCAAGGCGCAGGCCTTCGACAATCTGGACGCCCTGGTCAAAGCGGTGGTCCACGCCGCGCGCCCAGGCGACCAGATTCTGGTGATGAGCAACGGCGGCTTCGGCGGCGTGCATCAGAAGCTGCTCGACGCCCTTTCTGCGCGAGGCAGCTCGTGATTCTCTATCTGCACGGGTTCCGCTCGTCGCCCAATTCGTTCAAGGCGCGCGTGCTGGCGGCGCGTCTGGCCGAGCTGGGCCGCGCCGACGAGTGGTGCTGCCCGATGCTGCCCGTTTCACCGTTCGACACGGTGGCACTCGCCGAATCGTTGGTGGATGCCGCAAAACCGAAAAATGTGACGGTGATCGGCAGTTCGCTCGGCGGCTATTTCGCCACGCATCTGGCGGAGAAGCACGGTTGGCCGGCCGTGCTGCTGAACCCGGCGGTCGTGCCGCAGCGCGACCTGAGCGCGTATCTCGGCGAGCAGCCGTTGTGGCATGGCGGCGGCAGCATCGTCGTCGAACCGCATCATCTGGATGAGCTGCGCGCGCTCGGCGTCGCGTCGATCACGCGGCCCGAACGCTATTATCTGGTGGCCGCCACCGGCGACGAAGTGCTCGACTATCGCGAAATGCTTGCGCACTATCGCGGCGCACGCACTACGCTGATCGAAGGAAGCGACCACGCGATCAGCGAGTTCGCGCAATACGTCGACGACGTGCTGGCCTTTTGCGACGCCGAAGACGTCGAGCCGCCGGCGCCGCGCGAAGCGGCATGAAGTAATAGCGATCCGACGCGTCCTGATGTTGCGTGCCGACGCGGCGGTCCGAAGCGACGTCCTGAGTAGAGGCTCAGGCGTACGGCCTGGCGGCGAAGCCGCCGCCGGTCACCGATGCATCCGACCCGCAGTGAAGCCGCTGCCTGTCACCAGACTGGAATCAGATTCAAGCCGCCGGCGCGCGTATCCGTACGTAAGGCGCCGCGGATCCACTACCACGAACACGTTGCCGTGCCGCGCACGCAGTGACCGATCGCTGAACGAAATCGGGCGCGCCGGCAGATGCAAGTCAGAACGAGAGTATTGAGTGAACGTTTTCTTCGAGGAATCGGGCAGTTTCAAGGCAGGCAGCGTGTTGTCGCGCCAGGGTGACGCGTTTCAGGTCGAGTTGCCGGGCGGCCGGCGCGCGAAGGTGCGCGCCAAAGACGTGCTGATCGAATTCGACAAGCCGAGCGCGGCCGAGCTAATGCAGCAGGCCGACGCCGCCGCGCAGGACATCGACCTGGACTTCTTGTGGGAATGCGCGCCGGACGACGAATTCCCGTTTGCCACGCTGGGCGCCGAGTACTTCGGCGAAAGCTTCGGTTCGATCGAGCGCGCGGCGCTGGTGCTGCGCATGCACGGCGCGCCGGTGTACTTCCGCCGCAAGGGCCGGGGCATGTATCAACGCGCGCCGCAGGAACAACTGAAGATGGCGCTGGCCGGCCTCGAACGCAAGCGTCAGCAGGCGCTGGTGCAGCAGGGCTACGAGGAAGAACTGAAGGCCGGCCGTCTGCCGGAAGCCTTCACCGGCAAGACCGCGCTCGCGTTGCTGACCAAGCCGGACAAGAACACGATCGAATACAAGGCGCTCGAAGGCGCGGCCGCCGCGCGTGGCATTTCGCAAGCGCGCCTGATGCTCGAATGCGGCGCGATCCCGTCGGCGCGCGCGCTGCACGAGGCGAAATTCCTCTCCGAGTTCTTCCCGCACGGCACGGGCTTCCCGCCCGTCAGCATCGGCAGCTTGCCGGACGATTTGCCGGAAGCGAACGTCGAGGCGTTCTCGATCGACGACATCACCACCACCGAAATCGACGACGCGTTCTCCGTCGAGCACCTGGCCGACGGCCGCGTGCGGATCGGCGTGCACATCGCCGCGCCGGCGCTCGGCATCCAGCGGGGCGACGAAGTCGACGCGATAGCGCGCACGCGTTTGTCGACCGTGTACATGCCGGGGGACAAGATCACGATGTTGCCCGACAGCGTCGTCGAAGCATTCACGCTGGCTGAAGGTGGCTTGCGGCCGGCGCTGTCGTTGTATGTGATCGTCAATCGCGAAACCCAGGAGATCGTCGCGAGCGAAACGCGTGCAGAGCGCGTGTTCGTGAAGAACAACCTGCGCCACAACACGCTCGACGAACTTGTCACCGAAGAGGCGCTCGCCGCCGGCGCCGGCGACTATCCGCACAAGGAAGACATCGCCGTGCTGTGGCCGTTTGCGCAGGCGCTCTTCGAAAAGCGCCAGACCGCGCGCGCCGGCTACGGTCTGCGCCGCGAAGTGCAGCGCAATACGGACTTCAACTTCTACGTGGAAGGCGAGCACATCACGATCACGCCGCGCCGGCGCGGTTCGCCCCTCGACACGATCGTCGCCGAACTGGCGATTCTCGCGAACTCGTCGTGGGGCGCGTTCCTGCACGACCACGGCGTACCGGGCATTTACCGCACGCAGCGCGCGTTCGGCGCGCCGAGCGGTCCGAAGCGCACGCGCATGCAGACCAACGCCGCGCCGCACGAAGGCCTCGGCGTCACGCAATACGCGTGGAGCACGTCGCCGCTGCGCCGTTACGTCGACCTGGTGAACCAGTGGCAACTGATCGCCTGCGTGCAGCATGGCGTGACCGCGAAACTCGCCGCGCCGTTCAAGCCGAAGGACGCCGATCTGTTCGCCGTCGTGCAAGGCTTCGACGACACCTACACCGCGTATGCGGATCATCAGCGCCGCATGGAGTACTTCTGGTGCCTGCGCTGGCTGAAGCAGGAGAACCGCAAGCAGGTGGTGGCGTCGGTGGTGAAGGGCGATCTGGTGCGTCTCGAAGAGATTCCGTTGCTGCTGCATGTGCCGGGCCTCGGCGTGCACGCGCGCGGCACGCGCTTGCAGATGGAAGTGATGTCGATCGACGAGTTGACCGTCGAAGCGTCCGTGCGTCTGTTGCACGTGCTCGACGCGCCGACCGTGACGAGCGGCGCCGAAGCGGAAGAAGCGGAAGAAGGCGATGACGAAATCATCGACGCGGCAGACGACAGCGCCGAAGGCGAAGCCGAGGCGCAGGCCGAAGCCGAACTGGACGGCGACGGCGCAGCGGCCGATGCCGGCACCGACAACAACGACGACGACAGCGCAAGCGGCGCAGCCGCCGATCAGCACATCGCGGAGCCGGGACGATGAGCGCCAATCAGACACGTGAGCGCTATGCGGTCATCGGCAATCCGGTCGGCCATAGCAAGTCGCCGTTTATTCACGGCCGTTTCGCCGGGCAAACCGGCGAGCCGGTCGAATACGGCGCGCTGCTCGCGCCGGTCGACGCATTCGTGCCGCACGTGCGCGCCTTCATCGACGCGGGCGGACGCGGCCTGAACGTGACCGTGCCGTTCAAGCTCGACGCACATGCGTTCGCCACGACATTGTCGCCGCGCGCGGCGGCGGCGGGTGCAGTGAACACGTTGCGCTTCGACTCGAACGGCATCTACGGCGACAACACCGACGGCGTCGGTCTCGTGCGCGACATCGAGGTGAATCTCGGCGTGTCGCTGAAGGGCGCGCGCATTCTGTTGCTCGGCGCGGGTGGCGCCGCGCGCGGCGTCGTGCTGCCGATGCTGGAGCGCATGCCGCATACGCTGACCATCGTCAATCGCACCGCGGCGAAGGCCGAAGCGCTCGTCGATCAGTTCGCGCAGGCCGCGCACGATGCCGCGTGCCGGCTGACCGGCGGCAGCGCGCGCGCGATCGAAGCGGGCCAGTACGACGTGATCGTCAACGCGACGGCGGGCAGTCTCGACGCGTCGTTGCCCGACTGCGACGACCGCGCGTTCGGCAACGGCACGCTCGCGTACGACATGATGTACGGCGCGCACCCGACGGTCTTCCTGGAGCACGCGCACAAGCTGGGCGCACGCGGCGCCGACGGTCTCGGCATGCTGGTCGAACAGGCCGCCGAATCGTTTCACGTGTGGCGCGGCGTGCGGCCCGACGGCGCGCCGGTGCTGGCCGAGTTGCGTGCGCTGCTGACGGCGCCGTCGCACGCCTAGACCCGCGCATCGCCTGACGGTACCGTCCATTCGAGAACTGGAACGCACATGACAGCAACGCGGCGCGCAAGCCGGCCCAGTCCGGTGCGATGGGTGATCTATCTGGGCGCCGTGCTGGTGATCGCCTGGCTCGCGACGCAGGCGTTCTACTTCACGCAGATCGCGGTCTGGAATTATGTGAACCCGCGCTCGACCGCGTTCATGCGCTCGGATGCGTGGCGCCTGTCGCAGGATCGGCCGGACCTCTCGTTGCAGCATACGTGGGTGCCGTACGACCAGATCTCGCGCAATCTGAAGCGTGCGATCATCGCCTCCGAAGACGCGAACTTCGTCAACAACAAAGGCTATGAGACCGACGCGATCCTGCAGGCGTGGGAGCGCAACAAGGCGCGCGGCAAAATCGTGCGCGGCGGTTCGACGATCACCCAGCAGCTCGCGCGCAATCTGTTTCTGTCCCGTGAGAAGAGCTATATCCGCAAAGGCCAGGAGCTGATCATTACCTGGATGCTCGAAACCTTGATGGACAAGGAACGGATCTTCGAGATCTATCTGAACTCCGTCGAGTGGGGCAATGGGGTGTACGGCGCCGAAGCGGCGGCCCAGTATTACTACAAGACCTCGGCGGCCAAGCTGAGCGCGGCGCAGTCCGCGCGCCTCGCCGTGATGCTGCCGCGGCCCAAATACTTCGATGAACACCGCAGCTCCGCCTATCTGACCCAGCGCGCCCGCGTGATCGCGCGGCGCATGGGCGCGGCCGAGTTGCCGGACTAAACGTTTTTTCGCACGTGCGGCGCGGCCGCGGGTGCATGGCCTCGCGGGAAACTCCGATGGAACTGCGGCAGCTGCGTTACTTCATCAGCGTGATCGAACACGGCAGCATGGGCAAGGCGGCGCTCGAACTGGGCGTCGTGACCTCGGCGCTGAGCCAGCAGATCGCGCGGCTCGAAAGCGAGCTATCGACCCGGCTGTTGCAGCGAACCTCGAGCGGCGTCGTGCCGACTGATGCCGGGCTCGCGTTCTGGCGGCAGGCTCAGTTGGCATTACGCCATATCGACGACGCGGCGCTCGCCGCGCGCGAGGCGCGGCTCTCGGGACACGTCAGCGTCGGGCTCGCGCCCAGCACCACCGGCGTGCTCGGTCTGCCCTTTATGCGCGCGATGCGCGAACGCTATCCGGACATCCGGTTGCGCATGGTCGAAAGCCTGTCTGGCTATCTCGCATCGATGCTCGGCGCGCGGACCATCGACCTCGCCATCCTGTTTCAGGAAGCGCCCACCCAACGCTGGAGCGTCATGCCGCTGCTCGACGAGCGGCTCTTCGTGATCGGTGCGCGTGATCTGGCCGGCATGCCGACGCAACGCGAAGTGCGTTTGTCGAAGCTCGGCGATCTGCCGCTGATCCTGCCAAGCGGCTCGCACGGTTTGCGAGCCTTGCTGACCTCCGCGTTCAAACGCGCGAAGTACGAGCCGCATCTCGCCGCCGAGGCGGACGGTCTCGCCATCCTGATGGACGCGGTGCGCGGCGGCTTGGGTGCGACCATCCAGCCCGGCGCGGCGCTCGCGCGATCGGAGAACGCGATGCTTGCAAGCAGCCGTATCGCGGACACCGACGCGGTCCGGGCGAACCTGCTGGTCAGCGTGTCCGACGACGAATTGTCCCCGGCTGCGCTGGCGGCGCGCGTCGTGCTCGCGGACGTCGCGCGTACGCTGGTGAAGGAGGGCCGCTGGCCCGGCGCGAAACTCCGCTAACTCGATCAAGGCCGCCCGTTCACGAAAGCTGAAGACCTCTAGCCCGTTTGCTGATGGCGGCGTTTGCCGCCGCTGACTACAGTTCGCCTCGAAGCAATTACGTTGCATGGGATCGGCGTCAGCGCGCTGGATGGCCGACAGCCACAGCGCCAACTCCGGTCGACAGGAGGCAAGCTAGATGGTCGATGTACTCGTGATCGGAGGAGGCAATGCCGCGCTGTGCGCCGCGCTGATGGCGCGCGAAGCGGGCGCGTCAGTCCTCCTTCTCGAATCGGCCCCGCGCGAGTGGCGGGGCGGCAACTCACAACACACCCGCAATCTGCGCTGCATGCACGATGCACCGCAAGACGTGCTCGTCGAAGCGTATCCGGAAGAAGAATACTGGCGCGATCTGCTGAAGGTGACGGGCGGCATCACGAACGAGCACCTCGCGCGTCTCGTGATTCGCGCGTCCGCAACTTGCCGTCCGTGGATGCGCAAACACGGTGTGCGGTTTCAGCCGCCGCTGTCCGGTGCGCTGCACGTCGCGCGCACCAACGCGTTTTTCATGGGCGGCGGCAAGGCGCTCGTCAACGCGTATTACCGCAGTGCCGAAGCGCTCGGCGTGCGGGTTCTCTACGACACGCCAGTCGATGCGATCGAACTCGATGATGGCCGCTTCGTCGCGGCGTGTAGTGGCAGCCGTCGTTTCGAGGCACGTGCCTGCGTGCTGGCGGCGGGCGGCTTCGAGTCCAATCGCGAGTGGCTTAGAGAAGCGTGGGGCCAGAATGAGCGCGGCGAATGGCCCGCTGATAACTTCCTGATTCGCGGCACGCGCTTTAACAAGGGCGTGTTGCTCAAGCACATGATCGACGCGGGCGCGGATTCGATCGGCGATCCGTCGCAATCGCATTGCGTCGCGATCGACGCGCGCGCGCCGCTCTACGACGGCGGCATCTGCACGCGGATCGACTGCGTGTCGCTGGGCGTGGTGGTCAATCGTGACGCTGAGCGGTTCTATGACGAGGGCGAGGACTTCTGGCCCAAACGTTACGCGATCTGGGGACGCCTCGTTGCGCAGCAGCCAGGGCAGACCGGCTATTCGATCATCGACGCCAAGGCAATCGGCCGTTTCATGCCGCCGGTGTTTCCCGGTGAGAAATCCGACACGCTGGCCGGACTGGCGCGCCAGTTCGGTCTGCCGGAAGCGGCGTTCGTGCGGACCATCACCGCGTACAACGACGCCTGCCGGGGCGGCACGTTTGACCACACCGCGCTCGACGACTGCCACACCGAGCGGCTCGTCCCACCGAAGACCCACTGGGCCCGGCCGATCGACACGCCGCCGTTCTACGGCTATGCGCTCAAGCCCGGCATCACGTTCACTTACCTGGGGCTCAAGGTCAACGATCGGGCTCAGGTGCATTTTGGCGGCCAGCCGAGCGAGAACCTGTTCGTCGCGGGCGAGATGATGGCCGGCAATGTGCTCGGCAAGGGCTATACGGCAGGGGTCGGCATGTCGATCGGCACGGCGTTCGGGCGTATCGCCGGCACCGAGGCGGCGCAGGCCGCCCAGGCGGCTGCGCATGCGGGACACGCGGGACACGCTGGACACGCGGCTCGAAGCGCACGCCAATCATCGGGAGTTTTCCGTGCAGAAAATTGAAGCGCTGGCGCGTGAAGCGCAGCAATTGGCCGACTCGCCCGGCCGCGCCGATCACTCCGTCGAGCGTGATCCGCAGTCGCGAGTCATCCGGATCGTGCCGCTGACCGATAACGAAACCGAAGTCGCGCGGCAAATGCAGATATGCAACGCGTGCCGCTATTGCGAAGGTTTTTGTGCGGTATTCCCGGCGATGACACGCCGCCTCGAATTCGGCAAGGCCGACGTCAATTACCTGGCGAACCTGTGCCACAACTGCGGCGCGTGCTATCACGCGTGCCAGTACGCACCGCCGCACGAATTCGCGGTGAACGTCCCGCAGGCGATGGCGAAAGTGCGGCTCGAAACCTATACCGAGTACGCGTGGCCGCCCGTGATGGGCGCCCTGTACAAACGCAATGGCCTGACCGTCTCGCTCGCGCTGGCCGCCGGGCTCGCGCTGTTCCTGATACTCGGCACCGCGCTGTCGGGTTCGCTGCTCGACTACCGTCCGGGCGCGCGGGCGTCGAGCTTCTACACGGTCTTCCCGCACAATCTGCTCGCGCTGATCTTCGGCGCGGTGTTCGGCTTCGCGGCGCTCGCGCTGGGTATCGGCGTGACGCGGTTCTGGCGCGACGTGTCGGCGGGTGCGGCCTCGGCACCGGCGATCGTCGAAGCGACGCGCAACGTGCTCGGACTCACCTATCTCGACGGCGGACACGGCGACGGTTGCAACGAAGCGGACGACCGCTTCACGCTCGCGCGCCGGCGCTTTCATCACTTCACGTTCTACGGCTTCATGCTGTGCTTCGCCGCGACCGTCGTGGCGACGCTGTATCACTACGTGTTGGGCGAGGAGGCGCCTTATCCGATGCTGAGCCTGCCGGTCGTGCTGGGCTCGTTGGGCGGCGTCGGTCTGCTGATCGGGCCGGCCGGTCTGCTGTGGCTCAACCTGCGGCGCGATCCCGCGCGCGGCGACGCGAAACAGCGTCCGATGGATCGCGGTTTCATCGCCTTGCTGATGCTGACGAGCGCCAGCGGCCTCGCGCTTCTGACAGGCCGCGACACGTCCGCCATGCCCGCGTTGCTTGCGTCGCACCTCGGTGTGGTGATGGCGCTGTTCGCGACGCTGCCGTACGGCAAGTTCGCGCACGGCATATATCGCAGCGCCGCGCTCCTCAAGTCCGCGATTGAAAAACGCCGCGCTAGCGGCCTGCAAGCCGGCGCCGACTGAGGCCAAGCCTGAAGCGTGAAGCGTCGCCGGCATCGCAAAACAGAACAATGGAGACCCCGATGATGAACCCCACAAATACGATCGAGACAAGCGCGGCCACGTCCCGCGTGTCGAAAGTCGGCGCGGTACTGCGCGTGACCAGCGGCAACTTTCTCGAACAATTCGACTTCTTTCTGTTCGGCTTTTACGCGCCTTACATTTCGAAGGTGTTCTTCCCGACGAGCAGCGAATTCGCGTCGCTAATGCTCACCTTCGCCGTGTTCGGCGCGGGGTTCCTGATGCGGCCGCTCGGCGCGATTTTCCTCGGCGCGTACATCGACCAGGTGGGGCGTCGCAAGGGCTTGATCGTGACGCTGTCGATCATGGCGAGCGGCACGATACTGATCGGCTGCGTGCCGGGCTTCACGTCGATCGGTCTGCTGGCGCCGGCCCTCGTGCTGCTCGGGCGGCTATTGCAGGGCTTTTCCGCGGGCGCCGAACTGGGTGGCGTGTCGGTCTATCTCGCCGAGATCGCGACGCCGGGTCATAAAGGTTTCTATACGAGCTGGCAGTCGGCGAGCCAGCAGGTCGCGATCGTGATCGCGGCGGCGCTCGGCTACGGCCTCAATCACTGGATGAGCGCCGAGACGATCGGCGCGTGGGGATGGCGCATTCCGTTCTTCATCGGCTGCGCGATCGTGCCGCTGCTTTTCGCGTTGCGCCGCTCGCTGGAAGAGACGGAGGCGTTCAAGGCGCAGCGGCATCGTCCCAGCGCGCGCGAGGTGTTCGGCACGCTGTTGCAGAACTGGCAGGTCGTGTTCGCGGGCATGCTGCTGGTCGCGATGACCACCACGACGTTCTATCTGATCACCGTCTACACACCGACCTTCGGCAAGACCGTGCTGAAGCTCTCGACTGCCGACAGTCTGATCGTGACGCTGTGCGTCGGCATCGGCAATTTCATCTGGTTGCCGGTTGGTGGCGCGCTATCGGATCGCATCGGACGCCGGCCCATCCTGATCGCGATTACCGTGCTGGCGATCCTGACTGCGTATCCGGCGCTGTGGTGGCTGGCGTCGTCGCCGAGTGTCGGCCGCATGCTGATCGTGCTGCTGTGGTTCTCGTTCTTCTTCGGCATGTACAACGGCGCGATGGTGGCCGCGCTCACCGAAGTGATGCCGGAGAACGTGCGCGTGGCCGGTTTTTCGCTCGCATTCAGCCTCGCCACGGCGATCTTTGGCGGCTTTACGCCAGCGGTGTCGACCTACCTCATCCAGGTGACGGGCGACCGGGCGGCACCGGGTTACTGGCTGAGCTTGGCCGCCGTGTGCGGGCTGGTCGCGACGTTGGTTCTCTATCGTCGCAGCGGGGTGGCGAAGCGGTTTGCGACGTAGCTCTGGTGACAATTCTGCCTAGGGAAAAGCCCGCCGTCGCGGGCTTTTTTCATGCGCGGCGAAACCGGCGCGACACTCCTGTGAAACGCTGCCACCGGCCCCCGGCGCGCTTCACGCCGCTACCCGAACGTCGGTAACACTAACCTTCTCACGATCCGATCCAGATCTAAACATGTTCAATCCCATTATCTGAATTCGACATTCACATATTGGAGATTTCTCAAAAACGGTCCTACAATCCAACCCAACATGCAAACGTGAGTCGGAAAGCCCATCCATCCGGCCGCGCGAAAGCGACAGCAAAAAAACTGGAGACAAGGCCAAACCATGCCCGACATCACGAGGCAGCACCTCTGCGCCCGCCACTTCGCGCGCACTCAAGGCTTCTCCTCCGGCTCCGCGCTGTAAGCGCACACACCACTCAAAGCCAATCGCCATGAACAAAGCGATGCCTGCTCACGCCGCAAGCGCGTCCGAAGCCGATCACGCAAACAACGCCGCGCCGCGCCCGGCCACCGCCGCCAAGGCGCGCCCCGGCGTTCAACCGGCTGGCGCCAACGGAATCGCCGTGCCCAGCACGCTGCTCGACATCACGCCGCAACAGGCCGGCACGCAGACGCTGTTGCGCGGCCTCGCGATCCTCGAAGCCGCCGCCGCCGGCGTGCGCGATCTGCGCACCTTCGGCGCCGCACTCGGCACGACCCGCAGCACCACGCACCGGCTGGTGAGCAGCCTCGTGCAGGCGCGCTATCTGAGGCAGGTGCAAGGCGGCTATCTGCTCGGCCCGAAGCTGATCGAACTTGGCACCATCGCGCTCGAACAGATGCCGCTCACCGCGGTCGCGCGCCCGCATCTCGAATCGCTCGCGGAACAGACGCTCGACACGATTCACCTCGGCGTGCGCGACGGCGACGACGTGCTGTACATCGACAAGATTCCCGGCACCCGCGGCCTCGAAATGCGTTCGCGCGTCGGGCACAGGATGCCGCTCGCGTCGACGGGGATCGGCAAGGCGATGATGCTCGACCTCACGCCGGACGTCTGGCAGACGCTGTTCGACGCGTCGCGCCGCGCGCTCGCTGGCGTCACGTTCAAGCCGGACAACCGCCCTGATGCGCCGACCTTCATGCAGCGCATGACCAGTTACGCAGCCGGCGGCTACACCTTCGACCTCGAAGAAAACGAAGCGGCGATCCGCTGCGTCGCGGCCCCGGTGCGTGATGCGTCGGGCGCGGTGGTGGCGGCGTTGTCGGTGGCGAGCACGATTCCGTACATGCCGCTCGAGCGCATGGACGAACTGATTCCGGTCGTGCAGCGCGAAGCGCGCGCGATCTCGGAAGAACTCGGTTGGCGCGCGCCGCAACCGACAACCCGCAGGATCAAACGATGACACAGGCGGGTTCTCTCACACCGGCAGGCAGCCACCCGGCCACGGATGTCGCCGCCGACGCCGGCTTCGCGAATGCCGCGCTGATCGCGCTCGACTGGGGCACGACCTCGTTGCGCGCCTATCTGTACGACGTCGACGGCCAGGTGCTGGCGACGCGCGCGTCGCCGGCCGGCATCATGAATCTGCCGCGCAGCGCGGAACAGGGCGGTTTCGACGCCGCTTTCGACGACGTGTGCGGCGCCTGGCTCGACGCGGCGCGCGGCGTCCCGGTGATCGCGGCGGGGATGGTCGGCAGCGCGCAGGGCTGGCTGGAGGCGCCGTACGTCGACGCACCGGCGAGCCCCGATGCGCTCGTGAGCGGCCTCGTTCGCGTGCAGGCGGCATGCGGCGCGACGCTGCACATCGTGCCGGGCATCCTGCAACGCGGCGAACTGCCCAACGTGATGCGAGGCGAAGAAACGCAGATTTTCGGCGCGCTCAGCGAGGACGCGAACGCCGTGGACTACGGCCAGCGCGCGCTGATCGGCTTGCCGGGCACCCACGCGAAATGGGCGGTCGTGCAGGCAGGCCGCATCGAACGGTTTCATACCTTCATGACGGGCGAAGTGTTCGCGGCACTGCGCGAGCATACGATTCTCGGCCGCACCATGGTCACGCCCGATCGTCCGGATACCGAAGCATTCCTTCATGGCGTGAGCATTGCGCGTGAAAAGGGACAGGCGGGCATGCTCGCGACGGTATTCAGCGCCCGCACGCTCGGCCTCACCGGACAACTCGCGCGCGACGAGCAGCCCGACTATCTGTCGGGCCTGCTGATCGGCCACGAACTGGCCGGCCTCGACGCCGTGCTGACGCAACAGCAGAGCTCGCTCGCCGCACAGAGCCTGCGCCTGATCGGCAATGAAGCGCTGTGCGAGCGCTATCGACTTGCACTCGCGCAATTCGGCTGCACCCAGGCGGAATTGGTGAAGCAGGCCACCGAGCGTGGCCTGTGGCGCGTCGCCTCGCAGGCGGGGCTCGTCAATCCGGCCGCTCACGCGGCGCGCGCCGACTAAGCCGCGCGCCAGGTCATCTTCGTGCCGCTCACGAAACAAGGAACCGACATGCAACCTCACATCAATCTGCCCGCACCGTACATGCCGCACGCGGGCCTGATCGCGGCGTTCGAAGTGTGTCCGCTGATCGCGATCATGCGCGGCGTGACCCCCGCCGACGCGGCCGATCACGGTCAGGCGCTGTACGAAGCGGGCTTTCGCATCGTCGAAGTGCCGTTGAATTCGCCGCAGCCGTTCGACAGCATCGCCGCGATCCGCAAGGTGTTGCCGGCGGATGCGATCGTCGGCGCGGGCACGGTGCTGCATTCGAGTTTCGTCAACGACGTGAAGTCGGCGGGCGGCGAACTGATCGTGATGCCGCATAGCGATCCCGAAGTCGTCGTCGCCGCGAAAGCGCAGGGCCTTGCCTGTGCGCCGGGCGTCGCCACGCCGACCGAAGCGTTCATCGCGCTGAAGAACGGCGCGGACGTGCTCAAGATGTTCCCCGCCGAACAGCTCGGCTGCCAGGTCGTGAAGGCATGGCGCGCGGTGATCGCCGCGCAGGTGCCGCTGGTGCCGGTCGGCGGCATCACGCCGGACAACATGGGGCCGTTCCTGAGCGCCGGTGCGAACGGCTTCGGCCTCGGCTCGGCGTTGTACAAGCCGGGTCAGAGCGCCGCCGTGACCGCCTCGCATGCGAAGGCATTCATCAACGGCTTGCGCATCGCCCGCGCGGGCGCGAAGAAATGAAACGGCTCGCCGGCAAAGCTGCCCTGGTGACGGGCGCCGGACGTGGCATCGGCGCGGCGATCGCACTCGCGTTCGCGCGTGAGGGCGCGTCGGTCGTGCTCGCGGAACTGGATATCGACACCGCGCAGCAAACGGCGGCGCACATCAAGGCGCAAACCGGCGCGCGCGTGCTCGCGGTGCGCACGGACGTGACGCAGTCCGCGTCGGTTCAGCAGGCGGTGTCCGAGGCGGAGCAGGCATTCGGCGCGGTGGACGTGCTGGTGAACAACGCAGGCATCAACGTGTTCTGCGATCCGCTCACCATGACCGACGACGACTGGCGGCGCTGCTTTGCGGTCGATCTCGACGGCGTGTGGAACGGTTGCCGCGCGGTGTTGCCGGGCATGGTCGAACGCGGCACGGGCAGCATCGTGAATATCGCGTCGACCCATGCATTCAAGATCATTCCGGGCTGCTTTCCGTACCCGGTGGCCAAGCACGGCGTGATCGGCCTGACGCGCGCGCTCGGCATCGAATACGCGCCGCGCAACGTACGCGTGAATGCGATCGCGCCGGGTTACATCGAAACGCAATTGACGCACGACTGGTGGAACGAACAGCCCGATCCGGCCGCCGCGCAGCAGGCGACGCTCGACCTGCAGCCGATGAAGCGCATCGGCCGCCCGGAAGAAGTGGCGATGACGGCGGTGTTCCTGGCCTCGGATGAAGCGCCGTTCATCAACGCCAGTTGCATTACCGTGGATGGCGGCCGCTCGGCGCTGTATCACGACTGATTCACGACGGATTTTTGCAGTACGCAGGTTTGCGCAGGGGCGCAAAAGTACACCGGACGACGCGCTGGCCGCGTGTGTCATCACCGGTACAAGAAGACGCGGCCGCTTACCTTCTCGTTATCAATTAGTCAGGAGACACGCATTATGAAACGTAGAATTTTCCTCACGCTGGCAGCAGCGGCGACGGGTGTGCTCTTCAACGCACCGGTCGCGCAGGCGGCCGATCCGGTCAAGATCGGCTTCCTCGTGAAGCAGCCGGAAGAGCCGTGGTTCCAGGACGAATGGAAGTTCGCCGAAATCGCTGCGAAGGAAAAGGGCTTCACGCTCGTGAAGATCGGCGCGCCGTCGGGCGAGAAGGTGATGAGCGCGATCGACAACCTGTCGGCACAGAAGGCGCAAGGCTTCGTGATCTGCACGCCCGACGTCAAGCTCGGACCGGGCATCGTCGCGAAGGCGAAGGCCGACAAGCTGAAGATGATGACGGTGGACGACCGCCTCGTCGACGGCGCGGGCAAGCCGATCGCTTCGGTGCCGCATATGGGCATCTCGGCGTACAACATCGGCAAGCAGGTCGGCGACGGTCTCGCGGCCGAAATCAAGAAGCGCGGCTGGGACATGAAGGACGTGGGCGCGATCGACGTGACCTACGAACAGCTGCCGACCGCGCATGACCGCACCAGCGGCGCGACCGACGCACTGGTGGCCGCCGGCTTCCCGAAGGCGAACGTGATCGCCGCGCCGCAGGCGAAGACGGACACGGAAAACGCGTTCAACGCCGCCAACATCGCCCTGACGAAGAACCCGCAGTTCAAGCACTGGGTCGCTTACGCGCTGAACGACGAAGGCGTGCTCGGCGCGGTGCGCGCAGCGGAAGGCCGCGGCTTCAAGGCGGACAACATGATCGGTATCGGCATCGGCGGTTCGGACTCGGCGTTGAACGAGTTCAAGAAGCCGACACCGACGGGCTTCTACGGCACGGTCATCATCAGCCCGAAGCGCCACGGTGAAGAAACCTCGACGCTGATGTACGACTGGATCACGCAAGGCAAGGAACCGCCGCTGCTCACGCTGACGACCGGCATGCTGGCCACGCGTGAGAACGTCGCCGATGTGCGCCAGAAGATGGGCCTCGCGTCGAACTAAGCGTGTGACACGCGATGCGATGAAGTGAACTGCCGGCGCGTCATGGCCAAACATGACGCGCCGGCGGCAGCGATAAAAGATCAGCAGTAGAGACAAGCCATGTTTGCGCCTGCCGGTGAGGTACGAAGTACGAGGCACGGCGAGGCGCGGTTCACGTAAAACGGCAACTAACTTGCATGGGACCGGAGCAAGCGCTCAAGCGCTAACTCCCGTCGACACAGGAGGCGAAGTGTCAGCGACGCTACGTTTTGACAATATCGGCAAAGTTTTTCCAGGCGTGCGTGCGCTCGACGGTGTGTCCTTCGACGTCAACGTCGGCCAGGTTCACGGCCTGATGGGCGAAAACGGCGCAGGGAAATCGACCCTGCTGAAGATACTCGGCGGTGAATATCAGCCCGATTCGGGCCGCGTGCTGATCGACGGCAACGAGGTGCGTTTCTCGAGCGCGGCGTCGTCGATCGCGGCGGGGATCGCAGTGATTCACCAGGAACTGCAGTATGTGCCCGATTTGACGGTCGCGGAAAACCTGCTGCTCGGCCAGCTGCCGAACTCACTCGGCTGGGTCAACAAGCGCGAAGCCAAGCGCTTCGTGCGCGAACGCCTCGAAGCAATGGGCGTGGCGCTCGATCCGAACGCGAAACTGCGCAAGCTCTCGATCGCGCAGCGGCAGATGGTCGAAATCTGCAAGGCGCTGCTGCGCAATGCACGCGTGATCGCGCTCGACGAGCCGACCAGTTCGCTGTCTCATCGCGAGACCGAGGTGCTGTTCAAGCTGGTGCGCGATCTGCGCGCCGACAACCGCGCGATGATCTACATCTCGCACCGCATGGACGAGATCTACGAACTGTGCGACGCCTGCACGATCTTCCGCGACGGCCGCAAGATCGCTTCGCATCCGACGCTCGAAGGCGTGTCGCGCGACACCATCGTCAGCGAGATGGTGGGGCGTGAAATTTCGGACATCTACAACTATTCGGCGCGCCCGCTCGGCGAAGTGCGCTTCGCGGCGAAAGCGATCGAAGGCCACGCGCTCGCGCAACCGGCCAGCTTCGAAGTGCGGCGCGGCGAGATCGTCGGTTTCTTCGGCCTGGTGGGTGCCGGCCGCAGCGAACTGATGCATCTCGTGTACGGCGCGGATCACAAAAAGGGCGGCGAACTGCTGCTCGACGGCAAGCCGATCAAGGTGCGCAGCGCGGGCGAAGCGATTAGACACGGCATCGTGCTGTGCCCGGAAGACCGCAAGGAAGAGGGCATCGTCGCGATGGCGACGGTCTCGGAGAACATCAACATCAGTTGCCGCCGCCACTATCTACGCGCGGGGATGTTTCTCGATCGCAAGAAGGAAGCGGAAACCGCGGACCGTTTCATCAAGCTGCTGAAGATCAAGACGCCGAGCCGTCGCCAGAAAATCCGTTTCCTGTCGGGCGGCAATCAGCAGAAGGCGATTCTGTCGCGCTGGCTCGCCGAGCCCGATCTGAAGGTCGTGATTCTCGACGAGCCGACGCGGGGCATCGACGTTGGCGCGAAGCATGAAATCTACAACGTGATCTATCAGCTGGCCGAACGCGGCTGCGCGATCGTGATGATTTCGTCGGAATTGCCGGAAGTGCTCGGCGTGTCCGACCGCATCGTCGTGATGCGTCAGGGCCGGATTTCCGGCGAACTGGCGCGCCGGGATGCCACAGAGCAATCGGTGTTGAGCCTCGCGCTGCCGCAAAGCTCGACTGCGCTGCCTGAGACGACCGCAGCCGCCGCCCAGCACGCGGCCTGAACCTTATTTGGACGCAAGTCCGGCAACCCGTGGGGATACGGGAGGAGTATTGAACATGCAAGCCAGAGAAAACCTCGCGCAACAGGCCGCCAAGAGCGCCGCCGATGCGCTGATTCCGCAAGCCAACGACAAGGCGAAATGGTGGCAGCAGATCACCGAGTACAGCCTGATCGTGATTTTCGTCGTGATGTTCGTCACGATGTCGCTGACCGTCGATCACTTCTTCTCGATCGAGAACATGCTCGGCCTCGCGCTGTCGATTTCGCAGATCGGCATGGTCGCGTGCACGATGATGTTCTGTCTCGCCTCGCGCGACTTCGACCTCTCCGTGGGATCGACCGTCGCATTCGCCGGTGTGTTGTGCGCGATGGTGCTCAACGCCACGGGTAATACGTTTATCGCGATCATCGCGGCGGTCGCGGCAGGCGCGGTGATCGGTTTCGTCAACGGCGCGGTGATCGCATATCTGCGCATCAACGCGCTGATCACGACGCTCGCGACGATGGAAATCGTTCGCGGCCTCGGCTTCATCGTGTCGCACGGTCAAGCCGTGGGCGTGTCGTCGGATACGTTCATCGAGCTGGGCGGCTTGAGCTTCTTCGGCGTGTCGCTGCCGATCTGGGTCACGCTGCTGTGCTTCATCGTGTTTGGCGTGATGCTCAACCAGACCGTGTACGGCCGCAATACGCTCGCGATCGGCGGCAATCCGGAAGCGTCGCGTCTGGCCGGTATCAATGTCGAACGCACGCGCGTCTACATCTTCCTGATTCAAGGCGCGGTGACCGCGCTGGCCGGTGTGATTCTGGCGTCGCGCATCACGTCGGGTCAGCCGAATGCCGCGGAAGGCTTCGAGCTGAACGTGATTTCGGCGTGCGTGCTGGGCGGCGTGTCGCTGCTCGGCGGACGCGCGACGATTTCCGGCGTCGTGATCGGCGTGCTGATCATGGGCACCGTCGAGAACGTGATGAACCTCATGAACATCGACGCGTTCTATCAGTACCTCGTGCGCGGCGCGATCCTGCTCGCCGCCGTGCTGCTCGACCAGTTGAAAAATCGCGGCTCGCGCGACTGAACCGGCGACTGAACCGTCACTTATCCAATCAGCTCTCAAAGGAATCGAACGATGTCGTCTCCGGCCAATGCAAATGCCCGTCTCGCGGACAGCGCGTTCGCGCGCTATCCGAGTCTCGTCGACCGTACGGTGTTGATCACGGGCGGCGCGACCGGTATCGGCGCATCGTTCGTCGAGCATTTCGCGGCGCAGGGCGCGCGCGTCGCGTTCTTCGATATCGACGCGAGCGCCGGTGAAGCGCTCGCCGACGAACTCGGCGATTCGAAGCACAAGCCGCTGTTCCTGACATGCGATCTGACCGATGTCGATGCGCTGCAAAAAGCGATCGCCGACGTGAAAGCCGCGCTCGGCCCCATCCAGGTGCTGGTCAACAACGCCGCGAACGACAAGCGCCACACGATCGGTGAGGTGTCGCGCGAGTTTTTCGACGCGGGCATCGCGGTGAATATCCGCCACCAGTTCTTCGCGGCCCAAGCCGTGATGGAAGACATGAAGGCGGCCAACAGCGGCTCGATCATCAACCTCGGTTCGATCAGCTGGATGTTGAAGAACGGCGGCTATCCGGTGTATGTGATGTCGAAGTCGGCGGTACAGGGTTTGACGCGCGGTCTCGCGCGCGACCTCGGGCACTTCAACATCCGCGTCAATACGCTGGTGCCGGGCTGGGTGATGACGGAGAAGCAGAAGCGCCTGTGGCTCGACGACACCGGCCGCCGCCAGATCAAGGAAGGGCAGTGCATCGACGCCGAGCTGGAGCCGTCCGACCTCGCGCGCATGGCGCTGTTCCTCGCCGCCGACGACAGCAAGATGATCACCGCGCAGGACATCGTTGTCGATGGAGGCTGGGCGTGAGCGCTGACCTGCCGTCGCACGCCGCTGCGTCGCGCGCGTCGCTGCTGATCGACACGCAATGCACGCTCGGCGAAGCAGCGACCTGGTGCGCGAGAACCGGCCGCTTCTACTGGGCCGATATCGAGGGCGCGCGCCTGTGGCGCTACGATCCGCGCGACGGCGGCAGCACGTTCTGGCCCATGCCCGAGCGGCTCGCGACGTTCGCGCTGTGTGCGAATCCGCGCTACCTGTTGCTCGGACTCGCCACGCATCTGGCGTTTTTCGATCTGACGACCGGCGAGACACAGCGCATCGTCGACGTCGAGCCCGGCTTGAACACGCGCGTGAACGACGGCCGTTGCGACCGTCAGGGGCGCTTCGTGTTCGGCACGAAAGACGAAAGCGGACTGGCGCAACCGGTCGCCGGCTTTTACCGCTTGAATCACGACCTGTCGCTGGAGCGCCTGCCGTTACCTGCGCCAGCCATCTCGAACAGCATCGCGTTCAGTCCCGACGGCGCGACGATGTACTACTGCGATTCGAAGGTGCCGGAAATTCGCGCGTGCGACTATCGCGCGGACGGCAGCGTCGCCAACGATCGGCTGTTCACCCGCGTGACCGACGCCGGCGTGGAGCCGGACGGCTCGACCGTCGATCGCGACGGCGGCTTGTGGAACGCCCAGTGGGGCGGCGCGAGCGTCGTGCGCTACGGTCCCGACGGGGTGGAAACCGGGCGTGTCGACGTGCCGACCGCGCAGCCGAGTTGCGTCGCGCTCGGCGGACCGGAACTCGACACGCTGTACATCACGAGCGCGCGCGCCGACCTCGACGCCGCCGCGCTTGCGGCCGATACTCGGGCGGGCGGCGTGTTCGTCGCGCCGGTGGGACGGCACGGTTTGCCCGAGCCGGAGTTCCAGGGCGCGCCCGCATAGCGCAGAATGACGCAGCCGCGCTCGCGGGGCCGCACTGCGGGCACGACTCGCAGGATTTTGAAAGTGAACCAGAAGGTGATGTCGCAATTCCAGTGGCAGCAAATCGGCAGCATGCAGTTCGGACCCAGAGGCGACCCGTTCCAGAAAGTCGCCCTACAGCATCCGTCAGCAATGACGGCAACGTCCCTCGCCTCTCGATGGAGCCAGATATGACTGTTGCGAATCTTGTTTCCGCTTCCTCCCCCGTTTCTTCGCTTGCTTCTTCGTCGACCTCTCAGAGCCGGCGCTCGCGCCTCGCCGCGGCCGCCAATCCGGTGCTGGCGGGGCCGAGCACGTCGGCGGTGGCAGTCGGCGAAGGCAGCGCCGGCGATGTCGCATGCGTCACGCTCGCCAACGCGCATTTGCGGCTCGACGTCGCGCCGACGCTCGGTGGCGGCGTCACCCGTTTCGACTGGCGCAACGACGGCGCGCTCACGCCGATTTTCCGGCGTTGCCGCCATGTCGCCGCCGACACGCAGCCGAACCAGCTCGCCTGCTATCCGCTGCTGCCGTATTCGAACCGGATCGGCGGTGGTCATTTCAACGTGGCGGGCCGGCGCGTCGAGGTGCCGCGCAATCGCGCCGACGAACCCTTGCCGATTCACGGCGACGGCTGGCTCTCGGCGTGGCAGGTGGCGGAGTCGCATCGCGAAAACGTGCGGCTGACGCTCGATCGGCATGACGGCAAGCCCTACGCGTACCGCGCGGCGCAAACCTATACGCTGGAGGGCCCGACGCTAGTCGTCACGCTGGAGATCGAGAATGCCGGGCGCGACGCGCTGCCGTTCGGGCTGGGCGTGCATCCGTTCTTCGTGCGCGATGCGGACACCGAGCTGTCGGCGGCGGCGGGCGGCCTGTGGCTGTCCGGTGAAGACTGGCTGCCGGTGCGCCATGTGCCGGCGCCGCCCGCGTGGCAATTCGGCGTCGCGTATCCTTTGCCGGAGACCGTCGTCAATCATGCTTTTACCGGCTGGAGCGGGCAGGCGGCGGTGGTGTGGCCGAAGCGCCGTCTGTCGGTGAACATCGCCGCCGACACCGATTACTACGTGCTGTACACGCCGCCCGGTGAAGACTTTTTCTGCTTCGAGCCCGTCGATCATCCGATCAACGCGATGAATCTCGCCGGTGGCGCATGCGAAAACGGCATGACGCTGCTCGCGCGCGGCGAGCGGCTGACGCGTACGTTCCGGTTTACCGTCGAACGTACCGGGCTGCGGTCGATGCCCGGCGCACGCGGGGCACGGCGACAGTAAGTCACGGGGCGGGGCGGCGGACAGCGGGCGATGTTGGGAGGCGGCCCGCCGCGCAGGACAGGTAAAATACCCGCCTCTTCCGATTACCGGCTCGCCGCGAGACCCACCATGTCCAACTTCATCCAGACACTCAACGACGCCTGGCAGCGCACCCACTCGCTGCTGTGCGTCGGCCTCGACCCCGAGCCGAGCAAATTTCCCGGCGCGCTCGCCGGCCGGCCCGACGCGATTTTCGATTTCTGCCGCACGATCGTCGATGCGACCGCGCCGTACGCGTCGTCGTTCAAGCCGCAGATTGCCTACTTCGCCGCGCATCGCGCGGAAGACCAGCTCGAACAACTGATCGCCCACATTCACGCGAAGCATCCCGGCCTGCCGGTGATTCTGGACGCGAAGCGCGGCGACATCGGCAGCACCGCCGAGCAGTACGCGCGCGAAGCGTTCGAGCGCTACCAGGCGGACGCGGTGACGGTGAATCCGTACATGGGCTTCGACTCGATCCAGCCGTACCTGGCGCACGAAGGCAAGGGCGTGATCGTGTTGTGCCGCACGTCGAACGCGGGCGGCTCCGATCTGCAATTCCTGGAGACGGGCGGCCGTCCGCTGTACCAGGTCGTCGCGCAACTGGCGGCGGACAAGTGGAACGCGAGCGGCCAGCTGGCGCTCGTGGTTGGCGCGACGTTCCCGAAGGAAATCGAGGTGGTGCGGGGGATCGTCGGCGATATGCCGCTGCTGATTCCGGGCATCGGCGCGCAAGGCGGCGATGTCGAGGCGACCGTCAACGCCGGGCGCACGGCCAACGGCACGGGCATGCTGATCAACTCGTCGCGCGCGATCATTTACGCGGGCAAGGGCGACGATTTCGCGCAAGCCGCCGCGCAGGCCGCGATGGAAACGCGTGACCGGATCAACGCGTTCCGGTAAGCGCGAAAATTGTGGTTGAGGAAGCCGGCGACGCGGTAATAGCCGGCCGTTGAACGGCCCGGCTTCGGGCCGGTTTTAGCGGATGGTTCAGACCGTTGCGCCTGATGAGCGCTGAACGAGGCTCACGAGACCTGGCAGACCGACTGGCTAGCAGGCACTGTGGCAAACCGCCGAAAGCTCGGCTCAACGCACCGGTCCCAGCCGCGCAATCATCCCTGCATGCTGTGGATGCTCCGCCTTGAGCGCATCCACATCTCCGATCTCGAACTCGCTGAACTCGAATCCCGGCGCGACCGTGCAGCCCACCAGCGCGAACGTCGCCGGATCAGCGCATTCCGCCGCGAACCATAAGCCCGCCGGCACTACCGCCTGAAACACGGCGTCGTGATGCGCCAGTGCATTGCCGAGCTTATGCGTGACCAGCGCGCCGCTCGCATCGAGCACGTGGACATTCAACGGCTCGCCCGCATAGAAGTGCCAGACTTCGTCGGACCTGATGCGATGCCACGCCGAATGCGCGCCGTCGCAGAGCAGGTAGTAGATCGCGGTCGACGCCGAGCGATGCTGCGTTGAACCGCCGTCGCGAATCACACGCTGCACCGACCGATACGTTTCGTTAAAAAATCCGCCTTCCGGATGCGGCTTCAGATCGAAGCGGCGGATCAGTTCGTCCCTGCTTGCGTGCGAATCCGGCATCGTTCGCGCCTCTTGAACGAGGGTCAATGTTCGCGTTCGTCGAGCAGCGCGAGCACGCCGCGCAGCGCATGCGCCGCGGCCTGCACGCGGATCTGTTCGCGATCACCCTTGAAAATCTTCGTTTCCACCGATGTGTGCAGCCGGTTGCTCCAGCCGAACGACACCATGCCGACCGGCTTGGTCTCGGTGCCGCCGCCCGGCCCGGCGACGCCGGTGATCGACAGCGACACCTGCGCGCGGCTGTTGCGCAGCGCGCCCTCGGCCATTGCACGCGCCACCGGCTCGCTGACCGCGCCGTGCCGGTCGATCAGATCGGCGGGCACGCCGATCATCTCGCTCTTCGCCTGATTCGAATACGTGACGAAGCCGCGCTCGAACCAGCCGCTGCTGCCGGAAATATCGGTAATGGCGGTCGCTACCATGCCGCCCGTGCAGGACTCGGCGGTGACGAGCATCAGGCGTTCGTCGCGCAGACGGTTGCTCACGCGAATCGCGAGCTGGTGAACGACGGAATCGGTAGGCATGGCGTCAATCCGGAAAACGGAAGCCGGCGATCAGGCACGGCAGGCGGCGATTGCCGGGCGGCGGTTAAACCGACATGCGCCAAAGCGCAATCACGAGCAACGTGAAAAAAGCGGCGACGAGGTCATCGAACATGATGCCAAAGCCACCTTTCAGACGGCGGTCGAAATAACTGATGGGCGGCGGCTTCACCATGTCGAAGAAGCGGAACACGATGAAAGCCCACAGCTGGCCGGTGAGGGTGGCCGGCGTGACCATCAGCAGCACCAGCCAGAACGCGACGATTTCGTCCCACACGACCGGCGACGGATCGTCGATGCCGAGCCGCTTCGCCGTAAACCCGCAAATCGCAATACCGCCGATGAAGCCCACGCCGATCAGCACGCCCCACTCGATCACGGTGAGATAGCGGCTCAGCACGGCAAACGATGCCCACGCGAACAGCGTGCCGATCGTGCCCGGCGCCACCGGCGACAAGCCGCTGCCGAAACCCAGCGATAGCAGGTGCAACGGATGCGACAGCATGAAACGCGCGGTGGCGCGGCGCGGCTGAGGCCGCGGCGCCCGGGGTTGCGGCGCTTGGGGCGGCTCGCCGCCGATGAGATTGTCGGCGGGGCGGAGCGGGGGGTCAGTCTGCATGGAAGTGATCGAAGCCTTGCAACGTCAGGGTGAGTGGCGCGCCGGCGGCATCGCGCCAGTCGATGGCCGGGCGGGCGTCTGCCGCCGGGAGAGCGCTTATTGTACCGACGCGGGTGACCGGGACGGCCGCCTCGCGCCCGGCCGCTTCGACCGCAGCGCGCGCCGTGGCCGGCGCGGTGAAGCACAGTTCGTAGTCGTCGCCGCCGGCGAGCGTGCAGCGTCGTTGAGTTTCGGGTGGGAGACGGCGCAGCGCGGCGGAGCGCGGCACGGCGTCGGCATCGACCGTCGCGTGCATACGCGAGCGTTCCAGGATGTGCAGCAGATCGCCCGCGAGGCCGTCCGACAGGTCCAGTGCCGCGTGCGCGATGCCGCGCAGCGCCAGCCCGAGCGGCACACGCGGCTCTGGCCGTTCGAGGGCGCGGCGAAACGTCGCGGTATCGGCCGCGTGCGCCGACCACTCGCCGCGCAGTACACCGAGGCCGGCGCGCGCGTCGCCGAGGGTCCCGGAAATCCAGATGTCGTCGCCCGGCTGGGCTGCGTCGCGACGCAGCGCCACGCGCGGCGGCACGCTGCCGAACACGGTCACGCACAGATTCAGCGGGCCGCCCGTCGTGTCGCCGCCGATCAGTTCGCAGCCGTAGCGGCCGGCCAGCGCGAATAGTCCTTCGCTGAACGCGGCGAGCCAGGCTTCGTCCGCCCTCGGCAACGAGAGCGCCAGGGTGAATGCCTGCGGTTGCGCGCCCATCGCGGCGAGGTCTGACAGATTCACCGCGAGCGTCTTGTGACCGAGCGCTTCGGGATCGGCATCGGCGAAGAAATGGCGGCCTTCTACCAGCATATCGGTCGATATCGCCAGCATTTCGCCCGCGCGCGGCGCGAGCAGCGCGCAGTCGTCGCCGATGCCGAGCGTGTCGGCGGCGGCGTCGGATGGTCGAGCGGCAGCGGCACGGCGGCCAAAGAAACGGTCGATCAGCGAAAACTCGGAGAGCATGTCGGTCACCGGTGAACGGGATAAGTACCGCGAACTGCGGCTAACGGCGCGCATTGTACGAAGTTGCCATGCGATCGGCGCTGCTTCCCATGCAGCGCCGCTCCGGATCGAGCCCAAGCGACACAAGGCAGCCCGCCCGTTGGCTCCGTTTAAGTCGCGGCAGTTGTACCTGTATTGAAGGAATCGCGTAGGCAATTGGGGCTACAATGCCGTCGAACGTCTATTCTAATCCGCACTTCGAAGCCCGCCTTATGTCGAATCCCGTCAATAGCAAACTCCGCGAAGCCGCACTCGATTACCACGAGTTCCCCACCCCCGGGAAAATCGCGATCGCCCCGACCAAGCAGATGATCAACCAGCGCGACCTCGCGTTGGCGTATTCGCCGGGCGTCGCGTTCGCGTGTGAAGAGATCGTCGAAAACCCGCTGAACGCCGCGCGTTTCACCGCTCGCAGCAACCTGGTCGGCGTCGTCACGAACGGCACCGCGGTGCTGGGTCTGGGCAACATCGGGCCGCTCGCGTCGAAGCCGGTCATGGAAGGCAAGGCCGTCCTGTTCAAGAAGTTTGCCGGCATCGACGTGTTCGATATCGAGCTGAACGAGTCGGACCCGCACAAGCTGGTCGACGTGATCGCCGCGCTCGAGCCGACTTTCGGCGGCATCAACCTGGAAGACATCAAGGCGCCGGACTGCTTCATCGTCGAGCGCGAATGCCGCAAGCGCATGAAGATTCCGGTCTTCCACGACGACCAGCACGGCACCGCGATCGTCGTCGCGGCGGCGATTACCAACGGTCTCAAGGTGGTCGGCAAGGACATCAAGAACGTCAAGCTGGTGTCCTCCGGCGCGGGCGCGGCTGCGCTGGCCTGTCTGGACCTGCTGATCGACATCGGCCTGCCGCTCGAGAACATCACCGTCACCGACCTGGCCGGCGTGGTCTACAAGGGCCGCGTCGAATTGATGGATCCGGACAAGGAGCGCTTTGCGCGTGAAACCGACGCGCGCACGCTCGCCGAAGCGATCGGCGGCGCGGACGTGTTCCTTGGCCTGTCGGCGGGCGGCGTGCTCAAGCAGGACATGGTCAAGCAGATGGCCGACAAGCCGCTGATTCTCGCGCTGGCCAATCCGACGCCGGAAATCCTGCCGGAACTGGCGCTGGAAGTGCGCCCGGACGCCGTGCTGTGCACCGGCCGCACCGACTACCCGAATCAGGTGAACAACGTCCTCGTGTTTCCGTTCCTGTTCCGCGGCGCGCTCGATGCCGGCGCGACGACGGTCACGCGGGAAATGGAAATTGCCGCAGTCAACGCGATCGCCGAACTGGCGCGCCAGGAGCAGAGCGACATCGTCGCGACAGCCTATGGCATTCAGGATCTGTCGTTCGGCCCGGAATATCTGATTCCGAAGCCGTTCGACCCGCGCCTGATCGTCAAGGTCGCGCCGGCAGTGGCGAAGGCCGCGATGGATTGCGGCGTCGCCGAGCGTCCAATCGAGGACATGGATGCGTACGAACAGCATCTGCAGCAGTTCGTGTATCACAGCGGCACAACCATGAAGCCGATTTTCCAGCTCGCGCGCAGCGTCGAGCCGGAGAAGAAGCGCATCGTGTTCGCGGAAGGCGAAGAAGAGCGCGTGCTGCGCGCGATGCAGATCATCGTCGACGAAAAGCTGGCCAAGCCGATCCTGATCGGCCGTCCGGCGGTGATCGAGCAGCGGATTGGGCGCTATGGTCTGCGTCTCGTCGCCGGTCAGGACTACACGGTCGTGAACACCGATCACGACGAGCGTTACCGCGATTTCTGGCAGGAATACGCGAAGATGATGTCCCGCAAGGGCATCACCCCCCAGATGGCGAAGCTCGAAATGCGCCGCCGCACCACGCTGATCGGCGCGATGCTGGTGAAAAAGGGCGAAGCGGATGGGATGATCTGCGGCACGGTCAGCACGACGCACCGGCATCTGCACTTCATCGATCAGGTGATCGGCAAGAAGGAAGGCGCCAAGGTCTACGCGGCGATGAACGCCCTGGTCTTGCCGAATCGGCAGATTTTCCTGGTCGATACGCACGTGAACGTCGATCCGACGCCGGAGCAACTGGCCGAAATCACGATCATGGCGGCCGACGAAGTGCGCCGTTTCGGTATCGAGCCGAAGGTCGCGCTGGTCTCGCACTCGAACTTCGGGTCGAGCAACGCGCCGACCGCGCAGAAGATGCGCGACACGCTGGAGATCCTGCGCAAGCGCGTGCCGGAACTCCAGGTAGACGGCGAAATGCACGGCGACGTGGCGCTGGACGCGAATCTGCGTCGCGAAGTGCTGCCCGATTCGACGCTCGAAGGTGACGCGAACTTGCTGGTGCTGCCGAACATCGACGCGGCCAACATCTCGTACAACCTGCTGAAGACGGCGGCCGGCAACAACATCGCGATTGGTCCGATGCTTCTGGGCGCGGCACAGCCGGTGCACGTGCTGACGCCGTCGGCGACAGTGCGCCGGATCGTCAACATGACGGCATTGCTAGTGGCGGACGTGATCGCCGCCCGCTAATTCCCGTTCGGGTGATGCATGGCGCCGGGTCGCGCGCCATGCAAAAAAAACGGCGTGCCCGCAACGGGCACGCCTCCGGGCGAGCAGGGGATTGCCACCCGAAAAACGGCAAAGGGGCACATCAGAGGGCACATTGAACTTCAGAATGACTGCCGGCCCGCAGCGCTCGCCACGGGCATGAAGGGGCCTCCAAGCGGTCTGCCGGTTCGCCCAAATTCTCCTTCCAATTGCACAGTCAGGCTAAGTTTAGCCTTGTCGGGCAAAACATTCTGTCAAAAGTCGTCAAAGGCCCGACTGCGGCCTTTTCCACCCGATCGAGAACGCTTAGGCTACCCGTCGAACGTTGATTCCAAAGGCCATTAGCGATACCCTTACGACTTTCATGGTCGTCAAACTCGTGATCTAACAGCGGGGAACCTTGATACATGGCACGCACGTGGCTGCGCATCAGGGGCGTGCTGACCGGTGCTCTTACGCTGTGCGCGTTATCCGGCTCTGGGCCTGGCGCACTTGCACGCGACTACACGGCGCCCGCCGATGCAAACGCACAAGGGGTGGGCAAGGTCGCGCTGGCGCAGTTGCCGCGCGAAGCGGTCAATACATTGAACTTGATTGCCGCGGGCGGGCCTTACCCGTATGAGAAGGACGGCATCGTATTCGGCAATCGCGAGCGGTTGCTGCCGGCCCATCGGCGCGGCTATTACCACGAATACACCGTTCCCACGCCTCGCGCGCGTAATCGCGGGGCACTTCGCATCGTCTGCGGAGGTCCGCTACAGCGAACCGATAATTGTTACTACTCGGACGACCACTACACCAGTTTTAATCGTATTGTTGAATGACATCGGGATGAACGGCATGAGCGACAACGTCTACGCGCACAACACCGGAGTCGCGACGGATCTTTTCGCGGCCGGCGACGGCAATTTGTTCCAACGCGTCATGAAGATGCGCGCTGGCGATCAGGGCCGCGACAACCAGGGCGAAGCAGGCACTGCGGTTTCATCGAACGAGGAGCCCATGAGTCTTTTCAAGACCGTGCGACCGAACATCGTACAGTCGATCCGCGCTTTCCGCGTGCAAGATCTCGCCGACGAGGCCGCCCAGCTCGGCCAGCATTTTCTGTATGCATATTGCGCCAATGCGCTGACCAAGCAGGAAGTGCTCGAGACGATCGCCACCTCGTTCCTGTTCCCGAAGCATTTTGGCAAGAACTACGACGCGCTCTACGATTGTCTGACCGACCTCGTCCATAAGGCAGGCGCGCAGCCGGGTTTTGTAATCGTGCTCGAACAGTTGCCGGTTGCGCAGAAGTTCGACAAGGAAGGGCGCGAGACGTTACTGGACGTGTTCCGCGAGGCGGCCGAATTCTGGGCCGAGCGCAAGGTGGCGTTCCGGGTGTTCTATTCGTTTGCCTGAATTTCGCCTGACTGGGCACTGCGAGTCGCGCTAGACGCCGCAGTGAGGAAAAGCAAAAGGCCCGCCAATCGGCGGGCCTTTTCTTCTCGCAGCTTGCCTGCGCCCACGCGCCGCTGTTGTGCAACTGCTTACCAACCACCCCAGCGGGCCGCGAGCGCGGAAAGCACCGCTATTCCCGCAGTCTCGGTGCGCAGTACCCGTGGGCCGAGGCCGACGGCGGTAAATCCGTGATCGGTGGCCGCTGCTTCTTCGGCGGCGGAAAACCCCCCTTCGGGGCCGACCAGCACCGTCACGCGGCCCGTCGGCGGTGTGTCCGGCAGCGCCGAAAAACTGATGCTGGCGCGTGGCGACAGCAAAATGCGCAATTCGCCTTCGCCGGGTTCGCGAGGCAGCGCCCCCAGCCAGGTGGCGATCTCGCGCACCGGCATGACTTCCGGCAGGCGATTTCGCCCGCATTGTTCGCACGACGCGCGCACGATGCCTTGCCAATGCGCATGCCGGCGCTGTGCCCGCTCGCCGGAAAGCCGCACGACACTGCGCGTGGTGGTCAGCGGCATGAAGCACGAAGCACCGAGTTCGACCGCCTTTTCGATCAGCCAGTCCATCTTGTCGCCGCTGGCAATGCCTTGCGCGAGCGTGAGGTGATAGGGCGCCTCGACTTCGATCGGGCGGAATTCGTGAATTCTGACCTTGGCCGAGCGGCGTTCTATCTCGACGAGCTCGGCGCTGTACTCGCCGCCCTCGCCGTTGAAAAGCACAATCGAATCACCGGGCTGCAAACGCAGCACCAGAACATGGCGCACGACGTCATCGGGAAGCGGCATGATGTCGTCGGGGTTCAGGGACGTACCGACGAAGAAGCGGGGCATCAAAAAAATACTCATTAGCTCAGGATAGGTGGCGAGCGAGCGCCCAGCGGTAGCCGTCCAGATCTTCGACCTGAGCGAACCGGTCGCCCCAGAATTGATCTTGCGGCTCGCTCAGCGATTTTGCGCCGGCAGCCAGCGCCCGCGCATAAACCGCGTCGACATCGTCGACATAGACATAGAACGATTGCGGGGCGATTGCGCCCGCGCTTTTGGGTGTTTTCGCGGCCGAGCCGAACGCGCCCTCCGGCGCGAACATCACGATCAACTGGCCTTGATAGGACATCTCGACGTGCATGACGACACCGTCGTCCTGAACACTGTCGCGAACTTCGAAGCCGAATGCCGCAGAGAAAAACGCAGTCGCGGCACGCGCGTCGCGTACCGTCAGATAGGGGGTCAACCAGGGCACACCGGCTGGGCGGGGGGCGGTCATGGACTTCTCCGGATCTCGAGGGTTTGCGGGACGCAGGCGGCGGATTCTGGCGGCTGCGCCTGTCGATATATCGAGACGCGATCCGACCCAGCCGGGCATTGTGCCTACACGTTAGCTTAATGGCTTTAAGAATTGGCCTAGTTTATCGCGCACAGAACGGGGCGCCGAGAAGAGTCCTGCATGCAGGGACGGATCGTAGTGTTTCAGCGATTCGATACGGCGAACAGCGACGCGCTCCCGCAGCGTGTCAGCGGGGAGTGCGGCGGGGTCGAGGGTGTCGCTGGCGCTCGCCATCATCCACAGTGAGCCGTAGAGCGGGACGAAGGTGTTCATCGTACGCACGACGCGGAACGTAGCGTGCAGATCGTCGAGCAGGCCGGTAATGCGGCGAGCGTGGAAATAGGGCGAGCCGAGATGCAGCGAGAGGGCTGCGGGCGCACGCATCGTCCGTTTGAGTTGCGCGTAGAAGGCCTGCGTGTACAGGCCGGCGGCGGGCGAATCCGGCGGCGTCAGATCAAACACGACGAGGTCGAACTGCGCCGGCGCCGCGGCGGCGACGTACTGCACGGCGTCGCCGATCACCAGTTCGACGCGCGGATCGTCGAGTGCGCCGCCGTGCACCTCGGGCAAATGCTCGCGACTCAGACGGACCACTTCCGCATCCAGTTCCGCCACGACGATCCGTTCGATATCCGGATGGGCCAGCAACTGCCGCGCGGCGCCGCCATCGCCGCCGCCCAGGACCAGCGCCGCGCGCGGCGCCGGATGCGCGAGCGCGATCGGATGCGCCATGCATTCGTGATAGATGAACTCGTCGCCGGTGGACGTCATCGGACGGCCGTCGAGCGTGAAAAGCCGGCCGAGCTGCGGCGTGTCCCACACCTCGATGCGCTGATAAGGCGAATCGACGCGCGCGACGAGCCGCGCATGCGGAAATCCGTAGACGGCGTCGGGACTCGGTTGGAACAGCAGCGGAGCGCTCACGGATGTCGGGGCTCCAGCGGGAGCGTAGTGGGTTCGGTTGTTTGATTGTAAAGGGCCAAGTGCGCCGCGGGCCCGTATGTGCGCTGAAACTCACAGCCAGGCGGCTTTGCGGGCCGGAGGCGGGGCAACGTTCTGTTAGAATGTCTCGCTTTCAGCCTTGTCCGTTTGCTCTGCCCGTTTCGCGCTCCTGGCGCCGCATCGTGCGCCGAAGCGAACTGGCATTCGAGCTCCCGGTCCTCAAGCGCGCACCGCTTTCTGACTCTGTCTCCGGACTCGACATGACGACCTCGTCTCCCGCACCCACTTCCTTGATGGCCAACGCAATCCGCGCGTTGTCCATGGACGCCGTTCAAAAAGCGAATTCCGGTCACCCGGGCATGCCGATGGGCATGGCCGAAATCGGCGTGGCTTTGTGGTCGCGTCATCTGCGTCACAACCCGAAGAACCCGCAGTGGGCCGACCGCGACCGTTTCGTGCTGTCGAACGGCCACGGTTCGATGCTGCTGTACTCGCTGCTGCACCTGACCGGCTACGATCTGCCGATGGAAGAGCTGAAGAACTTCCGCCAGATGCACTCGAAGACGCCGGGCCACCCGGAATACGGCATCACGCCGGGCGTTGAAACCACCACCGGCCCGCTCGGCCAGGGTCTCGCGAACGCGGTCGGCATGGCGCTCGCCGAGTCGCTGCTCGCCACCGAATTCAACAAGCCTGACGCGAAGATTGTCGATCACCACACGTACGTGTTCGTCGGCGACGGCTGCCTGATGGAAGGCATTTCGCACGAAGCGTGTTCGCTGGCCGGCGTGCTGAAGCTGAACAAGCTGATCGCGTTCTACGACGACAACGGCATCTCGATCGACGGCGAAGTGGTGCACTGGTTCCACGACGACACACCCAAGCGCTTCCAGGCGTACGGCTGGAACGTGATCCCGAACGTGGTCGGCCACGACGTCGACGCCGTGGATGCCGCGATCAAGCAGGCAAAGCTCTCCGACAAGCCGACCCTGATCTGCTGCAAGACCGTGATCGGCGAAGGCTCGCCGAACAAGGCTGGCAGCCATGATTCACACGGCGCGGCGCTCGGCGACAAGGAAGTCGCGGCCACGCGTGAAGCGATCGGCTGGAAGTGGGAGCCGTTCGTGATTCCGCAGGAAGTCTACGCGGCGTGGGATGCGAAGGAAGCCGGCGCGCACGTCGAAGGCGAATGGGACAAGGCATTCGCGGCTTACGCGGCCAAGTACCCGCAGGAAGCAGCCGAATTCAAGCGCCGTGACGCGAAGCAACTGCCCGCGGACTGGAAGGAAAAGGCGAAGGCGATCATCGCCGGCGCGAACGAACGCGCAGAAACCATCGCGACGCGCAAGGCATCGCAGCAGGCCATCGAAGGTTTGTCGGTGGTGCTGCCCGAACTGCTCGGCGGTTCCGCCGACCTCACCGGCTCGAACCTGACCAACTGGAAGGCCGCGAAGCCGGTGCGCGTGAATGCGGAAGGCAAGGCAGCCGGCAACTACGTGAACTACGGCGTGCGCGAATTCGGCATGAGCGCCGCGATCAACGGTGTCGCGCTGCATGGCGGCTTCAAGGCGTTCGGCGGCACGTTCCTGACCTTCTCGGACTACAGCCGCAACGCGCTGCGCGTCGCTGCGCTGATGAAAGCGCCGTCGATCTTCGTGTTCACGCACGACTCGATCGGTCTGGGCGAAGACGGCCCGACCCACCAGTCCATCGAACACGTTGCGAGCCTGCGCCTGATTCCGAACCTGCAGGTGTGGCGCCCGGCCGACACCGTCGAAACGGCGGTGGCCTGGACTCACGCCGTTGAACATCACGGCCCGTCGTGCCTGATCTTCAGCCGCCAGAATCTGGCGTTCTCGGAGCGCACCGACGCGCAGATCGCCAACATCGAGAAGGGCGGCTACGTGCTGCGCGACTGGAACGACGAGATCGTCGCGCGCAAGATCATTCTGATCGCCACCGGCTCGGAAGTCGAACTGGCGCTGAACGCGGTCGAGCCGCTGGCACGCGAAGGCATCGCGGCGCGTGTCGTGTCGATGCCGTCGACCACCGTGTTCGACAAGCAGGACGCCGAGTACCGCGAGCGCGTGCTGCCGCACGGCGTACGCCGCGTCGCGGTCGAAGCGGGCGTGACGGATTTCTGGCGCAAGTATGTGGGTCTGGAAGGCGGCGTGGTCGGAATCGACACGTTTGGCGAATCGGCCCCGGCTGGCGTGCTGTTCAAGCATTTCGGCTTCACCGTCGAGCATGTGGTAGAGACGGCTAAAGCCGCACTGGGCTGATGTAGGCGAGGCGTTGCCTCATGGCGTATGAACGCGTGGCAACGCAGCCTGTCAGACGAACGAGACGTATTTTTTCAGCCATCAGGAGATAGACCATGACGATTCGCGTCGCAATCAACGGCTACGGCCGGATCGGCCGCAATACCCTGCGCGCCTTCTACGAAAACGGCAAGAAGCACGATATCGAAATCGTCGCCATCAACGATCTCGGCGATGCCAAGACCAACGCTCACCTGACGCAATACGACACGGCGCACGGCAAGTTCCCGGGCGAAGTGTCGGTGGACGGTGACTACCTGGTCGTCAACGGCGACAAGATCCGCGTGCTCGCCAACCGCAACCCGGCCGAACTGCCGTGGGGCGAGCTGAACGTCGACGTCGTGATGGAATGCACGGGCTTTTTCACGACCAAGGAAAAGGCTAGCGCGCACATCAAGGGCGGCGCAAAGAAGGTCATCATCTCGGCACCGGGCGGCAAGGACGTCGACGCAACGATCGTCTACGGCGTGAACCACAACGTGCTGAAAGCATCGGACACGGTGATCTCGAACGCGTCGTGCACGACCAACTGCCTGGCGCCGCTCGTCAAGCCGCTGAACGACAAGATCGGCCTCGTGAACGGCCTGATGACGACGATCCACGCGTACACGAACGACCAGGTTCTGACCGACGTGTACCACGAAGACCTGCGCCGCGCGCGCTCGGCGACGCACAGCCAGATCCCGACCAAGACCGGCGCGGCGTCGGCGGTTGGTCTCGTGCTGCCGGAACTGAACGGCAAGCTCGACGGCTACGCGATTCGTGTCCCGACGATCAACGTGTCGGTCGTCGATCTGTCGTTCATCGCCGCGCGCGACACGACGGTCGAACAAGTCAACGCGATCATGAAGGAAGCCTCGGAAGGTGCGCTGAAGGGCATCCTCGGCTACAACGATGCACCGCTCGTGTCGATCGACTTCAACCACAACCCGGCTTCGTCGACGTTCGACGCGACGCTGACCAAGGTGTCGGGCCGTCTGGTGAAGGTGTCGAGCTGGTACGACAACGAGTGGGGTTTCTCGAACCGCATGCTGGACACGGCAGTGGCGCTCGCCAACGCGAAGTAAGTTATCGCGCCTCGTTGCGTTCTGCGCTGCGAAGCCGGCCTCGGGTCTGGCGGCAGGGCAGCGCGGGGTAAGGCAAGGGCAAAAAAGCCGCTCCTCGGAGCGGCTTTTTTACGTCTGCGGCGTGGGGAAATGAACGCCTGCGCGTTGCGCGGCGTTCGAGATGTGGGTTTCGATCGCCTTGCCCGCCGCTGCGCAATCGCGGGCGCTGAGCGCGTCCAGAATCGCGCGATGCTCGGTGTACCTGGATAGCACCAGTTCGCGCCGGTAGAACGGCATCCGCTGGCTTTCCTTCATGATTTCCGCGCTGCTTTGCAAGATCGATTCGATTGCCGCATTGCCGGCAATGCTCACGATCCGCATGTGGAACGCATAGTCGAGGCGCGGCTTCGTCGAGCTCGTCGCAGGCGAGCGCGGTTTGCATCTCCGTGATGTTGCTCTCGAACCAGGCGAGGTCGGCGTCACTCACGGCAAGCGCCGCCATGCGCGCGACGAAGCCTTCCAGCGCGAAGCGCATCTGATAAGTATCCGGCAGCGACGACTGCTCGGCGAACAGAAGCTGCAAATGGACCACGTCCACACGTTTGCGGACGGCCTCGCGCCGCTGGGACCGCTCACGCACGTGCGTTTCAATATCTTTCCTGACGGCGGCGTGTCGCGCCTGCGTCTGTGGGGTGAGATCGCCTAACGGATCGCCTGATGAAGACATTGCAGATGGAACGTTTGACGCGGGCGGCTTTCGCGCGGTTCGGCGAGGTCATCGAGCTGGACGGCGTGCGTCATTTTCCGATCAACGGCGGCACGACCGAGCGCTATCACGACCTCGCTGCCGTCGACGTAACGGCGCAGGGCCGCCGCCCGCTGATCAACCTGTTTCGTGCCCGGCCGCGCACGCTGCCGGTCGTCATCACGATGATGGATCGGCATCCGCTCGACAGCCAGGCTTTCATTCCCTTACGACAGGGCCGCACCTCGTGGTGGTAGCGCCGCCGGGCGAGTTGGATCCGGCGCGGATGCGGGCCTTCCGGACCGACGCCTGGCAGGGCGTGAATTACGCGAAGGGGTCCGGCACCATCCGCTGCTGGCGCTCGATCAGGTGAGCGACTTCGTGGTGGTCGATCGCAGCGGCGAAGGCAACAATTGCGATGAACTGTCATTGGCCGAGCCGTGGCGGCTGGCGTTTGAAGTAAGCGCCGAACTTGTCGCATAGCAGCACCGACGGCGCCGCCGTGAACGTAAAAAGACCCGGCCGATTCGCATAGGCCGGGTCTTTTTCATGGTCACCTCACGCACCCCGGCGCGGGCGGCGCAACGGCGTCAATGCTTGCGATGCGGGCAATTCTCCTTCGTGCAGACGCCATATAGCGCCAACGCATGTTCCTGCAGCTTGAAGCCGCGTTCCTTCGCAATAGATTGTTGGCGGCTCTCGATGTCGGGATCGAAAAACTCTTCCACGAGCCCGCAGTCGAGACACACGAGATGGTCGTGATGCGACCCTTCGTTGAGTTCGAACACTGCCTTGCCCGATTCGAAATTGCTGCGCGAGAGCAGGCCCGCCTGCTCGAATTGCGTCAGCACGCGATACACGGTTGCGAGGCCGATATCGAGTTCCTCGTGCAGGAGGTTGCGGTACACGTCTTCGGCCGTCAGATGACGTACCGGGCTGTGCTGAAAAATCTCAAGGATTTTGAGGCGCGGAAGGGTCGCCTTGAGCCCGATATTCTTGAGATCGGTTGGATTGGTCATGACAAGGGATCCCTAGAGTACAATGCTGGGCTCTCATAGTAATGTGTTTTTGCCGTTCTGGTCATCTTCGATGGAATGAAACTCGCGCGGCTCGTCAGCGGGCCCGCACGGTGAGTGAAATGATTTCAAAATCTCAATTGATCTACCGGGGGAGCCGCATGCGGGGTACCTTGATCGCTGTTGCGACTGTCGCGGTTCTTGCCGGATGTTCCACGTACGACAGTCTCACGCAGCGAGTCGCCCAAAGCATCACGCCGTACCGGATAACGGTGGTGCAAGGCAATTTCGTCTCGAGTGAAATGGCGTCGCAAATGAAGGTCGGCATGACGCGCGCACAAGTGCGCCAGCTGCTCGGCACGCCGCTTTTGACCGACATGTTCCACGCGGACCGCTGGGACTACGTGTTCTATTTCAAGCGCGGCTCGACCGCTATCGTGCAGCAGCGCGACTTCGTCGTGTTCTTCTCGGGTGACATCGTCGCCAGCTGGACGGGTGGCGAAGACTTGCCGTCCAACCTCGAATTGCTGGCCGAGATCGACGGCGACCGGCGCGGCAACCGAAGGGCGATAGCGAACGCGCCGAGCGCGGCCAGCGCTGCTGAAGCGAACGCCGCGAGCGCGCCGGCGGCCACGGCACAAGCCCCGGCCACGCCGGACACCGCGCGTTCGCCGTCGGTCGAGGGCGCCGCCGCAGCCGGTGAGCCGTCCACGGACGCCAATGCGGAGGCCGCGCAAGCCGCCAATCGTGCGACCAATGCGGTGCAATCGCCGTCAAACGGGCCGTCGTCGGTGCGTTCCACGGCGCCGACCCCGAATGCGGGCGGCGTGCCGTCGCAAGGACCGACCTCTGGCGGGCGGCCGCAGTTCCAGTTCCACCGTCCGCCGCCGCCGGCGCCGACCACCCAGAGCAATCCGGTCGGACCGACGGGCCCGCAAAGCAGCAACAGTGGCCCGACGGACAACGCGCCTGTGACTTCGCCTTCGTCGACGTCGGGAACGGGCGACTAATCCCGTTGTCCTTGTTTTAAGGCGGGCGCGGCGCCATGCGCGCGGCGCCCGCCGGATTCTCCGCTTGTCCAAATCAGTGCGGCGCCCGGGTGTGCTGCCCGCCGCCGCCGCTTTTGCCCGCGTTTGCCGGGTTTTGTCTTTTCGAACCCTCGTAGCCATGAAAATTGCCATTGCTGGCGCATCGGGCCGTATGGGCCGCATGCTCATCGAAACCGTCCTCCAGGATCCCGCTGCCACCTTGTCCGGCGCGCTCGTGCGCGCGGGCTCCGCGCAACTGGGGCACGACGCAGGCGCGTTTCTCGGCAAACAAACCGGCGTGCTGATGACCGACGACATCGAGCGCGTGTTCGCCGAATCCGATTACCTGATCGACTTCACGCGCCCGGCCGGCACGCTGGAGCATCTGGCGGCGGCGCAGCGCCACGACGTAAAAATGGTGATCGGCACGACCGGCTTCGACAACGAGCAGAAAGCGCAATTGCGCGCCGCGGCGGAGAAGGTCGCCATCGTGTTCGCGTCGAATATGAGCGTGGGTGTGAACGTCACGCTCAAGCTGCTGGAATACGCGGCGAAGCATTTCGCGACGGGCTACGACATCGAGATCATCGAGGCGCATCATCGTCACAAGGTCGACGCGCCGTCCGGTACAGCGCTGACCATGGGCGAAGTGATCGCCAACGCGCTCGGCCGCAATCTCGACGACTGCGCGGTGTACGGCCGCGAAGGCGTGACCGGCGAGCGTGATCCGTCCACGATCGGCTTTTCGGCGATTCGCGGCGGCGACATCGTCGGCGACCATACGGTGTTGTTCGCGGGCACCGGCGAGCGCATCGAAATCACGCACAAATCGTCGAGTCGGCTGTCGTATGCGCAAGGCTCGCTTCGTGCAGTGCGTTTCCTCGAGGGCCATAAGACCGGCTTTTTCGACATGCAGGACGTGCTCGGCCTGCGTTGAGCGGGCCTTGCAAGGGTTTTTGCACCTAGGCCCAGGGGCATCGCGGCCCCGGCGTACGCCCTGAATTTACTTTCCCCGGTGAGGTCAGATGGCAGGCAGCAGCGGCATCATCCATTATCTGCAAACCAGCGACGCGATCACGCACGGGGTCGCGTATGTGCTGCTGGCCATGTCGATTGCGAGCTGGTGCTTCCTGATCGTCAAGAGCTGGATGCTGACTCGCGCCAAACGTCAGGCCACGCGGGCGATTGCGCAGTTCTGGCAGACGCCGACGCTGTCCGAGGGCGTCGCGGTGTTGCGGCGCGCCGACCGTGAACGCGTCTTCCTGCCGCTCGCCGAAGCGGCGCTCCATGCGGCCGAGGTGGATATTCCGGGCGCGTTGCTCGCGCGTGTCGAGCGTGGCGAGCGGGTGCTGCGGGCGTTGCGCCAGGCGCTCAACGCGTCGCAGCGGCGGCTCGAATTCGGCCAGGTGCTGCTGGCGTCGGTGGGCGCCACGGCGCCGTTCGTCGGCCTGCTCGGGACCGTGTGGGGCATCTATCACGCGCTCGGCAGCATCGCCGCGGCCGGTCAGGCGCAGATCGAGAACGTCGCCGGCCCGGTTGGCGAAGCACTGATCATGACGGCGTTCGGTCTCGTGGTCGCGATTCCGGCGGTGCTGGCGTACAACGTGCTCGGGCGCCTCGTGCGGCAGTTGTCCGAAGAACTCGACGGCTTCGCGCATGATCTGCACGCGTACGTGTGTGCGCCTGCGGAGCAGCCTCACGCGCCGGTGCGAGCGCAGCAGGCTTCGACTCACTAGGCGCGCGCTTCGAAAAGGTCCAGGCATAACGCCGAAGCAGAAGCCCAGCATCAGACGCAAGCGGAAAGCTCAGACGGAAGGAGGGCGATCATGGCATTTGGCGGACTCGAGAAAAAGCAGACGGCTGCGCCGATGGCCGAGATCAACATGACCCCGTTGATCGACGTGATGTTGGTGCTGCTGGTCATTTTCATCATCACCGCGCCGTTGTTCACGCACGCGATCCGGCTCGATTTGCCGAAAGTCGCGGCCACGCCCGCGCGCGAAACGCCGCAAACCATTTCCCTGTCGATCGACGCCGCCGGCAAGCTGTACTGGAACGGCAACCTCATCACGCTCGCGCAGATGCGCAAGCAGTTCGCACAAGCGGCGAGCGAAGCCAGGCAGCAGGCGCAGCAGCCGGAGATCCATCTACGCGCGGAGCGCTCGACGCGCTACGAGGTCATTGCGCAGGTGATGGGCGCGGCGCAGCAGGCCGGCCTCGAGCGGATCGGTTTCGTGACAGACCCGCCGCCGCCGGCGGACGCGGCGCATTAAACGCTGCTCCGCGCTTCAACCCACTGCCCGGCACTCACGCACCACCCCGCGCGGCGTAGCTGTCCGCGAACGGTATAATCAGCCCTTTCCCCGCCGACGGGGAAACGACGCCATTTCATTCAGCAGAGCACCAAAGCGGCCGGTGCGAAAGCACCGAACCCAGCGATCCCATCACACCATGCACGAAAAATACGTTCCCTCCGACGTCGAATCCGCCGCGCAAGGGCAATGGCGCGCCATCGACGCGTACAAGACGACGGAAACCACCGATAAACCCAAGTTCTATTGCGTCTCGATGCTGCCGTATCCGTCGGGCAAGCTGCACATGGGGCACGTGCGCAACTACACGATCAACGACGTGATGTACCGCTATCTGCGGATGAACGGCTACAACGTGCTGATGCCGATGGGCTGGGACGCGTTCGGCATGCCGGCGGAAAACGCCGCGATGGCCAACAACGTGCCGCCCGCGAAGTGGACCTACGACAACATCGCTTACATGAAGAAGCAGATGCAGTCGATGGGCCTCGCGATCGACTGGACCCGCGAAGTTGCGACCTGCAGTCCCGACTACTACAAGTGGAACCAGTGGCTGTTCCTGAAAATGCTCGAAAAGGGCATCGCGTACAAGAAGACCGGCACCGTCAACTGGGACCCGGTCGACCAGACCGTGCTCGCCAACGAGCAGGTGATCGACGGCCGCGGCTGGCGCTCGGGCGCGCTCGTCGAGAAGCGCGAAATCCCGATGTACTACATGCGCATCACGCAGTACGCGGACGAACTGCTGAACGACCTCGACGGCCTCGGCTGGCCCGAGCGCGTCAAGATCATGCAGCAGAACTGGATCGGCAAGAGCTTCGGCGTGAACTTCGGCTTCCCGTACGAAATCGACGGCGAACAGAAGCTGCTGCGCGTGTTTACCACGCGTGCCGACACGATCATGGGCGTGACCTTCTGCGCGATCGCCGCCGAGCATCCGCTTGCCACGCGTCTCGCGCAAGGCAGGCCGGAACTGCAGGCGTTCATCGCAGAATGCAAGCGCGGCGGCGTGGCCGAAGCCGACGTCGCGACGATGGAAAAGAAGGGCATGGGCACCGGCTTCTACGTCACGCATCCGCTGACGCAGGGACTGGTCGAAGTGTGGATCGGCAATTACGTGCTGATGAGCTACGGCGAAGGCGCGGTGATGGGCGTGCCCGCCCACGACGAGCGCGACTTTGCGTTCGCGAAGAAATACGATCTGCCGATCAGGCAGGTGGTGGCTGTCGAAGGCAAGGAATTCTCGACGCAAGCCTGGCAGGAATGGTACGGCGAGAAGACCGGCACGCTGGTCAACAGCGGCAAGTACGATGGCCTCGCGTACGAAGCAGCGGTCGACCAGATCGCGGCAGACCTGAAAGAACTCGGCCTCGGCGACAAGCAGATCACGTGGCGTCTGCGTGACTGGGGCGTGTCGCGTCAGCGCTACTGGGGCACGCCGATTCCAATCATCCACTGCCCGGCGTGCGGCGACGTGCCGGTGCCGGAAAAAGATCTGCCGGTGGTGCTGCCGGAAGACCTCGTACCGGACGGCACGGGCAACCCGCTCGCGAAGTCCGAAGCGTTCGTGAACTGCGCCTGCCCGACCTGCGGCGGCGCGGCGAAGCGTGAAACCGACACGATGGACACCTTCGTCGATTCGTCCTGGTACTTCTACCGCTACGCGTCGCCGGATGCAAAGACCATGGTCGACGAGCGCACCGACTACTGGGCGCCGATGGACCAGTACATCGGCGGCATCGAGCACGCGATTCTGCACCTGCTGTACTCGCGTTTCTGGGCGAAGGTGATGCGCGACCTCGGCCTCGTCAAGTTCGGCGAGCCGGCGAAGAACCTGCTCACGCAGGGCATGGTGCTCAACGAAACGTATTACCGCGAAAACGAAGCGGGCAAGAAGACCTGGTACAACCCGGCCGATGTCACGGTGTCTTTCGACGACAAGGGCCGTCCGGTCGGCGCGATCCTGAACGCGGATGGCCAGCCGGTGGTGCTCGGCGGCGTCGAGAAGATGTCGAAGTCGAAGAACAATGGCGTCGATCCGCAATTGCTGATCGATCAACACGGCGCGGACACCGCGCGTCTGTTCGTGATGTTCGCGGCTCCCCCCGAGCAACAGCTCGAGTGGTCCGGTTCGGGCGTCGAAGGCGCGAGCCGTTTCCTGCGCCGCGTATGGAATTTCGGTCACACGAACGAAGCCGCGTTGCGTGCGGGTGGCCAGCTCGACGCCGCGCAATTCGGCGAGGCCGACAAGCTGCTGCGCCGCGAGATCTACAGCGTGCTGAAGCAGGCCGACTTCGACTATCAGCGTCTGCAATACAACACGGTGGTATCGGCCGCGATGAAGATGCTCAACGCGCTCGACAGCGCGAAGAGCGCCCAGCCGGCCGTGCTGCGCGAAACCTACAGCGTGATGCTGCGCGTGCTGTACCCGGTGGTGCCGCACCTGACGTTCCAGTTGTGGCAGGAACTCGGTTACGCCGACGAATTCGGCTCGCTGTTGGACGCGGCATGGCCGAAGGTCGACGAGAAGGCGCTGGAGCAGGCCGAGATCGAGCTCGTGCTGCAGGTGAACGGCAAGGTGCGCGGCGCGATCACCGTGGCGAAAGACGCGACTCGCGAAGCGATTGAGCAGCTCGCGGCCGCGCATGAGATGGTGGCGAAGTTCAGCGAAGGCAAGGCCCCGAAGAAGATCGTCGTGGTGCCGGGCCGTCTCGTGAACGTGGTCGTTTGACGGTCCACGAAAACATGTCGGCAGACAGGACGCCGCCGCGCGCGGCGGTCTTTGTCTGCGCTGCG
>NZ_NPIH01000237.1 GCF_012275575.1 Paraburkholderia sp. SG-MS1 | reverse complement strand
CTTCACGTTGCGGCCCGGAAGCGGCCTCGTGTACGGCTGAAGCGGCTTGCGCGCCTCACGTCCCGCTGCGCAGCGAGTCTTCGTAGCGCAGCCGCGCCTCTTCATCGAGCCGCGTATCTTCGAGTTCCTGCAGCACGGCTTCCAGATCGACCGGCGTGGTGTCCTGTTCGACATGGCCGGTCAATGCCGTATCGACGTGCAACGCGCCCGCTTCGTACAGCGCCCAGATTTCCTTGCCGTAGCCGGCGTCGAGCAGCGCCGGCGCGAAACGGCCGAAATACGCGGCGAGATTGTCGACGTCGCGTTCGAGCATCGCGGGGGCTTCGAGATTGCCCGCGGCATTCACCGCTTGCGGCAGGTCGATGATCACCGGGCCGTCGGCGGCCAGCAGGATGTTGTACTCGGACAGGTCGCCGTGAATCATGCCGGCGCACAGCATCCGCACCACTTCCTTGAGCAGCTGCGCGTGCAATTCGAGTGCGCGTGCTTCGCTCAGATCCACGTCGTTCAGACGCGGCGCGACGTTGCCGTCGGCATCCGTTACCAGCTCCATCAGCAGTACGCCGTCGGTGCAGATAAAGGGCTGCGGCACGCGCACGCCCGCGTTCGCAAGTTGGAACAGTGCGTCGACTTCCGCGTTCTGCCACGCCTGTTCCTGCACTTCGCGACCGTAGCGGCTGCCTTTTTCCATCGCGCGCTGCTCACGGCTGTTCTTGACCTTGCGGCCTTCGCGATAGGACGCGGCCTGGCGGAAACTGCGCTGTTTCGCGTCCTTATAAACCTTCGCGCAACGCGTGGCATCGCCGCTGCGCACCACGTAGACGGTGGCTTCCTTGCCGCTCATCAACTGCGAGATGACTTCGTCGATCAGGCCTTCTTCGACGAGCGGGAGTAGACGTTTGGGGGTTTTCATGCGGCCGCCGGGGTGCGCAGGGCGGTGCGGCGGCGCAGGGCGGGCGCCTGCGAGGACGAGTGCGGGGGGATTCGGATCATGCCGGATTATAAGGTAGAGCGACGATGCGGGCAGACGAACGGGTGCCAGGCGACAAACGGCGTTCGTCCGGGCGGGTTCGCGGCCGAGGCCGCCGGCCCGCACGTTTGCTCACCTCGCGGCTGGCGAGGCGAACACCGGGAACGTCGGCCCCGGTCGTAGCGGTGGGTGCGGTCCCGGCGAATCCGTTGAAGCGCTCATCTGCTCGCCACCAGGAGACTGCCGGCGCGGCCGCCGATCTGGCGACCGTTCTAAAGCCGTAATGTCCCCCAGCTGGACAGAATCATCGTTTTTCCGATGTTTTTTTACCTGCTTCACCGCCTTCTACATTTCCCCGCGCCGGGCATTCGTCAAAAAATAGGTGTAATTCCTGGCAACAGTGCTTTGCGGTTTCGCTCATTCAATTTCCATGCAGATCGCTTAAACTCAGCAGTAACAATATGTTACGGGGTGTGTGATGTTGGCCGTCGTTCTGCTCGCCTGTCCAATCTGCATCGTCGCGCTGTTCGGTTTTGCGCGGCGCGTCGATCCGCAGACAGGTCACTTCAAGCGTTGATTCCCTGCAGTTGCCGAAGCGGATGCGCTGGCAGCAGTCTTGCCAGACGAAGCCGGCTTGCGGTTGTCTGCTTCCGGTTCTTCCGCTGGTTCGCTCCCGGCTCTTTCTCCGGCCGTCTATCTCCTGCTCGTCAGGTCTTGCTTTCGCGTGCCGAGTCGCGGCACGATGCGCGATAACCTAAGTGTGGGGCAGCATCGCGTATGCGAGATTTTCTGGCGAATATCACCGCGCGCGTCGGCGTGCTGAAGGGCGTGCTTCCTTTGAGCCGTGCCGCAGCGGCGCGCGATGCGCTGGCCGGCGTGCAACTCGCGTCGATGGATATCCCGCAGGTGCTCGGCTACGCGCGCATTGCCGGCATGCCCGCCGTTACCGGGCTTTACACCGTCTTTCTGCCGCTCGTCGCGTTTGCTTTTTTCGGCGCGTCGCGGCACCTGGTCGTGGCCGCCGATTCCGCCACCGCGACGATCTTCGCAAGCCGTCTCTCTACGATGGCGCCCACGGGGAGCGCCGAGTACGCGTCGCTCGCCGCGATGGTCGCGTTGCTCACCGCCGCGTTGCTGCTGATCGCGCGGCTTTTCAAACTGGGCTTTCTCGCCGATTTCCTGTCGCGCACCGTGCTGGTTGGATTTCTCGCCGGGGTCGGCGTGCAGGTCGGCATCGCGATGCTGGGCGACATGCTCGGCGTGCCGGGGCACGCGGCGCGCAGTATCGATCAACTGATGCTCGTCGTACGCGAGGCGGCGCGTATCGATTTGCCGACGCTCGCCATTTCGCTGCTGGTGGTCGTCGCGATTCTGGCGTGCAAGCGCTTCCTGCCGCGCCTGCCGGTGCCGTTGATCGCCGTGGTGGCGGGTATCGCGGCGAGCGATCTCTACGGTTTCGAGGCCCGCGGCATCGCCGTGCTCGGGCCCGTGGCGGGCGGCCTGCCGCCGCTGCGCCTGCCGTCAGTNACGTGGCAGCAGCTGCTCGATCTGGTGCCGGTCGCGGCCTCCTGCTTTGTAATGATCGTCGCGCAAAGCGCGGCCGCGAGCCGCGTGTTCGCCGAGCGCTATCACGAGTCCGTCGACACCAACGCCGATCTGCTCGGGATCGCCGCGGCCAACGCGGCGGCGGCGGTGTCGGGTGCGTTCGTGGTCAACGGCAGTCCGACGCAGACCGCGATGGCCGATCGCGCCGGCACGCGCAGCCAGTTCGCGCAACTCGCGTTCGCGGCGGTGGTGGTCGTAGTGCTGCTGTTTTTCAGCCGCTATCTGCAATATCTGCCGCACTGCATTCTTGCCAGCATCGTGTTGACGATCGCGATCGGCCTGATCGATCTGAAGACGCTGTTCGCGATTCGCCGCGAAAGCCCCGGCGAATTTGCGCTGGCCGTGTTCACCGCGGCGGCGGTGGTGCTGATCGGCGTCGAGCACGGCATCCTCGTGGCGGTGGCGCTGTCGCTGCTGCGTCACGTGCGGCACAGCTACCGGCCGCACACGATGGTCCTCGCGCCCGGCGACGACGGCATGTGGGTGCCGGTGCCGGCCATGTCCGGCATCCAGACCGCGCCGGGGCTGATCGTCTATCGTTTCGGCGCCGACCTGTTTTACGCGAACGATCATTTCTTCGTCGACGATACCCGCCGCCTGATCGACGGGGCGCCGAACCTGGTGCGCTGGTTCGTGATCGACGCGAGCGCGATCACCGACCTCGACTATTCGGCGGCGCGTTCGGTGGGCGAGTTGTGCGTGGCACTCAAGCACGGCGGCATCGAAGTGATCTTCGCGCGCGTGAACCGCTATCTGCGCTCGGACATGGACCGGCATGGCATCACGCCGCTCGTCGAGGCGCGCTGCATCTTTGCCACGCTGCATGAAGCGCTGCGCGCGGTGGGCGTCGAGAAACCGGACGCGCAGGTGAAGCCCGAGTCGTAGATGGAGCTTGCGGGCGTTAGCGCAGCGGTGCGTCGTCGTCGAAAAAATAGCCGATGAAAACGCAGGCGGCGGCGGCCGCGAGGCCGAGTACCGCCACCGTTGCCGCGAGCGCTCTGCCGTGCCACAGGCCGTCGAACCATTGATGAAGCTGCGCCATCAGCACCGCCGCATTGCCGCCGATGCGCTGCAATTCGATCTGATAGCGCGGATCGACGGCGCTGTAGCGCGCGAGCGCGTCGTCGGGCGGGGCGGCGCTCGCATAGATCAGCGCCGCCGCGATCCATGCGCCGATCAGCACGGCCGCGCCCGCGAGATACCACCGCTTTTGCCAAGGCGTGCGTCGTGCCGCCGGGTTCATCCTGTTGCTGCCGCTCATCGTGTTCACTGGTCCGCTTCGGTCTTTCACGGCAGCAGTATCGCAGAGCGGCGGCGCGTGCCGAAGGCGGCTAGCTTTTCGAGCTCAGCAGCTTGATGCCGGCAATCGCGAACATGATGGCGAGCGAGCCGTCGAGCCAGCGCCGGATCGCGGCGTAAATGCGCCGCGCAGACGCGGTCGAGAACAGCACCGCGTAGCTGCTGAACACCGTGACGCCGATCACCATGCAGCCGAGCACCACCGGCAGCACGTGCGACGCTCCGCCCGCGGGCGACATGGCCAGCGAAACGATCGACAGCCAGACCAGCACCGCTTTCGGATTGGTGAGATGCAGCAGCAGGCCGCGCAGATAGAGGCGCTTGAGCGGCTCGTCGGGCCGCGCGGCCGCGTCAGGCAATTTGCCGGCGCTGAACGCGCA
>NZ_NPIH01000236.1:14128-51644 GCF_012275575.1 Paraburkholderia sp. SG-MS1 | reverse complement strand
CCGCGAAGTTGTGCAATCAGACCATCGTCACCGCGACGCTGGCCGCGATAGCCGAGGCGGTCAGCCTCGCGCAGCGCAGCGGCCTCGACGCGGCGAAACTGACCGAGGGGCTTGCCGGCGGCTGGGCGGACTCCGTGCTATTGCAAATCTTCGTGCCGCGCATGACGCAGACCGGTCTCGCGCCGATCGGCGCGTTGCGCACCTTCCAGAAGGACATCGACACGGTCGCGGCCACCGCGTATGAGACCGGCACGCCGATGCCGGTCTCGTCGACGGTCCAGCAATTGCTGCGGCTGGGCGCGGCGATGGGGCTGGCCGAGGCCGATCTATCAGCCTTCATCGACGTTTTGCAGACGCCGCGCGGCGCCTCGGGCGGGTAACGCGAGGGGCACGGCGAAGTGCGCGTGGGTTGAATTCGCGATAACCTGCTAAAATATTGGGTTTTTCGCCGATATCACATTCAAAGGGACGCGCCGTGCTGTCTACTGCCAATATCACCATGCAATTCGGGCCGAAGCCCCTCTTCGAGAACATTTCGGTCAAATTCGGGGGTGGCAACCGCTATGGCCTGATCGGTGCGAACGGTTGCGGTAAATCCACCTTCATGAAGATTCTCGGTTCCGACCTGGAGCCGAGCTCGGGCAACGTCATGCTCGAACCGAACATTCGCCTCGGTAAATTGCGCCAGGACCAGTTCGCGTACGAAGACGTGCGCGTGCTCGACGTCGTTATGATGGGCCACGCCGAAATGTGGTCCGCGATGACCGAGCGCGATGCGATCTACGCGAACCCCGACGCCACCGACGACGACTACATGCACGCCGCCGAACTCGAAGCGAAGTTCGCCGAGTACGACGGCTACACCGCCGAAGCGCGCGCGGGCGAGTTGCTGCTCGGCATCGGCATTGCGATCGAAGATCACAACGGCCCCATGAGCAACGTGGCGCCGGGCTGGAAGCTGCGCGTGCTGCTCGCGCAGGCGCTGTTCTCGAAGCCGGACGTGCTGCTGCTGGACGAGCCGACCAACAACCTGGACATCAACTCGATCCGCTGGCTGGAAGACGTGCTCAACCAGTACAACTCGACGATGATCATCATCTCGCACGATCGACACTTCCTTAACCAGGTCTGCACGCACATGGCCGACATGGACTTCGGCACGCTGAAGGTCTATCCGGGCAATTACGACGACTACATGCTGGCCAGCACGCAGGCGCGTGAGCGTCAGCAGAACGCCAACGCGAAGGCGAAGGAACGCGTCGCCGACCTGCAGGACTTCGTGCGCCGCTTCTCGGCGAACAAGTCGAAGGCGCGCCAGGCCACCAGCCGTCTGAAGATGATCGACAAGATCAAGATCGAGGAATTCAAGCCGTCGTCGCGGCAGAACCCGTTCATCCGCTTCGAATACGAGAAGAAGCTGCACAACATCGCGGTGGTGGCCGAGAAGATCTCGAAGAAGTACGAGCGCACCATCTTCAACGACTTCAGCATCAGCGTGCAGCCGGGCGAGCGGATCGCGATCATCGGCGAGAACGGCGCTGGCAAGACCACGCTGCTGCGCTCGTTGCTCGGCAAGCTCGAACTCGATCACGGCAACGTGAAGTGGGCGGAGAACGCGAACGTCGGCTACATGCCGCAGGACACGTACGAGGAGTTTCCGAACGATGTCACGCTTATGGACTGGATCGACAGCTACCGTCAGGAAGGCGACGACGAGCAGATGGTGCGTGGCACGCTCGGCCGCCTGCTGTTCAACGCGGACGACATCCGCAAGTCGGTCAAGGTGCTGTCCGGTGGCGAGAAGGGCCGCATGATCTGGGGCAAGCTGATGCTGGGCCGCCACAACGTGCTGCTGATGGACGAGCCGACCAACCACATGGACATGGAATCGATCGAGTCGCTGCAGATAGCGCTCGACAAGTTCGAAGGCACGCTGATTTTCGTTTCGCACGACCGCGAATTCGTGAGCGGCCTCGCGAACCGCATCATCGAAGTGAGGACCGATGGCACGTTGAACGACTTCGGTGGCAACTACGAAGACTTTCTGCTGAGCCAGGGTGTGCAGTAAGCGTCATCGACGCACGCGCGACTCGCACACGTTGCATCGCAAAGCCCGCTTTTTCGAAGCGGGCTTTTTTATTGGGCGAGCGGCGTATCGTCTCGTATTGCATTGGGTATTCGCTTCGGCTGATCGGCATCAACCGTATGCTACGCACATCAGGTTCATTGCAATCGCGTTGACCTGACGCAAAGCCAGCCGCGCTCTCACTCCTTCCCGCCGCTGGCCATTCGCGGCCGCTCGCTGCGGCCGATCGTGCAAGGTGGGATGGGCATGGGCGTCGGCGTCTCGGCTCACCGGCTCGCCAAAAGAAACGCCGGGCGTGACCCCGGCGATTTTCATGATCGCAACGCTGCGCGGGCGCGGGGCGTACAGATGCCCCAAAAACCGAGCGAGGCTTTAGAGCCTGTCGTTCTGAAAGCGCATCGCCGTGCCTTCCTGCTCGATGCGCACCCACACGGCGCGCTTTTCCTCGTCGCTCAGGAACACCCAGTTCGACACTTCGGTGGCGGTGCGGCCACAGCCTTTGCAAACTTCGTCGAAAAGCGTGGAACATACGCCGATGCACGGGCTGTCGGGAAGATCGTGGAGATTCGAAGACATCGGAAACCTTGGAGCGAAGAGACGAAGTTCCGCTATGTTAACCGATGGGCGGCATGCGCCTCGCAGCAGCAGGCTGAGCAAACGCGGCGTGTCCATGCCTGGGCACGTCGTTACCCGCAACCCCATGCTCGCCGCCCGGAAGCAAAGCCGCACAGACCGCTTCTCTCGCCACGAAGCTGTGCAAGCGCCGCCTCAGCCGCCAAACGCCAGCTGCCACAGCAGCGCACCGTTGAGCACGATGATGAACGCAGCGGACAGCCACGCCAGCGCGAGCGGCACGCCGCGCACGCGCCAGCCGCGCATCAGGCCCTCGTCGGACGTGTAGCGGATCAACGGCACGACCGCCAGCGGCAGTTGCAGGCTCAGCACCACCTGGCTTGCCACCAGCAACTGGTTGGAGCCATGCTGGCCGAACAGCGCGACCGCGAACAGCGCTGGCCCGATCGCCAGTGCGCGGGTGAGCAGCGCGCGCTTCCAGCGCGGCAGGCGGATCTGCAGAAAGCCTTCCATCACCGCCTGACCCGCCAGCGTCCCGGTGACGGTCGCGCTCAGGCCGCAGGCAAGCAGCGCCGCGGCGAACAGAATGCTGGCCCAGTGCGTGCCGACGAGCGGCGCGATCAGCCGGTGTGCGTCGGCGAGATCGGTGACGTCGCGATAGCCACTCGCATAGAACACCGCGGCGGCCACGATCAGCAGCGCCGCGTTGATCACGAAAGCAAACGCCAGCGACGCGAACGTATCGATGTTGACGACCTGCAGCGCGACTTTGATCTGCGCGTCGCTGCCTTCCGGCGCGTGATGCTTGACGAGCGTCGAGTGCAGATAAAGGTTGTGCGGCATCACCGTCGCGCCGACGATGCCCGCCGCGAGCCACACCATACCGGCGTTCCTCAGCAGTTCGACGCTCGGCGCGGCGCCGGCGAGCGCCGCGTGCCAGTTGGGCCGCGCCAGCGCCAGCTGTACCACGAAGCACAGGCCGACGAAGCCGATCAGCGCCGCGATCACCGCTTCGAGCTTGCGGCCGCCTTTCTGCTGAAGCGCGAGCAGCGCGAAGGTACATACCGCCGACATCAGGACGCCGACCGTCAGCGACACCCCGAGCAGCAATTGCAGCGCGACGGCGCTGCCGACCACCTCGGCGACGTCGCACGCGATGATCGCGATCTCGCTGGTCAGCCACAGGAAGAGGGTGCCGCGCCGGCCGCTGCGCTCGCGGCAGACCTGCGCGAGATCACGTCCGGTCACGACGCCCAGCCGCGACGACAGCCACTGCAGCAGCATCGCCATCACGCTCGCCAGCAACACCACGCCGAGCAGCCGATAGCCGTAGCCCGCGCCGGCGCCGAGCGCGGTCGCCCAGTTGCCGGGGTCGATATAGCCGACCGCGATCAGCGCGCCGGCGCCGACGAACGACAACCAGTGCGCCGGACGCGGCGAACCGTCGCCAGGCAGACGCCGGCGGCGGTTGGGCCGCAACGCGAAGGGATTGGTGTTCATCGATGCCTGAGACTCGGGGACTGCATGCTCTCGCAAGCCACGTGCCCAACGCGCAGGCGTCGGCGGCGCGTGGGGCCGGCCATACAGGGCGGACCCGGCGAGCGAACGGCGCTGCGCCGGTTGCCGGTCATCCAGTTGCTATTGTGCACCGTCGACGGGCACACGGCATACGCCGGCCGCGTGTTCGCGGTATCTCGTCCGGTGCGAGCCGAAAGCAGGGAATTCGCCACCGCCTGCCAGCAAAACGTGCCCGCCCACCGAGCATCAGTCGCCCCATTCCAGGACCGCACCGTGCCCCGGCCGCTTCGACCCGACAGCCAGATAACGACAAAGCCGCTCGCGGGGCATTTTTTCGGGTAGACACGCGCGGATAACCCGCTAAAATTGCGGCCATTTTGCAGCGGTGCCGCCTGCGCTGTACCGTTTGCGCGACAGCGCGGCGTTTTTTTTGGACCGCGCAATAATTGATGGTAGTTTTCGTGGTTTCAGGGGAGCCGTGTGCGCAACGCCGCGGCATGAGTGACGACGGTCGGCGTGAGCGGGCCACGATCGGAGAACGGGATGAAAAGACGGGTAGTGGGGCAAATGGCGGCGCTGATCTTGTGTGCGACGCCGTGGTTGACGGCCGCTGCGAAAGACACGCAACTGAACGTGTACAACTGGTCCGATTACATCGCCAAGGACACCATTCCGAACTTCACCAAGCAAAGCGGCGTCCAGGTCAAATACGACAACTACGACAGCGACGACACGCTGCAGGCGAAGCTCCTCACCGGCAATTCCGGCTACGACATCGTCGTGCCGACCAGCAACTACGCGGGCAAGCAGATCGCCGCGGGCATCTTCGAGCCGCTCGACAAATCGAAGCTGCCGAATCTGAAGTACCTCGACCCATCGCTGATGGCGCTGGTGGCGGGCGCCGATCCGGGCAACAAATACACGGTGCCCTGGGCGTACGGCACGACCGGTCTCGCGTACAACGTCAACAAGGCGCAGCAGATTCTCGGCAAGAACACGCCGCTCGACAGCTGGGACATCCTGTTCAAGCCGGAAAACATTTCGAAGCTGAAAGCCTGCGGCGTGTCCGTGCTCGACGCGCCGGACCAGATGTTCGCCGCCGCGCTGCACTACATGGGCAAGGACCCGATGAGCACGAACCCGGACGACTACCGCGCCGCGCTCGCCATGCTCAAGAAAATTCGCCCGTACATCACGCAGTTCAACTCGTCGGGCTATATCAACGACCTGGTCGGCGGCGACGTGTGCTTCGCGTACGGGTGGTCGGGCGACGTCGTGATCGCCAAGCATCGTGCGGCCGAAGCGAAGAAGCCGTACAGGATCGAGTATTTCATTCCGAAGGGCGGCGCGCCGGTCTGGTTCGACGTGATGGCGATCCCGAAGGACGCGAAGCACAAGGAAGCCGCGCTCGAGTGGATCAACTACATCGAAACGCCGCAGGTGCACGCCGCGATCACCAACTCGGTCTACTATCCGAGCGCCAACCTCGAAGCCCGCAAGTATGTGGACAAGGACGTGGCGAACGACCCGGCCGTGTACCCGTCGCCCGAGGTCATCAAGACCCTGTTCCTGCTCAAGCCGCTGCCGCAGGAAATCCAGCGGCTGCAAACGCGGCTGTGGACTGAACTGAAGTCCGGCCGCTGACCCGCGGCAACAGTGAACGGGTAAGCATCATCAAGAAGCCCTCGGTGTTCACCGGGGGCTTTGTTCGTCAAACGCCGGAGTGAAGCAGCATTATGATGAGTAGTGACCAGTCGGGCGCGGTGGCGGGAGCAGCCGCGCCGTCGCGGGGCCAGGGCGCCGTTACAGGCGCCGGCGCGGGCACCGGTCCGGGCGACGCAGCGGACCATTTCATCCAGATCGTCGACGTCGTGAAGAAGTTCGGCGAGACCGTCGCCGTCAAAGGGGTCAACCTGTCGGTGAAGAAGGGCGAGCTGTTCGCGCTGCTCGGCAGTTCCGGCTGCGGCAAGTCGACCTTGCTGCGCATGATGGCCGGGCTGGAAACCGTGACCTCGGGCAAGATCCTGATCGACGGCGAGGACCTCGCGCAATTGCCGCCGTACCGCCGGCCGGTCAACATGATGTTCCAGTCGTATGCGCTCTTTCCGCACATGACGGTGGAGGCGAACGTCGCCTTCGGTCTGAAGCAGGAGGGCGTGCCGAAGGCCGAACTGAAAGAGCGTGTGCAGACCGCGCTCGATCTCGTGCAGATGGGCCGCTTCGCGAAGCGCAAGCCGCATCAGCTGTCGGGCGGCCAGCAGCAGCGCGTCGCGCTGGCGCGTTCGCTCGTCAAGCGGCCCAAGCTGCTGCTGCTCGACGAGCCGATGTCCGCGCTCGACAAGCAGATCCGCCAGCGCACCCAGATCGAACTGGTCAACATTCTCGACCAGGTCGGCGTGACCTGCATGATGGTCACGCACGACCAGGAAGAAGCGATGACGATGGCCGACCGGCTCGCCGTGATGAGCGAAGGCCAGATCGTCCAGCTCGGCACGCCGCATGAGGTGTACGAGTATCCGAACAGCCGCTTTTCGGCGGAGTTCATCGGCTCGACCAATCTGTTCGAAGGCCACACGGTCGAAGACGAACCGGACTACGTGTTCATCGAAACGCCCGACTTGCCGTGCCGCCTGTATGTGAGTCATGGCATCACCGGGCCGCTCGGCATGCCGGTGACGATTTCGGTAAGGCCCGAGCGCATCGCGCTCACGCGCAAGCCGCCCGAAGGCGCATACAACTGGGGCAAGGGCGTCGTCACGAATATCGCGTACATGGGCGGCTATTCGCTGTATCACGTGAAGCTCGACGGCGGCAAGACGGTGATCGCAAACGTGACGAGCCTCGCGCTCACCGAGATCGATCCGCCCACGTGGGGCGACGAAGTGTACGTGCGCTGGAGCGCCTCGGCCGGTGTGGTGCTGACGTCATGAAGCGCGCGCTCGATGCCTTCGTCAAGGGGCCGGTGCGACGCTTCAATCTGAGCGGTCGCAGCGCGGTGGTGGCCGGGCCGTTCGCCTGGCTGCTGCTGTTTTTCCTCGTGCCGTTCCTGCTGGTCGTGAAGATCAGTTTCGCCGATTCGCAGCTCGGCATTCCGCCGTACACGCAGCTGGTGAATTTCGCCGAAGGCGCGATTCACATCACGCTCGACCTGTCGCATTACGCGTTTCTGCTGACCGACAGCCTCTATTTCGCGACCTATGTGAATTCGGTAGTGGTCGCCGCGATCTCGACCGTGCTGTGTCTGCTGATCGGCTATCCGATGGCGTACTACATCGCGCGCTCGAATCCGGCGACCCGCAATCTGCTGATGATGGCCGTGATGCTGCCGTTCTGGACCTCGTTCCTGATTCGCGTGTACGCATGGATCGGCATCCTGAAGAACAACGGCTTGCTGAACAACTTCCTGATGTCGATCGGCCTGATTCATTCGCCGATCGAGCTGTATCACACGAACACCGCCGTTTATATCGGCATGGTGTATTCGTATCTGCCGTTTCTCGTGATGCCGCTGTACGCGCATCTGGTGAAGATGGACCTGACCTTGCTCGAAGCCGCCTACGACCTCGGCGCGAAACCGTGGAAGGCGTTTTGGCAGATCACGTTGCCGCTGTCGAAGAACGGCATCATCGCCGGTTGCCTGCTGGTGTTCATTCCGGCAGTGGGCGAGTACGTGATTCCTGAATTGCTCGGCGGCGCGGACACGCTGATGATCGGCCGCGTGATGTGGAATGAGTTCTTCGACAACGCCGACTGGCCGATGGCCTCTGCGGTGACTTGCGCGATGGTGTTGCTGTTACTGGTGCCGATGGCGTTTTTCCAGCGCGCGCAGGCCAAGGCGATGGAGGAGAGGCGCTCATGAAGCCGAACCGGATGTTGCAGTCGATTGCTCTCGGGATCGGGTTTCTGTTCCTGTATATCCCGATCGTGAGTCTGGTCGTGTATTCGTTCAACGAATCGCAACTGGTCACGGTGTGGACGCGTTTTTCGCTGCGCTGGTACGCGGCGCTGCTGCGCGACGACGAACTGATCGCGGCGGCGTGGCTGTCGCTGCGGGTGGCGCTGCTGACGGCGTTCGCATCGGTGATCATCGGTACGTGGGCGGGTTTCGTGCTCGCGCGGATGGGACGGTTTCGCGGCTTCACGCTGTACACCGGCATGATCAACGCGCCGCTGGTGATTCCCGAAGTGATTCAGGGCATCTCGTTGCTGCTGCTGTTCATCGAAATGGCGCGCTGGCTCGGGTGGCCGGCCGAGCGCGGCGTGTTCACGATCTGGATCGGCCACGTGATGCTGTGCATTTCGTATGTGGCCATCATCGTGCAGTCACGCGTGAAGGAGTTGCATCCGTCGCTCGAAGAGGCCGCGCTCGATCTAGGCGCCACGCCGCTGCGCGTGTTCTTCTCGATCACGTTGCCGCTGATTTCTCAGGCGCTCGTGTCCGGCTGGCTGCTGTCGTTCACGTTGTCGATCGACGATCTGGTGCTGTCGGCGTTTCTCTCCGGTCCCGGCTCGACGACGCTGCCGCTGGTGGTGTTCTCGCGCGTGCGGCTCGGGTTGAACCCGGAAATGAACGCGCTCGCGACGCTGTTCATTGCGCTCGTGACAGTCGGCGTGGTGCTGGCCAACTACTTCATGCAGCGCGCCGAGCGCAAGCGCACGGTGATGGCGGTTTAGGGCGGTGCGCCGCGAGTGCGGCGCATCTTCAACGTCATGCCGCCGTGCAGGAAGGCGCGCCGCGCGCGTTCAAACCTTGTAGCCGATCCGCACACCACCCCAATGGCGTCCGCCGACGAACACTGGCGCCGACGCGTCCTTCATCAGCACGAACTGGCCGCCGCCCATATCGCGGCGGTAAGTCTGCAGCAGAAACTTCTTCGTGTGCGACGCGGCCGCGATGCCGGTGCGATCATCGAACATGCGCCGGTTGCGGCAGTTCGCCATGTTCCACACGACGTCGTCGCGCGGCGGCAATGAGAACTTCAGGTTGTGGGTCGGCAGATAGCCGCGCGCATCGACCGCAGCGCAGAACGCGACACGTGGATCGAGATTGAGCAAAGGTTCCTGAATCGCGGGCAACACGCGGTCGGTGAAAGCGGTGAAGCGCGTCAGAAACTGTGGCGGGTTGGTCCCCGTCACCGGCACGTAGCGTTGATCGAACAGATCGTCGAGCGACACGTCGCCACGTGCAACGGCCGCTTCGAACAGCTTGCTCACCGTCGCGGCGGCCTGCTGCACCGCTTCGATGAAACGCGTGTCCGTGGTCTCGACGCCGGTCGCGGCGGTCAGCTCGATCAGCGTCTCTGACACGCCGAGCAGATTCCCCAGGCGGTCCTTCGCCTGCGCGAAGTTCTCGCTCGAATCCTCGACACCGCTCGCCATTTCCAGCACCTGCGCTTCGAGCCCGTCACACTGCGTTTCGATTTCGCCGGTCAATGCCGCGATCTGGCCGGCTTCGTTGTTCAACTGCGCGATCGCGTCGCCGGTTGCATGCACGACGTCGCCAATCTTGCGCGTGCCTTCGCGCACGCGATGCGCCCGTGCGGTGTTCACCGAACCTTCGTTGATCAGCTGCTCGGTCTGCTGCGTGAGCTGCGCGAGCGTCGTCTCGATCTGGGCGGTGGCCTGCGCGGTTTTCGCCGACAGGTTTTTCACCTCGGCGGCCACCACCGCGAAGCTGCGGCCCGATTCACCGGCGCGCGCGGCTTCGATCGCGGCATTCAGCGCCAGCAGATGGGTTTGACGGGCGATCAGCGAGATTTCCTCGGACACGCGGCTCACGTGCGCCAGCGCGCTGCGCAGTGCGCCGATCTGACTTTCGATCACCGTCACGCCTTCTACCAGCCCGTGAATATCGGCGAGCGACGCTTCGAGCGTCTGTTGCGATCCCTGCACGCCGGTCGCGGCCTCGGCCGATACGCTGCGCATTTCGCGCGCGGCCGCGGCGATGCGATGATTGCCCGCCAGCGTTTGCGCGGCGGATTCGCGCAGCGCCCGACATACCTGGGCCTGGCGCTGCACGCGCGCGGCGACTTCCTCGACGTGACCCGATACGTCGCAAATCTCGATGCCCAGTTTGCCGGCTTGCGCGGCAATATCGCCGACGACCGTGTGCGAACGGGCCGTTCGGCGAAAGCTGAAACGCGTCATGGACGTCTCCTTGATGGCGCGGGTAATGCAGAGGGAGCGGACGGTTGTGATACGAGCGCCGTCATCCTGCGCGGATGCAGCGTCTTCTGCCTGCGTTTACGGCGTGCTTTCAGGCGACTTGATACGGGGTATCCCGCAGTCGGTATGATGTGCGGTCGAACTGCGCCTCGCAGCCTTTCCTTTTGCTAGCGGTAACGATGATCGACTCTTTTGCGCGCATTTCGGGCTGGGAGCAGCTCTATCACCTGTGGGAGCTACTCGTCATGCTCGCCAAATTTCTGTGGGGGCTATTGCGTCTGCTGGGAGGGGGGTGAGTGCGGCGGGATGTGTCCGCGCGTCGCGCGGCGCTGATCGATTACGCGGAACGCTTCATCGTGAGGCTGTTGCGGGCTCGGTGCTGCTTGCGCAACACGAGGCGGGGAGGGACGGGGCTAGTTGAAACTCTGCGAGCCGAGGTCTCGTGTGGTGAGTTCACCGAGGGAGTCCGTTCTATTGATTGACGCGACGCATGCCGATAGGCGTTGCGACGCGCATCGGCATGCATGAGCACACGCTGTTTCAGGTATCGGTCCAGCCGCTGGAATCGTCGTTGCTGCCCATGTCGACATTACCGCCGCCGTTATCGTTCCAGTCGTTCGAGCCCTGGCCGAAATCGAGGCCGCCGCCATCGCCGCCGTCGTTGCCACGGCGACGTGCCTCGTCGTCGACGATCACCTCGCGCTCCACCACGCGCTCGCGTCCGGAGTTCAACGCTTCGCCGAGCAGCACGCCGGTGAGCAGACCGCCCATGCCGCCGCCGAAACCACCACCGCCTTGCTGCACGATGACGGGCGGCTGCTGCTGATACGGGCCTTGCTGCGGATAGGGCGCTTGCGGCGGATTGCCAAAGCGTTCGGCTTCCCGCGCATACGGCGACTGCTGCTGGTTGCCGGCGGCCGCTGCGGCAGCCGGATCGGGCCGCCCGTCAGCACGTGCGCGCAGGCTGGCGAGACGCTGTTCGAGTTCGTCGAGCTGATACGGTGGCAGCGGATTCTTGCCATTGGACAAACCCTCGACGACGCCGCGCAATTGATCTTCGGTTGCTTCGACTTCCTTCTCCAGCGCCTCATGACCCGGCGCGGTGGAGAGTTTCACGTCGAGCTTCAGCGAACGCACCGCGTTGAGCATGTCGGTCGCGCGTTTGAGCTGCTCGCGACGATCGCCGTCGGCGCGCGTGTCGTCCTGCGTGCGGGCGCGGCGCAAAGTCCAGCGCAGCACCAACGCAATCACGCCAATCAGAACAATGATGCCGATCCACATACCGACCCTCGGGCCATGTTGTTGCGCTTGCGGTTGCATCGCCGACTGTTGCTGCACAGCAGGCGCATTCTGCTGCACGAACGGATTCGCGGCGCGCCCCGTGGTATTGGCGCCCACACGCTCCGCGTCCCTGCGGATGCGTGATTCGGTTTGCGCGAAGCGGGTCGGGTCCGTGAAGCGGATTTGCGGGTCGAGCGTTTTGGCCTGTTGCAGCTGGGCGAGCGCGTCGCCATAGCGGCCTTCGCGATCGAGCACCTGGCTATACAGATAGTGCGCGCGGGCGTTGTTCGGATGGGCCTGTAGCACCTCGCTCAGACCGGCATCGGCCTGCTGCCAGTTGCCTTGCGACATCGCCGATTCGATCTGCTGAACGGTCGGCACGGCGAACGCCGCGGCCGACACCAGCAGCAGCGAAGCGAACGCGGTTGCGAGAAATTTTTTCATTTGCGGGCCGGGCGCATGGCGCCCGTCTCCTTCAGTCGTTACCAGTGGCCGCGCGGATGATCGGCCGGCATGCCGGCGCCCGTATCAGGCCGCCGGCATGTACTGCCGTGCAATTACTGGGCCGGCGTGTTGAGCTGCTTCTTCAATGCTTCCAGACGATCTTCGACGGACGGCCCACGGTTCAAATCTGCGAGCTTGTCGTCGAGGGCCTTGCCACTCTTCACGTCGGCGGAATTCAGACGGGCGTCCGAGCGGGCATTCGACAATGCCACCTTGTCTTCGAGTTTCTGGAAATCTTCCGAAAGATTCTTGCCGCCGATGCCGCCCAATGCAGTAGCCGCGACGTCTTTCGCTTCGGCGATCTGCTGCTTCGCCTGCAGGATGTTGGAACGCGCGTTCAGGTCGTTGCGGCGGGTGCGCATGTCTTCGATCTGACTCTTCAACTGCGCGACCGACGGCTCGAGCGTGGTCAGCTCCTTCGTCAGCGCGTCGCGTTCGGCCTCGGCTGTGGCTTGCGCGCCGAGGGCTTCACGGGCGAGCGCTTCGTCGCCGGATTGCAGCGCGCGCTTTGCGCCGTCTTCGTACTTCTTCGCCTTGTCCGCGGCAACATCGCGCTTGCTTTGCTGCGTGGCCACCTGCGCCTGAATCTCGATCAGCGAGTTCTCGGCCTTGCCGATGCTGTCGTCGAGTTCGCGCACGATCTGGCGCGAGTCGCGCGACGGATCCTGCACGGAGTCGGCCGCGTCGTTCAGGAGACCTTTGAGCGTGCGCGAAATGCTGTCAAAAAGCGACATGAAAACCTCCAAAGAATGGTGTTGGCGCTGAATAATCCCGCGCGCTTAACTGCTTTTCACTGCTACTTTACGCCGCTGCGCACGAAGCTGCGCAAACGTTCGGACCGGAGTTCGGGGCGCGCTCGCCAATTGCAATAGCGATGCCGTGAATTGTCCGGTTCGAAAGTTAAAACGGCGAATAGTTTCAAAGGTTAAATCGCGCGAGGAGTCTTCGACTTGCCCGCGAATATACACCACGCGTCCTCTTAAAAAGGGCTGGCGGGGCGCAACGACTCATTGCCTCGCCCGGGGCGCGGCAGGTAGGGGGACGCGAGTGGAAAGGGGCTGTGCGTCACGTCCGGTCGGGCCTACGTGTGAGGCGTCGCGCATTCATACGGGCGGCTTTAACGATGCGAAGGATGCAAATGTCAAAGCGCTTTTGCTCATTCGGCAGATTGCGATTTACATGTGCCAAGCTTGCAATGCCGAAAGCTCGACCATTGAATCGCGTTAATGTAAAAATCTGCAACGGCCATGCCACCCAATGCGCAATACGCTGCTTTTTTACGCGAAGCGGCCGCCTTCCGTGCTCGGGTCGCCGCTCGGTTCGTCGTCGTCGCGCGCCTTGTCGATGCGTGGGCGCTTGAGCACGTTACGCAGCGGCGTTTCGAGCCCGGATGGCTGTGGTGCCGGAGCTTCCCCGGCTGCGGCTGCCGCCGCCGCTTTCGCTTCGGCGACTCGCGCCACCGCCTCGGCGGTGGCCGCGGCTTCCAGATAGGCTTCGGCAGCGAGGGCGGCTGCGAGGCCCGCCGGCAGCAGCGGAGCGGGTTGGGCGCCGTGCGTGAGTGGCAATGCATCCGCGGCGCGCGACGAACGCTCGTGGCCCGTTGAACCGGTGGAGTCCGCCGCTGCGCCTGCGGCCTCATGTAAGGGCCCGTCCACGTGTGTCTGCAACGCCGCCGGCAATGCGGCACGTGCGTACCGCGTACCGCGCGCCACGCGTTGCAGCGCCGCGTCGAGCGCATCCGGCGCGCGCGGCGCGCGCAACCGGTCGACGATGCTCGCCGCCTTCACCTGCTCGCTGGTCGCGCCGAAGCTCAGCACGGCGCGCCGCATCAGTTCGCTGACGCTAATGCCCAGATTCTCGGCGGTGGAGGTGATCGCGCGTTTCTGCGCGGTCGTCACGAATACGACGATGCGTTCGCTCGGCTTGTTCATGGTTGGCTCGCATACTTGTTGGCATGGGCGGGTCAAGGCGTTATCCGGTAGACGCCAGCGCGCGCCGGTATCGTTGCACGCGCCAGGACCATCATATGACGAGTTGCACCGATGCGAAACGGGCGCGACATGAAAATCCCGTGACATCAACGAGTTGTGGCGTTTCGAGGGGCTTTGTCCACAGGCCTTTCCCCATTTTCTGTTGATAACCCGGGCGTAACGCCCAAAATGCCCGGTGGCCACGGCGCGAAGGGAATTCTTACAAAAAAACTGGCTTGAAGGCGGCTTGATTTCTTTAAAATGCTCTGTTACGTTGCGCCGGACATGGTCCCAGGCGTGCCGTGCGGCCGGCCGGGGGCAAGCGGCTGCGCGGTGGCTTACGCCTCTGGCGACGAGGTTCGATCACCACCCATGCGCGCGCCGTGAGCGCGGGCAGACAGGCGTGCTTCAAGGCGCCCACTATTCCAGTCATGCCAATCATCAAACGACCGCATTCCTCCCATTCTCCGTCCGGCGAAGACCGGGATTCCTACCAACGCACTCCAGGACGCAATGCCGCTTCGCGCGATGCCGAGGCCGGCCGCCGTTCGTTCGGCGCGACGCTCGCGCTCTGGTTCGTGGGGCTCCTCGCGACTGTCGCGGTGGTGGGTGCGCTGATCGTCGGCTATGCGCTGGTGGTGATGGGGCCGCAACTGCCGTCGCTCGACGCGTTGACCGACTATCGTCCGAAAGTGCCGTTGCGGGTCTATACCGCGGACCACGTGCTGATCGGCGAATTCGGCGAAGAGCGGCGCAGCCTCGTGCGCTTTCAGGACATTCCCGACCAGATGAAGAAAGCGGTGCTCGCCATCGAGGACTACCGCTTTTACGAACACGGCGGCGTGGATTTCGTCGGCATTCTGCGCGCCGGCGTATCGGATCTCATGCACGGCGGCGCCTCGCAAGGCGCGAGCACGATCACGATGCAGGTGGCGCGCAACTTCTTCCTGTCGAGCGAGAAGACCTACACGCGCAAGATCTACGAGATGCTGCTTGCGTACAAGATCGAGCGCGCGCTCACGAAAGATCAGATTCTCGAGGTGTACATGAACCAGATCTATCTGGGCGAGCGCGCGTATGGCTTCGCGTCGGCCGCGCGCGTGTACTTCGGCAAGGATCTGAAAGACATCACGCTGGCGCAAGCCGCGATGCTGGCCGGCTTGCCGAAGGCGCCGTCCGCGTATAACCCGGTGGTCAATCCGAAGCGCGCGAAGATCCGTCAGGAGTACATTCTGAAGCGCATGCTCGAACTGAAATACATCAGCGAGGAGCAGTATGAGCAGGCCGTGAAGGAAGAGATTCACACGAAGAACCCCGGCAACGAATACAGCGTGCACGCGGAGTACATCGCCGAAATGGTCCGTCAGATGATGTACGCGCAGTACAAGGACGAAACCTATACGCGCGGTCTGAACGTCACCACGACGATCGATTCGGCCGATCAGGACGCCGCGTACCGCGCGGTGCGCAAGGGCGTGATGGATTACGAGCGGCGTCACGGCTATCGCGGGCCGGAAGGCTTCGTGCCACTGCCTGCGCCGGGCGATGAGCGCGATCAGACCATCGACGACGCGCTCACCGATCACCCGGACAACGGTGAGATCATCGCCGCCGTGGTCACGGACGCAAGCCCGAAACAGGTAAAGGCGCAACTGGTGGACGGCACCCAGGTGACGATCAGCGCAGACGGCCTGCGCTTCGCCGCGGGCGCGCTGAGCGCACGCGCGACGGCGGCCACGAAGATCAAGCCGGGCTCGATCGTGCGCCTCGTCGCCGACGACAAGGGCAACTGGCAGATCACGCAACTGCCGCAGGTGGAAGGCGCGCTCGTGTCGCTCACGCCGCAGGACGGCGCGATCCGCGCGTTGGTGGGTGGGTTCGACTTCAACAAGAACAAGTTCAATCACGTCACGCAGGCGTGGCGTCAGCCGGGTTCGAGCTTCAAGCCGTTCATCTATTCGGCGGCGCTCGACAAGGGCGTGGGACCGGCGACGATCATCAACGACGCGCCGCTGTATTTCCCCGCGAGCACGCCGGGCGGCGACGCATGGGAGCCGAAGGACGACGACCAGCCGGACGGTCCGATGCCGATGCGCCTTGCGCTGCAGAAGTCGAAGAACCTGGTGTCGATCCGCATCCTGTCGTTCATCGGCACTAAATACGCGCAGGGCTTCGTCACGCAGCGTTTCGGTTTCGACGCCGACAAGACCCCGCCGTATCTACCGATGGCGCTCGGTGCCGGTCTCGTCACGCCGCTGCAGTCGGCAGGCGCGTACTCGGTGTTTGCGAACGGCGGCTACCGGATCAACCCGTATCTGATCAACGAGGTCACGGACGCGCGCGGCGAGCCGCTGTCGAAAGCGCAGCCGCTGACGGCGGGGCGTGATGCGCCGCGCACGCTCGAACCGCGCAACGCCTACATCATGAACAGCCTGCTGCATTCGGTGGCGACGGCCGGTACCGGCGCGGGCACCAACGTGCTGCGCCGTTCGGACCTGCAAGGCAAGACGGGTACGACCAACGACGCGAAGGATGGCTGGTTCGCTGGCTATCAGCAGTCGCTGGTGGCGGTCGCGTGGATGGGCTACGACCAGCCGAAGACCCTCGGCAGCCGCGAATTCGGTGCGCAGCTCGCGTTGCCGATCTGGATCGAGTACATGCAGCGCGCGCTGCGCGGCGTGCCGCAAGCCGAACCGCAGCAGCCGCCGGGCGTGACCGCGGTCGACGGCGAACTGTTCTTCACCGACATGATGCCGGGCAATGGCTTCGTCGCGAGCATCGGGCTGGATTCGGCGAATCCGGTGGCCGGCACCGACGCGGTGGGCGGCGTGGGACCGGCGGGCATGACGCCGCCGACGGTGCCGCCGCCGAGCGTATCGTCGAACGAGAAGAAGCAGATCATGGATCTGTTCGAGTCGAACAAGCCATGACGGACCCGCGTGCGCGGGCCGGGTGGCCCGCGCACGCGAGTTGGTGAAAGGGTAGGGAAGGCACGGCCGGATTGTGTTCGAGTCGTCTGGGCCACGTATTCCGCACGCTGTCCTCCTATCATTTCCGGCCGATTCTGTGTGCGGGGTCGGCAGTATGTTTTAATCACGCCTCTGGTGCTTTTTATCAGCGGCAACGCACCACAGCACCACACCGCAACGTCTCGCCGCAAGCGAGACGTCCCCCCTCGAAGCGCAGCGCGAGACCCGGTTTGACGCGCGCGCATGTCACGTCGATCGTTGGCAACCCCGAAGTTGCCGCGGCCGGTGTGTTCGTCATCCAGCATCCACCGGGTCCCGCCTTGTGAAAAGTCGAATTCTCATCTGTCTGACGACGGGTCTGCTGCGCGCGTTCGCGTTCCTGCCTTATGGGGTGCTCGCGCGAATCGGCACTGGCATCGGCGCGTTGCTGTACCGCATTCCAAGCACGCGCCGGCGCGTCGTGCACACCAATCTGAAGCTGTGCTTCCCGGACATGAGCGAGGAAGCGCGCGAGCGTCTGGCGCGCGCGCACTTTTGCCACGTGATCCGCAGCTACGTCGAGCGCGGGCCGCAATGGTTCGGCAATGCGCAGGCGCTCGCGCGCCTCGTCGAAGTGGACAGCGCGATCGATCTCGCGGAGGTCTCGTCGCAGCCGACCATTTTCGTCGGCTTCCATTTCGTCGGCATCGAGGCGGGATGCATGATGTATTCGACGCGTCATCCGGTCGCCTCGCTCTATACGCCGATGTCGAACCTGCTGCTCGATGCGATGGCCAAGCGGCAGCGCGGCCGCTTCGGCACGGAGATGATTCCGCGCAGCGACAGCGTGCGGCGAGCGCTGCGCGCGTTGCGCGAAGGCAAGCCGGTGATGCTTGCCGCGGATATGGACTTTGGCTTGCGCGATTCGGTATTCGTGCCGTTTTTCGGCGTACCGGCCTGCACGCTGACGTCGGTATCGCGGATGGCGCGCGCGGGCAATGCACGGGTCGTGCCGTTCGTGACCGAGGTGCTGCCGGATTATCGTGGGTACAAGCTGACCATTTTCGATGCGCTAAGCAATTTCCCGTCCGATGATGTGTCGGTCGACGCGCGGCGGATCACCGAGTTTCTCGAGACACAGGTAAGACGGATTCCTGATCAATATTATTGGGTGCATAAGCGGTTTAAAAATCGGCCGGCGGGAGAGGCCGGGGTTTATTGAGGTTGCGGCTTTTCTGGTTTCTATCGCCTGACGGCTATGGACGATGCGCGGTGGGCCGCTGGGCCATGGTTAGCGGATACCTGCAGGGCAGGACGACCGAGGCAAGTAGCATCGTGAGAAATCAGGTAGCTCGATCTGCCCATTCATTGCGTATTTATCGTGACATTACTTCGCATTGCTACGACTTGACGGATATGAGCACTCACACCGTGGCGGCTAGAGTCGATATCAGATTGAAGGAGAGATGAACGATGCAGATGGCTCGCCAATAACCGTGCTTTTGTTCGCCGATCCAGCCGACCGGTTGTATGAGCTTGAATACCTGCGCTGGGGGGATGCACGATTGCAACAACCAGATTGGTCGACACTCAGGTTTATACCCGGTGCGATTGCCGCGAGGAACGGCGCTGCGTAGCGGGAAATGCAAACGGAGAAGACGGATTTATCAGGTCTTCCCGGCTCACGCAAGCGGGCTGATTGGCGTGTACCCACGTGAAAAACCCGCCGTTCAATACCCACTGATACATTCAGTACCGTTCAAAAAAATTCGAGTGCGTTCAACGTGTTAGCCTGCCTGTCAGAAAGTTTTCAACAGGCTCATCAACATAAATTGTGGATAAGTCCAGCGCCTTCAGTACGAAATCCAGGGTTTAGTCCGACGCGGTGTCCGCCGTCGATACCGCCGGCATCGACGTAGCCGCCGCCTCAACTGGCGGATTGCCCATCGCCTGAAACAACGCCGCCGTATCCGTCAAACGGGCGCTCGTATAGCGGATCTCATCGAGCTGTGCGTTGCGAAACTGCTGCTCGCTCGAGCGCGTCGACGCAATCGGCAACGCGCCCAGCCGGTAGCGTCCCGACGTCTCTTCGAAAATCCCCTGCGCCGAACGCGCGGCGACATTCGCCGAGTCAAGCGCCTGCGCGTCGTGCTCCAACGCGGCGAGCGTATCGGCGACGTTCTGGAACGCGGCCAGCACCGTCTGCCTGTACTGCGAGAGGGTGGCGTCGTACGTGGCTTGCGCCGCGCGCCGCTGCGCCAGCAGTGCGCCGCCATGGAACAGCGGCTGCGACAACGATGCGCCAATGCTCCATATCGCCCCCGCGCCGGACAGCGCCACAGGCCAGCTAAACCCGCCCTGTCCCATCGACGCGCTCAGCGACAGGCTCGGGAACATCTGCGCCGTCGCGACGCCGACGTCGGCCGCCGCGGCCTTCACCGCGGCGTCGGCGGCCTGAATGTCGGGCCGTGAGCGCAACAGTTCCGACGGCACCACGACCGGCACCTGCTCCGGCAGATGCAGCCGCGCGAGATCGAGGTCGTCCGGCGCCGCGTCCGGCGTGCGGCCGAGCAGCACGGCCAACGCGTGACGCGTGCTCAGCCATTGCTGCTTCAAACCCGGCAAGCTCGCCGCCAGACTCGCCGCGCTCTGCTGCGCGCTCAACAGATCCGCATGCGACACCGCGCCGAGCGCATAGCGCCGCTGGGTGTCGCGCGCCTGATCGTTGGCGAGCGTCACGAGCCGCTCGGTGGTATCGATCTGCGCATGCAGGGCGGCGCTGGTGATCGTCGCCGTGACGATGTTGGCGGCCAACGCACGGCGCGCGGCGTCGAACTGATAGGCCTGCACGTTCACGCGTGCGGCAAGCGCCGCATCGGCCAGACGCGCAGCACCGAACAGGTCGAACGTGTAATGCGCCTGCAATTGGCCGACGAAGACGTTATACAGAAACGTGTTGGGGCCAATCTCGGGGATCGCCAGCGCGCGATTGCGGGTCGCCTGGCCGCCCGCGTCGATGGTCGGCAGCATCGAACTGCCGACCTGCGCGCGCAACTGCTCGCGCGCGGCGGCGAGACTCCTGTCGGTCGCGGCGAGCGTGGGGCTGTTGCGCAAGCCTTCGTCGACGAGCGCGTCCAACGCATCCGATTGATACAGCTTCCACCATTCGGGCACCGCCCGCGCGCCGACCACGAACTGCTGCGTGACGCCTTGCGCAGGCGCAGTCTGTGCCGGCTGCGCCTCGGCGCCGTAGTGCGCCGGCTGCGGCATCGCGGGCGGCTCACCGCTCGGCCCGAACGAGCAGGCGGCGAGCGCGCAGGCGACGAGGGCGAGCGCACCGAGGCGCGGATAGCGGGAGAGTGTAGAAGTAGCCATGCTCAATTCCCCGTATGCGTCGCACCGGACGGCGTCTGCGGCTCGCGCTCGTCGCCGCGCACCCTGAACGACGTGGCGTATAGCGCCGGCAGATAGAACAGCGTGAGAATGGTCGCGCTCGTGATGCCGCCCATCAGCGCGGTCGCCATCGGGCCGAAGAAGTTCGAGCGCAACAGCGGAATCAGCGCGAGCACGGCGGCGGCCGCGGTCAGCGTGATCGGCCGGAAACGCCGCACGGTCGCGCCGACGATCGCGTCGAAACGCTTATGCCCCGACGCGATGTCCTGCTCGATCTGATCGACCAGAATCACCGAGTTGCGCATGATGATGCCGAACATCGCGATCACGCCGAGCATCGCGACGAATCCGAACGGCTGGCCGAACAGCAGCAGCGTGAGCACCACGCCGATCAGGCCGAGCGGAGCGGTCAGCACGACCATCAGCACGCGCGCGAAGCTCTGCAACTGAACCATCAGCAGGGTCAGCACGGCAATCACCATGATCGGAATCTGCGCGTTGATCGACGCCTGGCCCTTGCCGCTTTCCTCGACCGAGCCACCGACTTCGATCCGGTAGCCGACCGGCAGCGTCGCGCGAATCTGCGCGAGCGCGCGGTCTACCGAGTGCGTGACGTCGATGCCTTGCGCGCCCGGCGACACGTCGGATTGCACGGTGATGGTCGGCTGACGGTCGCGCTCCCAGATCACGCCGTACTCCAGATCGTTGCGCAGATGGCCGAGCGTGCCGAGCGGCACGGGGCCGTTCGGCGTGGGTATCGCCAGCGCGACGAGTTGCGACGGGTCGACACGTTCCGCGCGCGGCGCACGCAGATCGACGCTGATCAGCTTGTCGCGCTCGCGATACTGCGTGACGGTGTAGCCAGAGAGTGTCATCGCGAGGAAGCTCGAAATGTCTTCGGAACTCACGCCGAGTTCGCGCGCCCGTTTCTGGTCGACCTCGAAACGCACCGAGCGTTCGGCCGGCTCGTCCCAATCGAACTGGACGTTGCGGGTGCCGCGATCGGCGCGCATGGTGGCGGCGACGCGTTCGGCGATCGAGCGCACGGTCGCAATGTCGTCGCCGCTCACGCGGAACTGCACCGGATAGCCGACCGGCGGCCCGTTCTCGAGGCGCGACAGGCGCGTGCGGATCGCCGGGAAGTTGTTGCGCAGTTCCGGTTCGAGCCACTGCGCGAGCTTTTCGCGATCCTTCACCGACTTCGCGGTGATCACGAACTGCGCGAAATTGGGCTGCGGCAATTGCTGATCGAGCGGCAGATAGAAACGTGGCGCGCCGGTGCCGACGAAGCTCACCGTATGATCGATTTCCGGGCGGCCCACCAGCGCTTTTTCGAGCCGCTGTGCCTGGCGCAACGTCGCATCGAACGACGCACCCTCGGGCAGCCGTACATCCACGAGCAACTCGGGGCGGTCCGAGCTCGGGAAGAACTGCTGCGGCACCAGCGTGAAGCCCGCCATGGCGAGTACGAACAGCACGACCGTGATCGCCAGTACAACGAAACGCCGCTCGATGCACCAGCCGATCCAGCCACGCAGACGCTTGTAGAAGCGCGTGTCGTAGATGTCGTGCTCGTGATCTTCCGCTTCGTGCGCCTGACGTTTGCGCTCGGGCAGCAGGTGATAGCCGAGCAGGGGAATCAGCACGACCGCCGCGAGCCACGACGCGATCAGCGCAATCGCCGACACTTCGAAGATCGAGCGGGTGTATTCGCCGGTGCTCGATTTTGCCAGTGCGATCGGCAGGAAACCGGAGACTGTCACGAGCGTGCCGGTCAGCATCGGAAACGCGGTGCTGGTGTACGCGAAGGCCGCCGCGCGCGTGCGGTTCCAGCCTTGCTCCAGCTTCACCGACATCATTTCGACCGCGATGATCGCGTCGTCGACGAGGAGCCCCAGTGCGAGCACGAGCGTGCCGAGCGACACCTTGTGCAAACCGATGTCGAACAGATACATGCAGAGCGCGGTGACGGCGAGCACCACCGGGATCGAGATCACCACCACCATGCCGGTGCGCACGCCGAGCGACACGAGGCTCACCACCAGCACGATCGCGACGGCTTCGGCGACGGCTTCGAGGAAGTCGTCGACCGAGCGCGCGACCGCGTGCGGCATGCTCGACACCTCGACGAGTTGCAGGCCGGCGGGCAGCGCTTGACGCAATTGCGCCATCTGTTGATCGAGCGCTTTGCCGAGGCGGATCACGTCGCCTCCCGGCTGCATCGTCACGCCGATGCCGAGCACCGCCTTGCCGCCGAAGCGCATTTGCGTGACAACCGGATCGTCGTAGCCGCGTTGAATCGTCGCGATGTCGCCGAGACGGAAGGTGCGGTTGTTGATGCGGATCAGCGTGTCGGCGAGTGCGGCGACGTCCTCGAACTGGCCGTTGGGGCGCACGAACACGCGGTCGTCGGCGGTGGTCAGCGTGCCCGACGGCGCGACGCTGTTCTGGGCGTTGATCGCCTGGCCGAGCTGCTGCGGCGAGATGCCCAGACGGGTGAGCTGCGTGTTGGCGATCTCGATGTAGATGTGCTGGTCGGGGTCGCCGAAGTAATCGACCTTGCCGACGCCCGACACGCGCAGCAGCACCGTGCGCAGCTGGTCCGCGTAATCGTGCAGTTGCGCGGTGGAAAAACCGTCGCCTTCGAGCGTGTAGATGTTGGTGTAGACGTCGCCGAATTCGTCGTTGAAGAACGGGCCCTGTATGCCTTGAGGCAAGCTCGCCGCGATGTCGCCGACTTTCTTGCGCACCTGATACCAGGTCTCGGGCACGTCGCGCACGGGCGCCGAGTCTTTCATCGTGAAGAACATGAGCGACTCGCCGGGGCGCGAATAGCTGCGGATGAAATCGACGGCGGGCGTCTCCTGCAACTTGCGGCCGATGCGGTCGGTCACCTGTTCCTGCACCTGCCGCGCGGTGGCGCCGGGCCAGAACGTGCGGATCACCATCACGCGGAACGTGAACGGCGGGTCTTCGGACTGCGCGAGCCGCGTATAGGCGAGGATGCCGAACGCGGTGGCGAGCGCGATCAGAAAAACGACGAGCGCCTGATGACGCAGCGCCCAGGCGGACAGGTTGAAGCGTCCTTCTTCATGTTCATGGGCCGTGCTCATGAAGCGAAGTCCTCGGGGTGCAGCGGTGCGATCACGCGGACTTTTTCACCGGCGGTGACGGTATGCACGCCTTGCAGCACGACGCGCTCGCCGTCCTTGAGCCCCTCGCCGATCACGACGGTGCGCTCGGTGTAGCGCGTCACCGTTACGCGGCGCAGTTCCAGCGCGTTGTCGGTGTTGCGCACGACCCACACGGCCGGCTCGCGGCCTTCGTGGAACAGTGCGGTGACGGGCAGCGTGAAGAAGCCGTTGTGCCGCGCCGCGCCGTTCGTCTGTAAGGAGGCAAGCGGCGCGACATCGGCGGTCATGCCGAGACGCACGTCCGGGCCAGGATTGGCGAGCGTGAGCCGTGCGCGCCACGTGCGGCTTTGTGTGTCCGCGGCGGGCGAGAGTTCGCGCACGCGCGCCGTGAACTTGCGTCCGGGCAGCGCGGCAAGTGTGACGTTGGCGCTTTGCCCGACGGCGAATCCCGCGAGCGCGCTTTCCGGCACGTCGCAGAGGACGTCGATGTCGCCGCTCCATGCAAGGTTGTAGACGGCCTGGCCAGCGGACACGTTCTGACCGGTGTCGGCCTGTTCCGCGGTGATGACGCCCGCGTGAGCGGCGACGAGCGTCGTGTACTGCAACTGGTTCTTCGCGAGCGCGGCCTGTTGCGCGGCCTGGTCGCGCTGCGCGAGTGCGGACGCGTACGCATTGGTGGTCTGTTCGAGCTGTGCCGGTGCGATCAGGTTTTCCTTCGACTGCGCCTGGTCGCGATCGAGCTGCTGCTTCGCGAACACGAGGCCGTGTTGGGCGGCTTCGAGTTGCGCCTGCGCGCTGGCCGCGTTCTTTTGCGCATCGGCCGGGTCGAGCAGGGCGACGACCTGGCCGCTCTTCACGGTGTCGCCGAGGCGCACGCGCCGCTCGATGATCTTGCCGCCGACGCGAAACGACAGCGGCGTCGAATAGCGGGACTGCACTTCACCGGGCAAGGACGCTGCCGGCATTCCATTGCCGTCCGCCCGCACGGCGACGGCCACCACGGGACGCGGCGCGGGGGCCGCTGCTTCTTTTTTCGAGCACGCCGCCAGCGTGAGCACGGCGGCCAGCGCCACGGCGCTAGCTGCGCGGCGCACGGGCCGAGGGGACTGCTGGCGCATCGTCGACGATGCGGGAGGACCGGGACGCTTCACAATTACCCCAACTGGAGACAGCGAACGAACACGGCAAGCCGCAGCGGCCCGCCAGCGAAGACGCGCAGACCAGTTCATGCAATTGGCATACGCGTCCGACTTCGAGTGGTGACGTGCATTCTAATACACACCTGTATTTGAATGTTGAGGTGAATTTGAATTCTTTTCGGTGCTAGACTGGCGGCCATGAAACGGCAACGACTGACACGTGAGCAAAGCAAGGACCAGACGCGCGAGCGTCTGCTCGACGCTGCGCAAGCGATTTTCATGAAAAAGGGTTTTGTCGCGGCGAGCGTCGAGGACATCGCGGCCGCGGCCGGCTATACGCGCGGCGCGTTTTATTCGAACTTCAGGAGCAAGAGCGAACTGTTTCTCGAACTGCTGCGGCGCGATCACGAAACAATGCAGGCCGGCTTGCAGGCCATCTTCGCGAGCGCGGCGTCACGTGAGGAGATGGAAGCGCGTGTGCTGCGTTACTACAGCAGCCTGCATCGCGAGAACAAGTGTTTCCTGCTCTGGGTGGAAGCGAAGCTGCTCGCGGTGCGTGACGGCCGCTTCCGGCTGCGCTTCAATGCGTTCATGCACGAGAAGCTCGAGCAGCTGAGCGCCTATATCCGCGAATTTTCGGCGCGTGTCGGCACGCCGATGCTGATGGAGCCGGAAGCGCTCGCGATTGGTCTGATGGGCTTGTGCGACGGCGTGCAATTCTTCTACACGGTCGATCCGCAAAACGTGCCGACGGAGAAGGCCGAAGCGGTACTGGCGGGATTTTTCTCACGCGTGGTGTTCGGGCGCGACGTGTGAGCCGCCCGGCTTGCGCGCTACAGCGGAAGCGGGCGGGTGGTCGCACCGTCACGCGCGGCGCGGTTGAGCGGCCGGGGGGAGGATTCAGACGACCCCGCGCGTCTCTGTTGCATTCAGACGCCGCGTTCGCGGCGAATCAAACTCAGTTGTTCCGCAGGGGCGCGCAGATGTCGGGGTCGGGTGCCGCGCAGGCGAACGAGTACTCGCCGCTGTAACGCAGAACTTGCGCGCCGGCATGCAGGACGACTTTGATGTCCGGGCAGCGCTCATAGGCGATGAAAGCCGAGCAGGCCGCGGCGGACCAGCAAACCAGTGAAAACGCGATTTTTTCGAAAAGCTGAAAACGAGGTGGCATGGCAGTAATTTCCTTTCGGCCGCTATGTTACCAGCAACTAAGGGTTTATACCTAGCCCAAACCTGCAACACTCGTTGAAACGGTGTCATGAGAGCTCTGCCAATCTGTCGGGAATGTCATGTTCAGGTCAGGGTTGGGACATGATCAGACCGATACAATCGGTTCGTTGGGCAAACCCGCGCGCGCCTTGCCGCACGGGTATTCAGAGGCGGCGAGGGGTTGCGCCGGCCCGGCTTTACCGAGGCAGGAGTCGTCCCATGAATCAACTGCAGTCGATGCGCGTGTTCGTCAAAGTGGCGGACCTCGGCAGCTTCGTCGGCGCGGCCGGCGCGCTGGACCTTTCCACCGCGGTGGTCACCCGGCACGTGGCCGATCTGGAAGCGCGTCTCGGCACGCGGCTGCTCAATCGCACCACGCGCCGGCTGTCGCTCACCGAGTCCGGCAGGACCTATCTGGAACGCGTGCGCCACATTCTCGACGACCTCGAGGGCGTCGAGCAGATGGTGGTGGCACGCAATCACGAACCCGTCGGCACGTTGCGCATCGTCGCGCCGGTGGTGTTTGGGCTCAATAGCCTCGCCCCCGTGGTGCAGTCGTACGCCGCGCGCTATCCGGCGGTCATGCCGGATGTCACGCTCGCGGATCGTCACGTCGACCTCGTCGAGGAGGGTTTCGACGTCGGCATTTTGGCCGTGCGGCATATGCGCAGCGCGAGCATCGTCACGCGGCGCCTGACGACCGGCTACATGACGGTCTGTGCAACGCCCGCGTATCTGGCGCAGCACGGCACGCCGACGCGTCCCGAGCATCTGCTGAAGCATCCATGCCTGAGCCGGCCGTCGGAGCAGGGCGGCGAGGAGCGCGTGTTCAGCGGACCGGACGGTGAAGTCCGTGTCAGACCGGTCAACGCGATCACCGCGAACAACAGCGAGATGCTCCGGCAATTCGCGCTACTGGGCATGGGCGTCGCGATTCTGCCGAGCTACCTGATCGGCCGGGATCTGGCGTCGGGGCGACTGGTGCCGCTGCTTGGCGATTACCGTTTGCCGCAGGTGGAGATCACGATCGCCTATCCGAGCCGGCTGCATCTGCCGGCCAAGGTGCGTACTTTTATCGATCACCTCGTCGAGCATTACCAGCAGGCGGGCGATCACGCGCGGGATGCACGCATCGCGACAGTGGCGGACCCGGTTGCAGGCGTGCTCGCTGAGCGGGATGCGGCGGCGGTGCCGGTGCCCGCGTTGCCGCGTGAGATGGCGCGCCGGGCGCCCAGGGCGGCGCGTGCGCGGGCCGTCGCGGCGTCGCAGGTTTGAGGGTGATCGCTGCTCGGGTCCGGCGTGGTGCCCCGCCGCCCGCTTACGACCCCAGCCCCGGACCGTAATTGCCGCTGACCAGGCGCGTGACGGACGCAATGTCCGCGTAATCCTGCTCCGGCATTCCATCGAGCATAGACAGCACTTCGTTGCTCGCGCCGGCTTCGCGTGCAGCGTCGACGAGCGCGTCCTTGTTGGTCGGGAAATGGACTTCGCTCAGAAGGTCGGTGATCTGCAGGTCGATCGATTCACCGGGAATAGCCGAGGCAGTCATGCAGGTGCTCCTGTGAAAATGCGATTGGAATCCGTTGTTGGGAGGGGGCGGCGCTGACTCACTTGCGGGCCGGCAAAAGCGATATGGAACCGACCCGTGCGTCGCGCACGCTCATGCTCTGCACCGCGCGCCTCATGAAAGGCTAACGAAGGGCTCGCGAAAACCCGTTGGACACGCAAGCGCCGATGACCGCGATCACGCGAGCGCGACCTCGCGAGAACATCAACCGCCGTCAGGTCTGCAGATGCTCGTTCTTCCCCATGACACTACGATCCAGATGTCGCGACTTCGGCAGCGCGATGTGCTGCCACTGTTGCGGCCGGTTATCGTCGATGGCGGCGACATCCGGCGCGGCGGGGGCGACCGGTGCGGCGTTGGCGCGTTCGGCGAGGCTACTCGCATTCGTGCTGTCGACGGCGGTATGAACCGGTGCGGCAAAACACGAGGCGGACAGCGTCACCATGATCAACAGTGTCGAGGTTTTCATCGCCCGACCTCCTAAGCTCATGCGGCGCTGACGATCAAGCAAACGCTGTGCCGTCCCCGCGTCGAAAGGACGGCGCAAGCTACACGCGGCACTGCGATGCGCGACCTGCATCTACTTACCATCTTAGATGGCAAATACTGCAACGCGCGGACATTTGCGACAAAACGGTATTGCAGTTTGCAGATGATCGTGCGAACGCAATACCGGCGGGCGCCCAGGAGGGCACACTCTATCGCAACACATCAAACCGCGTCCACGGCCACGATGGCCGGTCGCGCATATACCCGTTCAGCCAGTTCCACTGCGGATGCCGCTTCATGAACGCCTGCGCGTCGAACGGCCGTCCGCACGGATGACCCCAGCGCGCGGTGAACGCCATCGCGCGCGCCATTTCGCTATCGACCACCTTGCCGTCATTTGCTCCCCAAGGATTGAACGGCCCGTGATCGGTGCCGCCAAAGCGCGCGTCGTCGAGTTCCAGATGGCCGCAGATGGTGCGCGAGCAGGGGTTGTCGTTGCGGTCGAGATAGACGTCGTGATGATCGGCGATCATCTCCTTGGCCAGCTCCACGTCGATCCTGCCGCGATGCAGTTCTTCGAGCTGCATGAAGCGCAAGCGCCGCGCGCCGTTCTTGCGCACGTCCGTGTAGTCTTCACCTTCGCCGATACATTCCTGGTTGCGGATCTTCAGGTCGGTCGCCGTGTTATAGCCGCTATAGAAACCATCCTTGGTGGTTTCGAAGCCCGAATAGTGCAGCCCCAGTTCGTAACGCGCGATCTCGCCGGTCTTCGCGTCGCCTAACAGCCAGCTGTTCGCATAGCCGCCGTTGTTCGCGAGCGCGAACATCTCGCACCATTCGCCGATGCTGTTCGCATACTGCGACGCGCGCCGCGAGCGGTAGAACTCGGGCGCGCCGGCTGCGTTGTAGCCGACGAAGTTGGAGATCGTGGTTTCGGTCACCATCAGCCCGGCGGCCGTGACCCAGAAGTCGGTAAGGCTCGAGATGCAGCCTGGCAAGCCCTGCATCAGGATGCGGTTGCCGCGGTCCGGCACGATGTCGAACACGACGTTGAACGCGTCGCCCGCCGCGTAGCGATCCCAGGAATTGTGCGCCATGACGATGCGGCCGTCGCGCGTCGCGTTGCCGGTGGCGATGAACGCGCTGCAATGGTGCCCGCGCCGGCCGCGCCACGGCTTGGTGCCAAGCTGCGGCTGCTGCCGCGCCGCGTGGCTCGGCCACCAGCTCTGCAGCAGATCCATGTAGCCGTTCCACGCCAGCACTTCGGCGAACGGCAGCTTCGCGCCGTCCGCGATGCCCTGGATTTCATCGGCGAATTCGGTGTCGAGCTTGCTGGCGAACTGGGCGCTCGCGGCGTCGACGAAGGTGTCGAACTCTTCGCCCGTATCCCACTTCGCGAGATAGCGGGCGGTGTGGATCGCGTTGCGGATTTCGGCGGCGAGCAACTGGCCGTGCTGCTCGCCGCGGTCGTAGGGCTCGCCTTCGATATGCAGGAAAATCCAGCCTGCCTGGTCGCGGCGCACGGCATCGAGGGACGGTTCGCTCATCTTCGCTCCGATCGCACGGCGGGCGTCTCGGCGCGCCCGTCCTGACGTAACGCGCGCTGCGGCATCGGTAGCGAAAGCGTGCCGGTTTTGGGCCGCAGCGGTCTCCCCATTGTAGAGAATTTGTGGCGCTTTGCACGGCGCCGCCGGGCCGTACGCCGGAGGGGGCGCGCCGTCTAGTGGGTGGCATTCATGCGGAAATAGGCATCGAGCAGCGAAGTTTTGTAGACCACGCCGGCGAGCGTCGGATGCGCGGCACTTTCGACCACCGGCAGACGTTCGCCCTGAAACGCCATGAAGTGCTGCAGCGCGACGCCGAGCGACATATCCGGCGTGAGCACGTCGAAATGCGGCTGGAGATAGTCCGCGGCGGTTTTCGCCGACGTATCGTGCTTGTCGAGCAGATCGGACGTGATGTCCTTGAGCGCGACCACGCCGAGAAACGCTCCGGACTCGTTGGCGACGTACAGATATTTCACCGGATATTCAAGGAACACGCGCGTCATGTCCGGCACCGTCGCGCTCGGCAGCACGACGGTTTCGGCGGGGCGAATCAGCTCGCGCATCTGGGTGGCGCGCAGGCGCGCGCGCTCCTGCTCCTCGCGGTTGCGGCGCAATGTGATTTCGTACATCGAGGTCTTGCCGATCGCGCGCGCGATGAAATAGGCGACCACGCACGAGAGCATCAGCGGCAGCACGACCTGATAGCTGAGCGTCATTTCGAAGATCATCAGGATCGCCATCAACGGCGCCTGGGTCGCGCCAGCGAGGAACGCGCCCATGCCGACCATCGCGTACGCGTATGGCTCCGAGGTCGCGTGCGGCCACAGCGCGTGCATGCCCTGGCCGAACAGCGAGCCGACCGCAGCGCCGACGAAGAGGGTCGGCGTGAAGACCCCGCCGACCGCGCCGGAGCCCGCCGTGGCCGCGGTCGCGGCGAGCTTGAACACCAGCACGACGACGAGCGCGGTCCACGTCCACGGCGAATGCAGGATCGAGTTGACGACGCTATAGCCGTTGCCCCACACCTCGGGCGTCCAGATGGAAATGACACCGACTACGAAGCCGCCGAGCGCGAGTCTCACGGGCAGCGGCACCGGCAACTTGCGAAAGGCGGCTTTCGACGCGTCGAGCAGCCGCAAAAACTGTGGCGCGGCGAGCCCGCATAGCGCGCCGAGCGCGACGAACAGCAGCACTTCGAGGCCCGCCACCGCCGGAAACACCGGCATTTCGTACGGCGGCTTGTAGCCGGCGAATTCGCGCATCGTGATGTTGGCGACGACGGCCGACACCACCACCGGCCCGAAGCTCTCCATGGCGATCGAGCCGAGCACGATCTCGGTCACGAAAAACGCGCCTGCGATCGGCGCGCTGTACGCCGAGGTAATGCCCGCCGCCGCGCCGCAGGCGACCAGCAAACGCAGCCGCGACGGATCGAAATGCACCCAGCGCCCGATCAGCGACGAGGCGAGCGCCGCCAGTTGCACCATCGGTCCTTCGCGGCCGATCGAGCCGCCGCTCGCGATCGTGAACAGCGAAGACACGCTGCGCCACAGGCTCAGCTTGACCGGCACCACGCCGTCGCCGATCGCCACCGCTTCCATGTAGTCGACGTGATTGGATTTGTCGGCGTGACGCTGGGCAATCAGCAGAAAGAAGCCGGCGATCAGACCGCCGGCGGCCGGCAGCCAGATGCGCATGGTCCACGGCAGGCTGCGCGCCATGTCGACGAAACTGCCGGCGCGGCCCGCCACCAGCAGTTGCAGCAGCGCGATCGCTTCGCGAAACAGGATCGTTGCGAAAGCGCCGGCGATGCCGACCACCACCGACCAGACCAGCATCGTGTGGGCGTCCGAAAGGCGGAACAGGTGTTGGGCGCGGGTGCGCAGCTTCAGCAGGAATGAAAGCACGTCGACGGTACGGGGCGTGGGAAAAGGTTCGGGGACGCGCACGGCGGGCGCGTCGCCGGGGCTGGACGAAGGAAAGCGGCGCGGCTCAAGTCGCCGCCTTGTCGAGTTCCGGGTAGTGCCGGAAGATGCAGGCCTCGTTGTGTTCGATGCGCCGCCCGGACTTCAGATACGCGGCGATGTTAGGCCGCGCGATCACCGCGTCGTGCAACGCGGCGAGCCGCGGATAGTGTTCGCCGAAGCGCTTGAGCGCGCGCGGAAACGCGTACAGCAGGCCGTCGATCAGCTGGAACATCGACAGGTCCACGTAGCTGAGCGCGTCGCCGACCATGAAGGTATCGCCGGCCGGATTCTGCTTCAGCACGCGCTCGAAATACGACATGAACTTCGGGATCCGGTTGTCGATGAAGTCGTGCGCGCGCACTTTGGCGGCGTCTTTCTGGTCTTCGTAGTAGAGGCTGCTCGCGAGCGGATGGTGCGTGTCGTGCGCTTCGGTGACCACGTCGGCGATCGTCAGTTGCAGGCCGTTGGCGACGTAGCGCAAGCTGTCGACCGACGGCGCGAGGTTCAGTCGCGGGCCGAGATAGAACAGGATGTTGGCGGTCTGTGCGATCACCAGATCGCCGTCTTTCAGAAACGGCGGCGCAAACGGCGGATAGGGCTCGTCGCGGCTTTTCATCAACTTCATCATCGCGCCCGTGCCCAGGCTTTCCGACTCGTCGCCGCGTGCCACTTCCACGTAGTCGGCGCCGGCCTCCTCCAGTGCGAGCCGCACGAATTCGCCGCGGCCTTGCAGGCCGTCCCAATAGTAAAGTTTCAGGCTCATCGGTTGATCCTCATTCCGGTCGCTCATGTGCGCAGCATGAACGGGTTGCAGGAGCGGGTGACGCCAGCAACCAGTATGCCGCGCGAGCGCGCCCGATGGGTCGCCAGAATGCGAAAAACCCCGCGCGCGGCGGGGTGGGTTCGAAGGCGGGGCGGTTTAGCCGAGCAGGTGCTGGACGGTCCATGTAATTCCCAGTCCCCCGGCAATCAACCAGACATACAGGATCAGGCCGGTGGTCAGCGCACGCGGTCCGGCCTGACGGATCTGCGCGATGCGCGTTTCGATGCCGAGCGCCGTCATCGCCATCGTCAGCGCGAAGGTGTCGAGCGTGTTGAGCGTGCTGGTCGCGGAGTCCGGCAGAACGTGCAGCGAGTTGATCACGACACAGGCGAGGAAGCCGAGCGCGAACCACGGAATCGCCAGCTTGCGCGGGGCAGCTTCGTGCGAACCCTCCTGGGAGCCCGCTGCCGCGCCGCGCCGCGCCGAGCGGTTCACCCACATTCCGACCACGAGCAGCACCGGCACCAGCAGCATCACGCGCGTCATCTTGACGATGGTGGCGATATGCTCCGCTTCCGGGCTCACGTTGCTGGCCGCGCCAACCACCTGTGCCACCTCGTGGATCGTGCCGCCGAAGAACAGACCCGCGCCGACCGTATCGAGATGCAGCCAGCCTGCGTTGAACAGGACCGGGTAGAGGAACATCGACAGCGTGCCGAACAGCACTACGCTGCCCACGGCCATCGCGCTCTTGTGCGGCTTCGATTGCAGCGTCGACTCGAACGCGAGCACCGCGGCCGCGCCGCAGATCGCGCTGCCGGCGGCGGTCAGGAGCGCGGTATCGCGGTCGAGCTTCATGATTTTCATGCCCGCCCACGTCCCGAGGACGAGCGTGCTCACCACGATCAGCACGGATTGCGCGAGGCCGGGCAGGCCGACCTGAGCGATTTCCTGGAGGCTCACGCGCAGTCCGAAGAACGCGACCGCGATGCGCAGCAGCTTACGCGCCGAAAAATTGACGCCGGCCGCCCAGCTCGCGGGCATGCCGTCGCGCAGCGCGTTGCCGTAAATGGCGCCGGCCACGATGCCGACGATCAGCGGGCTGAGGCCGAGACCGGCGATCGCGGGAATCGATGCGATGCGGGTCACAGCAGCGGCGAACAGCGCGACGAACAGGACCCCATTGAGCTGCCCGCGCGTGGAATGCGCGGCCGCGGGTGGGGCGGCGCTAGTCGCTGCGTGAAGCGGAACCGGTGTGGTGGACATAGTGCAGTCCTTGATGACTGACGGATTTCGATGGGGCTAATCCTAAATTAGATATATCGATATGAAAAATCATGATTTAGAATGTGAAGTATCAGAACCGCCGATATTTCGCATCCATGACCCCTGACCAGCTTATAACGTTCGCCGCTGTCGCCGAACACCGCAACATCAGCCGGGCGGCCGTGGCACTGCATCTGTCGCAACCGGCGGTTTCCGGACAACTGCGGCAGCTGCAGGACGAATTCGGCGAGCCGCTTTACCAGCGCGACGGCCGCGGCGTGCGGCTGACACCGGCCGGCGAGCAGCTGGCGAACTATGCGACGCGGCTGCGTGAAACCTGGCGCCAGGCGCACGCGTACCGCGACGCGCTGCGCGGTCTGGAGCAGGGCACGCTGCGAATCGGCGCGAGCACCACGCCGGCGAGCTACCTGCTGCCGTATCTGATCGCCGATTTCCATCGCCGCTTTCCGGAGGTGAGCGTGCATACCGCCGACGGCAATACCACGGAGATCGTCGGCGCGCTCGGCTCGGTCGACATCGCGATGATAGAAGGGCCGGTCGGCACCGATCTGCCGCCGGACACCGCCGTGCACGCGTGGCGCGAGGACGAGATCGTGGCGATCGTGCCGCGCTCGCATCCGCTCGCGCAGGCGGCGCAGGAAGCACCGGCGGCCGAGTGCGGCCGCGTGGAACTGGCGGCCTTCGGTGCGCATCCGCTGGTGTTGCGCGAGGCGGGCTCCGGCGTGCGGCAGAGCGTCGAGCGCGCGTTCGCGCGGGCGGGCGTGCCGATGCGGGTCGTCCTCGAGATTGCCGGCGTCGAAGGGGTGAAGGAGGCGGTGCGGGCCGGCATGGGCATCGGCTTCGTCTCCGCGATGTCGATGCGTCACGAGAATGGCGTGTTGTGCATGTTGTCGCTGAGCCCGGAACCTCTGACGCGACGGCTGTCGATCCTCGTGCCGTATGCGAGTGCGCCGTCGCGGGTGGTGGAGCAGTTTCTCGCGCTGTGTCTCGCGGATGGCGGCTGAGCGCCTGCTACGCCTACACCGCACCCCGCGGCGCGAGGCGCGCCCGCACACGCGGGGTCCGTCGGCAGTAGCCCTCGCCACTGGGGGCGTGATCCCTCACCGTCACTGATAAGCCTAGGGATTTCCTCTATGGTGCGGGCCGGGCGTTCCGGCGCACTATTCGGGCAACGAAAGCGCCTCGGCGCTTTTTTTCGAAACGCATTTGGAACCGGTTCCAAACGTCATGAAGCGCGCGGAAGTGGGTAAATTGGACATGACTCAAGCAATAGACATCGTGATCGTCGCAAGCGCATTCGGAATGGATGCGGTCCGCGCGGGCGGTCATCTGAAATGGGCGCAGGTGAGCAAACGGGCCGGCGCAGCAGGTTTTGAAGTGCGTCGCGAACTGTTCGCCGACGAGGCCGACGCCACAGCGCCACGTCTGCGCGCGCTGGGCGAAGCGATCGCCGGGCTGGGCCTGTGGGCCGTGTATTCGACGCCCGCGTTGCTGTACACGTCGGACGGTCGGCTCGACGCCGCCGCACTGCGTCTCGCACTCGACGAAGCGGCGGCGCTCGGCGCGCGCGTCGTCAAGCTGCAACTCGGCGGCTTCGCTGGTGACGCGCACGGCGCGGCGATTGCTGCGCAAAGGGATGGCGCGCATGTGCGGCTCGTCGTCGAGAACGGGCAACTGGCGGAAGGCGGCTCGCTCGCGCAATTCACCGGCCTCTTCGACGCGCTGGCGCGCGAAGGCCGCGCCGGTTTGCTCGGCATGACTTTCGATATCGGCAACTGGGCCTGGCGCGACGTCGCGCCGCTCGAGGCGGCCCGGCTGCTGGCATCGCACGTCGAATATATCCATTGCAAGACGACGGTGGGCGAGGGAGCGCGGCGCTTTGCCGCCGCCCCGGCGGCAGACGATGACCGCTTCATCGCGGTGCTCGACCGCTTGCCGCGCGATGTGCCGCGCGGCATCGAGTTTCCGTTCGATGCGAGCCGCCGCGAGGCGGACGCGGCGCATTACGTCGGATGGCTGGCCGCCGTATCGGCCGGCCCCGAAGCAAAGGCAACCCCCAGGAGCCAAGCATGAGCACCCCATCCGCAGCACTCGATGTCATCACGTACGGCGAGGCGATGGCCATGTTCGTCGCCGCCGAAACCGGTCCGCTGGCCGGCGTCGGGCAATTCACGAAGCGCATCGCCGGCGCGGATCTGAACGTGGCGATCGGTCTGTCGCGGCTCGGCTTCAAGGTGGGCTGGATGAGCCGCGTCGGCAACGATTCGTTCGGCCAGTACGTGCGCGACACGTTGAGCCGCGAGGGCATCGACCAGCGTTGCGTCAGCACCGACGAACGTTATCCGACCGGCTTCCAGCTGAAATCGAAAAACGACGACGGCAGTGACCCGGCGGTCGAATACTTCCGCAAGGGTTCGGCGGCGAGCCATCTGTCGCTCGCCGACTATGCCGCCGATTATGTGCTGCCCGCCCGTCACTTGCATCTGACCGGCGTCGCGCCCGCGATCTCGGCGAGTTCGCGCGAACTCGCGTTTCATCTCGCGCGTGAAATGCGCGCGGCGGGCAAGACGATTTCGTTCGATCCGAACCTGCGCCCGACGCTGTGGCCATCGCGCGCGGCGATGGTCGAAGGTCTGAATGCGCTTGCCGCGTTGGCCGACTGGGTGCTGCCCGGTATCGGCGAGGGCGAGATCCTGACCGGCTACACGCAGCCGGAAGACATCGCCAGCTTCTATCTGGAGCGCGGCGCGCGCGGCGTAATCATCAAGCTCGGCGCGCAGGGCGCGTACTTCCGCACCGCCGACGATGCCGGCGTGATCGCTGGTCAGCCGGTCGCCAAGGTCGTGGACACGGTCGGCGCGGGCGATGGCTTCGCAGTCGGTGTGGTCAGCGCGCTGCTCGAAGGCAGGTCGCTGCCGCAAGCGGTCGCGCGCGGCAACCGCATCGGTGCGCTGGCGATCCAGGTGATCGGCGATTCGGAAGGGTTGCCGCCGCGCGCCGCGCTCGATGCGCTCGAACGGGGCGATGCCGATGCTGCCAGGGCCGTCGCCTCGGCCGGCGCTGCGCGCATTGCAACGGCGGCCTGAGCGCGCACGTTATCCGCACGCATCTGGCCGCCTCGATAACAACAAGAGCGCTCGACAGCGCCCCGGCACCGACCATTGTTGTTTCAGGAAGCAGGAGACACTCATGACCTCATCGCTTGCGATTCGCCGTTGGTGGACGATCATGCCGATCGTATTCATCACGTACAGCCTCGCTTATCTCGATCGCGCGAACTTCGGCTTCGCGTCGGCCGCCGGCATCAACCAGGATCTCGGCATCAGCAAAGGGTTGTCGTCGCTGATCGGCGCGCTCTTCTTTCTCGGCTATTTCTTCTTCCAGATTCCCGGCGCGATCTACGCCGAACGCCGCAGCGTCAAGAAGCTGGTGTTCTGGAGCCTGATCCTGTGGGGCGGCTGCGCGGCGCTCACCGGCGTGGTCAGCAATATTCCGTCGCTGATGGTGATCCGCTTCGTGCTCGGCGTCGTCGAAGCCGCCGTGATGCCCGCGATGCTGATCTTCATCAGCAACTGGTTCACCAAAAGCGAGCGCTCGCGCGCCAACACGTTCCTGATTCTCGGCAATCCGGTGACGGTGCTGTGGATGTCGGTGGTGTCGGGCTATCTCATCCATTCGTTCGGCTGGCGGCAGATGTTCATCGCCGAGGGCGCGCCCGCGATCCTCTGGGCGGTGTGCTGGTGGTTTCTCGTGAAGGACAAGCCGCAGCAGGTCTCGTGGCTGACCCAGCAGCAGAAGGACGACCTCGCGCATACGCTGCGCGCCGAGCAGGCCGCGATCAAGCCGGTGCGCAATTACAGCGAAGCGTTCCGCACACCCGCGGTGATCAAGCTGAGCGCGCAGTATTTCTGCTGGAGCATCGGCGTGTATGGTTTCGTGCTGTGGCTGCCGTCGATCCTCAAGAACGGCTCGACGC
>NZ_NPIH01000236.1:0-13958 GCF_012275575.1 Paraburkholderia sp. SG-MS1 | reverse complement strand
ATAAACTCAACCGCCGTAAAGTGTTCGTGTGGCCGTTCCTGCTGGTTGGCGCGGTGGCGTTCGCGGCGTCGTACGCGCTCGGCTCCACGCACTTCTGGCTGTCGTACGCCTTGCTGGTGATCGCAGGCGGCGCGATGTACGCGCCGTACGGTCCGTTCTTCGCGATCGTGCCGGAACTGCTGCCGAAGAACGTCGCGGGCGGCGCAATGGCGCTGATCAACAGCATGGGCGCCCTCGGTTCGTTCGTCGGCTCGTACGTGGTCGGTTATCTGAACGGCGCCACCGGGTCGCCCGCGGCGTCGTATGCATTCATGAGCGTGGCGCTGGTCGCCGCGGTGATCCTGACGCTGATCGTCAAGCCGCAGCCGCGAACGGACACGTCAACGGCGACACCCCCGCTCACCACACCGTTGCAAGGAAAATGAAGCTCATGAAGAAGATCGTCGCCTGGAAGCCGCTGCCGGAAGATGTGCTCGCCTATCTGCAACAGCATGCTGAAGTCGTGCAGGTCGATCCCGCGCAACACGACGCGTTCGTCGCCGCGTTGCGCGATGCCGATGGCGGCATCGGCGCGAGTGTGAAAGTCACGCCCGCGATGCTCGAAGGCGCGAGCCGCCTGAAAGCGCTCTCGACCATTTCGGTGGGCTTCGATCAGTTCGACGTCGCCGATCTCACGCGGCGCGGCATCGTGCTCGCGCATACGCCGGACGTGCTGACCGAGTCCACCGCCGATACCGTGTTTTCGCTGATCCTCGCGTCGGCGCGCCGGGTCGTCGAACTCGCCGAATGGGTGAAGGCGGGGCAGTGGCGCGACAGCATCGGAGCGGCCCAGTTCGGCGTCGATGTGCAGGGCAAGACGCTCGGCATCGTGGGGCTGGGACGGATCGGCGGCGCGGTCGCGCGACGCGCGGCGCTCGGCTTCAACATGAAGGTGCTATACACCAATCGCAGCGCGAATCCGCAGGCTGAACAGGCGTATGGCGCGCGGAGGGTCGAACTGGCGGAACTGCTGGCGAGTTCGGATTTCGTCTGCCTGCAAGTGCCGCTCACGGCCGAGACGAGGCATATGATCGGCGCGGCCGAACTTCGGTCGATGAAGAAGAACGCGATCCTGATCAATGCCTCGCGCGGCGCGACCGTCGATGAGCAGGCATTGATCAAAGCATTGCAAGACGGCACGATTCACGGCGCGGGGCTCGACGTGTTCGATACCGAACCGTTGCCGGCCGACTCGCTTTTGCTGAAGCTGGCGAATGTGGTCGCGCTGCCGCATATCGGCTCGGCGACTCATGAGACACGCCACGCGATGGCGCGTAATGCGGCGGAGAATCTGGTCGCGGCGCTCGACGGGACGCTGACGGTGAATGTCGTCAATCGGGACGTGTTGGGTAAGTGAGTTCGGTTGCGTGAGTGGGCTTGAGAGGAAGCGACGTTCGTGGGCCGACGCGCAAGCCGATGCAATTGGGCCAACGTGAGTGGGTCAACGCGAGCGGGCCGCGAGGCGCAAGGCGGCTCCGGTGTGTCGACATGAGTGAGCCGCTGCGAGTGAACGATACAAGAGTGAGCCAACCCGAGCGGGCCGAGACGAATGAGCCAACGTGAATGACCCCACATGACTGACCCCACGCGTGAAGCGCCGCTGACCACGCCGCCGCCGCCGCTACCGCGCCGTGCGACGATCACCGATGTCGCGCGCGAAGCCGGCACTGGCAAGACCAGCATCTCCCGCTATCTGAACGGCGAGACGAGCGTGCTGTCGCCGGAACTGCGCGCGCGCATCGAAGCCGCGATCGCGCGGCTCGACTACCAGCCCAACCAGATGGCGCGTGGCCTCAAGCGCGGCCGCAACCGCCTGATCGGCATGCTGCTCGCCGACCTGACGAATCCGTACACCGTCGAAGTACTGCAAGGCGTGGAGGCGGCGTGTCACGCGCTCGGCCTGATGCCGCTGATTTGCCACGCGGCCAACGAAGTGGAGATGGAGCGCCGCTATCTGCAACTGCTGACCACGTACCGGGTGGAAGGCGTGATCGTCAACGCGCTCGGCGTGCGGGAGGAAACGTTGCGGCCAGTGGGCGACGGGGGAATTCCGGCGGTGCTGGTCGACCGTTCGGTGGATGGACTCGTCGCCGATATGGTCGGGCTCGACAACCGGGCCGCGGCTGAACTCGGTACGCGTCATCTGCTGGAGCAGGGCTTCGACGACATCTGGTTCGTCGTCCAGCCGTTCGAGCAGGTCAGCTCGCGGCAACTGCGCGAGCTCGCATTTCGTGACGCGATGCGCGCTCAACGCGCCGCACGCGGACGTACGCTGGTGCTCAATCTCGCGGATGCCGCCGATGTCGAGCGCGGTCTGGCCGAATTGGACCGTGCCATTGATGCGGCCGGCAGCGATGGTGATGTGGCCAGCGCAACCAACGCCGCAAGTTCAGCGAACGCGACCAACGCGGCCAATGCGTCCCCTGCGGACAATCCAGGCAACTCGACTCCGCTTCCCCGCATCGCGCTCTTCGCCGCCAACGCTCCCGTCGCACTGCGCCTCGCCTTGCACCTCAAAGCCCGCTACGGCGTCGGCTGGCAAGCCCGCGTCGCGCTGCTCTCGATCGACGACCCCGACTGGGCCGAGTTGGCCGGCATCACGACGATCCGTCAGCCGACCTACGACATCGGCTATCGCGCGGTCGAGTTCCTGCACGAGCGCATCGAAGGCGTTCCAACCACCGCGCGCGACTGTCTGCTGCCGGGTGAGTTGATCGTTCGCGCGTCAACTTCGCGCTGATCTGCGATCATGCGGGCTGCGGCGCGCAGCGGGTGCGCGCCGGTCATCGCAAGGAAACTCATGGTTGTTGCACCGCTTACCCTCTCGAGCCTCGCTGTCGCGACGCTGTTCGTGGCCGCCTTACCGTTCCTGATCTATCGGCGTCTGCGCCGCCCGCTCGCGCTCAAGCCGCGCGACGCGATTACCGGCATCGCCGTGTTCGCGCTGTTCGCGATGGTGATCGAGCGCGCGCTGAACGACTATGTGCTGCATCGGAACGCGGCGACGGCCACGTTCCTGTCGAATCCGCTTGCCTTCGTCGTGTACGGTGCGCTGGCCGCGGGCCTCTGCGAGGAAGTGGGGCGGTTCATCGGCATGCGGCTGATGCTCAAGCGCGCCGCGGCAAAATCGCCGGCCGCCGCCCACGCCACGCGCGCCGACGACGGCACCGCGCTCACCTACGGCCTTGGCCATGGCGGCGCGGAAGCGTGGCTGGTCGGCGTGCTGGTGCAGATTCAATGGATCCTGTTCGCGGTGTTCGAGAACCGCGGCGAACTGGACGGCTACCTGAGCAATTTGCCGGCCGATTCGCTGATGCGCATCCACCTGATTCTCGCCAGCCTGACGCCGCAAACGGCCGGCATTTTCGCGCTCGAACGGGTGGCCGCGCTGGTGTTTCAGATCGGCCTGTCGGTGCTGATGTGGCGTGGTGTGCGCGCGGGCTGGCGCGCCATCCTGCCGCTCGCGATCGTCCTGCACGCGCTGGTCGACGTGCCCGCCGCGCTGTTCCAGGCGCAGCTCGTGCCGCTCGCGGCAGTGGACGCGGTGTATGCGCTGGGCGCGCTGATCGTCGCGGGTCTGCTGGTCAGAACTTTTCGGCGTCCCGGAGCGGTGGCGTGACCCGCTGTCTCGCTAAAGTACCGGCCTTTGCCTAAAATCGGTTCCCTTTTCGGAACCACTTCTGGACCACGTCCGGCGGACCCCATGGAAGCTTACCAATACGACTGCGCCGATCCCGAGTTCGAGGAGCTGGCGCGCGTCATCAGCGATCTCTTTCCCGAGCAGACGCAGTTCATCCAGCGCGCAGCGGAAGACGGCACGCCGTCGCTGACGATTCACTGGGTAGCGATGCGCTTCGGCGCGACCGCGCGGCGCATCGTGATGACGGTGGTGATCGCGCCGGCGGCGCTGGCGCGCTATCGCGCATTGCCGGCGCGGCTACGCGGCCGCGGTTTTGCGGTGTTGCGCGCCTATGTCGAAGCGAGCCTTGGCTCGCTCGAAGAGCAGTATGCGAATGGCGAAGCGGTGCCGCGCGAGGTCAGCGTGGACCTCGGCGACGAGTTTGCGTGAGAGAGTCGTGTGAGACGGTCGCTTGAGGCGATCACCAGGGCGGGCTGATGAGATTGCTCATTGGCCCGCTCATGAAACGGCTCAGTCCGCGAGCCGGTAGACCTTCGCGAAGCGCGCGGCCTGGACCACGCCATAGTCGCCGGGCGCGTATTGCATGACCCAGTCGCCGGCGGCGCCACGCAGCACGTCGCCGCCATCCGCGGAACGGGCGAGCGAGAACGCTTCGTTCATCTGTCTGGCCAGTACGACGGCGGGACGGTTGCGGTATGCGCCGGCTTCGCCGTGCGCGAGGCCGGCGTCGGCGGGAAGGTACTTGGCGTCGAAGCGCTCGCGCGATACGACCCAGCGGTCGCCCGTCGATCCGGTAATTAGCGCGTCGCCGCGCACATAGCGGTTCGGGCCTTCGAGGCTCATCAACTCGCCTTCGGCAGCGGCGAATTCGACGCCCACGGTTTCGTCCTTGACGACGCGTCGAGCGAGCGCGTCAGTGCGTAGATCGAGATTCTTGAGTTCGGTCATGAAGCAGGTAGGGATGGATATATCGACGACGTGCCGACGATGCGGACCTCACGTCGGAGCAGTGCATCGGGACGTCATGTTCCGATGCCGCGGACCCGCATCATGCCAGACGCATCTCATGACCGGCTGCTTTTGCACGCGTGACACGCTGGATCGCGGCGCCGTTGGCGAGCTTGATCACGGCATATCGGGAGTAAGCCAGGACGTGCCGCGTGATGGACAAGCGGAGCGGGGGTCGGAGGAAACCCGGGCGGGCCTCGGCGCGCGCACTGCCAGCTGACTGCACAGGCAAGTCCACCGCAAAGAATCGGCACGCGCAGCGCGAGCCACCGCGCTGCGCGCAAACAAGCTGCTTAAGGCTTCACAATCGCATCGCTAGCGGGCGTCGACTTGCCGACCTTGCCCTTGCCATGGCGGTGACGACCGCCGCCATCGACCGTGTCCGAGTGATGGAAGGTCGCGTCGGCAAGCTTCTTCTGCTCCGGCGACAGGCTGCTGTACAGCGGATCGAACGCGTCGACGAGCTTCTTCATGCCGTCCGCGTGCGCTTGCGCGATGGTCGCGTACTGCTTCATGTCGTCGAGCGCGGTGACGTTGGTGGCGGCTTTGCGTTGCTGGAACAACTGGCCCATCGTCTCGCCGTTGCCGCGCATCACGTCGGCGAAGGCATTCCATTGCGTTTCCTGCGCGGGCGTGATCTTCAGTTGCGCGTGCAGATAGGCGATGCGATCTTCGACGTTGCGCTCGTGGCCGGCCTTGCCCGCGGGCGCCGAGGCGGCGCTTGCCGGTACGGGGGCGGGCGCGGGGGTTTGTGCGAACGCGCCGCTCATGGAAACTGCGGTAGCCAGCATGACAAGTGCTTTTTTCATCGAAACTCCTGATGTCTATTCGAATTGGGACAAGGCGTGTGGCGAGCGGCCCGGTTGCGTCAGCCATCACGACGCACGGCGGCCGGCTGCCCCATTTCGCCGTCGCCGCTATTAGTATCACGATATCCCTACAATGCGGCTCCAATGCGACAAACGCTTACAACCGAAACGAACGGGAAATAGCCGGTGGATAAACTCGTCAGCATGGAAATTTTCGTCGCCGTGGTCGAGGCGGGCAGCCTGACGGCGGCGGCCGAGCGCTTCGACATTTCGTCGGCGATGGTGGGCAAGCATCTGCGTGCGCTCGAAAGCCGGCTGGCTGCGCGGCTGCTGACGCGTAGCACGCGTCGGCAAAGTCTGACGGAAATAGGCCGACAGTATTACGAACAATGCAGACGCATCCTAGCCGATGTGAAGCAGGCCGAGTCGCTCGCGGAGGCGATGACCGCCTCGCCGCGCGGCGTGCTCAAGGTGACCGTGCCGCTGACCTACGGCGTCGAAGTCTTCGCCCCGGCCATGACGGACTATCTGGGCGCGTGGCCCGACGTGAGTCTCGAGCTCGATCTGTCGAACCGCATCATCGACCTGGTGGAAGAGGGGTTCGACGCGTCGGTGCGCATCGGTCAACTGGCGGATTCGAGTCTGGTCGCGCGGCCGTTGAAGCCTTACCGGATGCGCGCATGTGCGTCGCCAGCGTACCTCGCGCGCGCCGGCACGCCGCGCACGCCGGCCGATCTCGTCCATCATGAATGCCTCGGTTTTCTGCATTGGGGCCGCGAAGGTCTGTGGCGTCTCGACGGCGGGAGCACGGAGGGCAACCCGCTGCGCGCGGGCCGCTTTCGCGCGAACAACGGTCAGGCGCTGAAGGTGGCGGCGCTGCGCGGTTTCGGTCTGGTGCTGCAGCCGGAGGCGCTACTCACGCGCGAGATCGCGAGCGGCGAGCTGGTGTCGGTGCTGGAGGACTATCTGCCCGACGGCGCGCCCGTGCATCTGATCTATCCGCGTGATCGCCAGGCCACGCCCAAGCTCACCAGCTTCGTCGATTTCGTGATCGAGCGGTTCGGGGCGTGAGGGCGGCGGCGTTGGCAAGCAGTCCCACCAGCGCCATCACACGCTAAAGACGCGCGATAATCCGCTCGACCACAGACCCACTCCACCCACTTCCCCAGACCCTAGATGAGACCTCCGCGCCTCGACCAGCTCGACGACCTCGACCGCAACCTCGTTGCACTGCTGCAAGCCAACGCGCGCGAAAGCGTCGCCAGTCTTGCGCGCCAGCTCGACGTGGCGCGCACCACGGTGATCGCGAGAATCGCGCGGCTGGAGCGCAGCAACGTGATCGCCGGCTATAGCGTGCGGCTCGGCCAGGATGTGCTCGATTCGAGCATCATGGCCTACGTCGGCATGATCATCGCGCCCAGGCACGGGCCGTCCGTGCAGAAGCGTCTCGGCAAGATGCCCGAGGTGCAGTTGTTGTGTGCGGTGAGCGGTGAGTTCGACTACGTCGCGTGGCTGCGAGCCGATTCGCCCGACCGGCTGAACGATCTGCTCGACCAGATCGGCGGCATGGAAGGGGTGGAGCGAACCACGACGTCGATCATCCTCGCGCGCAAGATTGATCGCGGGATGGTTTGACGGCGGCATGTGAACGCGCGCGCCCTTCCAATACGCTGGTTTTTACGCGCTTTTTACATCGCTTCGACAGTTCGACCAAATTTTTCGTCATAACGTCGAAACTCGTGGTCATAACGCATCATTTTGTGTGTATGAACTGTTTTTGCTTCTTCCTAAACTGTTGCTCAAGGGTTCAGCCCGACAGGCGCGGCGCCTAAGCGCGGCGCACTTGTCAAGCTGGGCACAGCACACACATAACAAAGGAGAAGCGCATGAAAGTAGCCATCGTTGGTGCCGGTCTGATCGGACACACCATCGCTCATATGCTGCGTGAAACCGGCGACTATGACGTCGTCGCATTCGACCGCGATCAGCACGCGCTCGACAAGCTCGCCGCCCAGGGCATTCCGACGCGCCGCGTCGATTCCGCCGATGCCGCCGCACTGCGCGCCGCGATGCAAGGCTTCGATGCGCTCGTCAACGCGCTGCCGTATTACCTCGCGGTGAACGTGGCCTCGGTGGCCAAGGGCGCGGGCGTGCATTACTTCGATCTGACCGAGGACGTGCGCGCGACCCACGCGATCCGCGCGATCGCCGACGACGCCGAGCACGCGTTCATGCCGCAGTGCGGTCTCGCGCCGGGTTTCATCGGCATTGCCGCGCACGAACTGGCGAACCGCTTCAGCGAAATCCGCGACGTCAAGATGCGCGTCGGCGCACTGCCGGAGTTTCCGACCAATGCGCTGAAGTACAACCTGACCTGGAGCGTCGACGGCCTGATCAACGAATACTGTCAGCCGTGCGAAGCGATCCGTGACAGCCGCACGCAGTGGGTGCAGCCGCTCGAAGGCCTCGAGCACTTTTCGCTCGATGGCACCGAGTACGAAGCGTTCAATACGTCTGGCGGCCTGGGCACGCTGTGCGAGACGCTCGCGGGGCGAGTCGAATCGCTCGACTACAAGTCGGTGCGTTATCCGGGTCACCGCAATCTGATGCAGTTCCTGCTCGAAGACCTGCGTCTGTCCAGCGACCGCGACACGCTGAAGACCATCATGCGCCGTTCGGTGCCATCGACCGCGCAAGACGTCGTGCTGGTGTTTATCACGGTAAGCGGCATGCGCGACGGTCAACTGGTGCAGGAAGTCTTCACCCGCAAGATTTTCGCGAAGACGGTGTGCGGCGTGCCGATGAGCGCGATCCAGATCACCACGGCCGGCGCGATGTGCGCGGTGCTCGATCTGTTCCGCGAGCAGAAGCTGCCGCAAAAGGGCTTCGTGCGTCAGGAGCAGGTGTCGCTCACCGACTTCCTCGCGAACCGCTTCGGCAAACTGTACGAAGGACAGTCGCTGGAGGCGCTGGCGACGGCCTGACGCGCAGCCGTCGTCAGCATGGTCGCAAGAACACACACGAGGGCGGTGGTGAGGCGTGCCAATGCGCGCCACTGAGAGAGTGTGGAGGTCCCGCAAGAGGGCCGCTGAAACGGAAATGCCCCGTCATGCGGGGCATTTCCGTTTCTGGCCGCCGGGTGCCGTTCCCGCTCCTAGATCGGCCGTGGCGGCATCATCATGGCCGCCGGCTGTGGTTCGCCGATGATGCGCGCGAGCAGGGCCTCGTCATCCGCCGGCGTGGGCGCGGTGTTGTCGAACATCAGCAGATCGTCGCAGGTCTCGCCGCTGGGCACGAAGCGGCGCTGCCGGTATGCGTCCCAATGCGCAAGCTTGTAGGCGTCGTTCGGATTCGCGCGTGCGACGATCCGCTGCCGGGCGACCTCGTCCGACGTATGAACCCACACGACCCGCAGCACTACCTCTGAACCGACACCGAGCCACGCGCGGTCGAACAGGCGCCGCTCGCGCACTTCGCGCGAGAGCGGCGCGACCACCAGCGCGCTCACCCCGAGTTCGAGGTTCTCGCGGGCGGTGTCGAGCAGGCCGCGGTACTCGGGGTCGCGCAAATGCTGCAGGAAGAGCGGGCTGTCGCGGTCGTTCGGGTCGCCGGTCAGCATGGCCATCGCGGCCGCGCTGTAGCCGCCGAACAGCGTATCTTTGTCGAGCAGGCAAAAGGGCGTGCCGCTGGTTTTCATCAGCGGGCCGATCAGCTTTTTCGCGACGGTGGTCTTGCCGGTGCCCGCATGACCGCAAAAGAAAACCAGGAACGTCACGAAGGCGTGCTTCCGTCAGGGTCGGGCGGCGTGTCGCCGACGCGCGGATCACGCGCGAACTTGCCGTTGGCCTCCAGCCACATCACGTTGATGACGCCGAAGGCGAGCGCCACGCCGACGCCGAGAATCCACGTGAAATACCACATCGCAATCTCCTTGCTCGTAGGTCCGGCGAAGCGGGAATGCCGGCTCGCCATCGCGGCACGCGCGCCCACCAGGGCTTTACCCCTCGCGCACAGTCCGTACGGATCGAGCCCTTTGCAACGATCATGAAGAAGAACGCCACGTCGTGCAAGGGGGACATGGCTGGGCCCAGGTTGGCCTGGGTTGGGCCGACATTGGCCATTCGGCCAGGCTGGCGCGATGCCAGCGCGTTGCTATCATGTTTGGCAAGGCGCTGGACGGGGCACGCGGGATCGCCTGGCATTGCGTCAGTCTGTCATCACAAGCTGCACCGCAATGGTCGATAGGGGAGAACCAGTATGCCGGCGCGCCTGCCTTGCCGCTGCAAGGCCGTGCTCCCGGCGTCCGTCATGCCTGCCCGCGCGGCGCTGGGCGGTTGCGCGTCGACGCCGGCTGAGCCGGTTCCGTTCAAGCCGGTGCCGACCGGGCGGATCGTGCGGGCCGGCTACACGGAAGCGGCGCCGCGGACGTGCGCCGCGAACGTTCGCGCGATGTGATCGTCCGGTTCCGCGATGCGCTCGTGTACATCGACAGCGAGCGCGTCACCGACCTGATGAACGGCGAGCACGTGGTGTTTTACCTCGGCCCCGGCTTGCATCGGATTGGCGTGTCGAAGCAATTCGATCCGAACTGGGCTTTCCGGTGAGGCGCACGCGCGCTTGCCGTGCTCGCGGCGCTCGCCGGCAAGGTTTAACAATTGGATACGTGACGTTTTCGCGCAGCCCCGTAACATGGCGGCTACGCTCATCCGTCAACGCAGGCCCGACGCGCGGCACACGCACAAGTCGAGGCCGGGCGGTCTGTTTCCGTTTTCAAGGTAATCCGAACATGCTGATCAATTGCGCCGCCTATCAGGACGGTCGGAAGCTCGCTGATATCGACATCGATAGCATCAGCGACTACGTGGCGCGGCCCGAGTGCTTCGTCTGGGTCGCGCTGAAAGACCCGGGGCCGGGCGAGCTGGCCGTGATGCAGCACGAGTTCGGCCTGCACGAGCTCGCGATCGAAGATGCGCAACATGGCCATCAGCGTCCCAAGATCGAGGAGTACGGCGACTCGATGTTCGCCGTGATGCACACGGTCGAGATGGACGACGACGGCGAGTTGCTGATCGGCGAAGTCGATGTGTTCGTCGGGCGCAACTACGTGCTGTCGGTGCGTCGCGGCACCCGCACCGGATTCCAGAACGTGCGCGCGCGCTGCGAGCGCGAACCGCGTTTGCTCAAGGAGGGCTCGGCGTTCGTGCTGTATGCGCTGCTCGACGATGTCGTCGATCGCTATTTTCCGATCATCGAGGCGATGAGCACTGAGATCGAGGAGTTGGAAGACCGCATTTTCGACTACAACAATTCGGCGCAGTCGCGCGCGATCATCCAGGATCTGTACTCGTTGAAGCGACGCCTCGTGATCCTGCAGCACCACATCGTGCCGCTGCAGGAAGCCGTCAGCAAATTGACCGGTGGGCGGATTCCGAGCGTCTGCCAGGGCATGCAGGCGTATTTCCGCGATGTCTACGATCATCTCGAACGGATCGTCAGAACCATCGAAGGGCGCCGTGAAATCGTCGTCACCGCGGTGCAGGTCAATCTCGGCATGATCTCGCTCGCCGAGAGCGAGGTGACCAAGCGGCTCGGCTCGTTTGCGGCGCTTTTCGCGGTGCCGACCATGATCGCGGGCATCTACGGGATGAATTTCCAGAATATCCCCGAGCTGCATTTCAGGTTCGGCTATCCACTGTGTCTGGCAATCATGCTGACGGTCGACCTCGTGCTGTATAGGCGCTTTCGCAAGGCGGGCTGGCTATAAGCCGGCCCTGGCGGTGGCGCGATTCGACTCGCCTCGCGTTGTCCCCGCTTGCACCACTCGCAATAAAAGGCCAGCATAAGCGGCCCACCGTCTGCCCACCTTGCCGCCGGTGGCAAAACCCGCCATGCACGGACCGAGCGAGGGACCCTTGCCACACGCTGCCTGCCGGCGCGCTTACCCCGCGCGCCGGCCAGAACCGATGAGCGCCCGGCGCCGCCGCAGAGTCGGCGCGCCGGTGCACTGCACCACTGCGAATCGTTGACATTCTGAAACGACTGCGCTGAGAATAGCCCTCGCAAACGTTTGCGCGCCACTAAAAATACGGCTCCGCCCGAGCCAGAAAAACCTCGGAGATACGCATGAACCATCGCATCCGCCGTCGCATCCTTGCCGCCGCAGTGCTCGCCACCGCCACCGCCGCGCTGCCGTTTTCCGCCGCGCACGCGCAGAACGCGCCGGCCCACAAGCCGAAGGTCGCGCTCGTGATGAAGTCGCTCGCCAACGAGTTCTTCCTGACCATGGAAACCGGCGCGAAGGAATATCAGAAACACAATCCCGGCCAGTTCGACCTGATCACCAACGGCATCAAGGACGAGACCGACACCGCCAACCAGATCCGCATCGTCGAGCAGATGATCGTCTCGAAGGTCGACGCGATCGTGCTTGCGCCGGCCGATTCGAAGGCGCTCGCGCCGGTCGTCAAGAAGGCAGTGGACGCCGGCATCATCGTCGTGAACATCGACAACCGGCTCGATCCGGACGTGCTCAAGTCGAAAGACCTGAACGTGCCGTTCGTCGGCCCGGATAACCGCAAGGGCGCGCAAATGGTTGGCGACTACCTGGCCAAACGGCTGAAGGCGGGCGACGAGGTCGGCATCCTCGAAGGCGTGTCGACCACCACCAACGCACAGCAGCGCACCGCGGGCTTCAAGGACGCGATGCAGACCGTCGGCGCGAAGGTCGTGTCGGTGCAGTCGGGCGAATGGGAAATCGACAAGGGCAACGCGGTGGCCTCGGCCATGCTCAATGAGTATCCGAACCTGAAGGCGCTGCTCGCCGGCAACGACAACATGGCGATCGGCGCGGTCTCGGCGGTGCGTGCGGCGGGCAAGCAGGGCAAGGTGCTGGTGGTCGGATACGACAACATCAACGCAATCAAGCCGATGCTTAAAGACGGCCGCGTGCTCGCCACCGCCGACCAATACGCGGCCAAGCAGGCCGTGTTCGGCATCGACACCGCGCTGAAGGCGCTCAGCGAGCACAAGAAGCAGTCGCAGTTGTCGGGCGTGGTGGAAACGCCGGTCAGTCTGGTGACCAAATAAGGGGGGGTGGCTGGGCCCGGAGCAGCACCGGGCCTGCCGATTCGCACCCGCGCCGCTGCATGCCGCGTGCAGCGCCCGGTGTGCGCATCCGCGCCTCTTCAATAAACGCTCAATGAACGCTCAAGAAACCCGCCGAGCCGCCGTTAATTCCAGAGATAAGCGTCATGACGGGGGCGAGCGGCGAGAGAGCGTCGCGCGCCGTTAGCGCTGCGCATTGCACGCATTGGGCCGGCATGACGCGTGACGGTTGGACGCGGCTTCGTTCGCATCAGCGCATGCGCTCGCGCCGGCCGCCATGAAAACCAGGATCGCGATGGATTCAACCGACCACGACGCCTTGGCTGTCGTACTGTCCGTGAGCGGCATCGGCAAGACCTATGCCGAGCCGGTGCTCGCCGACGTTTCGCTGTCGCTGCGCGCCGGCGAGGTATTGGCGCTGACCGGCGAAAACGGCGCCGGCAAGAGCACGCTCTCCAAAATTATCGGTGGGCTGGTCGATCCGAGCGCGGGCACGATGCGCCTCGCGGGCGACCCCTACGCACCGGCGAGCCGCACCGAGGCCGAGGCGCTCGGCGTGCGCATGGTGATGCAGGAGCTGAATCTGTTGCCGACGCTATCGGTGGCCGAGAACCTGTTTCTCAACCGGTTGCCGCGCGCGGGTGCGTTCAGCTTCGGCTGGATCGACCGCCGCAAGCTGCGCGAGGACGCGCGCCACGCGATGGCGCAGGTCGGCCTCGACGCGATCGATCCCGATACGCTGGTCGGCGAACTCGGCATCGGCCATCAGCAGATGGTGGAGATCGCGCGCAATCTGATCGACGACTGCCGCGTGCTGATCCTCGACGAGCCGACCGCGATGCTGACCGCGCGCGAAGTCGACCTGTTGTTCGAACAGATCGACCGGCTGAAGTCGCGGGGGGTCGCGCTGGTCTATATCTCGCACCGGCTCGAAGAACTGGCGCGGGTGGCCGAACGGGTCGCGGTGCTGCGCGACGGGCGCCTCGTGCACGTCGACGCGATGGCCGACCTGACGAGCGAGCAGATCGTCACGTGGATGGTCGGCCGCGAACTCGGCGAGCGAATTGATCTGGGTGTGCGCCATATCGGCGCGCCGCTGCTGAAGGTCGACCGGCTCGCGCGCGGCAAGGTGGTGCGCGACGTGTCGTTCGAAGTGCGCGCGGGCGAGATCTTCGGCATCAGCGGGCTGATCGGCGCGGGCCGCACCGAGCTGATGCGGCTGATCTACGGCGCCGACCACAAGGACAGCGGCACGGTCGCGCTGGCCGCGACGCCGGGCGCGCCGCCCACGGCGGTGCGCATCGACTCGCCGACCGACGCCGTGCGTGCCGGCATCGCGTTGATCACCGAGGATCGCA
>NZ_NPIH01000235.1 GCF_012275575.1 Paraburkholderia sp. SG-MS1 | reverse complement strand
GCCGATCGCGCCGGGGTCGAGCATCTTGGTCAACTGCGTGGCGATGTCGATCGCGTTGCCGTTTCTCAGCGGCACGACGGCGACCGCCTGGCCCGCCGCGGTATCCACACCCGCGATGATCTGCGCAATGCGCCGCACGTTGTCGGCGTAATCGGTGACGACGATCGTATTGTTGGCCGGGTAAGCGGCCACGGTGTTGTTCGGCGAAATGAGCGGACGCAGCACCGGCAGCAGGTTATTGGCCGACTCGTTCTTCAGCACGAACACCTGCGTGACCACCTGGTCGCCGCGCGCAACAGGCGCATTGCCGACGTAGGTCGGCACGCCCTGCAGCTTGGCGTCGGCTTCCGGCACGACCTTCAGCACGCCGTGGTCCTGCACCAGCGCGAAACCCTGCATGCGCAAAGCGGACTGCAGGGTCTTGAGCGCCTGGTCCTGCGGCACTGAATTTTCCGACACGAGGTTCAACTGGCCCTTCACACGCGGGTCCACGATGATCGTTTTGCCGGTTGCCGCGCCGATCGCCTTGGCAACCTGGTCGATATCGGCGTTCACGAAGTTGAGTGTCACCTGAGCCTGTGCTGTCTGCGCGGTGATCAATCCAGCCACCAGCAGCGCCGTTGCAACGCGACGCAAAGCCATACAATTTCTTCTCATGGGTTGTGATATCGATGCCGGCAGCCGATGCTGCCGACGGTCATGCAGTGCGGACACGGGGGTAAGCCACCACCCTGCCGGTCTGTGGATCGGCCTCGCGGACCAAGGTCGCCGCGGGTTCCGACCATCCGGCGTCCGAAAAAAATGAACAGTAACAGTTTTTCATGTCGGATTTGTCACAAAACGGACGGGTGATGCGCGATTCCCTGAAAGCCCGCACCGTTTGTCATGCAATTGAAAGCTAAACGGTGGCGAAGCGCGCCGGGGCGCTTCGTTTTCAGTCCGCTTATGTCTGTTAGCTAACTTGACGCGGGTCGGACTGCCGGTATGATACGAGCCGTTCGAGTCTCCGGTTCAGGGTTTGCCGACGCGGGTTTTCCCGCATGTTCGACAAAAGCCCGACCGGCGTGCCCTGGCGGCTGTCGTCGGCTGGGGTATGGCCGGATAAACGCCTTACCAACCCTTACGCTTGCAATTTACTTAGTCGTCTTGACCGATGAATCATGCCTTCGTCACCGTCGCCGCAGGCCTCGCCATGCTGGTTGCAGCGGGGTCAGCACGCGCCGATTGCTTCGACGAAGCGGCGAAGTATCAAAAGGTTAACCCGTTGATTCTGCGTGCAATTGCGTGGCAGGAGTCGCACAACCGGCCTGACGCGCAACACAAGAACGCCAACGGTTCGACCGACTATGGGGTAATGCAGATCAATTCGATCCATCTGCCCACGCTCGCCCAGTACGGCATATCACAAGGCACGCTGATGGAGCCGTGCAAGAACGTCTATATCGCGGCCTGGCATCTGCGCCGTCAGATGAACAAATATGGCAACACGTGGCAAGCGGTCGGCGCATACCACTCCGAAACACCCGCTTTGCGCGACAAGTATGCGCAGCAAATCGTCGCTATTCTACGCAAGTGGAATTTGATGCCGGCTGCACGTTGAGCGTCCGGTTTATTCGAGCAGGCCTGTTCGGGCTGTCTGCCGAAGGCGTCTCTCGCGACTGCCTCCCTCATTTGCCCTTTTCGAGCCCGCTTCCCGGCTGACCGCTTGACGCATTTCGTGGTCTGCTCGTGAGCGCGCACCGGCATTTTACACGTCGCGTCGTCCTCGCGTTCTTCTGCCGCCCGATTTCAAGACACGCTGGTCAAGCCCCGCCCATCCAGCCAGTCACGCGGAGGCCGCCCGTTTTGATGCACAATGCGGCTTCGTGCTGCCGTCGAGGCCAAGCGTCACACCGGTCGCGCAGTCATGCGGTCCCAAGGCCCGGCGCGCCCTCCAATCCTCTTGCCTTTCCGTACTGCGATGAACCAGCCGCTACTGCCCGTCACCGTGCTCTCCGGTTTTCTGGGCGCCGGCAAGACCACGCTCCTGAACCACATCCTCGCGAATCGCGCCGGTTTGCGCGTGGCCGTAATCGTCAACGACCTGGCCGCGGTCAACGTCGACGGGACGCTCGTGCGCGATGCCGCCACGCTATCGCGCGTTGAAGAGCGGCTTGTCGAACTGTCGAACGGCTGCATTTGCTGCACGCTGCGCGACGATCTGGCCGTCGAGATCAAACGTCTTGCCGCCGAACAGCGTTTTGATGCGATTCTGATCGAATCGACCGGCGTCGCCGAGCCGATGCCGATCGCCGAAACCTTCACCCTCGTCGACGACGCTGGCGCTTCGCTCGCCGACGTCGCACGGCTCGACACGATGGTGACCGTGGTCGACGCGTTCAACTTTCTGCGCGACTACGGTTCGGCCGACGCGCTCGCCGAACGCGGCATCGCCGCGACCGACGAAGACGACCGCACCATCGTCGAATTGCTGATCGAGCAGTTTGAATTCTGCGACGTGCTGGTGGTGAACAAGGCCGACCTCGTGAGCACAGACGAGCTCACGCGTTTGCAACGCATCCTCGCGCGCATCAACCCGCGTGCGGTGCAGGTGGTCAGCCGCTTCGGCGCGGTGCCGCTCGCGCAAGTGCTGAACACCGGCCGGTTCGATTTCGACGAGGCGGCGAGCGCGCCGGGCTGGCTCGCGTCACTTAATCATGAGCACGGCCACGGCCATGCGTCTCAAGGGGAAGGGGAAGCGGACGAGTTCGGCATCGGCAATTTCATTTATCGGGCGCGCCGGCCGTTCCATCCGGAGCGGCTGTGGGCGCTGCTGCATCAGGAGTGGAAGGGTGTCTTGCGCAGCAAGGGCTTCTTCTGGCTCGCGACGCGCCACGACATTGCCGGTTCGCTGTCGCAGGCTGGCGGCGCTTGCCGGCATGGTCCGGCGGGCATGTGGTGGGCCGCGCAGGACCGCAGCGAGTGGCCGGACGGCGACGACGAACTGGCCGCCGAAATCGCCGGCGACTGGTACGGCGACCCGGACGATCTGAGCATTGGCGACCGTCGCCAGGAGCTGGTGCTGATCGGGGTCGGCATCGACCCGGCGGAGTGGACGGCGAAGTTCGACGCGTGTCTGCTGAGCGACGACGAGTACGCGTTGGGGCCGCAGGGCTGGCAACAGTTTGCCGACCCGTTCCCCGCCTGGGATTTCGACGAAGACGATCACGATCATCATGACCACGATCACCACCATTATCATGATCACGATGGTCATGGGCACGATCACGGCCACCGTCACGACTGAACGGCGGTCACCTCACGTGTCGATGCAATAAAATAGCTGCGACGTGTGTCGCGGCTTATCCCGCGCACAACGCGNNCATTGGCGGGTGTCAACTGCCTGGCAGCAATCTGCTTAGCGCTTGTTGACCGCGTCCTTGAACGCCTTGCCTGCCGTGAACTTGACGGTCTTGGCTGCCGGAATCTTGATGGTTTCGCCGGTCTTGGGGTTACGCCCCGTACGCGCTGCGCGCTTGCCCGAACCAAAGCTGCCGAAGCCAATCAACTGGACCGCATCGCCTTTCGACACAGACTTCTTGATCACTTCAAGCAACGTGTCCAACGTTTCACCGGTTTGAGCCTTGCTGGCGCCCGTCTGTCCTGCGACGGCGTCGATCAGTTCCTGTTTGTTCATTAAGGTTCCTTTCTGAGTTTAGGTTGATACGAACAGCGCGAACGCGCCGATTATACGTGCGCGGGCCGCGCCGTCGAGCAGCTACGGCTCCGGATCCCCCGGACCGGTAGCACAGGACAGATGACTGTCCATTGGCCGTGCTCCCGCTCGATTCGCGGCGCTTGCTATGATAGCGCAGCGCAAACCCAATCAGGATAAGGGTTTGGAAGAATTGCGAGGTTCCAGCGTCGATATGGCAAGGAAAACGCGATTTTGCGCTCAACGGCCTCCCACGGAGGGCTGAAACCCAGTAGGGACGGGGCTTGGCGTTGGTTTTTGCCAACGTTTGGCGCGTCTTTTTCGCTGTCCGGCGAGCTGCGCGCGCTGGCGGTAACGTGAGAACCGCTCCTGCGAGCGTCATTTCCGACGCATGACCGATCCGCTGATCCCCGCTGTCCTCGCTTTTCGCGACAACGGCACCCCGTTTTCACCGTTCTACGACGATATCTATCACAGCGCCGTGGGCGGTCTCGAACAGGCTCGCTACGTTTTCCTGAACGGCAATGCGCTGCCCGAACGTTGGCAGGGCCGCCGCACTTTCACCGTGCTCGAAACCGGCTTCGGCATGGGCATCAACTTCCTCGTGACGTGGGCCGCATGGCGCGCCGATCCGGCGCGATGCGAGCGGCTGCATTTCGTTTCGACTGAGAAGCATCCGTTTACGGTCGCCGATCTGCGCAACGTCTATGCGGCGACCCTGTCCGATCCGGCGGTGGCCGAACTGGCCGATACCCTCGCGAACGCATGGCCGATGCTCGTCCCCGGCACGCACCGGCTCGAATTCGAAGACGGGCGCGTCGTGCTTACGCTGGTGCTGGCCGATGCGCTCGACAGCTTGCCGGCCTTGCGACTGCGCGCCGATGCGTTCTATCTCGACGGCTTCGCGCCGACCAGAAACCCGGAACTCTGGTCCCTGCCGATTTTCAAGGCGCTCGCGCGAATGGCGGGCGAGGACGCCACGTTCGCCACCTACAGCAGCGCCGGCGAGATCAAACGCGCCTTGACGCAATGCGGCTTCGAGTATCGGAAGATCGACGGCTTCGGCTGGAAACGGGCGATGCTGGTCGGCCACTTCGCGCCGCGCTGGCGCGTGCGCCGCTACGAGCCACCCGCCCCGCTCGCGCTCGACGAACGGCATGCGGTGGTGATCGGCGCAGGGCTTGCGGGCAGCGCGGTGATCGAACGGCTTGCGGCGCGTGGTTGGCGGGTGACGTCGCTGGAGCGGCATGCGTCGGTCGCGCAGGACGCGTCGGGCAATCCAGCCGGCGTGTTCCACCCGATGATTTCACGCGACGACAGCGTCGCCTCGCGCGTCACACGCGCCGGATTTCTTTATGCGTTGCGGCGCTGGGCCGAACTCGAACGGCTCGCTCATCGACCGTTGCGCGGCAGCCCAGGCTTGCTGCAGATCGCCGCGGACGACGACGAAGCTCGCGCGATGGGCGACGCGATCGCCGCGTTCAACTATCCGTCTGGCTACGCGACGCCGGTCTCGGCAGCCGAAGCGCAAAAGCTCGCTGGCACGCCGCTCGCGCGCGGCGGCTGGTTTTTTCCGCAGGGTGGCTGGATCGATCCGGCTTCGCTATGCGCCGCGCAGTTCGCCGCGGCGGGCGGTCTGCTCGAACGCCGCTTCGGCGTGGAAGTCGCGCGGCTCGAACGGTCCAGCGATCAGTGGACCGTCTTTGACACAGCGGGCCAGGTGGTCGCGCGCGCGGCGGTGGTAATCGTTGCGAGCGCTCATGATGCCGCGCGCATCGCCGGTTTGCAGCATGCGCCGACTCGCAGCATTCGCGGCCAGTTGACGTTGTTGCCGGCGGGCACCGCACCGTCACTCGCGCTACCGGTGATTGGCGAAGGCTACGCGGTGCCGCTTGCCAACGGCGTCACGTTGACTGGCGCAACGTATGAACTCGACGACTCCGAGACGTCGCTGCGCGCGAGCGGTCATCTGGAAAACCTCGAGCGCGTCGCGCAGATGCTGCCGGCGTATGCCCCTCTTGCCGCCTGCGCGGTCGATCCGGCACGGTCGGCGGCGCTGGCTGGACGCGTCGCGTTTCGCTGCGTCACGACCGACCGCATGCCGATGATCGGCCAACTCGCCGACGAAAGCAAAGCGCCCCGCGATGCGCAGCGTCTGCGCGGTGCATGGCCGCTCGATCTGCCGCGCATGGAAGGCGTGTACGGCGCATTCGCATACGGCTCGCGCGGACTGGTGTGGGCAGCGCTAGGCGCCGAACTGATCGCCTCACAAATAGAAGGCGAGCCGTGGCCGCTCGAACGCGATCTGGCCGAAGACATCGATCCCGCCCGTTTCCTGCTGCGCGCATTGCGGCAGGGAACAGTCGGTTAGCTGCTGCCCGGCGACGACGACGGTGCGCCGTTAACCGTCGGTATACCGACGTGCACGCGTCGGTATAGTTATCCACCGAAAGATGTGGATAACCACGCTGTTAACCCGCGCAAGTCGTGTGGAACCGTTGTGGACGTAAACGGGGTAACTTTCTCCGCGCCGAAAAGCGCAAAAAGTTACTCGCGTATACGCGCTGCTCCCGCACATGCTGTGCATCCGGTTATGCCGTCGGCAAACCACTGATTTACTTCGGTAAACATGAGTTATCCACAGAAACCGAGGCACCTTGTTAACTGTTACTACGTATACATACGGTAAACCTGTAAACAGCAAGGCCGAGGCTGGGGGCTCGGTCATCGGCGTGGCATTTACCCTCACTAACGCGAAAACTTCTATCGCAATGTCCTCAAAAGCACATTCGCCGTGTCCAAACTGGCGGTTAACTCGACAGTCTGCTGCGGTAAAAAAGTCGCTTTTCCCCCGCGTCACGGAGATAACGCACGTTTTTACCGTTTTGCCAGCGTGTTCGTGTGTTTTCGGTTAAGGCTGAAAAAGCTATGGCACAATCGCCGTTCTTTGCGCGTCGTGCCTCGTCTCTGGCGGCACACGCGGCAACGGAACGGTGCCGCTCAATCAGAATCTGATTCAAAGTCGACGGCGTTCTTTCGCCATTCCGTTTGCTACAGCCTCATCCTTGAATGTGCCTGCCTCTTTCGTGGCTGCAGCGCATTCAGACTCAGATCATCCGATCAATGAAAACTCGCAACGCTGGCTATGCGAAGCGATTGCGACGGTGAGCGCCTCACGCGCCCGCCTGTTCGCCGGTGCTTATGCCGGGTCGTGTCGTCCGCCGTTGCTGCAAAGGAGAACCCATCACGATGAATTCGGCGTTTTCATTTTTTCCAGCCTGGCCGCTTTCACCCGACGCTATCTTTTGGGCTGGTCTCGCCCTGCTTGCCGCGGGTCTGTGCGGTGAGCTGTGCTATCGCGCGTGGCGTTTACCGCGCATTTCCGGCTACGCGGTCATCGGCCTGATTGCCGGTGCGGCTGGCTTCGGCGTCATCGATGCGGATTCCGCAATGGCCGCGCGTCCTTTGCTCGACGTTGCGCTCGGCCTGTTGCTGTTCGAACTCGGAAGCCGGCTCGATCTGCGCTGGATCCGCCGCAATCCGTGGCTGATCCTGTCGAGCGTGGCCGAAGCCACGCTGACTTTCGCCTTCGTGCTGCCGGTGTTGCTGTTCCTGAACGTGCCGCTGATGGTAGCAATGGTGCTCGCTGCGATTGCCATGGCAACGTCGCCCGCGATGGTGATCCAGCTCAAAACGGAATTGCGCGCGGAAGGGCAGGTGACCCAGCGTTTGCTGACCTTGACCGCGCTGAACAGCATGTATGCGGTCGTGATCGAAAAGCTCGTGTCGAGCTGGCTGCATCAGGAGGTTTACGGCAATGTCTTCGCGACGATCCTGCAACCGCTCTACCTGCTGATCGGCTCGCTCGTGCTCGCGTATCTGCTTGCGCGCACCTGCACGTTTTTCTATCGCCGGCTCAACATGCAGGATGAGCATTCGTTCGTCGCGCTGTTCGGCCTCGTGCTGCTAGCGATCGCCGTCTCGCATCTGTTCAAGCTGTCGACGATTCTTGCGCTGCTGGCCGCCGGCATCATCGTAAAAAATCACGAGGCGCGCCCGCAGTTGTGGCCGCAGCATTTCGGCACCGCCGGCTGGCTGTTGACCGTGATTCTGTTCGTGCTCACGCTGACGTCATTCGAATGGCGGCACATCGCGCTCGGCGGTGTCGCGGCGCTGGGTCTGATCGTTGCTCGTCTGATCGCGAAGCTGATCGGCGTCATGGCGTTCGCCAAACCGAGCGGCTTGAACTGGAAGCAGGGGGCGGCGCTTGGTTTGTCTTTATCGCCCATGTCGGCGCTTGCCTATCTGCTGGTGGACGATACCTACAACCTTTATCCGAATTTCGATCCGCAATTGCGGGCAATCGTGATGTGTTCGATTTTCGTGCTGCAGATTCTCGGGCCGTGGCTCGTCTATCGTAGCCTCGCACTGGTCGCTGAGCGGCGCGAAGAGTCAACGCGGTAAGCGCTTGCCGCGCGCTCGCGGCAAGTGATGTTTCATTCAACTCATTCGATTCAAAAGCGGCCGGGCAAGCGATAGCTACCCGGCTGACCTGACTCAGGGGACGCCATGTCACTCGAACCCTTCATCGATTCGAAACCGTTTACGTTCGGTGTCGAACTCGAGATGCAGATCGTCAATACGCATGACTATGATCTGACCAAAGCCGGCACGGATCTGCTGCGTCTTATCAAGGACGAAAAGATCCCCGGCAATATCACGCCGGAAATCACCGAGAGCATGATCGAGTTGTCGACCGGCATCTGCACGACGCACGAGCAGGCCGTCACCGATTTGCGCAAGATTCGCGACACGCTGGTTTCCGCGGCCGATCATCTGAACGTCGGCTTGTGCGGCGGCGGCACCCACGCATTCCAGCAATGGAGCGAGCGGCAGATCGTGGATACACCGCGTTTCCAGTATCTGTCCGAGCTGTACGGCTACCTCGCGAAGCAATTCACGGTGTTCGGCCAGCATGTGCACATCGGTTGCCCGGATCCGAACAGCGCGCTGTACCTGCTACATTCGATGTCGCGATTCATCCCGCATTTCATCGCGTTGTCCGCCTCGTCGCCGTTCGTGCAAGGCGTCGATACTGGATTTCATTCGGCACGCCTGAATTCCGTTTTTGCGTTTCCGTTGTCGGGCCGCGCGCCATTCGTGCTGACGTGGGACAGCTTCGAGGAATATTTCTCGAAGATGGTCCAGACCGGCGTGGTCAACAGCATGAAGGATTTTTACTGGGACATCCGGCCGAAGCCGGGCTTTGGCACGATCGAAGTGCGCGTGATGGACACGCCGTTTTCGGTGGATCGCGCTGCGGCGATTGCGTGCTACATCCAGACGCTTGCCCGCCATCTGTTGCTCGACAAGCCGATCGCGCCGAAGGAAGACGACTATCTGGTCTACACGTTCAACCGTTTCGAAGCATGCCGTTTCGGTCTGGCCGGCACCTGCATCAATCCGCAAACGGGCGAACGCAAGACGATCTCAGAGGACATCCTCGAAACGCTCGACCTGATCGCACCGCATGCGCAGGCGCTCGGTTCGGGCAATGCACTCGCCGAAATCGGCGCAATCGCGCGCGGGCAGATGAATGACGCGACCTGGTTGCGCGGTGTGTTTGCGCAGGAAAAGTCCCTGCACGAAGCGGTTCGGCAGCAGTGTTTGCAATGGCGAGCCTAGCTTGGGGCGGCATTGCGCAGCTCGGTCATAAAAAAACCCGCTTCGCGCGGGTTTTTTTTCGAAATTTATTTGAGCTCGCGGCCTTCAGGTTTTTCCAAAGTTTACGTATACCAACCTAGTAGCCGTGCGCGTGCATTGCATGAGGCTGTGGACAACTGAATAATTCCCTGCAAAGTCAACGTACTGCGAAAAGCATAACCAGACTGACCGGGCGCGCATCGGCTTCGTCGAACAAGGACTATTCTGGCGCCGTGCAGCCCGGCTCGAATGCGCGCCAGGAACGATGCACATGCTGTCCACGTGTTTTCCCAGGGTTATCCACAGACAGCATTGGATAAGTTAGCTGTACGATTTGCCGCTCTCGCATAGAATGTTGTTTCACCGCCTCGGGATTGCTCGGCGGTAAATTTTTGAGATAGCAGAGAAACGGTTTCGTCCGTGCGTGGACGAAGCTACCCCACACAAGCTACGGGCGAAGTCGGCAAGCAGTTCACCGGCGGCGTACTAAAGCTGTAAATAAACGAATCGAAGATTATGAGCGAAGGCGTATACGGAGAACAGGCAACCGGGCGAGTGACCCATAGCCTATTGAGATTGAGCACGGCGATGCGAAGCCAGGCTTGGGAATGGGCCGAAGGCGCGGGTCTCACGCCGACTCAGGGCGAAATCCTGGTCTTGTTGATGCAACGCAAGGGCCCGATGCGCCTCGGCGAAATCGCCCGTGAAACGGCCTTGACCGCCGCCACCACCAGCGACGCAGTCAGCACGCTTGAAACCAAAGGCCTCGTCGAAAAGCGCCGCGCCCTCGACGACGGCCGCGCCCTCGCAGTTCGCCTGACCGCGCGTGGCCGCACGGCAGCGAAGCGCGCCGCGCAATGGCCGGACTTTCTGGGCAAGGCGGTGGGCACGTTGCGTGACGACGAGCAGGCTGTTTTCTATCGCACGCTCCTCAAGACGATTTATCAACTCGAGGCGCACGGCACGATTCCGCCGCACCGCATGTGCCTGAGCTGCACGCACTTCGAGCCGAGCAAGAATCCGAAGAAGGCGCCGCATCACTGCGCGCTGCTCGACATGAAGATGTCCGATACGGATCTGCGCCTCGACTGCTCGGTGCATGAAACCGCCGACATCGCCACCCAGAAAAAGACCTGGAAGATCTTCGCGCAGTAAGCGCGTTCGTTCAGGACAGTCCGCTACACTGCCAAGCCGGCTTCGGCGGGCGGTATTATCGCGGGTCAGCCGTCTGGCGCCGTGTAGCGGTGAGTCTTTAGTCAACCTGAAGGTGGGACAGGCCGATGAATCGCGAAGTACTGGCCATTCGCCACGTGCACTTCGAGGATCTGGGCAGTCTTGAGCGAGTGCTCGGTGAGCGCGGACGCCCAGTCCGTTATCTCGATGTAGGCTTCGCCCGTATCGAGGCGCCGAACCCGGTTGCCGCATCACTGATGGTGGTGCTCGGCGGCCCGATCAGCGCCACCGACGAGGCGCTTTATCCAACGCTTGTCCCCTTACTGTCGTTGATCGAAAAGCGCATCGCTGCAGGATTGCCGACGCTCGGCATCTGCCTCGGCGCTCAACTGATCGCGCGTGTGCTTGGAGCGCGTGTCTATCCCGCGGGCCATACCGAACTGGGCTGGACGCCGCTTACGCTGACGGATGCCGGCCGCGCATCGCCGCTGCGTCATCTGGATGGCGCGCATACTTCGATGCTGCATTGGCACGATGAGACCTTCGATCTACCCGATAACGCAACGCGTCTCGCATCGACGCCCGCTTGCGAAAACCAGGCGTTCGCCTGGGGTGACCACGTGCTGGCTTTGCAGTGTCATCCGGAGATTCGCGCCGATCGCTTCGAGCCCTGGCTGATCGGTAACGCGGGAGAGCTTGCCGGTCATGGCATCGACGCGCGCCGGTTGCGAGCCGACACCGCGCAATTCGGTCCCGCGCTCGAAGCCGCCACCGGCCAGATGTTCAGTGAATGGCTCGATCACGTGGACGCCAAGGCCTGACCGACGGGACATGCAGTAAACCGCTCACGGTGCTATGCTCGATCGCTCTCGGGCTTTCACTGGGCGTAATCCATGAGCGCGCTTTTTTCTCCGCTCACGCTGCGTAGCGTGACGCTTCCCAATCGTATCGTCGTGTCCCCGATGTGCCAGTATTCCGCCGAACGTGGCGAGGCGACAGCGTGGCATATGCTGCACCTCGGCAGTCTCGCGTTGTCGGGCGCCGGCATGCTGTTCATCGAGGCCACCTCCGTCGAACCGGACGGCCGCATCACGCCGGGCGACCTCGGCTTGTGGGACGACGCCACCGAAGCCGCGCTCGCGCCGGTGCTGGCGGCGATCCGCAAGCACTCGCATATCAAGGTGACGATGCAGTTGTCGCACGCCGGGCGCAAGGCGTCGAGCCACGTGCCATGGGAAGGCGGCCAGCTGATTCCGGTGGCGCAAGGCGGCTGGCTGCCGCACGCGCCCTCCGCGTTGCCGCACAAAGCGGGCGAAGAGCCGCCGCTTGCGCTCGATACGGCCGGGCTGAACCGGATTCGCGAAGCGTTCGCCGCCTCTGCGCGACGTGCCGCGCGTCTTGGCATCGACGCATTGGAAGTGCATGCGGCGCACGGTTATCTTCTGCACCAATTCCTTTCGCCGATCGCGAATCAGCGCGATGACGACTACGGCGGTTCGCTCGAAAACCGCATGCGCTTCCCGCTCGAAATCTTCGATATCGTGCGCGCCGCATTTCCCGCCGACAAACCGGTCGGCGTGCGTGTTTCGGCAACCGACTGGGTCGAGGGCGGCTGGACGCTCGCGGACACGGTTGCTTTCGCGCACGAGTTGAAAAAGCGTGGTTGCGACTGGATCGACGTGTCCTCTGGTGGCGTGTCGCCGTTGCAGAAGATTCCGCTCGAGCCGGGTTATCAGATTCCGTTCGCGAAGGCGGTCAAACAGGCCACGGGGCTGACCACCATCGGCGTCGGCTTGATCACCGATCCGCTGTACGCCGAGCAACTAATCGAAGCAGGCGACGCGGATCTGATCGCGCTGGCTCGCGCGTTGCTGTACAACCCGCGCTGGCCTTGGCATGCCGCGGCGCAACTCGGTGCGACGGTCGAAGCGCCGCCGCAATACTGGCGTTCGCAACCGCGCGAGCAGAAAGCGCTGTTCGGCGATATTTCCTTCGGACAACGGTGAAGTTGGCAGCGCAGGTTGCGCGAACGCGTTTCTTTGACGGTTGAACGAAGCCGTCTTGAGCGTGTAGGATGCCGGATGTGGCGCATTGCGCGTCGCAAGTCGACGCGGCGCTCGCAAGGCGCCGCGTTTGCTATCCGCGTCGGAAAAAAGCAGCGCGTCAGACGCGGGCAATTCAAGCGGCTGCCGGACTTCACCCCCAAGTTCTTCACAAGGATTCATTCAATGAGTTCACGCAGGATCGCCGTGCGCCGTTCTGGTGTGCACGGCAAAGGCGTGTTTGCCGTCGAACCGATTGCGGCCGGCGAGCGGTTGATCGAATACAAGGGCGAGCGGATCTCCTGGAAAGAAGCATTGCGCCGTCATCCACATAATCCGGCAGAACCGAATCACACATTTTATTTCGCGCTCGATAGCGGCAAGGTGATCGACGGCAAGGTGAACGGCAACAGCGCGCGCTGGATCAATCACTCCTGCGCGCCGAACTGCGAAGCCGAGGAAATCGACGGTCACGTCTACGTGCACGCGTTGCGCGATATCGCGGAGGGCGAGGAGGTCTTTTACGACTATGGCCTCGTGATCGACGCGCGTCAGACCAAGAAGCTCAAGAAGGAATACGAATGCCGTTGCGGCGCGCGCAAGTGCCGCGGCACGATGCTGGCGCCGCCGGAGAAAGAGAAGGGCGCGGGCAAAGCCAGCAAGTCGGCGAAAAAGGCGGACGTGAAGGCGTCGGAGAAAAAAGCGAAAAAGAAGTGACGCAGAGGCTGCCTGGGCTGCTCGCTCGTGTCAGTGAGTTCGAAGCAGCCCGCTAACACCGTTACATATCGATCGGCGCCGAGTGCGCCGATTTTTTTGCCTGGCGTCGTGGCTCGGTGTCGGTGGTGTCGCTCTGAACGACGATCGGCACGAGCGGAATGCGCACAATGAAACGTGCGCCGCCATCCGGCGCGTCCTCGTAATGCACGCTGCCGTGATGCAGCACCATGATGTCGTGGACGATCGCGAGACCGAGACCCGCGCCGCTATCGACACCGGCATCGCTCTGACCGTCGCCGCGGAAGAACCGTTTGAACAGGTCGGCCTGCTGTGTACGCGGCACGCCCGGCCCGTTATCTTCGACCACGATCTCCGCCATGCGCAGATCGTCGATCGCCGTTTGTGACACCGTCACCGTGATGCGGCCGCCATCGAAGCGCGACGGCGGTACGTACTTGAGCGCGTTATCCAGCAGATTGGCGATCACTTCGTGCAGCAGCACCGGATTGCCGCGCGCGATCAACGGATGGTCGTTGCCTGGGTCGTCGAGGCGCTGGAAGCCGAGGTCCACGTGGAAGGTCAGCGCGCGCGGCACCCACTCCGCGCCGGTATCGAACGCGAGCGCGGCCATGTCCACATTGACGAAGCGGGCCGCCTGTTCGCCCGGCTCCGCGCGCGCCAGCGAAAGCAGTTGATTCGACAGTCGCACTGCGCGGTCGGCCGCGGCGCGCAGCTCGCGCACGGCGGCGAGCGTCTGCTGCGGATCACGCGCGACCGCCGCCTGTTCCGCATGCAGTTTCACGGCGGTAAGCGGCGTGCGCAATTGGTGCGCGGCATCGGCGATGAATTTGCGCTGTCCGTCGAGCGCGGTTTTCAGACGGCCGAGCAGCGCGTTCAGCGCGCCCGTCAGCGGCCGGATTTCGACCGGTACATAGGTTTCGTCGACCGGTTCGAGCGACGTGTGGGTCTGCCGGTTCAGCGAGTCCGCGAGATCGGTGAGCGGGTTGAGCTGCTGGTTGACGACCCGCCACACGATCACCCAGCCCGCCAGCAGCAGCAAGAGCAGCGGCATCATGATCGCGACGAGAAACTCGGCAGCGATGCGAAAGCGATGATGCACCGGCTGACCCACTTCGACGACGATCGGATTGCCGGTCGGCTGATCGACTCGCACCTGGGCCACGCGTACCGTCACACCTTCGTGCTGCGTTTCGAACACGTAGGCGTAATGCATGCGGCGCACGCTGGTGCCTTGCAGCGGCAGGTTGTGATCGCCGGCGATTTCAGTCTCGCCGTTGCTGATCCGATAGACGAGCTGTTCGACCGGATCGGAGAACATCGCCTGAGCGAGCGGCGGCACGGTGATCGGCGCATCCGGGCCGGCAATCTGGATCTGTTTGGAAATCGCGGTGGCGAGGTCGGCTAGCGAGCGGTCGACGACATGCTGTGTGTACTGCCAGGCCAGCCAGTAAGCGATCAGGCCGCTCATCAGCGCGAGCAGCGAAAGAGGTGCAGCGAGGCGCCGCAGCAGCGTGCGGCGCAGACTATTGGCGGCCGGCTGGGGCATGATCGAACGCGTGGGAAAGTGGCAACGGCGCCGTGCGCCGTGAAATCCGCCGGATGCCGGCGAAGTGCGCACTGAGTGCGCGGCGCCGGCCCGGCGCCGTCAGGCCGCAGTCGAACTTGCGGCCTTCATGACGATTATGCGGCCTGGCGGATTTCCTGCAACAGATAACCAAAACCGCGCACCGTGACGATTTCGACACGGCAGTTCTCGAGTTTCTTGCGCACCCGGTGCACATAGACTTCGATCGCGGTGTCGCCGAGATCGCCGCCGAAATGCGTCAGGTGGTCTTGCAGTTGCGCCTTGCTGACCACGCGGCCATGACGCAGCAGCAGCATTTCCAGCACCGCGAATTCACGCGGCGACAGTTCGAGCGGCTTGTCGTCATTGAAGATGCGGCGATCCACGCCCGACAGACGCACGCCGCCCAACGACACTTCCGGACGCGGCATGTCGCCGTGCGGGCCGCTGCGGCGCATCACCGCGCGGATGCGCGCTTCGAGTTCAGCCGGTTCGAACGGCTTCAGCATGTAGTCGTCGGCGCCGGAATTCAGGCCTTGCACGCGGTCGTGCAATTCGTCGCGCGCGGTAAGGATGATTACCGGCGTGTGGCGATTGCTCTGGCGAAAGCGCGAGAGCAGGGTCATGCCGTCGATGCCGGGCAGACCCAGATCGAGGATCACGAGCTCGTGGCGGTTTTGCGTGAGAGCCTGTTCGGCAAAAATGCCGTCGTGGACCATGTCGACGGTGAAGCCGGCTTGTTCGAGACTGCTTTGGATGCCGCGTGCGATGGGGCGGTCATCTTCGATCAGAAGGAGTCGCATGAATTCGCTCAAGTACAATGGGTTTAGGCGTTTGGGCAAGCGGTTCGCCGGGGCGCCTGCTGCACAGGCAGCGTGCGGCGTGGCCATGCCGGATTGGCGGGAACAGGCCACGGAGCAGACATCGAGCCGCCTTCAGCGCTACTGGGCGATCACGAAGTCATGTCCGATATATCCATTCACGAACTGGAAGCCGCGATCAACTTCTGGCGCGCCCGCTCACCTTCGAGCGGCGACGAACTCGTTCTGTGCAAGGAGGCAAGCGCGCTCTCCAAGCCGTATGCGCTGCTGATTGTACAGCGTCAACAGACGCTATCACCGGATCGTTTGGACGGGATTGCGAGGCAAGCCTGGGAAACTTACGTGCGCCTTAATAATAGCCTGTAGAACTGAAGGATTGAACGCGGGATTGCCTGCATTGTCCTTTCATTTCCGCGGGATTGTTCAGCGCGTGGCAGGTAAACCCGCGTGAAACGCCGTAGATTTTTTGTATTACGCGGTAATACTGTCGATGAACGAAGCCAGCTCGATGTCGCGCGCGGTGACGCCGTCGGCTTCATGTGTGGACAGCGCGATATCCACCTTGTTGTACACGTTGAACCACTCCGGGTGGTGATCCATTTCCTGCGCTTTGATCGCCACGCGCGTCATGAAGCCGAATGCTTCGTTGAAGTCGGCGAACTCGAACTTGCGCTGGATCGCGTCGCGCTGCGCGACGGTTTGCCAGCCGTGCAGTCGAGCCATCTGCACAGCGCGCTCTGCGGAAGTCAGTCTCTGAATCATGCGTTACCTCGTCGATCGGAACGCGCGCGGTGGGCGAGCGCGCGCACTATTTTTTCATGGATGCGAAGAGCCCGCTGCCGATGCAGCCCCGCTGGCGACGTCAAACGTCACCGTCGACTTGCCAGCCTTGCTGCGAACCACGCGTGATGATGCGGTCGTTCTCGAGCACATCGCCGGCCAGGAAGGCCGGTTCGGCTGCGAGCCGTGTGAGCAGCGCCGCGAAATCGGTTTGCGCGACGCTGAACAGCTGCTCGAAGTCATCGATTACGAAGTAGGTTTTCTGGAACGTGTCGATGCGATACCGAGTGCGCATTACGCGCTCCAGATCGAAGCGCAACCGGTTCGGCGCCGCGCTCTGCTGGCTGTAAAGCGTCTCGCCCTTGCTTGACACGATGCCCGCGCCGTAGATCTTCACACCGTTCGGACTCGCTGCGTCGCGGATCAGACCGAACTCCACTGTGTACCAATAAAGCCGTGCAAGCAGCGGCAGCGCGCCCGCGTCATTGGCGGCGAGTGCGGCGCGGCCGTACGCGTGCATATAGTCGGCGAATACCGGATTGATCAGTAGCGGCACGTGGCCGAACAGATCGTGGAAACAGTCCGGTTCCTGCAGATAATCGAGCTGGTCGGGACGACGCATCCACCACGTCACGGGAAAGCGGCGGTTCGCCAGATGCTCGAAGAACACCTGATCCGGCACGAGACCGGGCACGGCGACGATTTGCCAGCCGGTGGCCGAAGTCAGCTTTACGTTGATTTCGTCGAAGGAAGGCACGCGGTCGGCGGGCATACCGATGCGTTCGACGCCCGCCAGAAACGCGTCGCAGACCCGGCTTTCGAGCAGCGCGGTCTGGCGGGCGTAGAGCTGTCGCCATACCGCGTGGTCGACTGCGCCGTATCGGTCGGTCGGTTGATCGATGGTGAAATCGGCACGAGTTTCGAGGCCGGCGTCGAATTGCTCTTTCAGCCTGGCAGTGTTGGCGGTGCGGGTTGTGGTCGACATGGGATGCTGCGCCCGGCGGCGATGACAGTGGAAATCGTTGATGCAAGTGTAGAGCGGCACGCGCGCGGAAAGGGCGCACTGTTGGCGTTGCAGGCCATTGATATGCAATAATCGTGCATCAAATGACCACTCGATGCAGATTAATAACATGTTGGAACTCGATCACTTCGATCTCGCGCTGCTCGACGTGCTGCAGCGCTTCGGCCGGGCCACGCATCAGCAACTGGCCGAGCAGGTGCCGCTATCACCGTCGCAGATTGGACGGCGTTTGCAACGGCTCGAACAGGTGGGCGTGGTGGACGGCTATCGCGTCGTGTTACGGCCAGAGAAACTCGGGCTGGGCGTCACCGCGTTTACGAGTTTGAAGTTGAAGCACCACGGCGACTCGATCATCGAACAATTCCAGCAACAGATCGACGTGTTGCCCGAAGTGCTCGAATGTCATGCGGTGGTGGGGGACGCCGATTACCTGTTGCGCATCGTCGCGCCCGATCTCAATTATCTGTCGACCTTCGTGATGAAGAAATTGATGCGCGTACCGGGCGTCGACAGCGTGCGCTCGAATATCGTGCTGACTACCTTCAAGCGCAATGGGCCGCTGCCGCTCGGTCATCTATCGCCGGGATCGGCCGCTGGCTGAGGTGGGCGGCACCCACAGCCGGGAGGATCGCGACGCGGACCACGCTGCTTGAGATTCACGCTGCCTGCTTTGGCTCGCCGTCCGGGCTCAGCAGATCGACATACGCCACTGCTACCAGATCCGATTCCGCGACGCCCAAGCGCTCGAACATCGCGTGGGCTTCGGCATGGCCACCTTCTTCGTCGTCGTCCTGGGCGAGCAGCACCTCCAGTTCGACAAAGTCGCCCAGACCGTCAACGCGGTCCAGATGAATCCGCGTGCGCCCGGTCAGATACACGTGCCGTTCCTTGGTGACGATGCCGCGTGTGGTCAACGCGGTGGCGAGCAGCGCGTGCATCGCTTCGGGATTGGTCACGGGGCTGCGCGTGTAATACGACGCTTTGGGGCCGTCGCGATCGTCGCGCTGATAGAAAATGAGTTCGGCCGGCGTGCCGTCGTCGAACTGGCGCAGTTTCAGACGGCCACGCGGCACGTCGTAGAAAAAGTCCTGCTGGCGGAAGATCAGCGGGGCGTCCGTCGCGAGCTGCGCCGCGCGCTCGCGCAGTTGCTCGAAATGCTGGGCGCGGGCTTTGATTTCGATGTTGCGTGCCATGTCAGGCTCCTGTCGAAGGATGGCGTGGTCGGCGGCTTCCGGTGTTGCCGGGGGCGAAGCTGCCGGGAAGGACAAAGTCATGCGGAACAGAAAACGATGCGGGGCCGGCTTGTGAGCGCGAACCGCCAATCTAACAAAAACTGCGTGACGGTGTCGTTTCGGGAGGAAATGAATAGTTGAGCGGGTGCGGGGCGCCGGAGGCGCCTCGCATCCATCTACCATTAGCGCGATTCATATCGTCGTAGCCTTGCCGCACGCGGCCTGCGCTCCCGCCGGCATTCAGGTCGCCCATTGCTGCTCGATCAGCTTCAACGCCGCGGCAATCGCCGGTTCGTCCTTGCGTTCCTCGAGCGTGACAAAGCTGAGCTGGGTCGGCACCGTCATCCCGTCGATGATGGTCAGTGCGTGCGCATGCGCTTCGGCGATCGCGGTGGCGTCGCGTGCGAGCGTGAGGCCGACGCCCGATTTCACCAGATCTAGCATCGACGGCTCCTGGTCCACTTCCGCCACCTTGACCGGGTTCACGCCGGCCTCGCCAAAGCAGCGCGACAGCAGGCGGTTGTGCGCGGACGCGGGGGGCGTCCAGATCCACGGCAGCGCGGCAAGCGAGCGCCAGTCGCGCGCGCCCTTGACGCGGTCTTTCCAGCCAGCCGGCGCCAACACGCGATACTGGAAGTGGGTGAGCGTGAGCGCGTGGAAGGCGGGGCTGTCGCGCGGTTCGTCGTCGGACGGCAGGCCGATGTAGTAGCCAACATCCAGTTCGCCCGCGCGAATCTGCTCCAGTACCCAGCCCGACATGCCATGCCGCAAGGCCGTTTCGATATGCGGCCATGTCTCCACCAGCTGCTTGAGAAAGCCGCCGAGGCGCAGGAACGCCGGGTCGAGAATCGTGCCGATCCGCAAGCGGCCCCGAACTTCGTGACGCAGCGACTGCGCGGCCCGCTGCACATCGGCCGCCGCGCCGAGCGCGCGTTCGGCATGGGGCAGCAGCGCCTGCCCGTCGCGCGTGAGCGAGAGGCCGCGCGAAGTCCGCGTGAACAGTGTCACGCCGAGCGCCTCCTGCAAATGCTTGATTTGCAGGCTGACGGCGGGTTGGGTCAGGTGAAGCTGCACAGCGGCACGCGTGAGGTTGCCCTCCCGCGCCACGGTAGTGAAGGCCCGGAGCAGAGTGAGATCCATGCGCTGATATTAGCGCGGCTTATAGCGCAGTTGAGCATTACTCATTGGATTTGTCGCCCCGAAGCGCCGTACGCTGGGCGTTCAGCACGCCTTTGACGCGCCTCGCGCGGCAGGCGGAAGATTTCACAGGAAGAGGAAAGACATGAGCGAGACACTTCAGAACGAGACTACCGGCAGCGCAAGCACCACCAACGGCGCGCGCGCGCTGACCCATTTCATCAACGGCAAGCCGATCGACGGCACGAGCGGCCGTTTCGGCGACGTCTTCAATCCTGCGCTCGGCAGCGTGAGCGCGCGTGTGCCGCTCGCGAGCGTCGCGGAAGTGGACGCCGCGGTCGCTGCTGCCCGAGCCGCTTTTCCCGCATGGAGCGAAACCGCGCCGATCAAACGGGCGCGCGTGCTGTTCAAGTTCAAGGAATTGCTCGACCGCCATCACGACGAACTGGCGGAATTGATCACGCGTGAGCACGGCAAGGTGTTTTCGGACGCGAAGGGCGAGGTGATGCGCGGCATCGAGATCGTCGAGTTCGCGTGTGGCATTCCGAATCTGTTGAAGACCGACTTCACCGATCAGATCGGCGGCGGCATCGACAACTGGAATCTGCGCCAGCCGCTCGGTGTCGTGGCCGGCATCACGCCGTTCAACTTCCCGATGATGGTGCCGTGCTGGATGTTCCCTGTCGCGATCGCGTGCGGCAATACGTTCGTGCTGAAGCCGTCGGAGCGCGATCCGTCCTGTTCCAACCGGCTCGCCGAATTGCTGAAGGAAGCAGGCTTGCCAGATGGCGTATTCAACGTCGTGCACGGCGACAAGGTCGCGGTCGACGCGCTGCTCGTGCATCCGGAAGTGAGCGCGTTGTCGTTTGTCGGCTCGACGCCGATCGCCGAATACATCTACACGGAAGGCACGAAACACGGCAAGCGCGTGCAGGCCCTGGGCGGAGCGAAGAATCACCTCGTCGTGATGCCGGACGCCGATCTCGATCAGGCGGTCGATGCGTTGATCGGCGCCGCGTACGGTTCGGCGGGCGAGCGCTGCATGGCGATCTCGGTGGCGGTCGCGGTCGGGCATATCGCCGATGAACTGATCGAGCGCCTGACGCCGCGCGTGAAGAGCCTGAAGATCCTCAACGGCATGGAGTCCGCAGCCGAGATGGGGCCGTTGGTAACGGCAACGCATCGCGAGAAGGTGGTCGGCTATATCGATGCGGGTATCGAGGCGGGCGCGAAGCTGGTGGTCGACGGACGCGGCCATCAGGTTGCGGGTCATGAGAAGGGCTTCTTCCTCGGCGGCACATTGTTCGACGACGTGTCGACCGACATGAAGATTTATCGCGAAGAGATTTTCGGGCCCGTGCTGTGCGTGGTGCGCGTGCCGGATTTCGCTTCCGCGGTCGAACTCATCAACGCCAACGAGTTCGCCAACGGCGTGTCGTTGTTCACGTCTGATGGCGGTGTGGCGCGGGCATTCTCGCGGCAGATCGAAATCGGCATGGTGGGGATCAACGTGCCGATTCCGGTGCCGATGGCATGGCATTCGTTTGGCGGATGGAAGAAGTCGCTGTTCGGCGACCATCATGCGTACGGCGAAGAGGGCGTGCGTTTTTATACGCGCTACAAAAGCATCATGCAGCGCTGGCCCGACAGCATCGCGAAGGGCGCTGAATTTACGATGCCGGTCGCCAAATAACCCGGGCGGGTTGCGTTCGCACGCACAGAAAACACCCATAGAGGCTGACACCGCGGTCGCATGAGAACAATGCGGCCGCGCGAAAAAAAGCTTAGGAGACTGAAGCGATGAGCCACACCGAAAGCACGCATGCGGCCGCCCGGCGGCTGGAAGGCGAATTCGACTACATCATTGTCGGCGCGGGAACGGCCGGTTGTGTGCTCGCCAATCGGCTGACCGAAGATCCGGACGTGAGCGTCCTGTTGCTGGAAGCTGGCGGCAAAGACGATTACCACTGGATTCACGTGCCGGTCGGCTATTTGTATTGTATTGGCAATCCGCGCACGGACTGGCTTTATAAAACGCAGCCGGAAGCCGGTCTGAACGGACGCGCGCTGTCGTATCCACGCGGACGCGTGTTGGGCGGCAGCTCGTCGATCAATGGCATGATCTACATGCGCGGCCAGCGCGAGGACTACGACGAGTGGGCCCGCGTAACCAATGATGCATCGTGGTCGTGGAACTCGGTACTGCCAGTCTTTAAACGCAGCGAAGACCATCATGGCGGCGCCAGCGAATCGCACGGCGCGGGCGGACCGTGGCGCGTCGAAAAACAACGCCTGAAGTGGAAGATTCTCGAAGAGTTTTCGAAGGCCGCGCAGCAGAGCGGCATTCCCGCCACGGACGACTTCAATCGCGGTGACAACGCCGGCGTCGGCTACTTCGACGTCAATCAGAAGCGCGGCATTCGCTGGAACGCGTCGAAAGCGTTCCTGCGTCCCGCACTCAAGCGTCCGAATCTGACGATCATCACCGGTGCGCATACCCAGCGCGTCGTGTTCGAAGGACGCCGTTGCTGCGGCGTCGAATATCGCGGCGACAACACCGACTATCTCGCGAAGGTGCGCTGCGAAGTCATCCTCAGCTCGGGCGCGGTGAACTCGCCGCAACTGCTCGAACTCTCCGGCATCGGCAACGGTGCGCGTTTGCAAAATCTGGGCATCGAGGTCGTCAAGGATTTACGTGGCGTCGGCGAAAATCTGCAGGATCATCTGCAACTGCGCATGGCCTATAAAGTCGATGGCGTGCGCACGCTCAACACCGCGTCCGCGCATTGGTGGGGCAAGCTGATGATCGGCGTGCAATACGCGTTGCTGCAAAGCGGGCCGATGTCGATGTCGCCGTCGCAACTTGGTGCGTTCGCCAAATCGGATCCCGCCGACCGTTCGCTCACGCGTCCCGATCTGGAGTATCACGTGCAGCCGCTTTCACTCGATCGCTTCGGCGAACCGCTGCATCGCTTCAATGCGTTCACGGCGTCGGTGTGTCAGTTGCGGCCGACTTCGCGCGGCAGCATCCACATCGAATCAGCCGATGCGTCGGCGCCGCCGCTGATCGCGCCCAACTACCTGTCCACCGATTACGATCGCCACGTCGCTGCCAACGCGTTGCGTCTCACCCGCCGCATCGCGTCGGCACCGGCGCTCGCACGTTATCGGCCGCAGGAGATCTTGCCGGGCATCCAGTATCAGACCGAGGAGGAACTGCAGCAGGCCGCCGGCGCGGTCGGCACGACCATCTTCCATCCGGTCGGGACCTGCCGCATGGGCACGAGTGATGATCCGGCCGCGGTGGTCGACAACCGGCTGCGCGTGCTTGGCGTCGACGGACTGCGCGTGGTCGACGCATCGGTGATGCCGAACATCACGTCGGGCAACACCAACTCACCCACGCTGATGATCGCCGAACGTGCGAGCGACATGATCCGTGAAGATCGCCGCGCCCGTGTAAGCGGCAGTGTTGCGCAGCAAACCAGCGCGGCGCCTTCGATGTCCGCCGTGTGACAAGGCAGCGTGCAGCGTCGGCACGGTCTATGGTGTGAGACATCGGTCATGTTTGCCGAACCAAAGTCTCAGACCGTTCCCCGACGCGTGGCCCGCGCCGCTGGCCACGCACAGGGCGGACACGCTTCACTAAGTGCAAATCCCAATGAATGCGCTGCATCATTGGCGCGACAATGGCAGCCATGCTGCGTGCCGCGCCATGGATTACCGTCCGGATTGGTGCAGGACGCCAACGAGCGGCAAGGGGTGCCGCCGTCATAACAAGTCGCGCAGAGCTTTGCGCGGAAGATCGTAATGCTTCGCCTTACTCCGTATGGAAGGGAACATGATTCTCGGCGATACGATTCTCGAAACGCGCGGCCTGACTCGCGAGTTCAAAGGCTTCATCGCCGTGAACGGGGTGAACCTGCGCGTGCGCCGTGGCTCTATCCATGCGCTGATCGGCCCTAATGGGGCAGGCAAGACCACCTGCTTCAACCTGCTCACCAAATTTCTCGAACCGACGGCGGGTCAGATCGTTTTCAACGGCGTCGACATCACACACGAGCGTCCGGCGCAAATCGCGCGGCGCGGCATCATCCGTTCGTTCCAGATTTCCGCGGTATTTCCGCATCTGACAGCATTGCAGAACGTGCGCATCGGTTTGCAGCGCTCGCTCGGCACGTCATTCCACTTCTGGAAGAGCGAGCGCACGCTGCGCCAGCTCGACGACCGCGCAATGGATCTGCTCACGCAGGTTGGCTTGACCGATTTCGCCGATGTGCCGACCGTCGAACTGTCCTATGGCCGCAAGCGCGCGCTGGAAATCGCCACCACGCTTTCGATGGAGCCTGAACTGATGCTGCTCGACGAACCGACCCAAGGCATGGGTCACGAAGACGTCGACCGGGTCACGGCGTTGATCAAAAAAGTATCGAGCGGCCGCACGATCCTGATGGTCGAGCACAATATGAACGTGATCGCCGGTATCTCCGACACGATCACCGTGCTGCAACGAGGCGAGGTGCTCGCCGAAGGCAGCTACGCGGAAGTGTCGAAGAATCCGCTCGTGATGCAAGCCTACATGGGCAGCGCCGACGCGGCGCTCGCCGGAGCCCACGCATGAATACGATTGTCGAGCGCGAAGGCCTCGAAGTGAGCGGCACGGGCGATGCCGCGCCCGCGCTGGAAATCGCGGGCTTGCAGGCGTGGTACGGGGAGTCCCACATCCTGCATGGTGTGGATCTAACGGTGCACCGCGGCGAAGTGGTCACGCTGCTCGGCCGCAACGGCGCGGGCCGCACCACCACGCTGCGCGCGATCATGGGCCTCACCGGCCGGCGCACCGGTTCGATCCGCATCGGCGGACGCGAAACGATCAACTTGCCCACGCATCGCATCGCGCATTGCGGCATCGGTTATTGCCCGGAAGAGCGCGGCATTTTTTCGAGCCTCTCGTGCGAGGAAAATCTGCTGCTGCCGCCGCCTGTCGGCGATAAGACGCACATGATGTCGCTCGAAGAAATCTATTCGATGTTTCCAAATCTGCAGGAACGCCGCATGAGCCAGGGCACGCGCCTCTCGGGTGGCGAGCAGCAGATGCTGGCGGTCGCGCGGATTCTGCGCACCGGCGCGAGCCTTCTGTTGCTCGACGAAATTTCGGAAGGACTTGCGCCCGTGATCGTGCAGGCGCTCGCTCGCATGATCGTCACGCTCAAGGCGCGCGGGTATACGGTCGTGATGGTCGAACAGAATTTCCGCTTTGCCGCGCCGCTTGCCGATCGCTTCTACGTGATGGAGCACGGCTCGATCGTCGAGCACTTCGAGGCGAACGAACTCGAAGGCAAGATGCCGGTCCTGCACGATTTACTGGGCGTATGAACCTGTAGCCACGCGCCCGATTGCCTCTGATAACCACAAGCGAAGAACCCAGGAGACACGAATGAAAAAGAACCCACTCGCGCGGCTTGCCTCAGTTTGTTTCGCGGTCGCGGCCGGCGCCGCTCTCACAATGGGCAGCGCGCAAGCGGCCGACGATGCGGTGAAGATCGGCTTCATCACCGATCTGTCGGGGCTGTATGCGGACATCGACGGGCAGGGCGGCCTCGAAGCGATTCGCATGGCGATCGCCGACTTCGGCGGCAAGGTCAACGGCAAGCCGATTACGCTGGTCTACGCGGATCACCAGAACAAGGCGGACATCGCCGCGTCGCGAGCCCGCGAGTGGTTCGACCGTGATGGCGTGGACATGCTGATCGGCGGCACGAACTCGGCGACGGGTCTGTCGATGAATACAGTGGCGGGGGAGAAGCACAAGGTCTACATCAGCATCGGCGCGGGCGCAGACACGCTGACCAACGAGCAGTGCACGCCGTACACGATCCACTATGCGTACGACACGACCGCGCTCGCCAAGGGCACGGGCTCGGCGGTGACCAAGCAGGGCGGCAAGACCTGGTACTTCCTGACGGCTGACTACGCCTTTGGCAAGGCGCTCGAAAAGAACACCTCGGACGTGGTGAAAGCGAACGGCGGCCAGGTGCTGGGCGCGGTGCGTCATCCGCTGTCCGCGTCGGACTTCTCGTCGTTCCTGCTGCAGGCACAGGCTTCGAAGGCGCAGATCCTCGGCCTCGCCAATGCCGGCGGCGACACGGTCAACTCGATCAAGGCGGCCAAGGAATTCGGCATCAACAAGACGATGAAGATTGCCGCGCTGCTGGTGTTCATCAACGATATCCACAGCCTCGGGCTGGAGACCACGCAAGGTCTGGTGCTCACGGACAGCTGGTACTGGAACAAGGACGCCGACACGCGCAAGTGGGCGCAGCGCTATTTCGACAAGACGAAGAAGATGCCGTCGAGCCTGCAGGCCGCCGACTACTCGGCGACGATGAACTACCTGAAGGCCGTGCAGGCAGTCGGCTCGACCGACTCCGACAAGGTGATGGCGCAGCTGAAGAAGACCAAGATCGACGACTTCTACGCGAAGGGCTACGTGCGTCAGGACGGCAGCATGATCCATGACATGTACCTGATGCAGGTGAAGACGCCGGCCGAATCCAAAGAGCCGTGGGACTACTACAAGATCGTCGCGACGATCCCCGGCGAGCAGGCGTTCACGACCAAGGCGGAAACGCGCTGCGCGGCGTGGAAGTAAGCGTGGACCGAGGGTCTTGAGGCCGTCTGCCTGTCGAAGTCTTGCCGCGCGCGTTGCGAGATGCGCGGCGCGCGCGGCAGGCAGAGGGCAAACCGTTTCACATGCCGCGCACGATGGGCGCCGTTGCCGCCTGTCGCGCGCAGGCCGGATCGTGCGTGAGCGATCTCACCTTGGCGATGGCTTCAGGGGTTAAGGGCTTCAATGGACATCTTTGGCGTTCCGCTACCGGCGATGCTGAGCCAGCTTCTGCTGGGGCTCGTGAACGGCTCGTTCTACGCGATTCTGAGTCTCGGGCTGGCGATCATCTTCGGCTTGCTCAACGTGATCAACTTCGCGCACGGCGCGTTGTTCATGCTCGGTGCGATGCTCGCGTGGATGGGGCTGTCGTATTTCGGCTTGCCGTACTGGGTGATGCTGGTGCTGGCGCCGCTGCTCGTGGGGCTGTTCGGCATCGCGATTGAACGCTCGATGCTGCGCTGGCTGTACAAGCTCGATCACCTGTATGGCCTGCTGCTGACGTTCGGGCTCACGCTGGTCGTCGAAGGCGTATTCCGCTCGATCTATGGTTCGTCCGGCCAGCCCTACGACGTGCCGTCGGCGCTCTCGGGCGCGACCAACCTCGGCTTCATGTTCCTGCCGAACTATCGCGCGTGGGTGGTCGTAGCGTCGCTGGTGGTCTGCTTCGCGACATGGTTCGTGATCGAGAAGACGCGCCTCGGCGCCTATTTGCGCGCAGGCACTGAGAATCCGAAACTGGTCGAGGCATTCGGCGTCAACGTGCCGCTGATGATCACGCTGACCTACGGCTTCGGTGTCGCGCTGGCCGCATTCGCCGGCGTGCTCGCCGCGCCGGTCATTCAGGTATCGCCGCTGATGGGCCAGCCGATGATCATCACCGTGTTCGCCGTGGTCGTGATCGGCGGGATGGGTTCGATCATGGGCTCGATACTCACCGGTCTCATGCTCGGCGTGATCGAGGGGCTCACGCGCGTGTTCTATCCGGAAGCGTCGGCGACCGTCGTCTTCGTGATCATGGCGCTCGTGTTGCTGGTGCGCCCGGCGGGCCTCTTCGGCAAGGAAAAATGATGCAGAGAAAAGTGCTCTACGGTCTGCTGCTGATCGGGCTCATTGCGGTGCCGGTGCTCGGCATCTATCCGCTCTTCGTGATGAAGGTGCTGTGCTTCGCGCTGTTCGCGGCGGCGTTCAATCTGCTGATCGGCTATACGGGCTTGCTGTCGTTCGGACACGCGATGTTTCTGGCATCGGCCGGTTACGTCACGGGTTATGCGATGCAGACGCTCGGCTTTTCACCGGAATTGGGCGTGATTGCCGGCACTGCGGTGGCGACCTTGCTCGGCTTGATCGTCGGGTTCTTCGCGATTCGCCGCCAAGGCATCTACTTCGCGATGGTGACGCTGGCGCTCGCGCAGATGGTCTACTTCGTGTTCCTGCAAGCGCCGTTCACGCATGGCGAAGACGGCCTGCAAGGCGTGCCGCGCGGCAAGCTGTTCGGTTTGCTGGATCTGTCCTCGGATGTCGCGCTGTACTTTGTCATTCTGATCGTGATGGTGCTCGCGTTCCTGCTGATCGTGCGGATCGTGCACTCGCCGTTCGGCCAGGTGCTGGTGGCGATCAAGGAAAACGAGCCGCGCGCGGTGTCGCTCGGGTACGATACGGATCGCTTCAAGCTGCTCGCGTTCATTCTATCGGCGGGGCTGGCGGGTCTCGCGGGGTCGCTCAAAGTGCTGGTGCAAGGCTTCGAGACGCTCGGCGACGCTTACTGGACCATGTCCGGTCTGGTGATCCTGATGACGCTCGTCGGCGGTATGGGGACGTTGTTCGGGCCTTTGCTCGGCGCCGCGTTGATTGTTGCGCTGGAAGACCGGCTCGGCGACATCGGTGGGGCGCTCGCGGCGGCGACCGGCATCGACTGGTTCCGTTCGCTGGGCGAGTCGGTGACGATCGTGACCGGCGTGATTTTCATTGCGTGTGTGCTGGCGTTCCGGCGCGGTATCGTCGGCGAGATCGTTGCGCGGGTGCGGCCGTTGCGGGCCTGATGCGCGGCGCGGTGCGTAGTAGGGGTGCATGGTGAGAGGCGAAATTGATTCGGTATCCGATCTAATTCGGTACGCGTCGATGCACTGAGCATGTGAATCGCGAAGCCGGATAGCGCGCGCAGGCCCGCCGGCAAGGCCGCCCTAACGCGCCCCAATTCGGTGCCGCACTGCACCACTAGGGTAATTGCTAGTTGTAGCAGAGGGGGGGGTCGTTTAACCTTCATGCAGTTCTGATGCACCACGAATTTGCAGGTGGAGAACGAGGAGACAATGAGGCACTCAGTGCCCAGACGAAAGCGCTGTTGGATTGATATCCAACAGCGCTTTTTATTTGTGCTTTGCTAAAGCGTCATTCCATTCGTTGCCAATTCGGCAGTCATTTTTTATTCACCGAAGCGCTCACGACATCACACCGTATAACCCTGCAAAGCGCTTGCAGCGTGGGGCTTTCGTCCGCTAAACTTCCTATTCACCGACCGCTGGGTCGGTATTTAAATCCGCGGATTTAAATTCAAATGAATAACGGTGTTGATAGAGGAGCGGGATGAAGTCGGCATTGCGTTGGATTAGCGCGGCATTGGTCGCCACTGGGGTATCCGCAACATGGAGCGGTCATGCATTCGCGGACGTGAAAATCGGCGTCACCGTGTCGGCAACGGGGCCGGCCGCCTCGCTCGGCATTCCGGAAAAGAACACCGTCGCGTTGCTGCCTAAAGAAGTGGCGGGTCAGAAAATCGACTACATCGTGCTCGACGATGCGACCGATTCCACTCAGGCGGTCAAGAACGCACGCAAGCTCACCAGTGAAGATCACGTGGATGCGTTGATCGGCTCGACCGTGGTGCCGAATTCGCTCGCAATGATCGACGTCGCCAGCGAAAGCGGCACGCCGATGATCTCGATGGCCGCCGCGGCGAGCATCGTCGAACCGATGGACGCGAAGCGTGCATGGGTCTTCAAAACACCGCAAAACGACATTTTGATGGCCACCGCGATCGCGCAGCATATGGCGAATCACGGCGTGAAGACGGTCGCGTTCATCGGCTTTTCGGACGCGTACGGCGAGAGCTGGTTCAAGGAGTTCGGTAAGGCCGCTGATCTCGCGAAGATCAAGGTCGTCGCGAACGAGCGCTTTGCGCGCAACGACGCGTCGGTCACGGGCCAGGTGTTGAAGATGATGACGCAGAACCCGGATGCGGTGCTGATCGCGGGGGCGGGCACGCCGGCCGCGCTGCCGCAGAAAACGCTCAAGGAGCGTGGCTACAAGGGCAAGTACTACCAGACGCACGGTGTCGCAAATAACGACTTCCTGCGCGTGTGCGGCAAGGACTGCGAAGGCACCTGGCTGCCCGCTGGCCCGCTGCTGGTCGCCGATCAGCTGCCCGATTCGAACCCGGTGAAGAAGACCGCGCTCGCCTACAAGCACGCATACGAAACCGCTTACGGCGCCGGCTCGGTGTCGACTTTCGGCGGTCACGCATGGGATGCCGGCTTGCTGCTGCAGCGCGCGATTCCGCTCGCACTGAAGAACGGCCAGCCGGGCACGCCAGCGTTTCGCGAGGCGCTGCGCGCAGCACTGGAGAACACCAAAGACCTGCCCGCGTCGCACGGCATCTTCAACATGAGCGCGAACGACCACGCTGGCCTCGACCAGCGGGCGCGCGTGATGGTGGAGATCGTCGGCGGCAAGTGGAAGCTGGCCGGCGACTGAGCGAAGGCGCAGCGATAAGGAACCTCATTGAAAAAGACGCGTGCAGTTGACGCGTCTTTTTTATTGTCTGCATCACGTCAAAAGTGTGGTTCCGTCGCTTCAGGACAAACCCTCATTTGCCTAACGGTCTATTGACCGTCAATGATGCAGAACGCAATACTACTAACATGTTAGTAGTTTGTTGAGTTGAATTCGAAGTACGGAAGTGAGGCGACTGGCGCAGGAAATCGCGGCGGTTCGCCGTAGTGTGAGAGAGGGGAGCGGCACCCAACAAAACGGCGAAGGTATTCGCGCCGAGCAGGGAAAACCATGCTTGGCACACCTGAACCCTATAACTAGATTCAGACACCCGGTCGTCAAGCCGGATTACAGATACGCGCTTCAAAGCGTTTGGAGACTCGCAATGAACAAGACAAGGCAATGGGTACGCACCGGCATCGCGATGGCGTTGATGTGCGGTGCCGGCGTGGCGTTTGCCCAGGTGAAAATTGGGGTAACGTTGTCGACAACGGGGCCGGCCGCATCGCTCGGGATTCCTGAGAAGAACACGATCGCGTTGTTGCCGAAAGAGATCGGCGGGAAGACAGTGCAGTACATCGTGCTCGACGACGGCTCGGATACCGGCAAGGCCGTGCAGAACACGCGCAAGCTGATCGATGAGGATCACGTCGACGCGATCATCGGTTCGACCGTCACGCCGAATTCGCTCGCGATGCTCGACGCCGCCGCCGAAGGCAAGACGCCGGTGGTCTCATTGGCGGCATCGGCGGCGATCATCTCGCCGATGGACGCGAAGCGCGCATGGGCCTTCAAACCGCCGCAGAACGACAGCTTGATGGCCGACGCGATCGCCGACTACATGGAGCATCACGGTGTGAAGACGGTGGGCTTCATCGGCTTCGCGGACGCGTATGGCGACGGCTGGAATAACGTCTTCACCGCTGCGGCCGCCGCGCACAACCTGAAGATCGTTTCCAACGAGCGGTTTAATCGCACCGACGCATCGGTGACCGGCCAGGTGCTCAAGACGATGGGCGCGAATCCTGACGCCGTGTTGATCGCCGGCGCGGGTACGCCGTCGGCGCTGCCGGCCAAGACGCTCAAGGAGCGCGGCTACAAGGGCAAGGTCTACCAGACGCACGGCGTCGCGAATAACGACTTCCTGCGCGTGTGCGGCAAGGATTGCGAGGGCGAATTCCTGCCGGCTGGCCCGATCCTCGTGACAGACCAGTTGCCGGATTCGAATCCGGTGAAGAAGTCGTCGCAAGCGTATAAGACGGCTTACGAGAAAGCGTATGGAGCGGGCTCGGTGGCGACCTTCGGCGGTCACGCATGGGATGCCGGCCAGATGCTGCAAGCGGCGATTCCGGTGGCGCTGAAGACCGCTCAGCCGGGCACTGAAGCATTCCGCGTGGCACTGCGCGGCGCGCTCGAAAACATCAAGGAACTGCCGGTGTCGCACGGCATCATGAACACCACGACGACCGACCACAACGGCCTCGACAAGCGTGCGCGCGTGATCGTGCAGATCGTCGACGGCAAGTGGAAGCTGCACAACGACTAACGATAAAAAGCGGTACGCGCCTCTCGCGCAATCTGCGGCATCTGACGCCGCATTGCCATTGTGTTCGATGACAATGGCATCGACCGCCGCGCCGGAACACGGTGCGGCGGTTGCCTTTTCAGTCATTGCAGGTCGGTGGCCGGCCGCGGCTTCTGCCGCCACGTCACGACCGTTCCCGATTTCGGTTTCGACGCTTCAGGACGAGGAAGTATGGATCTATCAATTGCGGCGATCCTCGCGCAGGACGGCATCACCACCGGCGCGATCTACGCGCTGCTCGCGCTCGCGCTGGTGTTGGTGTTCTCCGTGACGCGGGTGATCTTCATCCCGCAGGGGGAGTTTGTTTCGTACGGCGCGCTGACGCTCGCCGCACTGCAGACACAGAAGTTTCCGGCCACCTGCTGGCTGCTGATGGCGATGGGCGCGGCCTGCTTCGTCGTCGAGGTAGTGGGACTAGTGCGGCATGCCGAGCGTCGCCGACACGCGGCACGGACCCTGGTTACGCTGGCCGGGAAATACCTGCTGTTTCCGATCGCGGTGTACGCGCTCACGCGGGGTGTTTTCCTACAGCCGCTGCCGATGATCGTACAGATCGCCCTGACGCTTCTGATCGTGATTCCAATGGGTCCGTTCGTCTACCGGCTTGCCTATGAGCCGATCGCGGAAGCGACCACGCTGTTGTTGCTGATCGTGGCAGTCGCAGTGCACTTCGCGATGGTTGGACTGGGGCTCGTGATGTTCGGCGCGGAAGGTTCGCGCACGACCGCGTTCTCGGATGCGACGTTCAGCGCCGGCAGCCTGTCGATCTCCGGACAAAGTCTGTGGGTGGTCGGCACAGCGGTCGTGCTGATTGGCGCGTTGTACCTGTACTTCGATCGCTCGATCTCGGGCAAGGCGTTGCGCGCGACGTCGGTGAACCGGCTCGGTGCACGGCTCGTCGGCATCGGCACCACGCAAGCGGGGCGCCTTGCGTTCACGCTGGCAGCCGGGCTCGGCGCGCTGTGCGGAATCCTCGTGGCACCCCTGACCACCATTTACTACGACTCGGGCTTCCTGATCGGTCTGAAGGGCTTTGTGGGGGCGATTATCGGCGGTCTGGTCAGCTATCCGCTGGCGGCAGCGGGCTCTATCCTGGTGGGCCTGCTGGAGTCGTATTCGTCGTTCTGGGCGAGCGCTTATAAAGAAGTGATCGTGTTCACGCTGATCATCCCCGTGCTGCTCTGGCGAAGTCTTGCCAGCCCGCACGCCGAAGAGGAAGAGGAGTGACACGATGAAACGGATCATGCAAAACAAGTTCTTCTGGTTGTTCCTCGTGGTGCTGTTCGCGCTGCCGGTGTTGCCGCAGCCCATTCACGTGCCCGAATACTGGGTGACGTTGCTCAACTACATCGGCCTGTATTCGATCGTCGCGATCGGACTCGTACTGCTGACTGGCATCGGCGGGATGACGAGCTTTGGGCAGGCGGCGTTTGTCGGCATCGGCGCCTACGCGACCGCGTATCTGACGACCACGTATGGCGTGTCGCCGTGGCTCGCGTTGATCGCGGGCGTCGTCGTGACCGCATTGATCGCGCTGATGCTGGGCCTCGTGACGATGCGTCTGTCCGGCCACTTTCTGCCGCTCGGCACGATCGCGTGGGGGCTTGCGCTGTTCTATCTGTTCGGCAATCTGGAGATGCTAGGTAAGTACGACGGCATCAATGGAATTCCGGTGCTGAATGTTTTCGGCATCAACCTGGAGTCCGGTCGGCATATCTATTACCTGATCTGGCTGGTCGTGCTCGGTGCGGTGATTTCTGTTCAGAATCTGCTTAATAGCCGGCCGGGGCGCGCAATTCGCGCGCTGCGCGGAGGCGGCATGATGGCTGAGGCGATGGGTGTGAACACTGGCTGGATGCGCGTCGTGATTTTCGTCTATGCAGCGGTGCTGGCGTCGGTGTCGGGCTTCCTGTACGCCCATCTGCAACGCGCGGTGAATCCCACGCCGTTTGGCCTGAATCACGGCATCGAGTTTCTGTTCATGGCGGTGGTCGGAGGCGTGTCGCACGTGTGGGGGGCGGTCCTCGGCGCGGCGATCTTGACGTTGCTGCAGGACTATCTGCAAACGCTGCTGCCGAAGCTGCTCGGGGAAAACGGCAACTTCGAAGTGATCGTATTCGGCATCTTGATGGTGTTACTGCTGCAGTACGCCCGCCAAGGGGTTTGGCCGTTCGTCGCACGCTTCTTCCCCCGTGGTCCGCGCGCGCATCTGCCAGATGAGGCGGAACCGTTGCCGCAGCGCAGCAAGCCGGAAGCCGGCGAAGATCTGCTGACAGTGAACAAGGCGCGCAAGCAGTTCGGCGGTCTAGTCGCGGTCAACGACGTCAGCTTCGAGGTGAAAGCGGGGCAAATTATCGGGCTGATCGGGCCGAACGGAGCCGGTAAGTCAACGACCTTCAATCTGGTTACGGGGGTGCTGCAGGCGACCAGTGGTGAGATCACGTTCCGCGGCGAGCGTATCGATTCGTTGAGTTCACGCGAAATCGTTAGGCGTGGGATCGGCAGAACCTTCCAGCACGTCAAGCTTCTGCCGGGGATGACGGTGCTCGAGAACGTCGCGATCGGCGCGCATTTGCGCGGCCAGGCGGGTGTCTGGCGCAGTGTCGCACGTCTGAACGGCGCGGAAGAAGCGCGCCTGATGGCGGAGGCGGCTCGACAGATTCGTCGCGTGGGGCTCGAACAGCATATGTACGATGAGGCTGGCAGTCTCGCGCTGGGCCAGCAACGGATCCTCGAAATTGCTCGCGCTTTGTGCTGTGACCCGACGTTGTTGCTGTTGGACGAACCTGCGGCCGGCTTGCGCTATCAGGAAAAGTTGCAGCTCGCTGATCTGTTGCGTCGCCTCAAGGCGGAAGGCATGAGCGTGCTGCTGGTGGAGCACGACATGGACTTCGTGATGAATCTCACCGATCGGCTAGTCGTCATGGAGTTCGGGACGCGGATCGCGGAAGGGTTGCCGTTGGATGTGCAACAAGACCCGGCGGTGCTCGAAGCGTATCTGGGCGGGGTGGAGTGATGGAGAACACAATGAAGGCTGTTGCACCGATTCTCGACGTGGCCGGACTGTCGGTCCGATACGGCAAGGTCGAAGCGCTGCACGGGGCTGCGATCAAGGTGCGGGCCGGGCAGATCGTCTCGGTGATCGGTCCAAACGGAGCGGGCAAATCCACGTTGCTGAACGCCATCATGGGCGCGCTGCCGACTTCCGGCCATGCGAAGGGCGCCGTCGTCTATCAGGGCGAGGACGTGAGCGCGGTGCCGGTCGAGAAGCGGGTGGCTCGCGGCATGTGTCTGGTACCCGAGAAGCGAGAGCTTTTTGCATCGATGACGGTGGAAGACAACCTGGTCCTCGGAGCATATCGACGCAAGCGCGCGGGGGAGCGCAATTTCCTCGACCAGCTTGAGCCGGTTTTCACACTGTTTCCGCGACTAAAGGAGCGTCGGAAGCAGGCTGCCGGTACATTGTCTGGCGGTGAGCGGCAGATGCTGGCGGTGGGGCGTGCGCTGATGGGAAAGCCCGATCTGTTGATGCTCGATGAACCGAGTCTGGGTCTTGCGCCGCTGATCGTAAAAGAAATTTTCCACATCATTAGCGCGTTACGGCAGACCGGCGTTGCGACGCTGCTGATCGAGCAGAATGCGCGAGCCGCTTTGCAAATTTCCGACTATGGCTATGTACTGGAAACCGGAGAGCTAGCATTGGAGGGGCCCGCTCCGGATTTGGCGCAAAATCCACGCGTCATCGAAACCTATTTGGGGTTGGCCAAGAAAGTGGCGTAGTCGCGTACTTTTTAGCGGGTGGCGGGACCTATATGCGGTGTGTTTCACGTGAAACACACCGCTTTTTTTGTATGGCCACTCGGACGAAATTCGGGCCGAAACCGAACCCGTTATAATTCGTCCATACTTTTCCTTTAAGGCTCACGCGACGATCTGGCGTGAGATCCGCAATGCTCTTTCCCACAGAATTTCACGTCATTGTCGTTGGCGGCGGTCATGCCGGCACAGAGGCCGCGTTGGCCTCGGCGCGCATGGGCAATACGACGCTCCTGCTGACCCACAACATTGAAACCCTTGGCCAGATGAGCTGCAATCCGTCGATTGGCGGCATCGGCAAGGGCCATCTCGTCAAGGAAGTCGATGCGCTCGGCGGCGCCATGGCAGCCGCCACGGACGAGGGCGGGATCCAGTTCCGCATCCTCAATTCGTCGAAGGGTCCCGCCGTTCGGGCCACACGCGCTCAGGCGGACCGTCTGCTGTACAAACAGGCGATCCGGCATCGGCTGGAGAATCAGCCAAACCTGTGGCTGTTCCAGCAGGCTGTCGACGATTTGATAGTAGAGGGCGATCGTGTCGTTGGCGCCGTGACGCAGGTGGGAATTCGTTTTCGCGCGCGGGCGGTGGTGTTGACGGCCGGGACGTTCCTCGACGGCAAGATTCACGTGGGTTTGAACAACTATACGGGTGGTCGCGCGGGCGATCCGGCTGCGGTTTCGCTTTCCGCACGGCTAAAGGAATTGCAGCTGCCGCAAGGCCGACTCAAGACGGGTACGCCCCCGCGGATCGACGGTCGCACGATCGACTTTTCGCAGCTGGAAGAGCAGCCAGGCGATCTGGACCCCGTGCCGGTGTTTTCATTTCTGGGGCGCGTGGAGCAGCATCCGCGGCAGGTGCCGTGCTGGGTAACGCATACGAACGAGCGGACGCACGACATCATCCGGGGCGGGCTCGACCGGTCGCCGATGTATACGGGCGTCATCGAGGGCGTAGGGCCGCGCTATTGCCCGTCTATCGAGGACAAGATCCACCGCTTTGCATCGAAGGAATCGCACCAGATCTTCCTGGAGCCGGAAGGGCTGACCACCAACGAGTTCTATCCAAACGGGATTTCCACGAGCCTGCCGTTCGATGTTCAGCTGGAATTGGTGCGCTCGATGCGCGGTCTGGAACACGCGCATATCCTGCGGCCTGGTTACGCGATTGAGTATGATTATTTCGATCCGCGCGGGTTGAAGGCATCACTGGAAACCAAAGTGATCAACGGTCTCTTCTTCGCCGGCCAGATCAATGGGACGACCGGTTACGAAGAGGCGGCCGCGCAAGGTCTGCTGGCGGGCATCAACGCGGGTTTGTACGTACAGGGCAAGGATGCATGGTGTCCGCGTCGGGATCAGGCCTACCTTGGCGTGCTGGTCGATGATCTTGTGACACGCGGCGTGTCCGAGCCGTACCGGATGTTCACTAGCCGGGCTGAATATCGTCTGAGCCTTCGGGAAGACAATGCCGATATGCGCCTGACCGAGATCGGGCGCGAGCTTGGCGTGGTCGACGACATCCGTTGGGACGCCTTTCGCCGCAAGCGCGACGCTGTTTCACGTGAAACAGAGCGACTGCGCGCGACGTGGGTCAATCCTAAGACGTTGCCGGCCGACGAAGCGACAGCCTTGCTCGGCAAGCCAATCGACCATGAATACAGCCTCGCCGATCTGCTGCGCCGCCCGGGTGTGACCTACGACGGCGTTTGCGGATTGCGTGCTGGCACATGCGGCGCGCCCGAGATGCTTGCAGAAGACGATGTATTGCTTGCTCAGATCAAGGAGCAGATCGAGATTGGCGTCAAGTATCAGGGCTATATCGACCGACAGGCTAGTGAGATCGAGCGGAATGAGGCCCACGAAAGCACGCGCCTGCCCGAAGGGCTGGACTATGCAGAAGTCCGAGGCCTGTCGTTCGAAGCTCGTCAGAAGCTGACGCAATTCCGTCCCGAAACCATCGGTCAGGCATCGCGCATTTCGGGCATCACACCGGCTGCAATTTCCTTGCTGATGGTCCACCTGAAGCGCGGCTTGGGCCGTCGTTCGACGAAACCCGCCGAACCCGGCGCCGATAGCACGGCGGTGCCGCAATGACGGCGAGCCAGAAGAGCAGTATTCAGCAAGCGTTGGCGCCACTGCTAGCGGACGGCGTCCGCGAACTCGGCCTCGATTTGAGCGACACGCAACGCGGCAAGCTGCTCGACTACGTGGCGCTGCTGTCGAAATGGAACGCCGTCTATAACCTGACGGCGATCCGCGATCCGCGGCAAATGCTGATCCAGCACATCCTCGATTCACTGTCGATCGTGTCGCATCTCGCGCCGCGTGGCCCGTCATCGGTGCTCGACGTGGGGTCGGGAGGGGGCCTCCCAGGAATCGTGCTGGCGATCGTTTTACCCGATTGGACCGTCACCGTGAACGACATCGTTCATAAGAAGACGGCGTTTCAGTCGCAGGCGAAGGCCGAACTCGGCCTTGCCAACCTGTTGGTCGTGACCGGCCGCGTCGAGGTCTTGCGGCAGGGCGCCGAAGTACCGGCAAAGTTCGACGTAATTGTCTCGCGCGCATTCGCAGAGCTCGCGGATTTCGTTACACTGGCCCGTCATCTGGTTGCGGAGCAGGGGGCGATCTGGGCAATGAAAGGCGTGAGGCCGGAGGGCGAGATCGAACGTTTGCCGGCCGGTGCCCACGCGGAACAGATCATCAGGCTGCAAGTACCGTTCCTCGACGCGGAGCGGCATCTGATCAAGGTTCTGGTGGATGCCGACAACTAAGCCTTTTGCCAGCGCAGATCGGCTCGGCGTCATCAACGAATTTTTCTTCATCCAGCAGCAAAAGGGACACACCAACGATGGCAAAAATCTTCTGCGTTGCGAACCAGAAGGGTGGCGTCGGCAAGACGACCACCACAGTCAATCTGGCCGCGAGCCTGGCAGCGCAGGGACAGCGAGTTCTTCTCATCGACCTGGACCCGCAGGGTAACGCCACGATGGGCAGCGGTATCGACAAGGCCGCATGCGCTAACACCGTCTACGAAGTGCTCGTGGATAACGTCTCGGTGGCCGATGCGCGCATACGTCCAGAAGCAGTCAGCTACGACGTACTGCCCGCCAACCGCGAACTCGCGGGCGCCGAGGTGGAACTCGTCAGCGTACAAAATCGTGAACGGCAGTTGAAGGGGGCGCTCGCGGCGGTCGAGAGCGAATACGATTTTGTACTGATCGACTGCCCGCCGGCATTGTCGCTGCTGACACTCAATGGTCTGTGCGCCGCGCACGGTGTCGTGATTCCCATGCAGTGCGAGTACTTCGCGCTTGAAGGCTTGTCCGATCTGGTCAACACGATCAAACAGGTGCATGCCAACCTGAACCGGGACTTGAAGGTGATCGGCCTGCTGCGCGTGATGTTCGATCCGCGCATCACGTTGCAACAGCAAGTTTCAGACCAACTGAAAGAGCATTTCGGCGACAAGGTGTTCGACGCGGTCATCCCACGCAACGTACGTCTGGCCGAGGCGCCGAGCTATGGCTTGCCCGGCGTGGTGTTCGACCGGGCATCGCGCGGCGCTCAGGCGTATGTGCAGTTCGGCGCGGAAATGATTGAGCGGGTGCGCGCGTTGAATGACGCCCCCCAGGCATCCTAAGTGGACCGAGGAAGCACGATGAATGCAGTAGCAAGAAAGAAGGGATTGGGACGCGGTCTTGAGGCATTGCTAGGCGGTACCGCCGATATCACGGAAGCGGTGACAATCGAAGGTGCGCCCAATGTGCTGCCGCTCAGCAAGATGCAGGCGGGCAAGTACCAGCCGCGTACGCGAATGGACGAAGGCGCGTTGCAGGAACTGGCGGCCAGCATCCGCGCTCAGGGACTGATGCAACCGATCCTCGTGCGTCCTGTTTCGGCGGACAGATACGAAATCATTGCGGGGGAGCGGCGTTTTCGTGCCGCGCGCCTAGCGGGTCTCGAAGAGGTGCCGGTACTGGTGAAGGATGTGCCAGACCAGGCTGCCGCCGCGATGGCGCTGATCGAAAATATTCAGCGCGAGGATTTGAATCCGCTGGAAGAGGCGCAGGGTATCCAGCGCTTGCTCGACGAATTCAATTTCACGCACGAGCAGGCGGCAGAGTCGGTGGGCCGCTCGCGCAGCGCGGTATCGAACTTATTGCGCTTGCTCAACCTCGCGTCGCCGGTGCAGACGATGCTGCTGGCCGGCGACCTGGACATGGGGCACGCCCGCGCGCTGCTGGCAGTCGACGGCGCCACTCAGATCACATTGGCCAATCAGGTGGTCAACAAGCGCATGTCCGTGCGTGAAACCGAAAAACTGGTGACGACGACCACGAAGGCCGCCCCAGCGGTCAAGGCGCGCGCGAATCCCGATGGCGGACGCGATACGCGGCGGCTCGAGGAGGAGCTGTCGGATCTGCTGTCGGCAACGGTCAAGATCAAGCTCGGTCGACGCGGCCGGGGCCAAGTGTTGGTCGACTTCGGCGATCTGGATGCGCTGGAAGGCATTCTCGTTCGATTGCGTGGCAATGCTACTGCGTGAAACGTGGATTGCGTAGGAAGGGTGCTGAATAGGCTTGCGGCGCGTTCAACGTTCTATGCAACAAGCTATTTGGCGCACTTCGACTGCGTTCCCGTGTTGGCGCTGCGCGTACACCTGGTCGGCCGGTTCTGTTGCTTGGCATCCCACGCCGAATTTGATTGGATATCCTAAATAAAAGTGAAGGTCGGATAATAAGGAATCGAGATATATCGGTGTGTCGCGCGAATCATGTTCGTGCCAACGAGGCCGCTTGGCTGCGGCGCGGGCGGCTTGCGGCGACCGCCGACGCGGTGCGTAGGATGCTGGTCGCGCGTTCGGCTTCCGTCACAGCAGATGTGGAGTCGCGTCCTCGCGAGGCTCAGCGGCGCTTGCGGGGAGAGCAGAGCCCACGTACTGGTATGACTTCTAACCCGCTTGATGCGGTTAAGCTAATCGTTCGCGGCTAACCGTTAACTGGTTCGCGAATCTGCCGATGACTTCGCAGCCTCGTTATAAGGACCTTGCGCCTCCACGCCGCTCGTTCTCTACCCGTCGGCGTCCAATCCCGCACGCAAAAATTGACGTTTGTTGTGTTTTCGACACGTCCGCCACAACGTCTGCGCGACCTATGATTACGCGCAAGCCTGCGCAATTCCACACCCCCGTTTTGCCATCCCCCAGCCGCCTTACATTTGGCGTGTTTTCCCGTGGCAGAATGCCGTTCCCGCGCAGCGAGGGCGCCTTTGATGCCGGTTATTGAACGGCCTAAAGTCTTGAATTGCCTGCAACTATCGCTTACAATCGCCCGGATTTAATTGCACGGCAACCCCGTAAGCGCAGCGAAAGCTCGCGAGCTGATCAAGACTTTCGGAACACTGCGATGGCGGTCAAAACGTCGAATCAAGCGCCGGAAAATGGGCACGACGGACACCGCGCTGAACGCACCGTTGCCGATTCGTCCTCCGGCCAGCAAGTTACGCATGACGAGCCATGGGGCGTCGAGCAAGAAGATAACAATATCGTTCCGCTCACGCGGGCCGAGGCTGAAAAGCTGTTTGGTCCTAACGTGAGTCGTCCATCGCGCGTCACGCCTTTCAAGGTCGTGATGGCGCAAATGGTTTTGTCCCTGGGTGCTACGCTGGTGTGGTGGCTGTTCTACAAGCCGCCGGGCGCTGCTGCGCTGTCCGCGTTTCTGGGTGGGGCGATTTGCTGGATCCCTGGCGCGCTGTTCGCGGCACGCCTTAGAACGCTGAGCGGCGCCGAGACAGTGATGAGCTGGATGATCGGCGAAGCGCTCAAGATGGGGACAACGATTGCGATGTTTGTAGCCATCGCTTTCTGGTATCACGACGTACGCTGGGTGCCGCTGCTCGTGACCTACCTCATCGCGCTCAAGACTTACTGGATCGCCTTGGCGTGGCGCTAAGGTAGCAGAAACAGTTAGCAGCAAAAAATTCAGGCTGGCGCGCAGCGCCAGCACCAGGTGTGCGGATACGACACGGTCCGCACCCGGCGTGTTCCCGCAATACAGCATTGCTGCGGGTGCGGCCTAAGACGATTTTCGACAATTTGGGTGGCTTTAACGATATGGCAGCTAGCGAAGGCACGCGCGCAATGGATCCGTCCGAGTACATCGCGCACCACTTGCAGAACTTTTCCAACGCGCACCAGACGTCGATTTTCGACATTCACGTGTGGAATCTGGACACCCTTTTCTGGTCGATCGTTTGCGGTCTGGCCACTATCTTCATTCTGCATCTCGCTGCCCGCAAGGCGACGTCCGGCGTGCCGGGCCGTTTCCAGTGCGCCATCGAAATGCTGGTCGAAATGGTCGAGGATCAATCGAAGTCGATGATCCACGGCACGCGCACCTTCATCGCACCGCTGGCCCTGACCGTGTTCGTCTGGGTCGCGCTGATGAACTCGCTCGACTTTATCCCTGTCGACCTGCCGGGCCATGTGATCGGCTGGCTGGGTCTGTCTGAAGCCATCCCGCACCATCGCCTCGTGCCTACCGCCGACTTGAACGGCACGCTCGGTATCGCGCTCGGCGTGTTCGTGCTGATGATTTACTACAACTTCAAGATCAAGGGCGCAGGCGGCTTCGTGCATGAACTGCTGTCCGCTCCGTTCGGCGCGCATCCGCTCCTGTGGATTCCGAACCTTGCACTGAACATCATCGAGTTCGTCGCGAAGACGGTCTCGCTCGGCATGCGGCTGTTCGGCAACATGTACGCGGGCGAACTGTTGTTCCTGCTGATTGCCCTGCTCGGCAGCATCTGGAGCTTCGGCGCGGACACGACGGTGCTTGGCTTCATCGGCCACGTGATCGCCGGCAGCGTGTGGTCAATCTTCCACATCCTGATCGTTCTGCTGCAGGCGTTCATTTTCATGATGCTGACGCTGGTGTATATCGGCCAGGCACACGACACGCACTAACCTGCGCCGTCAAAAAGAATCGCTTTAGTTTTTAAATCCCAGTTCCAACCAGTTCTAAAAGACTTTTCACAAAGGAGTGATCATGCAAGCTTTCATCGCCAACATCCAGGGTCTGACCGCCATCGGTATCGGCATCATCATCGGCCTGGGTGCAATCGGCGCCTGTATCGGTATCGGCCTGATGGGCGGCAAGTACATCGAAGCATGTGCTCGTCAGCCGGAGCTGATGAACCCGCTGCAAACCAAGATGTTCCTGCTGGCTGGTCTGATCGATGCGGCGTTCCTGATTGGCGTTGGTGTGGCAATGCTGTTTGCGTTCGCGAACCCGCTGCTGTCGAAGCTGGCAGGCTGAGGTTCCTCGGAAGTTTGCGCCTGAGCTATAACTGGTAAAGGCGCAGGGCGGAACGGGCACTGGGGCGCTGATCGAATACAGAATCGATGAGCGCCTTGCCGTTTCACTTTCCGAACTAGCAACGTTTAAGGAAACACCGTGAATCTCAACGCAACCCTGTTTGCGCAAATGGTCGTGTTCCTGATCCTCGCGTGGTTCACGATGAAGTTCGTGTGGCCGCCGTTGATCAACGCCCTCGACGAGCGCTCGAAGAAGATTGCTGACGGTTTGTCGGCTGCTGAAAAGGGCAAGCAAGAACTCGAAGCTGCTCACAAGCGCGTCGACCAGGAACTCGCCCAGGCGCGCAACGACGGTCAGCAACGTATTGCCGACGCGGAAAAGCGCGCGGTGGCAGTCGCTGACGAAATCAAGGCTCAGGCACAAGCTGAAGCCGCTCGCATCATCGCGCAAGCGAAGGCCGACGCGGAGCAGCAAGTCGTCAAGGCGCGCGAAACGCTGCGCGGCGAAGTCGCTGCGCTAGCTGTGAAGGGCGCCGAACAGATCCTGAAGCGCGAAGTCGACCAGGCAGCTCACGCTGACCTGCTGAATCAACTGAAAGCCGAGCTCTGATCATGGCCGAACTTGCAACCATCGCCCGTCCGTACGCAGAAGCGCTCTTTGGCGTGGCCGAAGCTGGTGACATCGCCGCCTGGTCTACCCTCGTGCAGGAGCTGGCACAGGTTGCGCGTCTGCCCGAAGTGCTGTCGATTTCCTCGAGCCCGAAAGTAAGCCGCGCCCAGGTCAGCGAACTGCTGCTGGCCGCGGTCAAGTCGCCGCTCAAGGACAACGCGCAAGCGAAGAATCTGGTGCAAATGCTGGTGGACAACCATCGCCTGCAATTGCTGCCGGAAATCGCCGTGCAGTTCGAAGAGTTGAAGAATGCCCGCGAAGGGGCGGCCGATGTGCTGATCGTCAGCGCATTCCCGCTCGAAGGCGCGCAGTTGAACGAACTCGTCGCAAGTCTCGAACGCAAGTTCAAACGCAAGCTGAAGCCGACGGTCCAGGTGGACTCGTCGTTGATCGGCGGCGTGCGCGTGACGGTCGGCGACGAAGTGCTCGATACCTCGGTCCGCGCGCGGCTTGCCAGCATGCAAACGGCTCTGACGGCCTGAAGCGCCCACGGCGCTGAAGCGGCTGGCACGCAACAGAATTGACTATCAGGAGCGAATAATGCAACTCAATCCCTCTGAGATCAGCGAGCTGATCAAGAGCCGGATCCAGGGCCTTGAAGCGAGCGCAGACGTTCGCAACCAGGGTACCGTGATCTCCGTGACCGACGGTATCGTGCGTATTCACGGCCTGTCGGAAGTGATGCAGGGCGAAATGCTCGAATTTCCGGGCAACACCTTCGGTCTCGCACTGAACCTCGAGCGCGACTCGGTCGGCGCCGTGATTCTGGGTGAGTACGAACACATTTCGGAAGGCGACATCGTCAAGACGACGGGCCGCATTCTCGAAGTGCCGGTGGGTCCGGAACTGCTCGGCCGCGTGGTCGATGCACTTGGCAATCCGATCGACGGCAAGGGCCCGATCAACGCGAAGAAGACCGACGCAATCGAAAAGATTGCTCCGGGTGTGATCTGGCGTAAGTCGGTTTCGGAGCCGGTCCAGACCGGTCTGAAGTCGATCGACGCGATGGTGCCGGTTGGCCGCGGCCAGCGTGAGCTGATCATTGGCGACCGCCAGTGCGGCAAGACCGCAGTCGCAGTCGACGCGATCATCAACCAGAAGGGCAAGAACCTTTTCTGTATCTACGTCGCGATCGGCCAGAAGGCTTCGTCGATCATGAACGTGGTGCGTAAGCTGGAAGAAACCGGCGCGCTGGAATACACGATCGTCGTGGCCGCTTCGGCTTCGGAATCGGCTGCGATGCAGTACCTCGCACCTTACGCCGGCTGCACGATGGGCGAATACTTCCGCGACCGCGGTCAGGACGCGCTGATCGTTTACGACGACTTGACCAAGCAGGCTTGGGCGTATCGTCAGATCTCGCTGTTGCTGCGCCGCCCGCCGGGCCGTGAAGCGTATCCGGGCGACGTGTTCTATCTGCACTCGCGTCTGCTGGAGCGTGCTGCTCGCGTCTCGGAAGAGTACGTCGAGAAGTTCACGAACGGCGAAGTGAAGGGCAAGAGCGGTTCGCTGACGGCACTGCCGGTCATCGAAACGCAAGCAGGCGACGTGACCGCATTCGTTCCGACGAACGTGATCTCGATTACCGACGGCCAGATCTTCCTGGAAACCGACCTCTTCAACGCAGGTATCCGCCCGGCGATTAACGCCGGCGTGTCGGTGTCGCGCGTGGGTGGTGCGGCTCAGACGAAGGTCGTGAAGAAGCTGTCGGGTGGTATCCGTACCGACCTCGCACAGTACCGTGAACTCGCAGCATTCGCCCAGTTCGCCTCGGATCTCGACGAAGCGACCCGTAAGCAGCTGGAGCGCGGCCGCCGCGTGACGGAACTGCTGAAGCAGCCGCAGTACCAACCGCTGCAAGTGTGGGAACTGGCTGTTTCGCTGTTCGCAGCGAACAACGGCTACCTCGACGACCTCGAAGTCCCGCAAGTCCTGCCGTTCGAAAAGGGCCTGCGCGAGCACCTGAAGTCGAGCCACGCTGACCTGGTCAAGCGCATCGAAGATACCAAGGAACTCTCGAAGGACGACGAAGGCCTGCTGCACACGGTCCTCAAAGACTTCAAGAGGTCCGGCGCTTATTGATCCGCGAATGATCCGCAAGGCATAAACGGACCTTGAAGCGGAGCGGGACGCATGTGAATGCCCTCGCGCCGCTTCGATCGCTTTGCATGGGACCCGAGTAAGCGCTAAAGCGCTAACTCGGGCCGACAAGGAGCAAGCAATGGCTGGAATGAAGGAAATTCGCGGCAAGATCAAGAGCGTGCAAAACACGCGCAAGATCACGAAAGCGATGGAGATGGTGGCCGCATCGAAGATGCGCCGCGCTCAGGAGCGCATGCGCGCTGCTCGCCCGTATGCCGACAAGGTCCGCGACATCGCTGCGCACATGAGCCGTGCGAACCCTGAGTATCGTCACCCGTTCATGGTGTCGAACGAAGGCGCGAAGGCGGCCGGCATCATCCTCGTCACCACCGACAAGGGTCTGTGCGGCGGGATGAACACCAACGTGTTGCGCGCGTCGACGCAGAAGTTCAAGGAACTGGAAGGCCAGGGCAAGACGGTCGAAGCAACTGCGATCGGCACCAAGGGTCTGGGTTTTCTGAACCGTTTGCGCGCCAAGGTGGTGTCGAACGTCGTGCATCTGGGCGATACGCCGCATCTGGAAAAGCTGATCGGCGCGGTGAAGGTGCAACTCGACCTGTACTCGGAAGGCAAGGTGTCGGCGGTGTACCTGGCATACACGCGCTTCGTCAACACGATGAAGCAGGAGCCGGTGATTGAGCAACTGCTGCCGCTGTCGGCAGACCAGTTCGAGCGCAAGGAAGAAGACAGCACGACGCCGAGCACGCAGTGGGACTACATCTACGAGCCGGATGCGCAGGCAGTGGTGGACGAACTGCTGGTGCGTTATGTCGAAGCGCTGGTCTATCAGGCCGTCGCGGAGAACATGGCATCGGAGCAGTCGGCGCGGATGGTCGCGATGAAGGCTGCTTCGGACAATGCGAAGCAGGTCATCAACGAACTGCAGCTCGTGTACAACAAGAGCCGTCAGGCCGCGATCACGAAAGAACTGTCGGAAATCGTCGGTGGCGCGGCGGCAGTCTGACCTCGACGGTCAGTCACGCCGCTTCGTGTGCGCCCGTGAGGCGCGCCCCACCTTGGCGGCCCATCGAAATTGCGCCTTTGCGCGAGTGAAGAATTGAGTATCTAAAGGAAAAGCGATGAGTACTACTGCTTTGGTAGAAGGCAAGATCGTACAGTGCATCGGCGCGGTGATCGACGTGGAATTCCCGCGTTCGGACATGCCGAAGATTTACGACGCGCTCATTCTCGAAGGTTCGGAACTGACCCTAGAAGTCCAGCAACAGCTGGGCGACGGCGTCGTCCGTACCATCTGTCTGGGTGCTTCGGACGGCCTGCGTCGCGGCACGGTCGTGAAGAACACGGGTAACCCGATCAGCGTGCCGGTCGGCAAGCCGACTCTGGGGCGGATCATGGACGTGCTGGGTCGCCCGATCGACGAAGCCGGCCCGATCAACTCGGACGTGGTTCGCGGTATTCACCAGAAGGCTCCGGCGTTCGACGAACTGTCGCCGTCGACCGAGCTGCTCGAAACTGGCATCAAGGTTATCGACCTGATCTGCCCGTTCGCGAAGGGCGGTAAGGTGGGTCTGTTCGGTGGCGCCGGCGTGGGCAAGACCGTGAACATGATGGAACTGATCAACAACATCGCCAAGGAACACGGTGGTTACTCCGTGTTCGCCGGTGTTGGCGAACGTACCCGCGAAGGGAACGACTTCTATCACGAAATGAAGGACTCGAACGTTCTCGACAAGGTCGCGCTGGTGTACGGCCAGATGAACGAGCCGCCGGGCAACCGTCTGCGCGTCGCGCTGACCGGTCTGACGATGGCTGAGCACTTCCGTGACGAAGGCCTCGACGTGCTGTTCTTCGTCGACAACATTTACCGTTTCACGCTGGCAGGCACGGAAGTGTCGGCACTGCTCGGCCGTATGCCGTCGGCAGTGGGCTATCAGCCGACGCTGGCTGAAGAAATGGGTAAGCTGCAAGAGCGTATTACGTCGACCAAGACCGGCTCGATCACGTCGGTTCAGGCCGTGTACGTCCCTGCGGATGACTTGACCGACCCGTCGCCGGCTACGACTTTCGGCCACCTGGACGCAACCGTCGTCTTGTCGCGTGACATCGCTTCGCTGGGCATCTACCCGGCAGTCGACCCGCTCGATTCGACCTCGCGTCAGATCGACCCGAACGTGATTGGCGAAGAGCACTATTCGATCACGCGTGGCGTGCAGCAGACGCTGCAGCGCTACAAGGAACTGCGCGACATTATCGCGATTCTGGGCATGGACGAACTGGCGCCGGAAGACAAGCTCGCCGTTGCGCGCGCTCGTAAGATCCAGCGTTTCCTGTCGCAGCCGTTCCACGTCGCTGAAGTGTTTACGGGTTCGCCGGGCAAGTACGTGCCGCTGAAGGAAACGATCCGTGGCTTCAAGATGATCGTTGAAGGCGAATGCGACCACCTGCCGGAACAAGCGTTCTACATGGTCGGCACGATCGACGAAGCCTTCGAAAAGGCCAAGAAGATCCAGTAAGGGTCGGGTGTAACGAAGCGGGCGTCGGCTTGTGCGTGTCGATATGGTTGTGCTGTATCGGACCGCAAAGCGGGCGCCTCTCACTACGCTCACCTTGTAGCCTTGCATGGGACGAGAATAGGCGCTCAAGCGCTAGCTCTCGTCGACAGGAGTCGACAGTTATGGCAACCATTAAAGTAGACGTCGTCAGCGCGGAAGAGCAGATCTTCTCGGGCCAGGCGAAGTTCGTCGCGCTGCCGGGCGAAGCGGGTGAACTCGGTATTTTGCCGGGCCACACGCCGCTCATCACGCGGATTCGTCCGGGTGCGGTGCGCATCGAAGCTGAGAACGGCGAAGAAGAGTTTGTGTTCGTCGCCGGCGGCATCCTCGAAGTCCAGCCGGGCGCAGTGACGGTTCTCGCCGACACCGCGATCCGTGGCAAGGATCTCGACGAAGCCAAAGCTGAAGATGCACGCAAGCGCGCGGAAGAAGCGCTGCAAAACACGGGTTCGAACCTCGAATACGCCACCGCGCAAGCGGAATTGGCTTACGCGACGGCTCAGCTCGCTGCGATTCAGCGTCTGCGCAAGCTGCGTGGTCAGAACTAAAAGGCATACGTATCAGAGAGAAAGCAGCCTTCGCGGCTGCTTTTTTTTGACCACGAATTGACGTTTACGGAAAGGTCTGCACAATGATGCGATCGGACCGATCGCACGCCTGTCGCGCAAGTCCGCGCGATGCGCTGCGGGTAAGACTTGATGCCATAAGAACGCACGCCGGTGGCACAATCGATTTCAAATTCATTTCAATCGGGCGAGCTTCCGCTCACGGAGACAACACCATGGCAACGCAAGCGTCAGGCGAAGGTGCACTCATCGAACCCAAAGGCGGACTTTCGTATGTGCGTGGGTCGACCGAAATCCCGTTGAGCGAAGCGACCGTCGGCCAGTTTCTTCGCGACACGGCCAGGCGCTTTGCCGACCGCCCGGCCGTGGTGTTTCGCGAGCAGCGCATTCGCTGGACGTGGAAGGAATTTGCAGACGAAGTGGACGTGCTGGCGGCCGGGCTTCTCACACTCGGCATCGCGAAGGGCGACCGCGTGGGCATCTGGTCGCCAAACCGCGTGGAGTGGTTGCTTACCCAATTCGCGACCGCGCGGATCGGCGCGGTGCTGGTCAACATCAACCCGGCCTATCGACTCGCGGAGCTCGAATATGCGTTAAACAAGGTCGGCTGCAAGGCGGTCATTGCCGCCGAGCGTTTCAAGACGTCGATGTACCTCGAAATGCTGCAGGAACTTGCTCCCGAACTGGCGGCGCAGGCGCCGGGCGACCTTCACGCCGCACGGTTGCCGGAGTTGCGCTACGTGATTCGCATGTGCGACACCGAAACGCCTGGCATGATGAGCTTTTCCGAACTGATTGAACGGGGACGCGCGACGCTCGACATCGCGCAACTGGAAGCCGTTGGCGCAACGCTGACATGCCACGAACCGATCAACATTCAGTTCACGAGCGGTACGACGGGAAATCCGAAAGGCGCAACGCTAACCCATAGCAACGTCGTCAACAACGCGCGCTACATCGCGATGGCGATGCGGCTGTCCGAGCAGGACGCCTTATGTATTCCCGTCCCGCTGTACCACTGTTTTGGGATGGTCCTGTCGGTGCTGGCGTGCGTGTCGGTCGGCGCGAATATGGTGTTTCCAGGCGAAGGCTTCGACCCCGCCGCGACCCTCGCCGCGGTGGCCGAAGAAAAGTGCACCGCCTTGCACGGCGTGCCGACCATGTTCATCGCCGAACTCGATCACCCGGACTTCGCCGGCTACGACTTCTCGCAACTGCGCACCGGCATCATGGCGGGCTCGCCGTGCCCGATCGAAACGATGAAGAGGGTCGTCTCGAAGATGCATCTGAGCGAGATCACGATTGCGTACGGCATGACGGAAACCAGCCCCGTGTCGTTCCAGAGTTCGACGACCGACCCGCTCGACAAACGCACCACCACGGTGGGCCGCATTCAGCCGCATCTGGAGGTGAAGATCGTCGATCCGCTCGGCGAGATCGTGCCGGTGGGCGAGACTGGCGAACTGTGCACGCGGGGCTACTCGGTGATGCAGGGTTACTGGGGCGACGAGGCGAAGACGCGCGAAAGCGTGATCGACGGCTGGATGCATACCGGCGATCTGGCAACGCTCGATGCCGAGGGTTACTGCAACATTGTGGGCCGATTGAAGGACATGCTGATTCGCGGAGGGGAAAACATCTATCCGCGAGAGGTCGAAGAATTTCTGTTCCGCCACCCGAAAATCCAGAGCGTGCAGGTGTTCGGCGTGCCCGACGCGAAGTACGGCGAGGAAGTCTGCGCATGGGTCGTGCTGCGCTCGGGTGAGCAGGCGAGCGCCGAAGAGATTCAGCAATTCTGCCAAGGGCAAATTGCGCACTACAAAGTGCCGAAGTACGTCCGTTTCGTCGACGAACTGCCCATGACGGTGACCGGCAAAGTGCAGAAATTCATCATGCGCGAACGGATGATTAGCGAATTGAAGCTGCAGGAAGACAGGACAGCATGACGCGCAGAATAGAGCCGCGCTGGTAATTGCTAACGGCAAACCGCGCGGCGCAAACAGAAGCCAGAACCGTTCTGGTGGCTTCGCCAACCGACCTGAATTGAAGCAAAGCCGGAGCGTGCCGTATGCGCAAACGTTTGGCCAGACGAAAAAAAAGCGGGCCTGGAGCCCGCTAAAAACCACACGCTACGGGGTTAGCGCGAGGAGACCAAAGATGGAGCAACTGAGACGGCAACCCTGTGCCGAATACGGCCCCAGCAGGGATGCCCCTTCTCAGGGCTTCGGCATGCGCCGACCGGCAAGTGCATCGTATCCGCTCACACCATGCACCCAGCCACATCCGTGTTGAAACCGTTGAGGCATTGTGGGCGAATTACTCTAATGGCGCGGTAACAAAGTGTTTCAGGTTGTAACGCCCGCCAAATAAGGCGCTGCGGGAGCCATGGCAAATTTGGACGCTCGAAACGTAATTTTTACTGATGACTCGCTCGCAATTTCATACCCATGATTGATGCTATTCGTGTCGCATATTGCGGCGTAAATTGTTCAGTCGATTCCGCATCAAATGGTTGCATGCGCATCTTTTATGGGGAAAATCTCCCGTGTTACAGGTATTGCTGAGCTGCTGTAAATTTATACTTAAAACGCGGTCTGATGTATCGCAAAGCAACAACCTCCATTTTTCGACGGCGTTTGAAGGGGTCAATTCACGCAGTTAACCATGCGGCGCCGTTGTTGGGCTTTTTCTTAAAACTGGACGCGGTTCGTTACACGATGTTGGCCGACGCCAGAAGTAATCGGCATCTGCGCCGGCCACTTACTTCATTTCAACCACTTGTCGGAGATAGCCTGATATTCGCCAGTCGCCCGCGCAAGGTGGAGCCACTGGTCGACATACTGCTGGAAAGCCACATCGCCGCGCGGCAGCAGCCAAGCTTTCTCGCCATACTGGAACGGCTTGTCCGGATGCACGGAACAAAGACCCGAATTCAGCTTCTGCTGCAACAAGGTTTCCGAGGCGTCCGTCACCATCACGTCGGCCTTCCCAGCAAGGATCTGCTTGAAGATCGTCACGTTGTCCGGATAGACGGTCAAATTCGCATGCGCAAAGTACTGCTTCGCGAAACGCTCGTTGGTCCCGCCGGGATTGACGATCACGCGCGTCGACGGCTGGTCGATTTGCGCGACAGTCTGATACTTGCTGACGTCGTCGCAGCGCACGATGGGCGTCTTGCCGTCGATCATGTAAGCCTGCGTGAAGAACGCGCGCTTTTGCCGCTCGAGCGTAGGCGACACGCCACCCACGCCGATATCGCATTTCGCGACAAAGTCGTTCATCAGGTTCGACCATGACGTCTTGACGAATTGCGCCTTCACACCGAGCGATTTCGCGAGCGACTCCGTCATGTCAATGTCGATGCCTTCGAACTGGCCATCCCCTTTGTCGAACGAATAGGGTTTGTAGTCACCAGTCGTGCAAGCGCGCAGCGTGCCACGGCTAAGAATTTCGTCCAGTCTGGACGGCGCGGCGGGACTGGTCTGCGCACCGGTCGCGCCTGCGTGCATCAAAACTCCGGCGATGGCGCCGAGGATGGCAAGTACTAGCTTCATCGAGTCTCCTTCTCATTTGTATGTAATTGTCTGGTAAGACGGTCCGATAGTAGCTCGGTGAAGCTGCCTTGAACATCGGCCATTCAGCCAGGGTGACAGCTGCGGGCAGCTACGGAAAACTGTCGGTACCATGCGGCTGGACAGTTATTGGTCGTATCGGGCGCGATGGGGCGAGCGCGCTCCGGTAAAATGCCCCTTTGCCCTCAGTCGTACGTAACGTGGCCCATAAACTCCTGAACGACACCTTCCTGCGCGCGCTGCTGCGCCAGCCTACCGACTACACGCCGATCTGGCTGATGCGGCAGGCTGGTCGCTATCTGCCGGAATACAACGCCACGCGGGGTCGCGCAGGCAGTTTCCTTGGTCTTGCAAAGAGTCCGGCGTTCGCGACGGAAGTCACGCTTCAGCCGCTCGATCGTTACCCCCTCGACGCCGCGATCCTGTTCTCCGACATCCTGACCGTGCCCGACGCCATGGGCCTCGGACTCGAATTCGTTACGGGCGAGGGGCCGAAATTCGCCCGCCCGGTGCGCACGGAAGACGACGTGGCGCGCCTCACGGTGCCGGACATCGACGCCACGCTGCGCTACGTCACTGACGCCGTTCGCGAAATTCGCACGGCGCTCACGGACGCACAAGGCCGCCAGCGGGTGCCGCTGATCGGCTTTTCGGGCAGCCCTTGGACCTTGGCCTGCTACATGGTCGAAGGCGGCGGGTCGGCGGACTTCCGCACAGTCAAGTCGATGCTTTACGCACGTCCGGATCTGATGCATCGGATCCTCGACGTCAATGCACGTTCGGTCGCGGCCTACCTGAATGCGCAGATCGAAGCCGGCGCGCAAGCCGTGATGATTTTCGACACGTGGGGCGGGGCGCTGGCGGACGGTGCCTATCAACGCTTTTCACTGCAGTACATCCAGCAGGTGGTGAGCCAGTTGAAGCGCGATCACGACGGCGAGAAAGTGCCGGTGATCACCTTCACGAAGGGCGGCGGTCTGTGGCTCGACGAGATAGCCCGGATCGGCGTCGATGCGGTCGGTCTCGACTGGACCGTGAATCTGGGTAAAGCTCGCGAGCGCGTGGGCGGCAAGGTCGCGCTACAAGGCAATATCGACCCTTCGGTGCTGTTTGCGCCGCCCGCTTCGATTCGCATGGAAGCGCGCGCGGTACTCGACAGCTTCGGCAGTCACCCCGGCCACGTCTTCAATCTGGGGCACGGTATCTCGCAGTTCACGCCCCCCGAAAACGTAGCGGAGCTGGTCGACGAAGTGCATCGTCACAGCCGCACGATTCGCGGTGGCGCGCATGCACTAACGTGAGGCCGTAATCGTTACCATTTTTGTTGCGACGCAGCGAAGTGGGCTCCGGGTCTAAGGGGAGAATTGCTGTTCATAGGCCGTCGGGTGGCGGTCTCGTGATTGTCAAGACTTGACTTATGCACATTTGCCACGCTGCGGCGCAGTAGAACCTTTCGTCGTGTCCTGACCCTTGCACAGTGCGTGCGCATTTGATCTAACCCTTGTCGGGCAAGGGTTTGAGGGGTGCCAGACGAAATGTGCGGTACCCCACAGAAGGCCGCCGCGACGCGGTTCGCGGCCCATCCGGGCGAAGTTCTCAACAAAGTTATCCACAGGCCAGCGGATCGATTGCAATTGTTCAGCGGAATCCAAAACTTAGCGCTGTTATTGAAGTTTTACTTTAACTTTGATCGGCTCTCTGCGTGTCCGATGTGCGTGGCGACGTGGCGTCACGTCGCGTCAGCACCCCCAAGTCGTGCGGCCGCGTGAGCGAGGTCTTCGTCCGCGTTGCGCTGGATCATCCGCTGCCGACTCTGTTCGACTATCGATACGACGCATCTGAACCCGTCGCGCCGGGCATGCTCATCAGTGTGCCATTCGGCAAGCGGCACGTGGTCGGGCTCGTCTGCGAAGTGACCGCTCACAGCGACGTGCCGGAAAACCGCCTGCGCTCGGTCAGCAGCTTATGCACCGCGTGCCCGCCGCTGTCCGCGGAATGGTTGAGGCTGAGCGCCTTCGCCGCCGACTACTACCAGCGCGGGATGGGTGAGGTGGCGTTGCCGGCGTTGCCGCAAGCGTTACGCGATGCGTCGCGCTGGTCTCGCCTGTTCGCACCGGAGGAGCGCTATAGCGTCACGCCGGAAGGCCGGGAGGCACTACCCGACGCCTTGCCTGCGCGCGCGAGCGCCTTGCGAAAGCTCGCACAATCGCTCGCCGACGCCGATTTTCTGCTGGCCGCCGACGCTCGCGCGCTCCACCCCAAAGCGCTTGCGAATCTCGAAGCATGGCAAGCGCAGGGGTGGGTGGCGCTCGACATCATCGAGGCTGCCGAGGTGCAGGCCGTTCCGGCGTCGCCCGACGCGCCTGCGCCCGTGCTGCCCACGCTTACGGACGAGCAAACGGCCGCCGTCGAAGCAATTCGCGACGCGGACGGCTTTGCTCCGTTCCTGCTGCACGGCGTGACGGGCAGCGGCAAGACCGAGGTGTATCTGCGTGCGCTCGCCGAGATTCTTGCCGCGAAGCCCGACGCCCAGGCGCTCGTCCTCGTGCCGGAAATCAATCTGACGCCCCAATTCGAGGCGGCTTTCCGGGCGCGCTTCGCCGCGCTCAACGGCACGTCGATCGTCACGTTGCACAGCGGCCTCGCGGAGGGCGAACGT